>JAHJQQ010000005.1 GCA_018819175.1 Gammaproteobacteria bacterium
CGAAGCGGAGAGAACGGCGCCAGCCGGCCCGAAGGGCGAGGTGCGCAGCACCGAGTAAAAAACGGAGTTTACACGGCGTAAATGAGTATTTTGAGCCCGGCTGCAACGCGGCAGATGCCGCTTCAGCGAATTAATCAGAGGCTCCTTAGTCTTTACCAGGCCATGATTCAGGCTGCGGATGCCGGCGCTGCACGCGCACCCGCCATCGCTAGTGTTGATAGCTCTGCCGCCACGGCAGATGCTCCGATGAAATCCCTCAACAACCGACCGCCACTTCCTGTCAGGCGCATACGCAGCAACTGCGGGTGCATCGGAGTCCGTCACAGGCAACCCGCCAGGTTACCGAATAACTATGCTATGTATCCAGGCGCGTCGGATAAAGCCGCCATGCAAGTGGGTATGCTGTCCGTCAAGCCGATTCAGGCAGGTTGATGCATGACTGACGCGATGTCGACATGTGTGGCCGCGTTGCGTGAGTCTTTGGCGGGTGCGGATTATCACTGTGAGACACCCGTGGGTGCGCGGACAGTCCGAGCACGCTTTATCGGCCGTTTTGAGCAGCATGAGGTGGTTTGGGATGCCGAGCTGATTGCGCTGGCGGGCGCTGAAGGCGCACAGTTTATCGACATCGGTGCACCCAGCGAGCGCGGCATGCCGATCAAAATCGGTTTGCAGGTTGCCTGTATCGATCAGCCTACACTGCAGAAGGCGATTATTATGGTGCGAAACTATAAGCGCCTGCGAATCGGCCGGCATGATTTTGGCTCAGAGGTGAATGCCAATGAGAAAATATGAGTTCCTTCTCCCTTCCGGGAGAAGGTCAGGATGAGGAGGTTATTATTCTGCAGTATTGTTGATTTGTCCCATCACCCCCTCTCCCTGAGGGAGAGGGGATAAATGTGGCGGCAGGGTGTTAACTATATTCGCGATGCAATACAGCGCCTCGGCAAAAGAGAAGTGAACCATGGCTAGATTCATAACCTTATCGCGCGCAGCGCGCCTGGTCGGCGTCAATCGCGCAACATTACAGAAACAGATTCGCGCCGGCGATCTGAGCACCTTCGAGGGCGAGCTGGATCTGAGCGAGCTGCTGCGCGTGTACCCGCAGACCAAGCTGGAAGACAGCGCCATGATCGAGCGCGCCGACCGGTTGATCGAGCGCGCGCTGAACCGCGTCGTCCGCGATCAGGAAGGCTTGCCGGATGCAGAAGTGCTCGCCACGCGCATAGCGGCAATGAGCCATGAGCTCGGCACCGCGAATTATCGCATGCGCCGTTATGACCTGTTCATGCAGCAATTGCAGGACTATTTGCGAAAACTCGCCGAGCCGGACGTGACGCTGGCGCACACAGATATAAACGCATTGCGTACCTGGCTGGATGAATCCTTGCAGCAACTGCACTCGCGTATCGATGATGAAGGCGAGTTATATGCGACCGATATGCTGCTGCGCGTCATGGCGGCGCAGGTGCATCTTGAGCCCAGCGGACATGAGTTCATCGTGCATGGCAATGACAGCTTGCTGGATTCCGGGTTGCGCGCCGGACTGGCATTGGACTATGGTTGCGCCGACGGCAGTTGCGGACGCTGTGTCGCCAAGTTGAGAAGCGGCACACTCAAGCTGGTGCGTAAGCCACGGTTCCGGCTCAGCGAAACTGATCGTGCCCAGGGCATGAACCTGATGTGTTGCAACACGGCGGTGACGGATGTGGTCATCGAGGCGGTTGAAACGCCCTTGCCAGAACAGATAGAACTGCAACAGCTGCAGGCGCGTGTCGGCTCCGTGGAACGTGTCGAAGATGACATCGCCATTTTGTCGTTGCGCCCCGCCGATGGTGCCCGCCTACGCTTCTTCGCCGGCCAGTCGGCGCGCCTGAGCAGCGAGGGTTTAAGCGCCGAATACGCCATCGCCAGCTGTCCCTGTGATGAGCATCAGCTGGAATTTCATGTGCGTGATCGCGACAGTGATGGATTCGCGAAAAAACTCTTCAGCGGCATGGGCCTGAATCAGCAGGTGCAGGTTGAAGGACCGCGCGGCGATTTTGTGTTGGATCTGGATTCCCTGCACCCGGCCATCTTTCTCGCCTGGGATACCAGCTTCGCGCCGATCAAGAGCCTGGTCGAACATGCGATGGCGTTGGAAAGCGCCGAGAGCCTGCATCTGTTCTGGGCGCATACTCAAGGTGAGTTACCCTACATGCATAACCGCTGCCGGGCCTGGGCGGATGCACTGGAAATATTCCACTATGCGCATATGCGCGTAGAGCCGCATGTCTACAGCAACGACAGCGACGCACGCGAAACCCTGGCAACCGTCCTCGCCGCCGTCGCCGAACCGCATTTCGATGTCGCGGCATTCGATTTCTACATCGCCGCACCACGGAACATTCTCGATCAGTGCGAACGTTACTTCACCGCGCGCGGCGTGCCGATGGCGCAGCTGCGCATGTTGGAAATGGCGGTGTGATCTTTGAGTTGGCGAAAAGGGCTGCTTCCGGCGATAAGCATAGGTAATCGGGCTTGCGGTTACCGTCAAGCTCCCAGTACTACACTCGTACAGCGAGATTAAACCTGGGAGGCTGTGTCATGGCATATCACACTGCACTGGATGTTTCACTCCGCTCGGTTTCTATCTGTGTCATCGATGATGATGGAGTGATATTGCACGAAGCCAAAGTGGCTTCCGATGTTGATGCGATTGTCGGCTGCTTGAAGCGATTCAGCCTGGACATCCGCACCGTGGGTTTTGAGGCCGGAACGCTCACGCAATACCTCACCTATGGTTTGCAATCGGCGGGCTATGAGGTGATCTGCCTGGAAGCACGCCAAGTCAGTGCGGCGCTTGCGGCCATGCGCAACAAGACCGACAGGAACGATGCACGCGGCATTGCGCAGATCCTGCGCACCGGCTGGTACAGCCGGGTGCACGTCAAGAGTCTGGAGAGTCATCTGATCCGCGCACTGTTGTCGAGCCGCAAGGCCGTGCTGAAGAAGTGTGTCGATCTGGAGAATGAGCTTCGCGGGCTGATCCGGTTGCTGGGAGTCCGTTTGCCGGGGACGCTCAAGCATGGTGCCTTCGATGCTGTACTTCGGGAGGCGATTGCTACACATGCGGCATTGGCGCCCGCGCTGGTTCCGCTGCTGGATGCGCGACTGGTGCTCTACCAAACCTATCTGAAGTTGGACAACCAAGTGAAGTCCCTGGTACGCGACGATGCCGTTTGCCAGCGGTTGATGACCGTGCCGGGTGTTGGGTCGATCACAGCGCTGACGTTCAAGGCGGGCGTGGATGATCCGACGCGGTTCAAACGCTCGCGCACAGTGGCAGCGCATTTCGGATTAACACCCCGACGTTACCAGTCGGGTGAAGTGGATAACCCCGGTCACATCTCCAAGGCAGGCGATCCGGACGTGCGATCCGCGTTGTACGTAGCAGCCAATGCGTTAGTGACTCGGTCAGCAGAATGGTCTTCACTGAAAGTCTGGGGGCGACGACTGGCGAAGACCCGAGGTCATCAGCGGGCGGTCATTGCCGTGGCGCGCAAACTGGCCGTGATCCTGCACAAGATGTGGCTGGATGGTACTGATTTCCGGTATGGCTCTGCGGAGGCTGCGTCATGAACTGACCAGAGTGGTTATCCGTAGTGCCTGATCGGGAACGTCCCTCGTGTGGACGATGTCTGGATGAAGCCGTATATGTCTGCTGCGCATAAAAGCGCGACGATAAGCGAGGCTCTCCAAACTGTCTGACGAATGCGTGCAGCGTGCTGAAGTAGATTGCTCAGCCGACTGCGGAAAGGAGCGTGACCCACGCGGCGACGTACCCGGTGTAAAACCCGTAAACCACGGGGGCTTGACTACTACGCCCGATTAAAGGAGCAGACATCGCGGACTTGGCATATTAGAGTTAGCTAAAGGACGGCATCCGACCCATAGCAGTCCTAGTGTCATGGCGTAGATGGAGCGAAAATGATGGTGGCGAGGGAGGATTTCTCGAGGTTGAGTACTGAATGGGGCTGGTGGTGGCAGGGTGCATGGCCCTTCATCACCTGTGAATGATCTGTTGACCATTGAGGAAAAGGGTGTTTATTCTTCCTATACTTATTGCCCTGCGCATCGATGATTATACTTGATGCCGTACGCGTGCAGTCGGCCAACAACTGCAAGTCGAGCCTCATCAGAAGGCATGGCTTCATTAACGTGGACCAATCCGACTATGAACTGCGTTCTTGCTGTTTATTGTGCAGCGTTACCATTGCAGCCCGAGTCACAAAGGCCGCGACTCAACCACTGACTGTCGCTCAAGTGGCATATCCGCCAATCCGTATTATTCAAGTCGCGTCAAGCATGATCGACAAGGCGCATGATCTCCGCGCCCAGGAGCAGGTCAGGAACATGACCAAATATCTGCCGCCGCAGCCGTCCCGCACGGTCGATCAACAACAGAGTCGGCGTGCCCTGCATTTGGTAGGCCTCCATTGTCTGCGGGATATATCCACCGTCATCTGCGGGCATATCGACACCGACCGGGAAGCGGATGCCGTATTCGTGCACGAAGGCACGTAGCGCCGTGACGGTCATCGCGTCGTGATGTTCGAACACCGTGTGCAGCCCCACCACGACCACGCCTTGCGGGCCGAACAGATCATGCACCGCTTTCATCTGCGGAATCACATGGGTCACACAACCAGGGCACAGCATCTGGAAGGCGCAGGCGACCACAACGTGGCCGCGCTGCGCCTCCAGATCGATAGCTGCCGGGGTGTTCAACCATTCTGAAGTGCGCCAGAGTGGCGCCAATGCAGGCAGATCCACGGTATCCCCTCAGTCGCGCAGTCGGCTGAAGGTGTAGTCCTGTGCCTTCTGCGGTTGATGGCAGGCAAAGCAGGCGGACGCTGCGTTGTTGCCTACGACCCGTTTGGCTTGGTCACCTCCGCTAAAACCTTCGAAGCCCCAGCCGCCGGTTGCCTTGAATTTCTTCGAATCTTTGTGCATCACGCCCACCACCTTGCGCGCGCCTTCGGTGACGGCGTTGCCATCATGAACGGCTTCCAGCAGATCGAAAATGATCACCGAACCGTCCGGGAAAATCCTGTCCCGATAGCCTTTCATGGCTTTGTCGTTGGCATAGAGATGGTGAATGCCGCCAAAGGAAGCGAACAAGGGATGCCCCTCCTCGATCATCATGCTCTTGACGTGGTGCCAGTCGCGATAACCTGCCGGATAGGGGACAGCGGGCTCGGCGGCCAGCGCGGCCGTCGTCGCGGTCGCGCAAATCAAACTCAGAATACGTGCTTTCATGGATGGCTCCTTCTCATTTGAGATCGGCGATGGCAGCGCCGAAGTTGATGTGGAACGGCTGCCCGGCGATGACCAGGGCGGGCACGGACTTCACTCCAACCGCTTCGGCCTCCGGGATGCGCGCCTTGGCTTCGCCCAGGTGGACGACCTCGATGTCAAAGCGTGCCGGATCGATGGCGTCGGCGAGTTGCTGCTCGGCGGCGACACAGACGGGACATCCTGCGTGGTAAAAAATGGCTTTGGTCTTCATACTGTTCTCCTCGGTAGGTTGTAATCTGTGCCACATGCACACAAGCATGTTAGGAACAGCTTCAACCCTTGCCTAGAAGGCACTTCCCGGTACCCCGGTAACCTTTTGGTGTAGTTTGCGAAAAATGAAGACAAAAAAAATCTCGCCATCGGCGAAATCCTATAGGCAACTTGAAGACGTGGTTGGCTGCAAATGGTCAGTATCGGTTTTGCAAGCCGTCGGCGCTGGCATATCGCGACCCGGCGCTATAGAGCGTCACGTTCAAGGAATTTCAACCAAAGTGCTTTCCGAGCGGCTACGGAAATTGGTCGGCTACGGCTTGCTGGACAAGCATGTCTATGCAGAAGTCCCGCCCAGGACAGAATATTCACTGACAGAGAATGGACAAAAACTGGTCGGCATTATTGGTCAGATAAAATTCTTGGATGACGAAATAAGGAGCGCCGAACAAGGCGCTCCAGCGGACGCCAAAAAGCGGCGCCGCTGAGCTCTACGTTAATGTCTGCTTTGGGCGATCTGAGCTAACCACAGAATATAGAATTGCCGATCGCTATCTAGGATCGCTCCTAGCCGAACGCAGCAGACGCTGATTTGAGGACTACGCCACTTCGGTAGGTCTGTAATCGCAAGTGGTGTGGTCGTTCAGGGCAGTCGAACCGAGTTCGGCCTCTCGAAGGGCTGCCTATGGCTGCGCAAAGCGGATGTCAGGTGGTCGGTGTATCAGAACAATAGAAAATGCCGCCTTCGACCCAATATAGCAGTAGTGCGCATTAGACAAGCGACACGAAAACGGGATGGCTCAGATCGGCGAAGAACGGACGCCACACTAATGATGACCACCCAGGTAAGGTGTTAATGCACTCGATTAAATAGTGTGTAACAAAAAATTCATCCCATCTCTAATAGCCGGCGTGATCAAGATCAGTGTAAATACATTTGGAATGTATTAGTTTCTTACGCCAAGCCCGTCATGGTTTAGATGTGGAGGTGCCTGATGGAGCATCGTCACGGGAAACGGAGCATCGTCAAAATCGCGGCTATCGCCAGCTTTATGACAGGCATCAGTCAGCCGGTTCGCATCACCAACGTCAGTCTCAGCGGAATTCAGATTAACGTCGCCAGTAAACAGCTGAAGATCCATACTCCGATCACGCTACGTTTTCGACTGCACTATCCTAATCATCATAATAAAGTGAAGGAATATCGCTGGAGAGGATTCATCACAAGGTTATCTGAGAAGGGTGCGGGCGCAATGTTCAATAGCGCAAATCCCGAAGAACAGGCCGGCTTGCTTGCGCTGCTTGATGTTGCACAACTGACCTACAACCGGCCAACGGTTGAAACTTGGTACTGGTGAGCGGCTTTCAGACGTAGGGATGCCTAGTATGTAGGTGCGGATTCAACTCGCTGGGCAACTGGCTGAATCCGCCCAATAAAAAACCCGCATCTTAGCGGGTTCAGTAGACGTTGTTGGATGGTCTTGGATGATTAAATGGTGGGGCGGCGGGAATCGAACCCGCTGTTGTTTCTGGATGGCGTTTACGTCGGCGGCGTCAACAGATCAGCGACACACTTTCGGTGGGTCAAGGCGCCGACCCGTGACGAGCTCACGCAGCTGGCCCACACCATGGCCCGGCGTATTGGCCATTGTCTGGAGCAACAACAGTTACTGGAGCGCGACATCGAGAACAGCTATCTGGCAGTGGACTGTTAGGGTTGGTTGGTATTGCACGACGCAAAGCTGCTTAAGTTCAATTTTAAAGGTGGAAGTAAGAGACCTCGCCTTGGCGGGGTCTTTTTTTTTCACTGCGTGGATGCCCGCTTCTGGCCGATTCCGGCAGTTGCTGCTGATTCAATTCAGCCCTGGCCGCATGTCCGAGAACGGTCGATAGCAGAAGTTGTTCGTTGTTTCGGGTTAGGTCCGCTTTGGAGTGTGGCGCCAACACATGAAGATTGCCGCGTCGCTACGCTCCTCGCAATGACGGAGGATGACTATCGGTCGAAAGCAGTCAGATTCTAAATGCCTCGGGTATCTGTTATTAGCTGCACTTCAGTAAGTCTCCGACCCCTGCGTCGAACCCTTCTCCGCATTCGGCAATGCTGTCGATTCAGGTTTTGAATCATCTTGTTTTTCAATCAGACTCAGAATGGTCCAGCCCGGCCCGGCTTTGATGTCGGACTCGGCATTGAACACCCGCAGCCGCCCCTTGGGTGTGATGGCGAACAACGGAATCGCCTTTTTGTAATTCTTTTTGTAGAAGTCACTGAAGTCGAAGCTTTCTGATAGTTTGGTTTCGCGGATTTCCGCATCCAGGCTGATCTGGCTGGCGAAGCGTGAATAGCTGGCCTCCTTGCTGAAGGCGATATGTCCGGCCGGTGGTGGGGCCATGTTTTTATCGTCGGCCTTGTCGGTGGTGTTCAGTAGCGTATAGATATTGTTGTCGCCGAATTCACGGCGATAACGATGCACCGCAAGCGCATTGAGTTCACGATGTGGAGACAGTGCGAGTAGACGCCCCAGGCCAACCAGGTCCAAACGGCGGTCGGCGTATTCCGACACGGCATTGCCATAGAAGGTGGCCAGCCCGGCCATGCGCGCGGCACGTATATTGTTCCAGTTGTTGTCGCACAGCAGTGAGTCGTAACCTTTTTTCTTGAGCGCTTTGGCAATGGTGCGAGCGACCGGACCGGCACCTACGATCAGAAAACCACGCGGTTCCGGTTCGGCGACGCCGAGCCAGATCGCTAACATGCGTGAAGTGGCGCTTTGCAGTACCACGGTGCCAATGATGACCATGAACGTCAGCGGCACCAGCAGCGCTGCATCGGTATAACCCTGCTCCTGCAGACGTAACGCGAACAGCGCCGCAATAGCGGCGGCAACAATGCCGCGCGGTGCGATCCAGGCCAGCAAGGCGCGTTCATTCCATTTCAGCGATGAACCCAGGGTGCAAAGAAAGATTTTCATCGGTCGGGCGACGAATTGCATGATCGCCAACACGCCAATGGCTTGCCAGCCCAGCGCCTGCAACTGCGAGAAATCCACGCGTGCGGCGAGCAGAATAAACAGGCCGGAGATCAGCAGGACGCTCAGGCTTTCTTTGAAGTTCAGAATATTTTCCACCGACACGCCGCGCATATTGGCCAACCACAGACCCATGACCGTGACGGTCAGTAGGCCGGATTCGTCCTGTACTGAATTGGAAATGGCGAATACACCGAACACCAGGGTCAGCGTGGCGACATTGTGCAGATATTCCGGTAACCAGTGTTTGCGCAGTGCAATGCCCAGTGCCTGTCCCGCCAGGGCACCGAGCAGCAGGCCGATGAAGATGATCTTGCCGAAGCTGAGCAAGGTGTGTCCGAGTGCGCCACCCGTACCGCCGGAGATGATGAACTCAAAGACCAACACCGCGAGCAAGGCACCAATCGGATCGATGACGATGCCTTCCCAGCGCAGGATGTTGGCGATGTGCGCGGTGGGTCGTACGGTGCGCAGCATGGGAACAATCACCGTGGGTCCGGTGACAACCGTGACGGCGCCGAACAACAAAGACAGTTCCCAGGAAAAATCCAGCAGCCAGCGTGTCGCCAGGGTGGTAATGATCCAGGTCGACAGCATGCCGGTTGAAACCATACGCCGGACCACATGTTCCAATCCCTTAATCTCACTGAATTTGAGCGTGAGACTGCCTTCGAACAGGATTACAGCGACCGACAACGACACAATCGGAAACAGAAGATTGCCGAACAGCGCATCGGGACTGAGCCAGCCGAAGGTCGGGCCAACGAGCAGCCCGCCCAGCAACAGAAACAGAATCGCCGGCAGTTTGACCCACCAGGCGAACCACTGACAGGCGATAGCCAGCAGGCCGATGCCTGCGAGAATCAGGACTGTGTCTTCAAGCATAATTTATGCGGTCTGAGTGAGTTCAAAGATGTTTGCATTTGAGGGCCTCTGATAAATGGCTCAACGCGGATTCGTGTGGGTAAGCGGCAACGTTCGGAGTATCTCCACGGCGGGCACGACGAAGCCTCACAAGACCGGACAGCAGGCACCGGGGCCGACATCGCAATCGTAGCCCGGATGAAGCGAAGCGTAATCCGGGAAATACGCCTGGGGAGGCGGCGCACGCTATCGTGATCACCCCGGTCACGGCGGTGCATCCCCGGATTCCGCTACGCTTTATCCGGGCTACATGATCGTCTTCCCACTACTGAACAGGGTGTGCGACCCCTTCCGGGGGTCAATTCACCCACACGAATCCGCGTAGACCCTGATAAATTAATGCGACATCTTCCGGCGGATAACGCACGTCCATAGGCGCGGCCTTGACCGCGAACGGATGTGGGTGAACCTGTCGGATGCGGCCTACGGCCTGAATCCGACCTACGTTTGCTATGCGAAAGGCGTAGGTCGGGTTCGGCGGCGTTAGCCGCGCGCCCGACATTACCGAATAATCAGAGGTTCCCAGTGTTAATGCGGCTCGATATAATCCCTGTGCCGCCGCGCAGGCACCATCATTTGTATGTGCGATCACTGCTGTCCCACAAACCCTGTTCTGAAAAAGTGTAAGGCCCTATATAAGGGCGCATTGCAGATTATGAAGTGTTCCCGGACATGACGCAGTTGAGCGGAGCGTCCCTTCTCCCTTTGGGAGAAGTGCAGGATGAGGGGATAAATGAAATCGGCACGTTACGCCGCTTCGATCCCCTCTCCCCAACCCTCTCCCGGAGGGAGAGGGAGTTTATGGGACAGCAGTGATGTGCGATCTGCATTGGTTGTGATTGCGCAGTGATTGTCAGGACTCCGCTCCCCGTGCATTCAGATAGGCGCGTTCGGAAATATCGTGCCAAGCGATGACTTGGTCGCGATAGGCACGGAAGGAATCATAGACCCGTTTCGAGAGATCATCTTTCTTGGCGATTTCGCCGACCACCTCATCGGAAATGATCTTGAGCTTCTGCATCACGGCATCCGGGAATCGGCGCAGCTGTACTTTGTGTTCCGTGACCAGGGTATGCAGGGCCGCGTTATTGCGAGCGGTGTATTCCGCCAGCATGTCTTGATTCGCAACCTTGCAGGCATTAAGCACGATGCTCTGCAGATCCTTGGGGAGCGCCGCGAAGGCCTTTTGATTGATGAAGCATTCCAGCGTAGTGCCCGGCTCATGCCAGCCCGGGTAGTAATAAAATTTCGCGGCTTTATACAGACCGAAGGCGAGGTCGTTATACGGACCAACCCATTCGGTCGCGTCGATGGCGCCGGATTGCAGTGACGTGAAGATTTCACCGCCGGACAGGCTGACTGGCGTGCCGCCGACGCGATGCAGCACTTCGCCACCGAGGCCGGGTATGCGCATCTTCAGTCCCTTGAGGTCATCAAGTGTTTTGATTTCGCGGTTGAACCAGCCACCCATTTGCACACCGGTGTTGCCGGCTGCGGTAGGTATCAAACCAAAGGGTGCATAGGTTTCCTGCCAGAGTTCCATGCCGCCGCCGTGATACAACCAGCCATTCATTTCCTGCGCGGTCAGACCAAAGGGCACGGCGGAAAAAAACTGCGCGGCTTCGGATTTGCCTTTCCAGTAATAAGACGCGCCATGACCCATCTCGGCGGTGCCTTGCGACACGGCGTCGAAGATTTCAAACGGCGGTACCAATTCATTGGCGCCGTACACCTTCACATGAAGACGACCATCACTCATATCGTTAATCAGTTGCGCGAGATAGTTCGCACCCGTACCCAGGCCGGGAAAGTTCTTCGGCCAGGTGGTGACCATCTTCCAGCGGGTCTTTGCGGCGGCAGAGGCCGACGTGCTGCTGAGACCGGCGCCGGTGGCGACGGCGGCCAAGCCGGCCTTGTTGAGAAAATCACGACGTTTCATGAAGGGCTCCCGATTCGAATGTCAGTAGCATGCTGCAGCAGATACGAGGCTGGCATTCTACGCTGCGACGTACTGTAACCCAGCTTGGCGGGCGGTAGACATGCTGGTTCTCAGCGGCTTAATGGTTGCAAATATGATTTGTTATGCCATTATATTGCCAGTCCGCATGCATAAGAAGCCTTAAGTAACTAATATTAAAGATACTATGCGGCCTTGAAGGATGGTGATCCTTGCAAAATGCGGAGAATCCACGACCTGGCCTGCATTTCTCACCGCTGTTCGTCGCGAGACGGTTCCAGGGTGCGGCATGGCGGTCTTTCACGACCGAGGAGCGCGCAGGCATAGCGGCACTATGTCGAGCACTACGACCGAGCGAAAGCCAGACAGGGCGTGCCCTGGGACCGGCGCAGTAGAAAGGTGGTGAGAAATGCAGGCTAGGACCGAATTAAAGTGACCGGCAACGACCTACAGCTCGTACGCCACCGGTTCACGCTATGGATTGCAGCCGGTTTTGCCCTGACCCCGCTCGCGGGCGTCGGCAGTGCAATATTATTTGGTCTGATCGACCTGCCCACCCTGCAAGCCGCCAGTCAGGCGGGTTTTCTCCCTATCGCCCTGCTGCTGATGCTGGGCTGGAGTCTGCTTAGTTTCCGTCATTATCTGCAGCCGATCCTGCATTGGATGGCGCAGCACCCCGAGGGTGGCAGCGCACCCAGTCATTTGCATCGTCGCCTGGGTCGCTTCAGTCGCGAGTATTGGGGACAATTCCTGCTCTATGCCTTGGCAACACCCACGTTGTTGTTTGCAAGCACGCATGGATTCGGCAATATCCCCACGGAACAATTTGTCCATGTGCTGCTGTTGCAAATGGCGGTTGCCATTCTGGTGGGTCTGCCGACTTACCTGATCGCCCTCGACAGACTCGGGCGGCTTGTAGCGCACCTTGGTCTGCATGAAGTACAGGTCAGCCTTAAGTCCAAAATCATGCTACTGGGCGGCTTTTTACCGCTGCTGTCCTATTCGATGTTGATGCAATTCCATTGGTTAAACAGCGGTGGTTTTGCCGTTGAGCTGGCGGCAATCTGGGCCGGGCTGGCGCTGATTACGGCCACAGTGACCTGGCTGTCGATCAAGAGCATGGCTCAGTCGTTACGTCCCGTACAGGAGGTGTTGACGCGCAGCGGTGCCTCGACACATGCCGATCTCGCGCAACTGCGCCCGCAATCGACCGACGAGATTGGTCATCTGACGCAGACACTGGGCAAACTGTTCCGGCGTCTGGGCGATCAGGAATCGACCATGCGTGCCGTGGTCGACAACGCCGCCGAGGGCATTATCGTTATCGACGAGCGTGGCAACATCGACACCTTCAATGCCGCGGCGGAACAACTGTTTGGTTATCTAGCCGTGGAGATCCGCGGCAAGCCCTGGGCCTGGCTGTTGCCGGAGCTGGTTGGCGAAAAGGGTTTGCCACTGATCAATGTCGGGGAGCAGGAAAGCGTTGCCACACACCGCAACGGTACGCCGATTCAGGTATCGGTGCGTATCAGCGCGATGTATATCAGTGAAAGACCGATGTATACCTGCCTGGTGGCCGACATCACGCAGCGTAAGCAGGCCGAGGACAAAATGTTCAGCGCCGAGGCGCGCTACCGTGATCTGGTCGAGACGGCGCACGACCTGGTCTGGAGTACCGATGCCACGGGACACTGGACCTACCTCAACAGTGCCTGTAACAGTATCTATGGTTATACCGCGCAGGAAATGATCGGCCGGCATATTCGCGAATTCCATGCCTCCAGTAGTTTGGAAAAGGATGAAGAGGCCTTTCTGGCGTTACTCGCCGGCCAGGAGCTGGTGCAGTACGAAACCGTGCATGTCGATTGTCACGGCAACCACCACAACCTCAGTTTCAGCGCCAAGGCACAGCAGGACGCCGAGGGCAATATACTGCAGATCAGCGGCACCGCACGCGACATTACCGAGCAGAAAGTTTTCCAGGAGCAGCTCGCTTATCAGGCCGAGCATGACTCGCTCACAACACTTTTCAATCGTCACTACTTCCAGCAGGAGCTGGAGCGTACCGTGGCGCGCGTCGCGCGTAGTGGTGCCGACTGCGCCCTGTTCTATATCGATCTTGACCAGTTCAAATACATCAATGACACCCTGGGTCATGCCGCCGGCGATCAGCTGCTGATCGAGATCAGTAATCTGGTGGCAACGCACGTCCGCGATGGTGATTTGCTGGCGCGTTTCGGCGGCGATGAATTTACCCTGTTGGTCTATAACATCAGGGCGCAGGATGTCATCAAGGCGGCGGAGAATTTCCGCGTCCTGTTCGAGAATTACAAATTCTTCTACGACGGCAAAAACTTCAACATCACGTCAAGTATCGGCGCATCCATAATTGATGCGGTTGCCACAACCGCCGATGAGGTTCTGTCGCATGCCGATCTTGCCTGCAACATGGCCAAGGCGCAGGGTCGCAACCGCGTGCATCTGTACAATCCCGATGACCGTGACAAGGCCGGTATGGCCGAAGACATGGGTTGGGCGGCGCGGGTGCGCGAAATGCTCGAGCACGACCGGTTCCAGCTGGTTTATCAACCGATCATGTCGGTGAGCACGGGCGCTGTGGAGGACTATGAAGTGCTGGTCCGCATGGTATGCACCGATGGCGAGATCATTCTGCCGGGCGGATTCATGCCGGCGGCCGAACGCTTCGGCCTGATCCACAACGTCGACCGCTGGATCGTGGCGCGCGCCATCCACCAGCTCGCCAACCTGCGCGAACATGGTTCGCAGGTACGGTTCTCCATCAATCTTTCCGGCAAGGCTTTCGAGGACAGCATACTGCTGCCGACCATCCAGCGCCTGCTCAAGGAAACCGGCCTCGACCCGGCATTGCTGACCTTCGAGATCACCGAGACCGCCGCTATCGCCAATCTCGGCGCCGCGACCCGCTTCATCGGCGCGCTCAAGGAGATCGGCTGCCAGTTCGCGCTGGACGACTTCGGTTCCGGCTTCAGCTCGTTCACCTATCTGAAGCACCTGCCGGTCGACAAGCTCAAGATCGACGGCTCGTTCGTGCAGAATCTGGCGGAGACGCCGGTCGACCAGGCCATGGTGCAGTCGATGAACCAGGTCGCGCATGCGCTGGGCAAGCAGACCATCGCCGAATATGTCGAGAGCGCCGAGACGCTTGCGTTGCTCAAGGACTACGGCGTCGATTTCGCACAGGGCAATTTCATCGGCAAGCCGCGCGAGGCGTTGATGAATCCTGCATCCAATGTCGCAACGCTTACTCGCGCCGGCGGCGGTCTGGCGTTGCTCAAAACCGACGCGAAATTGCGCGGCGGCGAATAGTAAATTCAATGTGTAACAATTTCGGTACCTGGCTATGCTGCTGTTCCTGTGACGACGGCAACAGATTTGCGGGATTCGGATTGCCCCGCGGCCCGAGGGCGACTATTATCGCGCGATCCCGGTACACGGGGGGTGTAGAAAGTTTGTCTGGATGATACTCGTAGAGGTAACTCAAGGAGCGGATCATGAACAAAACGAAACTTATTGGCGCAATGTTGTTGATGATGGGTGTGACGGGTTCTGCCTTCGCACAGAATGGCCTCTATGCGGGTGCGAGCATCGGACAGGCCACCATCGATGGGTGCAGTGGCGTAACCAATTGCGACGATGAAGACACCGGCTGGAAAATCTTCGGCGGCTGGGAGATGAATCAGAACATCGCCTTCGAGGCCGCCTGGGTGGATATGGGCGAGATCAGCGGATCCATAGGCGCTTCGGCAGTCAGCGCCGAAGCGGACGGCTGGACTCTCGCTGTCAAGGGTATCCTGCCGCTCAACGAGCAGTTCGGTGTGTTCGGCAAGGTCGGCTTCATCGACTGGGAAATCGAAGGCGGTGGTGTTCTTTCCGGCGTTGACGACGATGGCACCGACCCCATGTATGGCCTCGGCGCTCAATACATGTTCACTGACCAGTTCGGCATTGTCGGTGAGTGGGAGTGGTATGATGTTGACGATGATGTTGATCTGTTGACCATCGGTGCACTGATCAAGTTCTAAGCGGCGCGATCGAGCCCGATAAAGAAGGCCCCGGCAGGGGCCTTCTTTTTGTCCGATTCTTCCGGGCCAGCTCAATCGGTTCGGTCTACACCGTCTCCAGATTCGCATACGCCAGTACCAGCCACTTGGCGCCGGCGTGTTTGAAGTTCACCTGCACGCGTGCGTGCGAACCCTGGCCTTCATAATTGAGCACCACACCTTCGCCGAATTTCGCGTGATGTACGCGTTGACCGAGATTCAGTGCGTCAGGTGGATCCTCCAAAGGCCATGAAGCCACGCCGCGTGGCGCGGCGTTGTAGATCGGGCGTGACACCTGTACCTGCGGGCGAATTTCTTCGATCAGGTTCTTGGGTATTTCGCGTAGAAAACGCGAGGGCAGTGCGTAGGATTCCGAGCCGTGTAACCGGCGGCGTTCGGCGCAGCTGACCACCAGTTCGCGGCGCGCGCGGGTGATGCCGACATAACAGAGGCGACGTTCTTCCTCCAAACGTCCCGGTTCATCAATCGACATCTTATGCGGGAACAGGCCCTCTTCCAGTCCGACCAGAAACACCAGCGGAAATTCCAGGCCCTTGGCCGAATGCAGGGTCATCAGTTGCACGCAGTCTTCCCAGGCATCCGCCTGACCTTCACCGGCCTCCAGTGCGGCATGCGACAGAAATTCCGAAAGCGGATCCATTTCAATCTCGCTGTCGGCGTCCTGCGGCTCCCATTGGCGAGCGGCGCTGACAAGCTCCTCTAAGTTTTCGATGCGTGCCTGACCACGCTCACCTTTTTCTTTTTTGAAGTGTTCAATCAGACCGCCGGCCTGTATCGCCTGTTCGACCTGTTCATGCAGCTCGAGTCCGTTCAGTCCGGCGGAGAGTTCGTTCATGAGTTTGAGAAACTCGGCGAGTGCGTTAATGGCCCGCGCAGGTAAGGCCTTCTCATCAACGACGCGCTGCGTGGCTTCACTCAGCGGAATGGCATACTGTTTCGCATAGTCGCGCACCGTGGCGATGCTGCGCTCACCGATGCCGCGCGGCGGTTGATTCACAATGCGTTCGAACGAGGCGTCATCGTTGTGATTCGCCGCCAGTCGCAGATAGCCGAGCGCGTCTTTGATTTCGGCGCGCTCGAAGAAGCGCAAGCCGCCGTAGACGCGATAGGGAATGCCGCGCTGCAGAAATTGTTCTTCGAAAATGCGCGACTGGGCGTTGGAGCGGTACAGAATGGCGCAATCGGCGCGCATATTTCCCTGTTCCATGTGCTGCGCGATGCGGTCGACCACAAAGCGCGCCTCATCGTATTCGTTATAGGCCGTGTACAGCTGGATCTTTGTGCCGCCGGCATCCTCGGTCCACAGATTCTTGCCCATGCGGCCCTGATTATTGGCGATCAGCGCATTGGCGGCATCCAGAATGGTCGCGGTTGAGCGGTAGTTTTGTTCCAGGCGCAGTACCAATGCGCCAGGAAAGTCCTCGGTGAAGCTCTGAAGATTTTCGATGCGCGCCCCGCGCCAGCCATAAATGGATTGATCGTCATCACCGACCGCGAAGATATTTCCATGCGCGCTCGCCAGCAGGCGCAGCCAGGCGTACTGAATGCTGTTGGTGTCCTGAAACTCATCCACCAGCACATGCTGGAAACGATCCTGATAATGACGCAGCAGCGTCGGATTCTTCAGCCACAGCTCATGCGCACGCAGCAGAATTTCCGGGAAATCCACCATACCGGTGCGCTGGCAGACTTCTTCATAGGCCGCATAGACACTGATCTGCTGCTTTAGATAGGGATCGTTGTAGTGCTCAATATGTTGCGCACGCAGGCCCTCTTCCTTCTTGCCGTTGATGAACCACTGCATCTGTTTAGGCGGCCAGCGCGTTTCGTCCAGCTCCATGGACCTGAGCACACGTTTGACCACGCGCAACTGGTCATCGGAATCCAGGATCTGGAAGGTCTGCGGCAGATTGGCCTCCTGCCAGTGCGCGCGCAGCAGCCGATGGGCGAGACCGTGGAAGGTGCCGACCCACATGCCGCCGGCCGGCATGCCCAGCAGCGACTCGGTGCGGTGGCGCATTTCGCTGGCGGCCTTGTTGGTGAAGGTCACCGCGAGCACGCCATAGGGTGAGGCCTGCTCGACCTGAATCAGCCAGGCGATGCGATGCACCAGCACGCGGGTCTTGCCACTGCCGGCGCCGGCCAGCACCAGCACAGGCCCGGCCGGCGCGGAAACGGCCTGGCGCTGGGCGTCATTGAGCGGATCGAGAATATGAGAAACGTCCATCCGCGGCAGTTTACCAGATCAGCGCCCGCGCCGAGGCGGCCGGCCACCGTGCCGGAGTCATGGAAATCCGTCTCACGATGTAGCAAGCTGATGACGCGCGCCGGCACGTCCCCGGTGCGCCGCACCAGCGGGTCGGACGGTTTGAATACAGCAGGTGATAGTTATGGGATTTATGGGAGATTTTATCGGCGTGCTCGCCTTCGCCGCGATCGCAGTGCTTGCCGCAGTCTGGTTCTTCGTGCCGTTCGCCATCTTCGGCACCAAGCAACGACTCGATGATCTGATCGATGCCGTGGAAGAAGGTAACAAGCATCTCGCCGATATCAAGGCGATCTTGACGAAGGGTAGCGCTGATAAGACCGAGCCGCAGCAGGACCCGGATATTCCTTCGATACGGGCGAGTCGTTAGCGATGGCATAAACATTTTCATCATTCCGGCGTGCGCCGGAATGATGAATAAAAGTACCGATGGGCACTCTAGTATTTGTTTTTCCTACCCGCCGTACACAATCCCCGGTAGCCATGTAGCAAGCTGCGGCCACAGCGACAGCACGCCGAGCATCATCAATTGGATAGCGATGAACGGCACCACGCCGCGATAGATGTCCATGGTGGTGACTTCCGGCGGTGCAACACCGCGCAGATAGAACAGTGCAAAACCGAACGGTGGTGTCAGGAACGACGTCTGCAGATTGATGGCGATCATAATGCCGAGCCACACCGGGTCCAGGCCCATGGCGAGCAGTACCGGGCCGACAATCGGCACTACCACGAACGTGATCTCGATAAAGTCGAGCACGAAGCCAAGCAGGAACATCACGATCATCACGGCGAACATGGCGCCGACCACGCCACCGGGCAGGTCGCTGAGCAGGTCGGCGACCAGTTCATCGCCACCGAAGCCGCGGAAGACCAGTGAAAATATCGAAGCGCCGATCAGGATCAGAAACACCATGCTGGTGACCTGCGTGGTGTTGCGCACCACGTCGCGCAAAATGTTGAGGCGAAGCTGTCCCTGGCTGGCCGCGAGCAGCATCGAACCGACGGCGCCGACCGAGGCCGCCTCGGTTGGCGTCGACCAGCCCGCCATGATTGAACCGAGCACGGCGACAATCAGTGCCAGCGGCGGGAACA
The DNA here is from genome assembly GCA_018819175.1 of Gammaproteobacteria bacterium. Classification (GTDB taxonomy): domain Bacteria; phylum Pseudomonadota; class Gammaproteobacteria; order Thiohalobacterales; family Thiohalobacteraceae; genus JAHJQQ01. Next base: position 18,922 of record JAHJQQ010000005.1, read on the forward strand.
GTGCCTTCAATACGCGAGCCGCCATGCCAGGGCCGCGTAAGGCAGTGAGTTCCGCGTCAGGGATAGCTGGCATGAGTCTCGGGCGCAGCGCGGCCAACAGGATGATGTAGACCAGATACGCGCCAACCAGCAGCAGCCCCGGGATCAACGCACCGATGAACAGATCGCCGACGGAAACGGTTTTGGGCGCATAGATGCCCATATCCAATTGCGCCTGCTGATAAGCGGATGACAGTACATCGCCCAGCAACACCAGAATGATGGACGGCGGAATGATCTGACCGAGCGTGCCGGAGGCGCAGATGGTACCGGCGACGACACGCTTGTCGTAGCCACGCTTGAGCATGGTCGGCAGCGACAACAGACCCATGGTGACCACGGTAGCGCCGACAATGCCGGTACTGGCGGCGAGCAGCATGCCGACCAGCGTGACGGATAGGCCTAGCCCGCCGCGCAATGAACCGAACAGTGCGGACATGGTGTCGAGCAGATTGTCGGCGACCTTGGAACGTTCCAGCATAACGCCCATGAAGACGAACAGCGGCACGGCGATAAGCGTGTCGTTGGTCATGATGCCGAACAGGCGATTGGGCAGTGCTTCCAGAAAGGCGCCATCAAATAGGTCGAGGCCTTCGCCGAGCCAGGCGAAACCCAATGCGACACCAGCCAGCGTAAAGGCCACCGGATAGCCGAGCAGCAGCACGATGCAGATGGTGGCGAACATCAGCAGCGGCATGAATTCAGCGAGCAGGGTGTGATCCATGGGGTTATAGCTCGCGCGGCGCGGGTTCTTCCGCGCTGACAGTGCCGCCGGCGAGAATCAGTACAGCACGTGCCGCCTGCGCCAATCCCTGCAGGAGCATCAGCACGGCCATGACCGGTATCGCGGTCTTGAGCAGATACACGCCGGGCAGACCGGCCGTTTCGCGCGAACCTTCCCGGAGTTCCCAGGCTGCGCTGACATAATCCAAACTCGACAGCAGGATGAAGACACAGACAGGCGTCAGCAGAAACAGTGCGCCGAACAGATCGATCGAGGCTTGGCGGCGCGGGCTGTAATCACGGTAGAAGATATCCACACGCACATGGCCGTCGTGTTTCAGGGTGTAGGCCGCGCCGAGCAGAAACACCAGCGCATGCAGAAAGGTGACGGATTCCTGCGCGGCGATGGAGCCGATGCCGAAGCCGTAACGCAGAACGACAATGCCGAAGGTGATCAGCACCATGCACAGGGTCAGCCAGGCAATGACACGCCCGGTCCATTCGGACAGGCTGTTGAGAGTGCGTGCGAGACGTTCAAGGAGCGCCAGAGGCTTCATGCCGCGGCATTATACAAGGGAATTTAGATAGATGTTCCGCAGCCGTGGGGACAGAGCTGAAGATCTGTCCCCACGGCGGCGGTATATCGGACGGGCTTTTTACCAGCGAAAAATCACCCAGCTCGGGACCAGGATGCGCGGGTCGAGTTCGTTGCGGCGGGTTTCCAGGCTGCCGTCACCGTCGGCATCGACCAGGAAGTAGGGATAACCTTTGCTGGGTGTCACCTTGATCATGTAGAGCTCGCCGTTGATGCGGTATTCCTCAACCGTGCGGTCTTCCTTGCGGATGATGGTCACCTCGGGTTCGAGGCCTTCCTGCGCCTCGCTCGGCATCGGCGGTGGCGGGGCATCGGTGCGTTCGCTGGGTGCGGTCTGCACGGGTAATTCCGAGGTGGTGTCTTCCTGCGCCTGAGCGGACGTGCCCAGTAACAGCCCGGCGGTGATCAGGGCCAGCAGGCCCGGTCTATGTAAACTGAATGTGGTCATGTACAGGCCCTAGAGTTGCAGGAGAATTTCCTGTTCCTGTGCCGAAGGCTCGAAGCCTCGGGTTTCATAATGCGTAAAGATAGCATCGACCACCTCCTGAGCGGTATCCACCACCGTGAAGAGATCGAGGTCATCGGCTGAAATCGTGCCCGCGGTCACCAGCGTGTTGCGGAACCAGGCGATAAGGCCTTCCCAGAACGGCGAGCACACCAGCACGATGGGTATACGTCGGGTCTTGCCGGTCTGTACCAGGGTGAGGATCTCGGCCATTTCATCCAGGGTGCCGAAGCCGCCCGGCAGCACAACATACGCCGACGCGTATTTCACGAACATCACCTTGCGCGAAAAGAAGTGGCGGAAGTTGAGCGAGATGTCCTGATACTCATTGTTGATCTGTTCGCGAGGCAGGGTGATATTGAGGCCGATACTGGGCGATTTACCGGCCTGGGCGCCCTTGTTGGCCGCCTCCATAATGCCGGGACCGCCGCCGCTGACGACGGAAAAGCCGGCATCGGAAAGCAGCCGGGCGACTTCTTCGCCGAGTTGGTATTCCATTGCATCCGGGCGGGTGCGCGCCGAGCCGAAGATGCTGACTGAGGGCTTGATGCTGGATAGCCGCTCAAAGCCTTCGACGAATTCCGCCATGATCTGGAAAATCTTCCAGGATTCACGTGTCAGGTGATTATCATCGACCGGCTTCATGCCGGGATGTTGACTCCGGGTCTGGTCGTCCATGCTGTTAGCTGCCTGAATGTCTGGCCTAGGGGCCTGATACCGGGTACGAAGCAATTACCATACCCATAAATCTGGGTCGGTACGCATGATAGCATGGCACCCCCGGAACACAGACGACCCGACCGACAAAGGCACGCATTGCATGGCGACAACGACTTCGACACCACTGGTGCTGGTGGATGGATCTTCCTATCTGTACCGCGCCTTTCATGCCTTGCCGCCTTTGACCAATTCGCAGGGTATGCCGACGGGCGCGGTTTATGGCGTCGCCAACATGCTGCGCAAGCTGCTGAGTGATTACGCCCCCGAGCATATCGCCGTGGTGTTCGATGCCAAGGGCAAGACCTTCCGCGATGATATGTTCGCGCAGTACAAGGCCAATCGTCCGCCGATGCCCGACGATTTGAAGGTTCAGATCGAGCCGCTGCACGCACTGGTCGCCGCGCTGGGTTTTCCGATTCTGCAGGTGCCGGGTGTCGAGGCCGACGATGTGATCGGTACGCTGGCGCGGCAGGCCGCCGCGCGTGGTCAGTCGGTGGTGATTTCCACCGGCGATAAGGATATGGCGCAGCTGGTCGATGGTCACATCACCCTGATCAACACCATGTCCAATACCACCCTGGATATCCCCGGTGTGGTCACTAAATTCGGTGTGCCGCCGGAGCGCATTATCGACTATCTCGCCCTGGTCGGTGACACCAGCGACAACATCCCCGGCGTGCCCAAGGTCGGTCCCAAGACCGCGGCCAAGTGGCTCAACGAGTACGGCACGCTGGACGATCTGATTGCGCGCGCCGATGAGATTGGCGGCAAGGTCGGTGAAAGTCTGCGCGACAATCTGCAACAGCTGGCGCTGTCGCGTGAATTGGCAACCATCCGCTGTGATGTCGAATTGGAGCAGAGTGGCGATGATCTGCGCATGCGCGCGCCGGACAGTTCCGCGTTACGCGAGTTGTATAAGAAACTCGAATTCAATACCTGGTTGCGCCAGCTCGAAGATACAGCGACGGCGGCGCCTGCAGAACCGGAGTCCGCCGCCAGCCGTGCGATCGAACAGGACTATGAAACGGTCTTCACCCAGGCGCAGCTCGATGCCTGGATAAAACGTCTGCAAGACGCAGAGCTGTTCGCCTTCGATACCGAAACCACCAGTCTGGATTACATGCAGGCGCGCATTGTCGGTGTGTCCTTCGCCGTGCCGGGCGCGGCCGCCTATGTGCCTTTGGCGCATGATTATCCGGGCGCCCCGGAACAGCTGGATCGCGATGCGGTGCTGTCACAACTCAAGTCGTTGTTGGAAAGCGCCGAACATCGCAAGGTCGGGCAGAATCTCAAATACGATATGAGCGTGCTCGCCAATCATGGCATCGCACTCGCCGGTATTGCCTTCGACACCATGCTGGAATCCTACGTGCTGGACAGCACCGCCAGTCGTCACGACATGGATTCACTGGCGCAGAAATATCTCAATCACACCACCATCACCTTCGAAGACATCGCCGGCAAGGGCGTGAAGCAGCTGAGTTTCAATCAGGTGCCGATCGAACAGGCCGGCACCTATGCGGCGGAGGATGCCGATATAACGTTGCGTCTGCATGAAACGCTCTGGCCGCGGTTGCAACAGGAAGGATCGCTCGCCAAGGTATTCACGGAGATTGAATTGCCGCTGGTGCCGGTGCTGTCGCAGATTGAACGCACTGGCGTGCTGGTGGATGCGGCCATGCTCGGACAGCAAAGCCGCGAACTCGCGGCAAAGCTGCATGCGATTGAGCAGGAGGCCTACCAGGCCGCCGGCCAGCCGTTCAATCTCGGTTCGCCGAAACAGATCCAGGAGATTCTTTACACCAAGCAGGGGCTGCCGGTGCTGGCGAAGACACCCAAGGGCGCACCGTCGACCGCTGAACATGTGCTTGCGGAATTGGCGTTGGATTATCCCTTGCCGAAGTTGATTCTTGATCACCGGTCTTTGTCGAAACTCAAATCGACCTACACGGACCGGCTGCCGGAACGCATCGATCCGGATACCGGGCGTGTGCATACTTCATATCATCAGGCCGTGGCGGCGACCGGACGGCTGTCATCGACCGATCCCAATCTGCAGAACATACCGGTACGCACCGAAGAGGGTCGACGGATTCGACAGGCGTTTATTGCGCCGCCGAACTGCAAGATTGTGGCAGCGGATTATTCGCAGATTGAGCTGCGCATCATGGCGCATCTGTCGCAAGACGCGGGTTTGCTGAAGGCCTTCGCCGCCGGTCAGGATATCCATCGCGCGACGGCCGCCGAGGTATTTGGCGTCGCGGCGGAGGACGTCACCAGCGATCAGCGGCGTTCCGCCAAGGCGATCAACTTCGGTTTGATCTACGGCATGTCGGCGTTCGGGCTTGCCAAGCAGCTGGGTATCGAACGCGGCGCGGCGCAGGATTATGTCGATCTGTATTTCGCGCGTTATCCGGGCGTGAAAACCTATATGGACGAAACGCGCGCCCAGGCACATGAGCTGGGCTATGTGGAAACGGTGTTCGGGCGGCGTCTGTATCTGCCGGATATCAATGCGCGCAATGTGCAGCAGCGCAATGCCGCCGAGCGTACCGCCATCAATGCACCGATGCAGGGTACGGCGGCGGATATTATCAAACGCGCCATGATCCGTGCGGATGCCTGGTTGCGCGAGCATGATTCAACGGCGCGCATGATCATGCAGGTGCATGACGAATTGGTGTTCGAGGTCGCGGCAACCGAGGTGGAATATATCAGCACCGCCATGCGCCAGTGTATGCAAGGGGCGGCCAGTCTGCGTGTGCCCCTGGAGGTCGATATCGGTGTGGGCGTCAACTGGGATGAAGCGCATTGACAACAAGTTTCGGCAAGCTGCTGAATGGGCGTGAATAAGCAGATTCTTGGCAGTAAGACAGCCGTTTTTTTGGCTTAATGCAGTGAGTTTTTTAACAATCTTTTTACACACAACTCTCTCTTGCTGAGCTAGTATTTAAGGCGAGTGCTGGGAGGAGATCGAAGACGGGAACTATTCTTTGGATCGATCATCCAAGATTTTGCACAGGCTGTTCCGGTAATGTTTTTTGGATCCCATTCTTCCTCCCTAGAGTGGGATCCTTTACCAGCCCGACCTCCCCAAGTCGGGTGACGTTTACCCCGGTAATTCCCCCCCCTTGAATACCGGGGTTTCTTTTTGCCTGCGATTTTTAGATGTGCTTTCAACACGAAGGCGCAGAAGGCGCACAAAGGTAAAACGATTCAGGTTTAGTAAGGGAACGCTGAGCAAACCAACGCCTCTTTGAATTTGCCACGGAAACCACGGAACAATATCCATATCGAAAATGGTTCCGTGGTTTCCATGGCAAATAAGTTGCTGGAGTTCCTTTGCGCGCCTTCTGCGCCTTCGTGTTGAAAAATTGCTTCAGCTCAGCTCCAGCCAGGCCGCGAGCTGCGCGCGTGCCTCGTCGAGGCCGGTGCCATCGAGCGCGGAGAACAGTTGTATGGTCGCGTTGGCGTGTATCGGGCCTAAGGCGCGGCGTACCGAAAGCAGGGCATTCTGCGCCGCGCCGCGTTTGAGTTTATCCGCCTTGGTGAGCAGCACATGTACCGACAGGTCGGAGGCCTGGCACCAGCCCAGCATTTTCCGGTCGTAATCCGTCAGCGGGTGGCGCACGTCCATCAGCAATATCAAACCGGCCAGCGATTGGCGCTGCTCGAGATAGGCGTTCAGGTGTCGTTCCCACTGCGCCTTCACCTCTGCCGGAACCTTGGCGTAACCATAGCCGGGCAGATCGACCAGACGCGCATTCGGCGTAATGGTGAAGAAGTTGATCAGCTGGGTGCGCCCGGGGGTTTTGCTGGTCCGTGCCAGGCCCTTGCGGTTGGTGATCACATTCAGCGCGCTGGATTTGCCGGCATTGGAGCGTCCGGCAAAGGCGGCTTCATGGCCGATATCGGCAGGCGCCTGGCTGATGCGGGCAGCGCTGGTGAGGAACTCGGCGGTATGGAAAGGGTTCTTCTGCATGGGGGCGCATTGTCGCTGTGTCGTGGCGGCTTGTCATGCCGTATCCTGGTCTTCCGAGGCCATACCCTCCCGGCGGCGCTATTGAACCGCCCTGGGGCCACTGGTATAAATGGCGACTCTCCGGCCGTGGCGTCCCGCAAGGCGCACTCTCAGCGCCGTCATTCCGAATCGCCTTGAGGCAACAGGAGTTGGTTCCATCATGAATAATCGGTTTGTTTTCGCAGCACTTTTCTCCTTTTCCACAGCGTTGATCGCACTGCCGGCCAGTGCCGCTGGCGATGCCGCCGCCGGTCAGGCCAAGGCCGCCGCCTGCGCCAGCTGCCACGGTGCCGACGGTAACAGCGCCAATCCGGACTGGCCGAAGCTGGCTGGTCAGCATGATAAATATCTGGCCAAACAGCTGGCCGACTTCAAGGCGGGCAACCGTAAAAACGCCATGATGGCCCCGATGGCCGCCGGTCTTTCCGAGCAGGATATGGCCGATATCGCCGCGTTCTTCTCCAGCCAGACCCTCAGCGGCGGCAAGGCCGATCCCAAGCTGGTTGATGCCGGCGAGAAACTGTATCGCGGCGGCAATGCCACCACCGGTGTCGCCGCCTGCATGGCCTGTCACGGCCCCAGTGGGATGGGTAATCCGCAGGCGAATTTCCCGCGTCTGAGTGGCCAGCACGCCGCCTACACTGTGCTGCAGCTGAAGGCATTCCGCAGCGGTGAGCGTGCCAACGATGCCGGCAAAATGATGCAGAATATCGCCGCGCGCATGACCGATGCCGAAATGCAGCAAGTTGCCTCCTATATCGAAGGTCTGCATTAAGCGCTGCGTCGGTGGCGGCCTGTGCTGCCACGCGTGAGCAAACCATAAAGGGTGGCCCTTGCGGGTCACCCTTTAATTTTTCAGGCTATACAACGCCCCCGCCGGTGTACAATGGCCGCCGTTCCGTTGCCGTGACCGCCTGCCAAGGTTTCTGTTTTGAGCACAGTCAGTAACAAACCGTCCCGCGCCGTTTCCCGATCCAGCGTGCTGCTGGAATTCCTGGGGTCCATGAATCTCGCCATCACCCTGCTGGTGACGGTGGCGGTCGCCTCGATCATCGGCACAGTGCTGAAACAGAACGAGGCCTATCAGAATTACATCGTGAAATTCGGGCCGTTCTGGTTCGAGGCCTTCAAAAGTCTCGGCCTGTATGACGTCTACAGCGCCGGTTGGTTTCTGGTCATTCTGACCTTTTTAGTGGTCTCCACCAGCGTCTGCATTTACCGCAACGCGCCGCAGATGCTGCGCGATATGCGCAGCTACCGGCTGAATGTGCAGGAACAGTCGCTGCGCGCCTTCCATGCCAACCACAGTTGGACCTTGGCGTTGCCGGCCGCCGAGGTTGAGCGGCGCCTGAGCAACGTGATGCGCAGCAAAGGTTATCGGATGCGCCGTAAGGATCACGGCGATCATCAGGTGATCGCGGCCATGAACGGCGTCGTCAATCGCCTCGGTTATATCTTCACGCACACGGCGATTGTCACCATCTGTATCGGCGGCCTGCTGGATGGGAATCTACCGCTCAAGCTCAAGGAGATGAGCGGTCAGATCAAGATCGAGAGTCGTGATCTGCCGGCTTCGCAGGTGCCGCGTGAATCCTGGCTGTCGGTGCAGAATCCGTCCTTCCGTGGCAGCGTCACCGTGCCGGAAGGTTCAACCGCCAACATCGCTTTTCTGCAACTGCGTGACGGTTATCTGGTTCAGCCGCTGCCGTTTTCCATTGAGCTGAAGGATTTTCGTATCGAGCATTACGAATCCGGGCAGCCGAAATCCTTCGAAAGTGATCTGATCATCCATGAACCGGATCAGGAACCTGTGACCGCCACCATTGCCGTCAATCATCCGCTGATCCACAAGGGCTATGCCATTTATCAGTCGAGCTTCAACGACGGCGGCACCCATCTGGATCTGAATGCCTGGGGGTTCGGGCGTGCGCAGCTTGAGCAGCAGGCCTTCAAGAGCGCGGTGTTCGAGAAGCTGAGTGTGGAAACGGCGCAGGGGACGATGACCCTGGAGCTGGATGACTTCCGGCTGTTCAATATCAATCCCGCCGATGAAGGTTCCGGCAAGAAATTCCGCAATTTCGGACCCAATTTCACCTTCAAGCTGCGCAATGCCGCCGGTGAGGCGCGCGAATTCGAGAATTACATGCTCCCGGTGGAATTCGAGGGTCGTCGCTATTTCCTGAGTGGCGTGCGCGACTCGGTTGCCGATCCGTTCTTTTATCTGCATGTGCCCGCGGACCCGAAAGGCAGCCTGGAGCGCTTCATGCGTTTCAATGCGCTGTTGCAGGATACGGATCGGGTGGCCCAGATCGCGCAGGAAACCACCCGCCAGACCTTCGGTGAGGCGCAGCTGGAAAAGCCTGATCTGCATAAGGAAGTCGCCGCCACCATGCAGCGACTGGTCGCGCTGTTCACCCAAGGCGGCTTCGATGCCGTGGCTGAACAGGTTGAGAAGACCGTGCCCGAGGCCAAGCGCGGCATGGTGCTGGACGCTTATATAAAGGTGTTACGAAATATCCTGACGGCGCTGTATTTCGACCTGCTGACCACGGAGGGCGTTGATGTAAGCGCCGGCGTGACCGAAAGTGACAGCCGGTTCTATGATGACAGCATCAATGCGCTGGCGGTGCTGTCCAAATATGGCTCGCCGTTTTTCCTGGAACTAAAAAGTTTCGAGCATGTCCAGGCTTCCGGGCTGCAAATCGCGCGCGCCCCGGGTCAGACGGTGGTTTATATCGGATTTGCCCTGTTGATTGCCGGGGTATTCGTGATGTTCTATATCCATCATCGCCGGCTGTGGTTCTGGCTGCGCGAGACGGAAACGGGTACGGAATTACTGTTTGCCGGGACCGGCAACCGCGAGCATCGGGATTTCCGGCTCGAATTTGACCAGCTGATCCAGGTGCTGGACCGGCAGCTGCGTTCAGGCTGAGTTCAGCGGATTGCGTTAAACTGCCATGGCTGCGGCAGATAATGGTTGCGGTGAAATAATTCAGTAGGAGTGCATGCAATGTCGGTAACCCAACAGAATATCCTGGAGCAGTTCGATGACCGATCGCTCTGGCAACGGCTGGTATGGCGGGATTGGGTGTGGGCGCTGCTGGTGTTGGCCGGCGCCGGCTACGCCTATGTGCATTATGTCGAACTCATGGATGGTTACGAAGTCGCCATCCTGGCCGGTACGGCGTTGAGCCTGATCGGTCTGGGCTGGGCCTGGAAGCCCATGCAGCCCCTGTCGCTGATGGTGACGGTTCTGAGCCTTGGTGCCATCGCACTGTACGGCACCAGTCTGGCCACGGCGGAATCCAACTTCTTCCTGAAATATCTGATCTCCAGCCAGTCCGCCATTATGTGGATGAGCGCGCTCTATGTGTTGGCGACGGCAACCTATTTCATGGCGCTGTTCGCACGCTCGGATTACACCGCCAAGGTCGCGAGTGCCTTGACCTGGTCGGCAACGACCATGGGTCTGGTGGGCTTGATGGTGCGCTGGCGCGAGTCCTATCTCATCAGTGCGGATGTCGGCCACATCCCGGTCAGCAATCTCTACGAAGTGTTTATTCTGTTTTCGATCATCACCGCGCTGCTCTACCTCTATTACGAAGGTCGCTACCACACCCGCGCATTGGGTGGCTTCGTGTTGCTGGTGATTTCGGCGGCGGTTGGATTTTTGCTGTGGTACACCTTTGATCGCGAAGCACACACTATTCAACCGCTGGTCCCTGCGCTGCAGAGCTATTGGATGAAGATCCACGTCCCGGCCAACTTCATTGGTTACGGCGCGTTCGCGCTGGCGGCCATGGTCGGCTTCGCGTATATCTTTCGCCATCGTCAGGAGCAGCGCCCCGGCGGCGCCGCCAACAGTCGCTTGCCTGCGTTGGAGTTGCTGGATGATGTGATGTACAAATCCATCGCGCTGGGGTTCGCCTTCTTCACGCTGGCCACCATTCTTGGCGCGCTGTGGGCAGCGGAGGCCTGGGGCGGTTATTGGTCCTGGGATCCGAAAGAGACCTGGGCGCTGATCGTCTGGTTGAACTATGCCGCCTGGTTGCATATGCGTCTGACCAAGGGCTGGCGCGGTACACCGATGGCCTGGTGGGCGGTGGTTGGACTGTTTGTCACCCTGTTCGCTTTCCTGGGTGTGAACATGTTCCTGTCCGGTTTGCATTCGTATGGTGAACTCTAATCTGGGCAATTGTCTGAGTGCTTCCATACCCGGTATACCTTAACGACTCTGATAACCCAGCCGCGCGGCGGCCTGAGAATAACGAGGAACGAACATGAAAAAATTCATTCAGACCTGTGTGTTGGCGCTCGGTATGGCGGTTCTGTCCGCAGGTGTTGTCCAGGCGGAAGGCGAGGCTGGCGCAGCGGGTTATGTAACCCTGGTGGCGCCGCAACCGACCAGCGATGCCAGCAAGATCGAAGTCGTGGAGATGTTCTGGTATGGCTGCTCGCACTGCTACCATCTTGAGCCGCTGTTGAGCAAATGGGTGTCGGGTATACCGTCGGATGTCGTGTTTGTGCGCATGCCCGCGATCCTGGGCCCGAGTTGGGAGATTCTGGCGCGTGGTTACTACACCGCAGAACTGCTGGGCGTACTCGACAAGATTCATGCGCCGCTGTTCAACGCGATCCATGAGGGCAAACAGAAAATCAACAACGAAGATGACTTGGCGAAATTTTTTGTCGCTCAGGGCATAGATGAAAAACAATTCCGCGATACCATCAAATCATTCGGTGTTGCCGCCAAGCTGAACCGTTCCAAGCAGATGACCCAGCGATACGGCATCACCGGTGTGCCGTCATTGATCGTCAATGGCAAGTACCGGACCTCGGCCGGTGATGCCGGCGGCCAGGAGCAGATGCTGGTCGTGGTGGATAAACTGATTGCCGAGGAACGCGCGGCGAAAACGACTGCTGCTAAGTAGCAAGATTAACTCGCGCCGATCCCGGCGCGATTGCCAGGGGGATTCTTCGGACCATCAATGAAAGCAGCGGAACTCTTTGTTAAATGTCTCGAGAATGAGGGCGTCGAGTACATCTTCGGTGTGCCCGGCGAGGAAAATCTCGATCTCATGGATGCGCTGCTGGATTCCCCCATCCACTTCGTTACCTGCCGGCACGAGCAGGGTGCGGCCTTCATGGCCGACGTCTATGGCCGATTGACCGGCCGCGCAGGCGTCTGTCTGGCAACGCTTGGTCCGGGCGCGACCAATCTGATTACCGGCGTGGCCGATGCCAATATGGATCATGCGCCTCTGGTCGCCATTGCCGGTCAGGCCGACACCAACCGCCTGCATAAAGAATCCCATCAGGTGCTGGATCTGGAACTGATGTTCCAGCACATCACCAAATATTCCTCGCGCCTGCTGACGCCGAACATCATCCCCGAGGTGGTGCGTAAGGCGTTCAAGCTGGCGCAGACCGAAAAGACCGGCGCGACCTTCATCGAGTTTCCCGAGAACATCGCCAAGATGATGATTGACGATGTGCCCTTGTCGGTGCGGCATCCCGAGGCGCCGGAACCCGCGCGTGATCGCGTGGAATATGCCGCTGAACTGATTTCCGAATCACGCAGCCCGATTATCCTCGCCGGAAACGGTGTGATCCGCGCACGCGCCTGGAAACACCTGGCCGATTTTGCCACTCAACTCAACATCCCGATCGCCAATACCTTCATGGCCAAGGGCGTCGTGCCGTTCGGTAAGAATCCCTTGGCGCTGGGCAGTGCCGGCCTGCAGGCCAATGATTATGTCAGCTGTGGATTCTCGCGCGCGGACGTCATCATCTGTGTGGGTTACGATCTGGTCGAATATCACCCGTATCTGTGGCATCCAACCCGCGACCGCAAGATCATCCACATCGACGCCAGTCAGGCCGAGGTCGATGCCAGTTATATGATCGAGGTCGGTGTGGTGGGCGATATCAAACACAGCCTGATGCGCATCGCCGAACTGGCAACGCCGCATCAGGGACAGCCGATGCGCGCACTGCGCGAGGCGCTGGTCGAGGACATGAGCCAGCATGCCAAGGACGAGGGGTTTCCGATCAAGCCGCAGAAGATCATCTGGGATCTGCGCACCGCGCTGCATTTCGAGGATATTGTCATCTGCGACGTTGGCGCCCATAAGATGTGGATGGCGCGGATGTTTCGCTGCGAGTATCCGAATACCTGCCTGATCTCCAACGGCTTCGCCAGTATGGGCATTGCAGTTCCCGGAGCCATTGCCGCTAAGCTCGTGTACCCCGACCGGGCGGTGGTGGCGGTCACCGGTGATGGCGGGTTTATGATGAACTCCCAGGAGCTCGAAACCGCGGTACGTCTTGGCGTCGCGATCGTGATACTGATCTGGAACGACGGCGGTTACGGCTTGATCGACTGGAAGCAAATGAATCATTTCAATCGCATATCCAATGTCCGTTTTGGCAACCCGGATTTCGTGAAATATGCGGAATCGTTTGGTGCCAAGGGCTACCGCATCGAACGCGCTGCCGATCTCATGCCGACCCTGAAAAAGGCCATCGCTGACCGCGCCGTGTCCGTGATCGACTGTCCGGTGGATTATCGCGAGAACCTGAAGCTCACCGAGAAACTCGGTAGTCTGGTATGTCCGCTATGACCCAGGCGTTGCAAAAAGAGCCGCCGACCGCGCCGGCCACGGGTCATCGACTGCGCATCCTCAGTTACAACGTGCAGACGGGTATCAGTACCACCCGTTATCGGCATTACCTGACCCAGAGCTGGAAGCATGTGTTGCCGCATGGCGAGCGTTTCCAGAATCTTGATCGTGTCGCGCTGCTCGCCAGCGAATTCGATATTGTCGGCTTGCAGGAAGTCGATGCGGGCAGTCTGCGCAGTGGTTTCATCAACCTGACCCAATACGTCGCCGAGCGTGCCGATTTCCCCTTCTGGTACGATCAGACCAATCGACGCATGGGGCCGATTGCGCAACATGCCATCGGCGTGATGAGTCGTTTCCACTGCACCGAGATTGTCGAGCACAAATTACCCGGCCCAATCCCAGGTCGTGGCACGCTGGCCTTGCGTTTCGGGCGTGGCGAAAATTCCCTGGTGGTGTTTATCGTGCATCTAGCGCTGGGCCAGCGTACGCGGATGCAGCAATTGTCTTATCTGGCCGAGCTGGTGAATCAGCATCGCAATGTCGTACTCATGGGTGACCTGAATTTCCCCTCGCGCAGCCGAGAAATGGAATTCCTGATCAATAAGACCCTGATGACCGAGCCCGTGCATGGCCTGAATACCTTCCCCAGCTGGCGGCCCAATCGCAATATCGATCATATCCTGGTGACACCGACTATCCAGGTGAACAAGACGCATGTGCTCGATTGCCCGGTATCCGATCACCTGCCGTTGTGCATGGATATGACCCTGCCGGAAGGCGTGGATCTGTTCTGCGGATAAGGGGCGCGTACATGGTAGCCAGGCAGGGTTCCAGCATCCGCAACGCCGTATTCGCACGCTAGAGGCAGATTTTCCCCATGGCCCAAAACGACGATGCTGAAAACCAATCCGCGGTTTGGAAACGTAAATACTTCGATGCGCTGGGCGAGCATGAATCAAAAGAGCGGACCTGGACCCAGGCCGATGAGCTGCTGCGCAAGACCATATCGCGGTTGACCCTGGCGGCTGATGGCCTGGACAGTACGCTCGATGGGCATCTTAAAGGTTTGCGTGACGCCATCCGTGATCACGCCGATGCGCGCGTACTGCACCAGCGCATCGATGCCATGTCCGAATCCCTGGTGCGGCTGGATGCCAAGCGTACCAAGAAGACGGTAGCGCCGAATCCTGCCGCACCATTACAGGCGTTACTGGATAAACTTACTCTGCCACCTGATAAAGCGCGGCGGGTCAAGGCGCTGCGCAAGCAGTTGGATAATGCCAGTGACGAAAAGCTCGCGCCGGTCATCGCTGATTTCGCCAAGCTGTTGCAGGACATTCTTGCCGAATTCACCGCAGCCAGTGAAGCGGGTGGAGACAAATCCAGCGGTGGTTTGCTGAGCCGACTGTTCGGCAGCAAAGACAAAGACGCGAGCACTGATCCGGAAAAAGGGGCTCCGGCGAAAGCTGCGCCAGAGAAGGCTGCGCCAGAGAAGGCTGCGCCAGAGAAGGCTGCGCCAGCGCCCGCCGCTACGCAATCTATTGCCTCCAGGCGTGGTGAAGAGTCTGTTTCCGCACCGGTCGATACCGCTGCCATCAGTCTCGGTGCGGCGCGCGATCTGCTGTTGCATGTGCTTGAGCAATTTCAAGCGCTCGTGCCGGCACGGATAGGCGAGTTACGCACTCAGGCCGTGCGCGCGGCCACCGAGGCGGAACTCAAACGCCTGGCGAAGGCCTTGGCGGAGGGCTTCAAAACGCCGCTGCCGGCAACCGAAACACCCGCACCGATTTCTTCGTTGGATGCAGGCGCTACCGAAGAGGATCCGGCCTGTGGCAGTCAAATGCTGCTGCAATTGCTGCAGCGTCTTGATCTCCCCAGCGACCTGGATGCGCAGGTTGATGCGCTCAAAGATAAACTGTCGGACCCGGATAATTTCGACGCGCAAATCGTATTGAGTGACATGGCGACTTTGATCGCCGATATGCGTGTGCGCCTGCAGGAAGAAAAGCACGAGATCGAGGATTTCCTCAAGCAACTGACCGGTCAGTTGCAGAATATCGACAGCTACGTGCGCGGCGCCGATACGGCTCGCGCCGATGCCTATGAGAGTGGCCGAGCGCTGGGTGATGCGGTACAGGTGCAGGTACGTAGCATCAATGACAGCGTTGCAACGGCGCAGGATCTGGGTGGTCTGAAACGCAGTGTCCAGCAACACCTCGATGCCATCTCGGATCATGTCGAGCAGCATCGCGTTATAGAGGAGTTGCGTAATTCCCAGACGGAAGCGCAGATGCGCGATATGACCGAACGCCTGCGTGACATGGAAGGCGAATCCGCCAAGTTGCGCGAACGGATCCAGGAGCAGCGCACCCAGGCCTTCACCGATGCCCTGACCGGTATCCCAAATCGTCTCGCTTATCAGGAACGCATTGTCCAGGAATACGCTCGTTGGAAACGCTTCAACACGCCGCTTGTCCTGCTGGTGTGGGATGTCGATCTCTTCAAAGCCGTGAATGACAAATACGGACACAAGGCCGGTGATAAAGTACTCAAGGTGATTGCGGAGACCCTGAATGGTCAGATTCGCGAAACGGATTTTCTGGCGCGTTACGGTGGCGAGGAATTCGTACTGGTGATGACCGGCACCCGCCAGCCCGTTATTCTCGATGTGGCCAATAAATTGCGTCAGGCCATCGAAACCTGTGGCTTCCACTTCCGAGGGGAGGATGTGAGCATCACCATTTCCTGCGGCATTGCCGAATTCCAGGAAGGCGATGCCATCGATGCGGTGTTCGAGCGCGCCGATGCCGCGTTGTATCAAGCCAAGGATCAGGGGCGTAATTGCTGTGTTATCGCTGAGCCCGCAGACTCTACGCAATAAACTGCGGTGATTTCATTTTGACAGGCTACAGCTTAGGCCGTCGTTGCCTGGCCATACCCATCCGCTTCCCATTTCATTTCTGAGTAACCACGGCTACAGCATTCCGCGCATGCCCGCATCCATGGCCGATACTGGCTATGGGTAGTTCATCGTGACTGCCGTGCTAGCCGATGAAACCGCTATTCATCGCACCCTGCGCATAGCTCTCTGAACCACCGGCCTGAAAAAGTCAGCTGGTGATCTGCGTCTCGCAACAAATACCTGATCCCAACGCTTGGTTTCAGCGCGGCTTGACGTAAATCAAGGAGCTAAACTGGTGCATGGCCTATTTATAGCCCACCGCGAATAGAACGGTAAGCATGCCCGGGGCAATCGGGTATCCCCAGCAACGGAGAATCGCCCATGAGCGGTACATTCACCAAATCCATGGCACGTAACATCTTTTATGGTGGCAGCGTGTTTTTCATCCTGGTTTTTCTGGCGTTGACCTTCGATACCGTCAAGGCGCTGCCTAAACTCGATAATCGTGGTGAGCTTACGCCGCAGGTCGCGTTGGGCAAGAAGGTCTGGGAAGACAACAACTGCATCGGTTGCCACACACTGCTGGGCGAGGGCGCCTACTTCGCGCCGGAACTTGGCAATGTCTATACGCGACGCGGTCCGGATTTCATCCGCACCTGGATGCAGATTCAACCAACGGGCGCGCCCGGACGTCGTCAGATGCCGCAGTTCAATCTCAATGATGAAGAGCTGGATGCCATTGTGGCGTTCCTGAAATACAGCTCTGAGATCAATACCGCCAACTGGCCACCGAACATCGAAGGCTAAGGGGAATATCCGTCATGCAATATCAATCGCAAATAGTCGCCAAGCCCTATTTCATTGCCGCTATCGGGCTGTTCATTGGCCAGATCCTGTTTGGCCTGATTCTGGGTCTGCAGTATGTGGTCGGTGATTTCCTGTTCCCGGAAATCCCTTTCAACGTGGCGCGCATGGTGCACACCAACCTGCTCATTGTCTGGTTGCTGTTCGGCTTCATGGGTGCTGCGTATTACCTGATTCCGGAAGAGACCGAGACCGAGCTATATAGTCCCAAACTCGCCTTGGGTCTATTCTGGATCTTTCTGGTGGCCGGCGCGTTGACCGTGCTGGGTTACCTGCTGGTGCCCTATTCAGGATTGGCGCAGATGACCGGCAATGATCTGTTGCCGACCATGGGTCGTGAGTTCCTTGAGCAACCTACCATTACGAAAATCGGCATTGTGGTTGTTGCGCTGGGTTTCCTGTTCAATATCGGCATGACCCTGCTGAAAGGGCGCAAGACAACCGTCAGTCTGGTGTTGATGCTGGGTCTGGTTGGTTTGGCGGTGATGTTCCTGTTCTCCTTCTACAATCCGGTGAATCTGGTGCATGACAAGTTCTTCTGGTGGTGGGTGGTGCATCTCTGGGTGGAAGGCGTGTGGGAATTGATCATGGCCTCGATACTCGCCTTCGTGTTGATCAAGGTTACGGGTGTGGATCGTGAAGTCATCGAGAAATGGCTCTACGTCATTATCGCGATGGCGCTGATCACCGGCATTATCGGTACCGGCCATCATTATTACTGGATCGGCGCTCCGGAATACTGGCAGTGGTGGGGCTCGGTATTCTCAGCGCTGGAGCCGATCCCGTTCTTCATGATGACCGTGTTTGCTTTCAATATGGTCAACCGTCGTCGGCGTAATCATCCGAACAAGGCGGCGATGCTGTGGGCGTTGGGCACGGCGGTGATGGCGTTCCTCGGCGCGGGTGTATGGGGCTTCCTGCATACGTTGGCCCCGGTGAACTATTACACCCACGGTACCCAGATTACTGCCGCGCATGGCCATATGGCTTTCTATGGCGCCTATGTGATGATTGTATTGACCATGATTTCTTATGCCATGCCGATGATGCGTGGTCGAGCCGCGGCCAACAGCAATAAATCACAGGTCTTGGAAATGTGGTCGTTCTGGCTGATGACCGTGTCCATGGTGTTCATCACGCTGTTCCTGACCGCGGCCGGCGTGCTGCAGGTCTGGTTGCAACGCTACAGCGACGCCCCACAGGCCTTCATGGTGGTGCAGGACAAGATCGCCCTGTTCTACTGGATGCGTGAAGCCGCTGGTGTCGTGTTCCTGATCGGACTGGTGTTGTATGTGCTGAGCTTCTTTGTCGGCAGCAAGGAACCAGAAGCGGTGCAGTCCTGAGGTCGCCGGCGGGCGGGGCGGTCACGTCCCCGTCCGCGGGTTTTTCCAAGGGTATGCTGCAACTTCGAGAAAAATGCTTAACCACGAAGGCGCATAGGGCGCACCAAGGGAACCCTTGAGCAATGCAAAACCGTGAGTTCCCTCTCCCCCGCGCGGGAGAGGGCCAGGGAGAGGGGGCTGTTGGATAGAGCATCACCCTCTCCCTGGCCCTCCCCCATCAAGGGGGAGGGGATTTTCTTTTTTATATTTGTTGGCGATTTTCCTTTGTGCGTCTTATGCGCCTTCGTGGTCAGAGCTTTTCATCACCTGATCC
>JAHJQQ010000006.1 GCA_018819175.1 Gammaproteobacteria bacterium
CTTGTGTTTGATGATGCTCTGGTTACTATTTAGCATGAGGGTTACCTCTTATGGGTTTTGATGGTGAGTTCGCACTTCCATCAAACCCGGTAACCCTCACCTTTTCAAGTCAGGTGTCAGATCAAGTCTGAACTACTACACCTGAGTCGCTTTTGCGAAGGATCTTATACCTCGGAGCTGAGATCCTTCTTCGCAGAAAACGCTCATCAGAATGACAGTTGAATTGTGTTACCTTCGTGTTACTAGCGTTCATGCCTGGATAAGTTGTTTTTCCATCCCATTTCTAATCTAAATCTGTGTTCTCTGCGCCCTCTGTGGCAATTATTTTATCGCATGATTAAATCAGCGTGGCTTGCGCGGTGGCTGGTCTATCGCAACGAAGCGGGCCGTACTGGAGCAGGCCAAGCAGGAATTACGCAGACTCTAGGGCAAGGAATGATGGGTTTAGACGGCAGCCTCCTTGCTACCGTCCACCTGAATCGATTTACTGGCCGCTTTTCAGTTTTTCCCAGTAATCATTCATGAGCGCATTGGCTTCTTCGCCAATGTCTTCCTGAAATTCACCGGCCTTCACCACATCCGCTGACGGGAAGATTATCGGATTATTGCGAGTCTCTTCATCCAGCAGATCACGCGCGGTCAGGTTGGGCGTGGCATAACCGATCTCTTCCACGGCCTGTTTGGCCACTTCCGGGCGTAGCATGAAGTCGAGGAACTTGTGCGCGTTCTCGACATTCTCCGCGCCCGCCGGAATGACAAAGTTATCAATCCAGAAACCGGCACCTTCGGACGGATAGACATATTCAATCGCTGCATTTTCTTCCTGCGCCATGGACGCCTCGCCACTCCACAACATGCCGAGCGACACATCACCGGCCAGGAAGGGTTCACGCGGCGCATCGGCATTGAACACCAGCACGTTCGGCATCAGCGTCTTGAGCTTTTCGTAGGCCTGTTCAATCTGGGCCGGGTCGGTGGTGTTGGTGGAGACACCATTGATTTTGTACGCCATGTGGAACACTTCACGCATATCATCGATCAGTAACAGCTTGCCGCGCCATTGTTCATCCCACAGGTCGGCCCAGCCGGTGATGCTGGCCGGATCGATATCATCAGAGTTCACGCCAATCGCGGTGCTGCCCCACAGATAGGGAATGCTGTACTGGTTACCGGGATCGTAGGGCTTGTCCAGCAAATCGGGATCCAGATGCTTGTAGTTAGTCAGCCTGGCATGATCGATTGGCTGGATCAGGCCTTCCTTGCGCATGCGCGATACCAGGTAGGTGGAAGGCACCACGATGTCATAGCCCTTGCCGTTCTGCAGCTTCAGCTTGGCGTACATGGTCTCGTTGTTGTCATAGGTGGAGTATTCGACCTTGATGCCGGTTTTTTCGGTGAACTGTTCCAGCACACCTTCCGGGATGTACTCGGCCCAGTTGTAGACGACGACCTTGCCGTCCGCGTGCGCAGCGACAGACAGAACGCAAAGAACAGAGCTAACAATTGCACGAAGTGTCATGACAGGACTCCAGTGAACGGTGACCATAAAGCGGGATAGTACGGATAAAGTATTTCCGGAACAATCACCATTTGCGCCGCACGCGCCCGAGCAGCGCGGCGATCATGACCAGTATCAATGAAAGGGCTAGCAGCAGGGTGGCGAGCACGTTTACTTCCGGCGATACGCCGATCTTGACCATGGAATAGACGCGGATCGGCAGAATCTCGAAACCGGGGCCGGTGACGAAGGTGCTGATGATGACATCGTCCAGCGACAGGGTGAAACTCAGCAGCCAGCCGGCGATGACGGCAGGCATCACCAGCGGCAACACAATGGTGCGAAAACTGCGCCATTCACCGGCGCCGAGATCGCGTGCGGCCTCCAGCAGATTGCGGTCAAAGCCCTTTAATTGTGCATACACGGTGATCACTACGAACGGCAGGCAGAAGGTGATATGCGAGATCAGTAATGACCAGAAGCCGAGATGAATGCCCAGCACGATGAAGATCACCAGGAAGGTGATGGCCAGGACGATGTCCGGTGACATCAGCACCACGAACAACAGCCCGGTGGCGAGTTTTTTCATGCGGAACTGGTAGCGATACACCGCCAGCGCCATCAGGGTGCCGATGACGGTGGCGGCCGTCGCGGCCAGGGTGGCGATCAGCAACGAGTTGGTGAAGGCCTGCATCAGGGCGTCGTTGTGCCACAGCTTTTCATACCAGCGCAGTGAAAAGCCTTTCCACTCGAACCCATACTTGGATTCATTGAAGGAATTGATGACCAGAATGGCGATCGGCAGGTAAAGATAGACAAACACCAGCCCGACCAAGCTCCACTTAAAGGGCGTTATCATCCAGACCTCCCTGGCGGTTAATACGGCGGTTGGCCTGGACATAGAACCACAACAACAGTCCCATCAACACAATTAATGTGATGCTCAGAGCCGCGCCGAACGGCCAGTCGCGCACCACCAGGAACTGGTTCTTGATAATGTTACCGAGCAACAGGTTCTTGGCGCCACCCAGCAGATCGGAGACATAGAACATCCCCATCGCAGGCAGAAACACGATTAATGATCCGGCGATCACACCTGGCATGCTGAGCGGCAGGATTACCTGTACGAAACGTTGCCAGGGCGTTGCGCCCAGATCGCGTGCTGCTTCCAGTAGGCGGTTATCGAGCTTACTGAAAGTGGTCACCAGCGGCAGCACCATGAAGGGCAGCAGGATATACACCAGACCGAAAATCACCGCGAAGGGTGTATACAGCAGTTGCAGCGGCGTATCGATCAGGCCCAGCGAAAGCAGCGTGGAATTGATCAGGCCCTTGGCGCCAAGGATCAGCTTGATGGCGTAGGTGCGGATCAGGCTGTTGGTCCAGAAGGGGACCATCATCAGGAACAGCAACAGCGCACGCGGCAGTTTGGGCAGCCGCGCCAGCGTCCAGGCGAAGGGATAACCGATCAACAGGCATATGACCGTGGTCAGCAGTGACAGCCAGAACGACTGCCAGAAGGCACTGGCATACACCGGTTCCCACAAGCGCGTGTAAGACTGCATTGTGAACGGATAAGAGGCCAGTTGCTGCGTATCGGGGCTGAGCAGGCTGGTCAGCAGTACCAGGATATGCGGGGCCAGCACGAACAGTGCCAGCCAGGCGAGGGTGACGGTAATGACGAGCTGGCGAAACCTCACCAGGATTCCTTGGCTATCACATGTTCCCAGCCGGCGACCCAGTCGACCCACACACGTTCGCCAATTCGGTAGTCGAAATCCGGATCGTCTTCATTGAAGAATTCACTGACCAGCAGGTTCTGGCCGTTTTCTAGCCGGATCAGCGAGTCCAGTGTCTGGCCGGTGTAATTGCGTTCCAGTACCGCGCCGACATAGCCTCTGCGATCCACTGGGGCATCGGCGATGTATTCCACGCGCAGGTCTTCCGGGCGCAGCAACACATGCACCTCATCGCCCTCGGTCGCCTGCTGGTGGAAGCGAATGGTTTTTTCCACGCCGTTGACCTCTGCCAGATAACGGTATTCACCCAGTGGGCGCAGGATGGTGGCGGGGAAGATATTAATTTCCCCGATGAAGCGCGCCACGAACAGGTTGCAGGGTTCTTCGTAGATTTCGCGCGGCGTACCGATTTGCATGGCGCGGCCCTGGTCCATGACCAGCACCCGGTCGGACATGGACAGTGCCTCTTCCTGATCGTGGGTGACGTAAACAAAGGTAATACCGAGCTGACGTTGCAGTTGCTTGAGTTCGATCTGCATCTGGCGGCGCAACTTGTAATCCAGCGCGCTCAGGGATTCATCCAGCAGCAGCACGCGCGGACGGTTGACCACCGCGCGCGCAATCGCCACGCGTTGCTGTTGGCCACCGGAGAGTTGATGCGGGCGACGCTGGGCATAGTCGCTGAGCTGCACGGCGGCGAGTGCTTCCTTCACCCGTGGCGCGATCTCGTCGCGCGCAATCCCGTTCATGCGCAGGCCGAAGGCAACGTTGTCGAACACGGTCATGTGCGGAAACAGGGCATAATTCTGGAATACGGTATTCACCGGGCGGCGTTCCGCGGGTAGGGTGGCGATTTCGTGACCGGCCAGACGAATACTGCCCGCGTTGGCCTGTTCCAGACCGGCAATGAGGCGTAACACGGTGCTTTTGCCGCACCCGGAGGGGCCGAGCAGGGTGAAGAATTCGCCGTCTCTGATCGTCAGGTCAAAGCCTTTCAGCACTTCCTCGCGATCAAAGCGTTTGGTGATGCCACTGAGGACAAGAATGAAATCAGACATGGTTATTGGCGGCTGTTGAACGTCCGCGCAATATAACCCGTATCCCTGGTTGTGGGAAACCTGGGAAACCTGGACAGATTTATTTAACTGCGGTCTCAGAGTTCATAAACTAAAAATCGAAGAATCGGGGTCAGGTCACCTTTCCATATAACAAACGTGCAGGCACCAACAGTATTCCCTAGAAATACCAATGCAGTGTGAATGACTGCTGCTCGCACGAAGAAGGCTTTGCGTAATTGTGAAATTGGTCTTATCAAATAGACCGAGTTCGGTCGAAAACAGCAGTATATATCGACCTGTTTGATGTCTACTTCGGTTAACTAGTTGACGCATTACGAAGATTGCCGCGTCGCTGCGCTTCTCGTAATGACGGAAGACGAATATCAGTCAAAAGCAGTAGCAGCATATAAACGCATCTGCCACCGCTCGATAACCAAACCCTCTGGTAGATCCTTGGTCCTCTAACGCGGTATTACCCGTATACCATCCGCGACGGCGTCGCTGGGGTGTACGATCACCTGTTCATCCAGATCGAGTCCAGTCTTGATCTCGGCGGCGAAGCCATTGTTGTGATCGATCTGCACAGGTCGTAGGCGGGCACGATCGCCATCCAGAACAAACACCGCCCAGTCATCGGCATGGCGGAACAGGGCGCTGGAAGGTATCTGCAGAACTTTTTCACCTTCCCAGAGGATGAAGCTCGCTTCCACCCGATAGCCATCACCCAGCCGTGACCATTGCTCGGCGGGTGAGGTGATATCAGCGATAACCAGGACGCGCTGTTCTTCGACGCCGAGGGCGGAGACCTTGGTGAAGCCGGTCGGTTCGACAACGCGCACACGGCCCTGCAGCGGGTCGGGGCCACCCCAGCGCGAAAACTCGACGGTCATCCCTGGCTGGATGCGTACCGCGTCGGCGGACAGCACTTCGATTTCGACTTCCAATGCCGCGGGATTGCCGACTTCGATCAACGCCTGTCCTGAGCTGACCACGCCCTCACTCTCGCGCAGCCGGCGCAGTACCTGGCCGGTGATTGGCGCGTGCACTGCAATACGCTCTGGTGTCTTTCCGGCTGGCGTTCCGGAGGAATACTGCAAGGCGGTTTGAGCGGCCTCCAATTCATGCCGAGCGACATCCACGGCAAACGCCGCCGAACGACGTGTCGCCTCCGCGCGCTGCCAGGCCGCCTCGGCGCGGTCACGCTCCTCGCGTGAGATGCAACCATCTAAACAAAGTGTCTTGCGG
Source organism: Gammaproteobacteria bacterium (assembly GCA_018819175.1). GTDB lineage: Bacteria > Pseudomonadota > Gammaproteobacteria > Thiohalobacterales > Thiohalobacteraceae > JAHJQQ01. The sequence goes on from JAHJQQ010000006.1 coordinate 5,541, forward strand.
CGTTCGTATTCTTTTTTTGCAATCTGCGCATCGGCGGTCGCGGCGCGGGCATTCTCCTCGGCCGCCAGTACCGCCGCTTCGGACGCGGCGACGCGTGCTTGGGCCTCGGCGCGGCTGCGCGGATCAAGCACTTCGGAACGCAGCGGTTCGAGTTCGAGCAGGGGTTGCCCCTGTTCGACGGCATCACCCACCCGCAGTTCGATGCGTCGCACGTATCCGGACACCGGTGCCGACACCACATAGCGGTCGATGACACGGGTGCGGCCTTCTTCCTCGACCGTGACGCGCAACGGGGCTTGTGTTGCGCTGCGTACATCGACCGGAATCGGTTGCGGCATGAGGCCCCATGCCAGCGCCGCGATCAGCGCCAAGGCAGTGAGTGCTAATCCCCAATGTCTGTGCAATGTCATGCAGTGATGGCTCCTGATATCGAAAACTTTTACTGCGAAAGACTCAAAGTGCGCAAAGAACAATCTCAATCAATGCCATATCGTGAGTTCCCTCTCACCCCGCGGGGGAGGGGACTGTTCCTTTAAAATTCGTTAATGTTTCAATCCGTACGCCTTTGCGTCATTTGCGGAAACAGTTCCTTCCATTTACTGCAAAAGACTCAAAGTACGCAAAGAACAATCTCGATCGATGCCATATCGTGAGTTCCCTCTCACCTCGCGGGAGAGGGCCAGGGAGAGGGGGCTGTCTGATAGAGGATCACCCTCTCCCTGGCCCTCCCCCGTCAAGGGGGGGGGGACTGTTCCTTTCATACTCTATTACTCCTTGGTCTTCAGGACGGCGATCAGATCCAGCTGATCCAGCCGCCGCCGCACGATCAATCCCGAGACCAGTGCCGAGATCAGTATGACAATGGCGGACAGCGTGTAGGTGTCCGGCTCCAGGATCAAGGGTACCCGAAACAATTCCTGATGAATGGTCGCGACGAAGTGTGCGCTGAGTGCACGACCGACCACAAAACCGAGTGGAATCGCTGCCAGTGTCAGCAGCGCCAGTTCTCCGAGCAGGATATAGGCGATTTCGCCGCGCGTGAAGCCGAGTACGCGCAGGCTGGCCAGTTCACGGCTGCGTTCGGAAAGGGTGATGCGCGCGCTGTTGTACACCACGCCAAAGGTGATCGCGCCCGCCAGTCCGGCGATGAAGGCCGTATATGTAAGCAGCAGATCGCCGATGCTGGCGTAGTAATTGCGGATCGAATTCTCCTGCACGCGTACACTGGCGATACGGGGCATCGTCTTGAGACGGGCGTAAACCGTTTCGCGATCGGCCTCATCCACCGCAAGAAACGCGCCGGACACGGCGCGATCCTCGCGCAACAGACGATTGAGTGCATCCAGATCCATGTAGCCACCAACACCGATGTACTGCTGCACCAGGCCGACCAGCGGCACCTCCCGTACCGGCTGGCTACCGTCGAGTACTTCGATGGTCAGCGTGTCGCCGGGTTTGATAGCGAGGCGGGTACCCAGATATTCCGTCAGCAGGATGCCTTGCGGCGGAAAGGCGAGTGGCTGCAGATTCAGGTCCAGGCTGCGATGCAGGTCGGCATTCGGCGCAAGACCCTGCACGCTGGTGCGATAGACATGGTGACCGTGACGCAGCCGCACCGGTACCACGCGCACCGGCTCCACGCGGGTCACGCCCGGCAATGCGGCGAGTTCATGCAGCGCGGCATAGGACGTTGCCTCGGTGAACGTCACGGCGATGTCTTCGCGCTGCGCCAGGCGGAATTCCGCTTCGACCATGAAGTCGATGGAGTCCTTGAAGAAGGTTCCTGAGATCACAATGCCGCCGGCGAAGGCGATGCCGATCACTGACAGGGCTGCCTTGAGTGGTCGGCGTTCGATATGTCGCAGGATCATGCGACTGGGTTGCGACAGCCAGCGTTGCACGCCGAGGCGTTCGACGACCGTCGCACGGTAGACCGGTGGCGGTTCCGGGCGCATGGCCTGGGCCGGCGGCAGACGCACGGCACGCTGTAACGCGAACAGCGTGCCGATAAGCGCCGCGCTGGCCGTGACCAGAGTGGCCACCAATACAATCACGGGGCGCAGCTGATAGTGCAGATAAGGGAGGCGATAATACTCCATATAGATATGCGACAGACCCTGACCGAACCAGACACCGGCGATAACGCCGAGCACAATGCCGAATAACACAATGGCGACAACCAGCTTGGCATAGTGTGCGCCGATGGCCAGGTTGCTGTAGCCGAAGGCCTTGAGCGTGGCGATTTCTTCGCGCTGGGTGTTGATCAGGCGGCTGATCACCATGTTCAGCAGAAACGCGGAAATACCCAGGAAGATTACCGAGAAGGTGCGGCCCATCTGTTCCAGTTGCTTGAACTCCTCGGACAGGAACCGGTGCGAGGTCTGATCTTCGCGATCGTAGGCGCTGAGTCCGCCATAGCGTTCCAGCACGGTGTCGAGTTCATCAATGACGTCCGCCGCGTTGGCGCCATGTGTCAGCGTCAAGGTGACATTGTTGAAGGCACCGTCCATATCGTAGGCGGTCGCCAGTACATCCGGCGCCATCCACAGCACGGCGAAACGCGCGAAATCCGGAAAGATCGAACCCGGGCCGATCTGATAGATGAATTCCGGCGACAGCGCGATGCCGACGATGCGCAGCTGTTTGCGTTTGCCGTCGATGATCACGCCGAGCCGATCGCCGGGTTGGAAGCCATGCGCCTCGGCGAAGGCATCGCCGATAACGATCTCGTCGGAGCGATCCGGGTCCATCAAGCGTCCAGCGCGCAGATACAGGCGATTGAGATCGGCCCGGCCAGCGCGCGGTGCCGACACCAATAATCCTGAAATTGGATCGGTGAAGCCGGCGATCTCAATTGTCACTGGCGCCCATACGCGGGTGTTGACCTGATTCACGCCAGGGATGGCGGCGATGCGTTCGCGCAGGGAATCGGGCGCGCGTTTCAGCGAGGCGAACACCTCGGCGAAGGCGTAGTCGCGGTAATAAATGGCACGCGTGTTCTGCAGTGAATCCAGGGTACTGATGGACATCAGCACCGCCGCGAGTCCGGCACCTATCACCAATGCAATCGCCAGCGCCTGGCCGCGCAGTTGCCAGAGTTCACGTACCAGTTTGTGATTCAGGGCGCGCATTGTTTTCAGTTCACCAGGTCAGTTCATGCGGCGCTTTGCGGGTTTCGTTGATATTAACATGCGTGATCAGACCGTCACCGAGATGGATGACGCGATCCGCCATCAGCGCAATGCCGGCATTATGAGTGATCACCGCTGTGGCCGTGCCGAGTTCGCGGTTGATGCGCTCGATGGCCTCCAGCACCACGATGCCGGTGCTCGAATCCAGCGCGCCGGTCGGTTCGTCGCACAGCAGTACTTCGGGGTTCTTGGCGATGGCGCGCGCAATCGCGACGCGCTGCTGTTCGCCACCGGAAAGCTGTGCCGGGAAGTGGTCAAGGCGCTTGCCGAGACCGACCAATTCCAAGGCCTCTTCCGGTCGCATGGGTTTGCGCGCGATCTCGGTGACGACGGCAACGTTCTCGCGCGCCGTAAGGCTGGGGATGAGGTTATAGAACTGGAACACGAAACCGACGTGATAGCGCCGATACTCCGTGAGTTCCCGTTCAGTGGCGCGGGTGAGATCGCGACCGCGATACAACACACACCCGGCAGTAGGCGTATCGAGCCCGCCGAGGATATTGAGCAGGGTTGATTTGCCGCTGCCCGAGGGGCCCAGCAGCACGATCAATTCACCTGTATGCAGATCAAGATCCACGCCGCGCAGGGCCTGAACCTCGACCTCACCCATGGGGTAGATTTTGGTGATTCCGTGGGCGTGAAATACTACATCAGCGTCGATATCCGCATGAGTAGCATTATTGGAATCGGGCGTAGACATGTCTGCGTGCGTAGACCCTGAGGATGTTCATAGGGTAACACTAGCATTGCCGGGATGAGTTTGACCTTGATTTGGCGCAGAAAATGAACAGTCAAGCCTGCAGAGGTTGATCTATTGAATGACTGGGCGCCGGGTCCGTGAGTGCCGCTTGGACTGAAATCTCAGTGGTATTTCTCCGTCGTGATATGCCCCGGTTCGCGCCGACGATGGCGTTGCATGGCGCGTTTGGCCAACAACTCGGTCACATCGGTGATCATGGTCGAATTGCCGCACAGCATGACATGCGAGCTTTCAGGCGTCAGCTTGACACCCGTCCGCTGTTCCAAAAGACCGGATTCGATTGTGACCGGGATACGTTGGGCTAATGCATCGGGAACGGATTCGCGGGTGACCAGCGGCACATATTCCAGTTGGCCATTGCGTGCGGCGCAGGCTGCCTTGATGGTTTCGCGATAGGCCAGCTCACTGGCATAACCGACCGAATGCCCGAGAATGACTTTTTCAAAACGACTCCAGGGTTGCTCGGTTTTGAGAATGGAGATGAAAGGTCCGATGCCGGTGCCGGTCGCCAGCAACCAGAGGTGTTTCGCCTCAGGTAACTCGTCCAGCACGAGGAAACCATTCGCGCCCTTGCTGACCCAAAGGGTATCGCCGGCGTTGAGTTCAGCCAGGCGTGGTGACAGTGGGCCGCCCTTGACCACATTGAAATAGATTTCGAGCAAAGGCTCATGCGGGGCGTTGACCAGGGAGTAGGGGCGGCCCACGCGCTCGCCATCAATATCGAGTCCGATGCGCACGAATTGACCGGCCTTGAACGCGCCGATGTCCGCCTCGAAGCGCAGCGAGAACAGGCCGTCTGTCCACTGTTTGCGTTCTATGATTTTGCCTTCCAGCCAATCAGTCATGTGTCAGCCTTGTCCGTGAATGTATGGGGTGTGGTTTACTGCAATCACCATAGCCTACCTCAATTAGGTCATGACAGGATTATATTGGGCCGCCTGTTGCCGACTGCAACCGCAATATTACTGCGTGAAATAAAATCCTACCCAAGGTAGGTCGGGTTAGCGCGGTTTGCGTAACCCGACAGGCGTCGCGCAGCGACACAACATCGTTGTAATGGTGGTGCCTGACGGCACGCTCGTCGGGTTACGGCGCATACCACGCGCCCCGACCTAAAGTGGATAGGGATAGGTAAGCGTTCTATGTAGGTCGGGATAGCGCCGTTTGCGTAACCCGACAGGCGTCGCGCAGCGACACATCGCATATTGAAGGTGTGCCTGCCGGCACGTTTGTCGGGTTACGGCGCACACCACGCGCCTAACCCGACCTACATCAGATAGGGATAGGTAAGCGTTCTATGTAGGTCGGGATAGCGCCGTTTGCGTAACCCGACAGGCGTCGCGCAGCGACACATCGCTTTTGTAAAGGTGTGCCTGCCGGCACGCTCGTCGGGTTACGGCGCACACCACGCGCCTAACCCGACCTACATTGGATAGGGATAGGTATGCGTTCCATGTAGGTCGGGTTAGCGGAGTTTGCGTAACCCGACAGACATTGCGCAGCAACGCAACGCCCTTGTAGAGGCTGGGCTTCAGCCGCGCAGATGTCGTGCCTGACGTTGCGGTGTATCTGCACGTGCTGTCTGTTCGTCCTTGCCGATTGCGAAGATATCTTTCTGCGCACGCAGCCTATCTTGCAGAAAGCCCGGACAACCTTTGGCGCCTTGCGCTGCGCAGTCGAGGGCCAGCATATCCAAGACTCTTTCCTCATTGAGACTGAACGGACCAATCAGGGCTTGATGCAGTAATTCGAACAATCGCGTCAGAGCGATGCGGTGAGTCTGCGTGGTGGTGGCGAACAGCCAATCCGAAAATATCAGGAAATTCCCAAACGCATCATCCCCCAGCAGTAGCGGTAACGTGGCAGTGAAGCGTCCGGAATTGGCGACCAGATCCCAGTAGCGCGCAAAGCGTGTCATGCGCTGCATATCGGCAAAGGCGATCCGGCTGTTCGCAAGAATGGTGTAGGGCGGCTCGGGTGCGAAACGCAGATCGTATTCCTGGGTGTGACGACTGATGGGCGCGCCACGCAGGCGCTTGAGGATGCCCACCTGGATTTCATGCGGTCGCAGGGCATAGAGGCGATTGAATCCAGCGCCGAAACTCGCCAGATCTTCGTCCGGCAGGCCGACGATCAGGTCGGCATGGATATGCGCATGCGACTGTTCGCGCAGCCAGCGCAGATTGTCCTCGGTACGATCATTGTCCTGTTTGCGACTGATGAGCGCCTGGATTGCCGGGTTGAAGGTTTGCACGCCGACTTCGAGTTGCAGTGAACCGGGCGGGAACAGCATCAGCAATTCCTTCAGGCCATCAGGCAGCCGGTCGGGGATCACCTCGAAATGCAGGAACAGATCATCGCTCAAGCGGTCGAGGAAGAACTGCAGAATGCGCCTACTGCTGTTCACATTCAGATTGAAAGTGCGATCCACAAATTTGAAATGTCGCGCGCCACGCTGATACAACACATCCATCGCGCCCAGGAAACGGTCGAGATCGAAGGGCAGGGCGGTCTTGTCCAGCGCCGACAGACAGAATTCACATTTGAACGGACAGCCGCGCGAGGCCTCGACATAAATCAATCGATGCTTGAGATCATTGTCGCTGTAATAGGCGTAAGGAAATTCCAGGTCATCGAGCCGTGGTGGTACAGCCTGGATGATTTTCTGATTGGGGCGTTCTCCGGCCAGCAGCTGTTCGCATAATTCACGGAAGGAGAAATCACCCTGACCGGCGATGACATAATCGGCTAGCTCGACAATGGACTGTCCGGTCTGCTCGTAACTCACTTCGGGGCCGCCCAGCACGATCACCAGTTCCGGCGCGACGCGTTTCAGCACCGCAACCAGCCGGGTGGTCTCTTCGACATTCCAGATATAGACACCCAGGCCGAGCACGCGCGGATTCAGGGCCAGCAGTTTTTCGGCGATATCGGTCGGCCGGTGGTCGATGGTGTATTCAGCGATCCAGGCGCGCGAACGTAACTCGCCCAGATTGGCGAACAGATAGCGCAGCCCCAGCGAGGCATGGATGAATTTGGCGTTGAGCGTGGCGAGGATGATATCGGGCATGGCGGTATTGTACGCTGGAAATCGAGATTGATAACTAATTCATCGGTGCACTGAGCAGCGTAACGGTTCAACCACATAGACTGAGATGCCCGGCGCAGTGATAGGCTTGCCCTGGCCAGTGAATCCCACAGAATCAGCCGACTTTAGTATTGTTCCTTTTAAGTAAGCGCTGGCTATCATTGCTGCCCTACAAATTCTGTTCAGCACTCGCATAAGATCCTCTGTATCGGTGCATTGCAGATGATGAGACTATAGACATGATGCAGCTTAACGGAGCGTCCCTCGTCCTTCGGGTGAAGAACGGATGAGGGTGCTGACATTAGTCCTGATCAAATCCGACGGCCTCGACAAGCAACATAAAAATGGTGTGCCGGTGTTTACCGCGCGAGTGAGTTTCGCCAAGGATCGCGAACATCTATACAAAACTGCCGAGCAATTTTCCAACGATGCGCTGGCCCGCAAACTTAGCTTTCATTAAGAAGGTTATAACTTCGATTCCGATCCCGGGGCGGAATTCCTGAAGCGCGTGTTGAACCTATTGACGAAAGAACCCGGCAAGGTCGACGGTATCTGGTTCACCGGTGGCCTGACCGATCCGAACAAGACCAAGCTCTATGCGGAGTACCTCGGTGAGGATGGCCGCTGGCATCGCTATACGCCAGACTTCGTCATCCACCGTGCGAACGGCAAGCACCTTATTGTCGAGGTCAAAAGCGACGCCCACAGTGCCGAGGTGCGTTCCGACCTGGCACGTAATGATAAAGGCGAGGCGCCCACCAGCAAGGAAGGGCGCAAGGCCGTCGCGCTGCAGCGCTGGCAGGATCTCAACCCCGAGGTGCTGCACTATAAGGTTGTGTTCGCCAATGGCACCCTGCACCAGAATGTCCTGGACGCGCTTCAGGGTTTCCTTGCCTGATCAAACGCTGGCCTGCTAGCAAACCTGTCTATCTCAGGATGAAGTTGGTAACTTATTATAATATATAGCTATTAATAACTTCCTCATTCCGGCATGCGCCGGGATGACGGCTGGGTACTAAAACAGAGGTTATTTAAAGGTATTGTTTGAATAGCTAGCGGCCCCCAACAACCGCTAATAAACTGCTAACTTGACAAGAATTAGCCGTTAACTGCTAAACTGCCAACCAAGTGCTAATTAAGGAAGATTTAGCAGTTAAGAGCCTAGCCATGAAAATTCCCCAGACACCTCCAGCGTACGAGCGTCACTTATCCGAGCTGATGCGCCGTAACGTCGACCAGGCCCTGCGCGGTGCCGGGCCGTTGGTCGCTGGGCGCTATCTGCACTGGGATGAGCTGCGTCATCGCAACCCACCGGAAGGCCTGACCCACGAGGAGTGGTGGTCCATTATCAAAGTAGGTCGTCAAGGTCTGCTGAAGCCACTCCCGTTCCGAGACAAGCAGGGCGCGCACATACTGTTCGGCATGCCCGACCCGGTATTGCAGGCATTGCACAACATCGATCGCCGTGCCGCCGGCAGTTTGGCCATGGCCGCGCCCATCGTCTCCGGCGAGGATCGCGACCGCTATCTGGTCAGCTCGCTGATCGAAGAGGCCATCACCTCCAGCCAGCTCGAAGGCGCGGCCACTACCCGCGACGATGCCAAGGCCATGCTGCGTTCGGGGCGCAAACCGCGCGACCGCAGCGAACGCATGATCCTCAACAACTTCCACGCCATGGAACTGATCCGCGAACTGCGCGATGAACCGTTCACGCCGCAACGCATTTTGGAATTGCACCGTATTGTCAGCGCCGACACCCTGGAAGAACCAAGCGCCGCCGGTCGCTTTCGCGAAGCGGATGAACGGGTACAGGTCGTGGATGCGCAGCATGTCACTGTGTTGCACGAACCGCCGGACGCGGCCAGCCTGCCGCAACGTCTGCAGGTCCTGTGCGACTTCGCCAACCGCGCCGACGACGCGCAGCCTTTCGTACACCCGGTGATCCGCGCCATCCTGCTGCATTTCATGCTCGGCTACGATCATCCCTTTGTCGACGGCAATGGCCGCACTGCGCGCGCCTTGTTCTATTGGAGCCTGGCGCGTTCGGGCTACTGGCTGCTTGAATACATCTCCATCTCCAGCCTGCTGAAACGCGCACCGGCGCACTACAGCCGCGCCTATTTGCACACCGAGACCGATGCCAACGACGCGACCTATTTCATCATCCATCAGCTCGGCGTCATCGAGCAGGCCATCGCCGCGCTGTACGCGTATCTCGAACGCAAGACCGCCGAGCAGCGCGATGCCGAAAGTCTGCTGCGCCACGCACCGCTGTTGGCGGAGAAGTTGAATCACCGCCAGGTGGCCCTGCTCAGCAATGCCTTACGCCATCCCGGTCAGGACTACAGTGTCGAAAGTCACCGCCGTTCGCATCGGGTGGCGACCCAGACCGCACGCACCGATCTATTGCAATTGACCGAGCGCGGCCTGCTGGAGCAGCGCATACGCGGCCGCGCCTTCGTGTTCCGCGCGCCGGACGATCTGCGCGAGCGCATCGCCATGGCGGCGGATGGCCCGCGCAGCCGCTGATTTAGGGAATGCCAATGGTATATACAGAAACCGTCATTGCGAGCGTAGCGAAGCAATTTCATGACAGAGTACTCCGTCGCTCGGAGATTATTCACTACGCTCACCCCTTCGGGGCCGCCCTACGGGCGTTCTGCGCTCGCAAGCTCGCTTATGCTTCTTATGCTTCGTCGCTCTGCTCCTCGCAATGAACGATTCAACGGATTAATCAGAGGTTCCTTAAATTACGCAGGTAAAGACATGGACAGTTCAGCAAAAATCTATACCCGGGATTTCGACGCGGTACTCTCGCAGGAACACGCACGCATTCGTACCATGCGAGGTGAGAAGCCGACTGTTAACGCAACGCCGGTGTCTGGTGGACAGGAAGAGGCCAAGCCCACCAATGATTTTACCGGGCTGGCCATTTCCGGTGGCGGTATCCGCTCGGCGGCCTTCGCCACGGGTGTGTTGCAGGGTCTCGTGGCCGGCGATCTTCTGAGGAAGATGGATTATCTATCGACTGTGTCGGGCGGTGGTTATATCGGCGCCTCGTTGACCTGGTATCTCACACGCGGCAATCCGAACCCATCCGGCGGTACGGTGCCGGCCGGCACCACCGCGGCGAACTTTCCCTTCGGTAGTGGCGATATTGGTGGCCGTACCGGGCCACGGCGACCGGCGCTGGATTTCATCCGCGACCACGGTAAATACCTTACCCCCGATGCCGGGTTGAATCTGACCTCCGCGATCAGTGTTGTCATGCGCAGCATGTTCACCTCGTTGCTGGCGTATCTCCTGATGGTGTGTGTGCTGATGGTGCCCATGCGGTGGTTACATCTGTTCCAGGATTACCCCTTGAGCGCGCTACCCGATGTCGGCACCGAATTCGACTGGCTGCCGCTGGAGATGAATCCGCTCTGGTGGGGCGCCGTGCTGCTGGTCGTGCTCCTGGCGATAAAATCAGTGGTGTTTTCGTTGCGAACCGCCATGCCCATTCTCTACAAGCAGGTGCAATATGCCGGATTGAACGAAGCGCAGAGAATCGGCGGGCGCATGCTGACGGTAATACTGGTCTTATTGGTGATCGGCAGTCTGCCGTACTTCTACGAGTGGGTGCAGTCAGTCTGGTCGCAGATTCTGACGGCCGGTGTCTCGACGGTACTGGGCACGGCATTGAGTGCCTATGAAGTCTTGAAGAAAGACGATTCAGGACGCTTCGGGACGTTGCGCCTCGTCGTCGGCGCCGTTCTGCTCATTTATGGCCTGCTGCAGGCCGGTTATCTCATATCAGCTTATGTGCACGATTGGCGGATGCTGTTGGGTCTTGCGGTTGCAACGCTGGCCATCGGCGGTGTGGTCAACATCAATCATATGGGTATACACCGTATGTATCGCGACCGGCTGATGGAAGTGTTCATGCCGAATCCCGAGACGCCGCGCACTGGCTGCTGGGCGCTGGCCACGGAGGCTGACGAGATGCCGCTGGAGGCTTTCTGCAAGGAGACTGTTGCCCGGCCCTATCATCTGATCAATACCAATCTGGTGCTGACCGATTCGCGACGTCCGAAATATCGTGGCCGGGCCGGGCATAGTTTTCTGCTGTCACCGCTGTACTGCGGCAGCGATGCGACAGGTTGGCGTTATACGGAAAAGTATATGAAGGGGTTGTGGTCCGTGCTGGGCTCGCGTGGCATGACCCTGGCTACGGCGATGGCGATCTCCGGTGCCGCGGCGAATCCCAATGCCGGCGTCGCAGGTCGTGGTATTACCTGCAACCCCATCATTTCAGCATTGATGACGCTGTTGAATCTGCGACTGGGCTATTGGGCGGTGCATCCCAAGCTCGAATCGTCGGGACCTTTTCCGCCGAATTTTCTGGTGCCCGGGCTGCGCGCGGGCCTGTTCGGCCGTGGACTGAATGAAGACGCCGACAATATCGAACTCACCGACGGCGGTCATTTTGAAAATCTTGGGTTGTATGAACTGTTACGGCGACGCTTGCGTCTGATCATCGTCTCCGACGCGGCGGCCGATCCTGATTACCATTTCGGTGACTTGTCCAATGCCCTCGAACGCGCGCGCGTGGATTTAGGTGTGGAGATCAATTTCCGGCCGGATTATCCGCTGACGGATATTGTTCCGGGGTCGCATAACAGAGCGGCCGCTCAGGCCCGCATACCTTACGCGGGACGCGCTTTCGCGGTTGCGGATATCCTGTATCTGAACAAGTCGAATATCAACAAGCCGACTGAAGCGCCGGATCAAGGCGTGCTGATCTATTTGAAAAGCACGCTGACGAAAGGCCTGACAGAAGATATCTATGGTTACTACAAGGCAAACCCCGAATTTCCCAATCAACCGACCAGCGATCAGTTCTTCGATGAGGCGCAATTTGAGGCCTATCGCGAACTCGGCTATCAACTCAGTTTGCAGATGGTGAAGGTTAATGAGAAAGAGCAGTGGCTTTAGCGGCTCATTACGTCACTGCAGCGGTGCCAAGAGCCGGTTCGCGTTGATCAGTCCGTAGGGCGCATTAGCGCAGCGTAATACGCCGGATGTGTTCGCATAAAACATTCGGCGCATTACGGCCTTCGGCCTAATACGCCCTACGTTAGCGAGGTCATGTCGCAGCCTGGGTCAACTCACTCGGGTAACAACAACGGGGCCATGAGCCGGTCCGCATTGATCAGCACGAGATGAAAAGTCTCGCCGCGCACCTTGGCGGCCAGCCAGGGTCTGGCCAGTTCGAATAATTCAGGAAGCGCCACCAAGTACGGAAGCGGCAGGTCGATACTGTTGCCCTGACGGTTCAGGTTGACTTGCTGTGAAGTATTGCCGATGGGCTCAATGCGTAGTGAATTCCACTCGACAACGACACCCTCGTGCGCTTGTCGCGATATATGTGCAGCGAGCTGCTGAAGTTCGCTGACAATGGCTGTGCAGAGTACACGCTTCTGGCGCAGGGAATCCGCATTAGTAAACTGAAACTCCAGACCATCATCGGTTCCGCAGCTGGGTCCGATCGGGCTGAAACTCCAGCGCGTATTGACCGGGCTGCCACCGGATGATGTCGCGGGCGTGATGGAAATTGTCATACCCATGTCGTCGCTTTGGTTCGTGGCGGCATAGGAATCGGGATCGCACAGATTCAGCATGCAATAGCTTTCCAGTATGCGCCGCTCCATAGCGCGCTGTTCGCGAGGCCTCGGACCAGCCACAACCACGGGTTTCCCCGAGATGGACAGATGCAAATCCTGATCGGGTCCGATACTCACATCGACGGGCGTCAACGCTGTGATGCTTGCGGCGAGTGACGCATAGTCCGCGGCGAGTGTGTCGATGGAGCTTACCCAACGGCGTAGATCGGATTTGCCGGGTCTACGTCGCAGATCATCCCGTGCACGTTGCGCCTCCCGCGCATACGCGGCACTCAATTCGAGCAGCGCGGCCTGGGCGAGATCGGCGCGCAAAGGCGCGGGGGCATCGGTCAAGCTGGCCGCTAAGCGGGTGAGAGGCGTGCTTGGGTTTGCAGCATAGACAGATGCTATTGGAATGCTGCAAGTCAGCAGCATCATAATGTGGCAAAGCCTGTGTCGCCATGCCGACAGAGGTTTCTCTCTATGGTTCAGGTCGGAGTGTGCTGACGCGTCGGCGGGCTGATAGGGCATGGCGAGAGCTTAACGTAACCGGACGGGGGTTACAGCTGAGACAGCCCCAGACTGCTGACCAGGATCAATCCCGCGCCAATCCAACGTTTAAAGTACTGGTCGTTTCTCAGTATGGCGTCGTGGGCCTTCAGGCCAAGGACATGCCCGATAGCTGCGACGGGTAATAATGCCAGCGCGGTGAGCAGATGCAGGTCCACACCCACCGCCGCGAAGGTCGACATTTTGATGGCCACCAGAATGAACCAGAGCACGAACAGGGTATTGCGCAACTGATCCTTGGACACATTGCGCATGTACACGGCGACCATCAAAGGCGCACCGGTCAGTGAGGTGCCGGCGACATAGCCACCGAGGATGAGCAGCAGTTTATCGACTCCACTGTGGTGACTGTGGATCGACCAGTTCATGACCCAGATAAAGGCGTAGAAAAGTGTGATCGAATAAATGAACAGCAGCAGCCAGTGATTGGGTAGATTCAGCAGGCCGAACACGCCGATCAGCGCGGCGGGGATAATGTAATAGGACGAACGTTTCAGATAACCCCAGTCGACATTGTTCAAACGCGTGCGCAGGGTCAGACCGGAAAAGAACAGCAGGTGAAAACCGATCATTGGCAGCCACAACAAAGGCTGGTTATCGATGAACAGCATCAATGGCAGACCGAGCGCCGCGCCGCCGAAACCCAGGCCGGTGCGCACGAAGCCGGTCCAGAGGAAAATCAAGGCGATCAGCAGGGAGTGGGTCAGGTCGAAATGCAGGAGCATGGATGTGGTTCGCTGGGTGGTGCGGATACTATACCAGGAGTTCGTGAGCGGGCCTTTCTTGTCGCGGCCAGGGTCGCGCCTATGATGGTAAGATAACCGGCTTGTTCAGAGACTCATTAGATCCGTTGGTTCCATCCAGAATGATGAATAACCCGCCCAACCCTTGGGTCCCCGATTTCGCCAGCCAATCGCCGCTGTTTGAACCGCTGCGCGAGATTGCGCGGCCATTTGCACGCTTCACAGCGTCCTGGCCGGAGCTTTCCGATTATCAACAGGTGCTGGATACACAGGCCAAGCCGGTGCTCACCCAGAGTGGCCGGCGGTTGAAAATCGTTGCGCAAGACGCCCGCCCGCAGCGTTATGAGGAACATTATTCGCCGCGCATTTATGCGACGGGAGAACTGCAGACCCGGCGCCACAATTGGCATGACTATTTTCAGTTTCTGACCTGGTTGATGTTTCCGCAGACCAAGGCACAGATCAATGCGCTGCATGTGCCGCATGTCGAGACTCGCTTGAAGCCGGGTGGGGACGCAGGCAGACGCACACCCTTGGAAAATATGCTGTCACTGTTCGATGAGGGCGGGGCGGTCGTCTTGTCCAGCGATCCATCGCTGTTACAGCTGATCCGGGATTTTCAATGGAAGCCCTTGTTCTGGGAGCGCCGTGCCGACCTGGCCAATCACCTTGAATGCATCACTTTTGGGCATGCGCTCTACGAGAAGGCCTTATCGCCCTATGTCGGGATGACCGCCAATACCCTCTTGTTGGAAGTCGATCGCGCTTACTTCCAATGGCCCATGATGCAGCGCCTGCACGAGCTCGATAGGCGGCTCGCTGACCTGTTTGGGACCGGTTTGGACTACCGGGAACCGCGGGATCTGCAGCCCTTTCCGATCCTCGGGATGCCAGGTTGGGATGCGGCAAATTGCGAAAGTACGTACTACGACAATGATCGCTATTTTCGATCAGGGCGCAGGCCCGCCTTGGTTATATAAGGGTAGATTGATGTTCCCTTTATGCTGTTATAGAAAAAATAGTGGCATTACGGTGAGGTTTGTGTATATTGACCATCGTTGCAGTACAGTTCTTGTAGTTGGTTCGGAAGCCCTCCAGATGTTTATTGGTCGCCCCCCCGTAATATCTCTTACAGAAATGAACTGCACATTCATCGCAATTCAACTGAAGAAAGAGGTATTTCCGTGATTACTGGAACAGTAAAGTGGTTCAACGACTCCAAGGGCTTCGGCTTCATCACCCCGGCTGACGGCAGCAAAGATGTGTTCGTGCATCACTCCGCTATTCAGGGTAGTGGCTTCAAGTCCCTGGCCGAGGGCCAGCAGGTATCGTTTGATGTGGAACAGGGCCAGAAAGGTCCGTCGGCTGTGAACGTCAAGCCGGTCTAAGCATCAGATACTGCGCAAGCAGTCTGAAATTAAAGACCCCGCTCCAGCGGGGTCTTTTTTTGTCCGGTGTCTAAACTTAGCTGATATCCGCAGCTATTTTTATTCTCTTAGAGGCTACTTTAAGCCAAATGCAGGTCGGGTTAGCGTAGTTTGCGTAACCCGACATGTCGCGAAGCAACACATGTTTAAGGTGTGCCTGACGGCACGCGGGGCGGGTTACAGCACAAACGACGCGCCTAACCCGCTGGCCCGTCAGTAGTGCTATTCCGCTTAGAGGCCATCAAGGAGCAATTTCCGGCTGTATCGAAACAAATATATCAATAAGTTATGAATCTATTTGAATGTATGACGGGAGTTTAAGTCATGAATGAAGTACCACCACTTGCGGTCGTAACCGGTGCCAATCGTGGGCTGGGACTGGAGACCTGTCGGCAACTGGCAAAGGCGGGTTACCGCGTGATCCTGACCAGTCGGGATGCAGCCAAGGGCAAGGTCGCGAGAGACCAGTTGGGTCAGCAGGGACTGCAGGTCGATTTCCATGTGTTGGATGTGACCCAGGAATCCAGCATTGACCAACTGGCTCGCGACATCGAGCGTGACTATGGACGACTGGATGTGCTGGTCAACAACGCGGGTGTGTTTCTGGATTCGATAGGTTCGGATGATCCCGCGCAGGACAGTGTCTTCGATGCCGATGTGGCTATGCTGCGCGAGACTATGGAAACCAACGTCTATGGCCCATTGCAACTCTGTCAGACGTTGATACCACTGATGCAGGGTCGCGGGCGGGTAGTGAATGTTTCCTCAGGCATGGGCCAGTTATCGGATATGAATGGTTGTTGTCCAGGTTACCGGCTGTCCAAAACCTCTCTTAATGCGCTGACGCGTATCTTTGCAGATGAACTCAAGGGTACGCAGATCAAGGTGAATTCCGTGTGTCCTGGCTGGGTACGCACGGATATGGGTGGTCCCGGTGCGACGCTGTCAGTCGATGAGGGTGCCGAGACGATCGTCTGGTTGGCGACACTGCCGGAAGACGGACCCAGCGGCGGCTTCTTCCGCAATAAACAACCGATTCCCTGGTAAAGAGAGGATCTGATCATGCCTGGCTTGGTCTTGAGATTGCTCATCGGTGCACTGGGCCTATGGTTGGCCTCGGTACTGGTGCCGGGTATCGTGATTCAGGGCGTGGGGACGCTGCTGCTGGCGGCCTTGCTGCTGGGTATGACCAATGCGCTGGTGCGCCCCTTGCTGATTCTCCTGACATTGCCGATCACGGTGGTGACATTGGGGCTGTTCCTGTTGGTCATTAACGCGGCAATGCTGGGTCTGGTCGCGGCAATGTTGGATGCATTCACTATTGCGGGGTTTTTCTCGGCACTGTTCGGTGCGCTGATCGTCAGCCTGACGGGATGGATTGCTTCCTGGTACATCGGGCCCAGTGGTCGCATCGAAGTGATGGTGGTGCGTTCGGAACGGCATCTCTAGCCGCGTACCATCAAGGATTCAGACAGAGATTAACAGGCTGTTGAAAAACGCGATCAGGGGATGCAGTGCAAGGCGGGAACGGGCGAAAAAGCGGAGTTTACACGGAGTAAATGAGCATTTTGAGGCCGTTTCCAACGTAGCGGTGCGCCCCTCAGCGCGTTTTTCAAC
>JAHJQQ010000007.1 GCA_018819175.1 Gammaproteobacteria bacterium
TAACGAATCAGGCAGTCACCGACGCGCAACATCATCATGGCCAGAGCGTATGCTCACCAACAGGCCGAATGTAGAGCCGCAGTCTGACACCTGATCTGACAAAAGAGCGCGGTTGCTTGACACAGGGGGAGTCCATGTAGTCCAAGCCCAGTCGCGCGCACCAGCGCGTCGAACTGGGGCGACGTGTTAGGAATTACGCCTCGATCAATGCTCGCCATTTTGTGCCAACTTCATTGCGATATTGCCTATCGTCTTTAAATAAAGCCGCACTATTCCTTCGCTCAATTTGCCGCTCTTAGCCGAACTGACCGTTCGCTCAGAATATTCTGCGTCATTGATTTTGTAGTCAATTCGACACCAAATACTTCGACGTGATGTGCTTTGGTCTATCGCCCCAATTATAGGCCTAGCAAGGATTGCACCCGCAACCGCATCTGCGCCCGCGCTGACAGCGCTCTGCTTGGCACTATCATATGCCCGCATCTATACCACCCCCGTTAATAGATGCCGCTAGGGTAATTTCGTTAATTGTTATTTCGATAGACTGCTCTTGAGAAGGGTAGTTAGCGGCCAGATGATTTCTGAGGATTTCTATAAGTGAGACATCAAAACTATCATCACCGTAGAAATACGATACATCGGAGTCAACCCTTTCTCTAAACAATTTCCCATCAGCTGGACGATTGTCAATTACGATGATCGCGTTACTTTTTACCTCTTGCATCTCGTATTCAAGATGCTTTGGCATTGAGCAACCGCCTAAAGAAACAAGAAATACAGCCGCGATGAACAACCTCATAATTCAATATTCCTAACGTCTAAACTCTGCCGCCGTCGGAGGAGCGCCAGCGACGGAGTCGGTCGGCAGGGGTGCCTTGTTAGGCCATGCTGTATGGTTCGCCAAGTAAACTCTCACAGTCGCATAATTTGTCTAAGACTCCGCTTCTTATAAGAAAAGAAATCAGAGCTGTTATAGGTACCCCACTAAATATTATGGAGTCAAACACAGAATCTAGGATTATTTGTTTTATCGCATCAAAACTTAACAAAATGGTTGCACCATCTGCTCCCAGGGCCATCTTCTTTTTAAATTCACAATATCGTCTGCATAGATCATCAATTCCATCACTTCCTGCCCTCTTTAGCTGAAGCAATGTTTTCTCAATTTTTTCACGAAAATTAAATGACGTGGAAGCTATTTTCCCCGTAATCCAATCTTTAATTGCGTCAACTGGAAGTTCTTCATCAAGCAGGTCTGAGGGTAACTCATCTAAAGATCTCAACCATTCCTTCATTTCTATATATGCCTGATATTCAAGCAAGCGTTGCAGAGGCCCAGCAATTTCTTCTGAGTCCATTACTCCCGTAGTAACAGCTATATTTTCTACAGTAGACATTGATACAGTTTGCATATGCATCTCAGCTATCCTCCAAATATTTCTAGCTGCGCCCTACTTCACCAATTGGCCTAACGTTTGCCATAAAGCGCGCCGCTTTTCGGCGTCGCTTTTGATGGCATTGTTATGTGTTTTCTCTCATTCTTGCCGCGGACTTAGGCAAGTCTATAATTTTAAGCACTGTGCCAAAGCCTACCACTCGGTTACCTTCCCTAACAAGAAACGGCATTGAAGGATAAACTTTTCCCTCATGCTCTTGCGGTGAAAGAAGAGCTAAATATGCTTTAACTCTTTCACCAGGCGCTACCGTTTCTGTTCCTATATATTCATGAACAGCATCCCAATCATTACCATTATAAAAAAATTGTGGTCGATAACCGGAAAATGCGGGCTTCTCTCTGCCGCCATGCTCTTTGCGCAAGAACTCAATTTCTACTTCTATATCTTTAGGTAATTCTTTCATTATTCTTTATACACATAACGTTGCCATAAGGGGCCGGAACAAGCGTAGCTTGCGGAGGTCCCAGCGAGTGAAACGAGCGATTTTATGGCCTTGTTATGCATTGCTCGGCTCGTTGACAGTGTGACGTGCCCGAGACCAGAAGGCGAACCCGGACACTAAGGAAATCCAGGAGAACTGGACAAAGTGATGGACATCTTGGATCAGGAGCCCATCGATAATTGCCCAAGGCACGATACAGAAGAATGCGACGGATATTGGGTTGACCCAACCGAACCGGCGCAGTAGATAAAATAGTGGTAAGCCATACACCACCAATGCGCCCAAGGCAAATAATGCTCCGGGAATGCCGATCATTGCGTGGTAGCTGAGCAAATTAACGAACGTCATATCAGACTCTGCGAATCCGTACACAAACCACGCACCAATTGCATACAGGCTAGTAGCCACTGGAACGGCTATTGCACCTAGTAGAATTCCTTGGATGATGTACTTCATTAGTTTTTATGCATAACGTTTTAACTCAGCCGACGCGTTAGCGGTCGGCTGGGGTTTCTTGTTAAGGTATTATTCAACACCCTTGAGAACTCGCGAAATTACCGCACAAACATCTTCACTTGCATCGCATTTTCTTGGAGTTGAATCACGATATTCTTCAATGAAGTTGATTGCTCTTACATACACATTGGGGTCAGCGCTTGGCAAGCCAACAAGATATTTACTAAGATCTTCTCCCGACATGGCATACTCAACAATAGCAGTATCCAATTCCAGCTCGAGAGAATCTATAACCTTCTCTGTTTCACCCTCACGCAAATTTTTAAGGTTATTTACAGTAAACATTGCATCTAAGGCGCTTTGTTTTTGAGCGTACTCATAACCTTTAACAAAGCCTAACCATAAACCCGCATAAGACGAAGCCAGAACAACCAGCACTATTAGTATTATTCTCATGGTTTCTTTAATACCTTAACGATGGAAACTAACTGGTTCCACCAGCGCGTTTGCTGGTGGAATCCAGTTGAGTGACTTGCTAAGGCTTGCCACATTACTTATTTCGGGAGACAACGAATGACGATTTAGTCGTAAGCAAAATCGGAAGCGGGCCAAAAATATTCGTATCCCTAAACCAAAGCACATTTCTCTATTAACAAACTTGTTATAGAAGAATGTGTTTTGGTTTAGGTGATAACATATTTTCATTTTTTTGGCCCGCCTCCTTATTCGCTTTCGATGTCGGTAATTAGCTATCCATGCTGTTATGTTTTATTAGCTTTAGCAGTGAATTAGACGGAGACTATGTATAACGAGATAGGCGGAATCTGTCTATCACGGAAAACCGAGCCTGATCGCGCCAAGAATCGCTGAAACCGAACGCACCTGAAATTCAGCCACCCGTGTCACCGCTCAGGCCTCCCGGCTTACACCCCATCCCGTAGGCGCAGCCGAGCATCGCAGGGGCAATCGGGGTAAGCGCGCCTCCTGTCTGAGCCGTTCTGACGTTTAGAACGGCGAGTTCGGCGCGCGCCGATTGATCCGAGAAGCGCAGGGAACCCCGAAGGGGCAAGCCTCCGGGCCGCCTTTCTTTTGGGTACTTTTCTTTGGCGGCGCAAAGAAAAGTACCTCGCCCGGCAGGGGCGAAAGGAAGGCAATACAGTAACGCGCAGCAATCAAATACCACCCGCAGAGCGGGTGGTATGAAGAAAGCCCCCGGAGGGGGCTATTGTTAAAGCCCCGCCAGTCGCATCTGCTCCTGACGCTTCTCTTCCTGCTCCTGGTTCCGAATGTACTCCCGGATCACCTGCTCCTCTAAACCTACTGTACTGACGCAATAGCCCCGAGCCCAGAAATGGCGCCCTGTGAAATTCCGCTTCACCTGCAGATACTCCCGGAAAATCCTGATCGCCGACTTCCCCTTCAAAAAGCCTACCGTATGCGCCACGCTGAACTTCGGCGGTATCATCAACAGCATGTGGATGTGATCACGCATCGCATAACCCTCGACTAACTCTAGCCCACCCTGACGACATAACTCTCGAAAAATCCCTCCAATTTCCTTCCGTAAGGTCCCGTAGATCGACTGTTTACGATACTTCGGCACAAATACAATGTGATATCTGCAATAATGCTTAACGTGAGCTTGGCTCTGCCACTCTCTCATATTGGCCTCCTATTAGAACTTGCCGGTTCAATGGGAGGCCAATCTTCTTACAACGCACTAAGGAACGGCAGAGCCTTGTCGTGTCGCACCGCCAAAGGCGGTGGTTTACCTAGATTTAATTACGATGAAAAAATTGTCGGACGCGCGGCTACATCCCCCTCTCCCTGGCCCTCTCCCACAAGGGGAGAGGGAACTTACCTTCTTACCCGGGTGACACATGGTGATGAAAAAACTCAATGCCGCGTCGGCGGCACCGCCGGCTGATGATCCGCCGCGGCAAACAGCTTCTCCACATCCACCGGATCGAACAGATAATTCTGATTACAGAATTCGCAATCAACGCTGACGCGCCCCTGCTCGGCGATAATGCTCTGCACCTCGGGATAACCCAGACTGCGCAAGACGGTCTCGATGCGTTCGCGCGTGCAGGTGCAGCGGAAACTGACCGGCTCCGGCTCGAACAGGCGTACATCTTCCTCATGGAACAGGCGGTGCAGCACGTCACGCTGCGGCAACGCCAACAGCTCTTCATTGCTCAGTGTATCGGCGAGTTGTCCGGTACGATTCCAGGCATCTTCATCCTCGGTTTCACCCGGCAGCGCCTGCAGCAACATGCCGGCGGCACGTTCGCCATTCGCACCCAGCCATAAGCGCGTGGCGAGCTGCTCCGAGCGCACGAAATAATCCTCCAATGCGCGCGCCAGGTTTTCTTCGGTTTCCAGGGCAACTATCCCTTGATAGCGTTCACGTTCGCCACCTTGATCGAGGGTTATGGCGAGACGTGCCTTGCCGACCAGTTGCGCAAGTGGGCCCGGCAATACCGGATCAGTCCAGTGCGCAAGCCCACGCAGGGTGCGATCGGATTTCACCTGCACGACGATCATCGATACCGGACCATCGCCTTGAATCTGCAGAATCAGCGAGCCGTTGAACTTGATCGTGGTAATAAGCAGCGCGGCGGCAGCCATGGCCTGACCGAGCAGCTCACGGACAGGTTCGGGGTAATCATGGCGTTCAAGAATTGCGCGCCAGGTTGCATCCAGATGCACCAGTTCGCCGCGCACATTGGTGCGTTCGAAAATGAACCGGCTTATCACATCGCTGTCACGTTGAGGCATGCTGTTTGCTCGATATTGGCATTCCTATTTTCTGAACCGCCAAGACGTGAAGAAAACCTTTTGGAACCGCAAAGGCGCAGAGGCGCAAAGGAAACCATTTTAAAAATATAACCCAGAATTCTTATTGACTTGATCACATACTAAAGCAACTAACCAACCCATCAACAATATGCATATTTTCTTTGCGCCTCTGCGCCTTTGCGGTTCAAAGATTTTTTGCGGTTCGAAACAAAACTACCCAGCCAGCATCTTCTTCAGCAACTCATTGAGCTGCGCCGGGTTGGCCTTGCCGCCCATGGCTTTCATGACCTGACCGACGAAGAAGCCGAGCAGTTTGTCCTGTCCGGCGCGGTAGCCTTCGACCTGCTTCGGGTTCTTGGCCATGATGTCATTGATGGCCGTTTCGATAGCACCGGTGTCGGTGATCTGCTTCAGACCTTTCTTGTCGATCACGGCATCGGCATCGCCTTCGCCGTTCCACATCGCCTCGAATACGTCTTTGGCAATCTTGCCGGAGATGGTGTTGTCGACAATGCGTTTGATCATGCCGGCCAGCAATTCAGCGCTCACCGGCGACTCGCCGATCTCTTTGTTCTCTTTATTTAGGAACCCGGAGACATCGCCCATCACCCAGTTGGCGCAGAGTTTGGGTTCACTACCGACACTGGTGACGACCGATTCGTAGTAGTCCGCCAATTCACGCGAGGCCGTCAATACGGCGGCATCATAGGCCGACAACCCGTACTGCTCGACAAAGCGCAGCTTCTTCGCATCGGGCAATTCCGGCAGAGTCGCGCGCACCTGCTCGATAAATTCGGCATCGAGTTCCACCGGCAGCAGATCCGGGTCGGGGAAATAGCGGTAGTCGTTGGCCTCTTCCTTGGCGCGCATGGAGCGCGTCTCGTCCTTGTTGGCGTCGTACAGGCGCGTTTCCTGGACGATCTTGCCGCCGTTCTCGATAATCTCAATCTGGCGCTCGACTTCGTAATTGATCGCCTTCTCGACATAGCGGAACGAGTTGATGTTCTTGATCTCGGCGCGGGTGCCGAATTCCTTCTGGCCTTTCGGGCGCACGGACACGTTGGCGTCGCAGCGGAACGAGCCTTCCTGCATATTGCCGTCGCAGATTTCCAGATAACGCACCAGCGAGTGGATCTTTTTCATATAGGCGACCGCTTCCTTGGCGGAACGCATGTCCGGCTCGGATACGATCTCCAACAGCGGCGTGCCGGCGCGATTGAGATCGACACCGGTCTGGCCGTGAAAATCTTCGTGCAGGGATTTACCGGCGTCTTCTTCCAGATGCGCGCGCGTGACACCGATGCGTTTGGTAGTACCGTCTTCCAGCTCGATATCCAAAATGCCGTGCTGCACGATCGGTAGTTCGTACTGACTGATCTGATAACCCTTGGGCAGATCGGGATAGAAATAATTCTTACGTGCGAAGACTGAACGCTCCGCTACTGTCGAACTGGTAGCGAGACCGAACTTCGCCGCCATACGCACCGCTTCTTTATTCAACACCGGCAATACACCCGGCATACCCAGATCAACGGCGCAGGCCTGCGTATTCGGCTCGGCGCCATAGGCCGTTGCCGCCGCCGAAAAGATCTTGCTCTTCGTCGCCAGCTGCGCGTGGATCTCAAGCCCGATGACTGTTTCCCATTCCATTTCTACAACCTCATTTTCACACCAGAGCACACAGAGTGCGCTGAGGAAAGCCGATTAACTAAACTTAACGCCTATGCTCTGCCTGGATCGATGGCATATTTGCTTATCGCACCATGCTATCTATTTCAAAATCTTTTCTCACACCAAAGGCCGCAGAGTACGCAAAGAATGAATAGAATTTCGAAACAAGCCTCGAACTCTTACCAATCCCGAGATCTTTAAGGTTTTTTATATAAGCATTTCTCTGCGTTCTTTGCGATCTCTGGTGTGAATCAATATCACTCAAATCCTGCCGGCGAGCGCTGATGCCAATCGCTCACTTGCTGGTATTGATGCGCGACGTTGAGCAGGCGCGCTTCGTCGAAATAATTGCCGATCAGTTGCAAACCCACCGGCAGGTCGTGCGCGAAGCCGGCCGGGATGGACATGCCTGGGAGTCCGGCGAGGTTCACGGCGATGGTGTAGATGTCGGACAGATACATGGTCACCGGGTCGTTGAACTTCTCGCCGATCTTGAACGCGACGGTCGGTGACGTGGGACCGAGGATGACATCGACCTTTTCGAAGGCCTGTTTGAAATCGTCGGCGATCAGATGCCGCACCTGCTGGGCTTTCAAATAATAGGCATCGTAATAACCGGCCGACAGCGCATAGGTACCGATCATGATGCGGCGCTTCACTTCCGGACCGAAGCCTTCACCGCGTGAACGCTTGTACAGGTCTTCAAGGTCTTTCGGATTCTCGCAGCGATAACCGAAGCGCACACCGTCGAAGCGTGACAGGTTCGACGAACATTCCGCCGGCGCAACGACGTAATAGGTCGGCACCGCGAGACCGGTATTCGGCAGCGTGATCTCGACCGGCTCTGCGCCGAGTTTTTTCAGTTCATCAATGGCGGTCTGCACCACGGCGCCGACGGCAGGATCGAGGCCTTCACCGAAATATTCCTTGGGCAGACCGACTTTCAAACCCTTGAGGCTGTTGCCGAGTGCGGCGCGGTAATCGTCGACGGGACGGTCGATGCTGGTGGAATCACGCGCATCGAAACCGGCCATGGCGCCGAGCATGATCGCGGCATCTTCGGCCGTGCGTGTCATCGGGCCGGCCTGATCCAGACTGGAGGCGAAAGCGATCATGCCGTAGCGCGAGACGCGACCGTAGGTTGGTTTGATACCCGTGAGATTGCACAGCGCCGCCGGCTGGCGGATCGAACCACCGGTATCGGTACCGGTCGCGGCCGGCGCGAGTCGCGCGGCCACTGCGGCAGCGGAACCACCCGAGGAACCGCCGGGCACCACATCCAGATTCCAGGGATTCTTCACCGGACCGTAAAAACTGGTTTCATTGGATGAGCCCATGGCGAACTCGTCCATATTGGTCTTGCCGAGCATCACCGCGCCGGCGGCCAGGAGTTTGCTGGTAACCGTCGCGTTATAGGGCGCGATGAAATTATCCAGCATCTTCGAGCCACAGCTGGTACGGACACCGTCGGTGCAGAAGATGTCTTTGTGCGCGTAGGGAATACCCAGCAACGGACCGACCTCGCCACCGGCAATGCTCGCATCGGCGGCGCGCGCCTGCGCCAGTGCGCCCTCGGCGGTCGTGGTCACGAAACTGTTGAGCTTCGGATCGAACCGCTCGATGCGGCCGAGAAAGTGCCGCGTCAGTTCTTCACTGGAGAAGGTCTTCGCCTTCAGGCCAGCGGCCAGTTCGGCTAGGGTCTTGTTATGCATGGTGATTAAATATCCTTGGACTGCAAATACGCTAATACACAGATGAACCGCCAAGACGCCAAGAGCGCCAAGCTTTTTGAACCGCCAAGGCGCCAAGAACGCCAAGATTTACCAAATGAAAAACACTCAATTGGTTCTTGTCGCCTAGATCTTCCTTGGCGATCTTGGCGTCTTGGCGGTTCCCAAGTATTTCTTGGCGTTCTTGGCGCCTTGGCGGTTCAAAAATGAATCACTCAATGACCTTGGGCACCAGATACAGCCCAACTTCGACTTTCGGGGCATGCGCCTGGAATTTGTCGCGCAGATTCTGCTCAGTCACCACGTCTTCACGCAGACGTTGACTGGCTTCCATCGGATGCGCCATGGGCACCACGCCACTGCAATCCACGGCATTCAGCTGCTCAACGAAGGCGAAGATATCGGACAGGTTGCGCGCGTATTCAGGCACATCCTTGGCGTCGATGCCCAGACGTGCAAGGTGTGCGATCTTCTCAACGGTGGAAGAATCCAATGCCATAATAACTCCTCTGAATGGCCTGTGCGGATGACCTGAAAGTGACCGACTCAGCAAAAGGCGGAAATTAGCACACTTGGCGCCTTGCCCAAAGCCCCTTTAGGTTGCTAAATTACGCCGGATCTTTGCAAAGGCGCATCCCCCCTATGTTCGGCTTCAAACGAATTCTCGGCATGTTCTCCAATGATCTCTCGATCGACCTGGGAACCGCCAACACCCTCATCTATGTCCGTGGTCGCGGGATAGTCCTCAATGAACCCTCCGTGGTCGCCATCCGTCAGGATCGCGGACCCGGTGGTCCCAAGAGCATCGCGGCGGTCGGCCTGGAGGCCAAGGCCATGCTCGGGCGCACGCCGGGTAACATCACGGCCATCCGTCCGTTGAAGGATGGCGTGATTGCCGACTTCACTGTCACGGAGAAGATGCTCCAGCATTTCATCCATAAGGTGCATGAAGGCCGCGTATTCCGCCCCAGCCCCCGGGTGCTGATCTGCGTGCCCTGCGGCTCCACCCAGGTAGAACGACGTGCGATCAAGGAATCCGCCGCCGGTGCCGGCGCGCGCGAGGTGTATCTGATCGAAGAACCCATGGCCGCCGCCATCGGTGCCGGCATGCCGGTCGATGAGGCACGCGGCTCGATGGTGCTGGATATCGGCGGCGGCACCTCGGAAGTCGCGGTGATTTCGCTCAACGGCATTGTGTACTCGGCGTCGGTGCGCATTGGCGGTGATCGCTTCGATGACGCCATCGTGAATTATGTGCGCCGCAACTACGGCACACTGATCGGTGAAGCGACTGCCGAACGCATCAAGCACGAAGTCGGCTCGGCCTTCCCCGGCAATGAAGTGCGGGAAATTGAAGTGAAGGGCCGCAATCTGGCGCAGGGCATCCCGCGCAGCTTCACGCTCAACAGCAATGAAATCCTCGAAGCCCTGCAGGAACCGCTGGCCGGCATCACGGGCGCGGTGAAAACCGCACTCGAACAGACCCCGCCGGAACTGGGTTCGGACGTTGCCGAACGCGGTATCGTGCTGACCGGCGGCGGTGCATTGCTGAAAGACCTCGACCGTCTGCTGATGGAAGAGACCGGCCTGCCTGTGGTCGTCGCCGACGATCCGCTCACCTGCGTCGCCCGCGGTGGCGGCAAGGCCCTGGAAATGATGGATGAGCGTGGCGGCGAGGTGTTCTGTGTAGAATAACTGCAGGTGCTAGGTTCTAGGCGCTAGGGCCGAGGGAAAGCCCGGTTTTCCTAGAACCTCGACCCTAGCACCTCGTCCCTTGTCCGACGAGGCGCATACGCTATCAAACTATTATTCACACGCGGCCCATCGATTACCTCACGTCTGGTAGTCTGCGCGCTCGCCTCGTTCATTCTGATGACCGTCGATCATCGCCAGCACCACCTGGACGCACTGCGTTCGAGCATCTCGGTCGGGCTCTATCCGATCCAATTTCTGATCGACCTGCCCAGCACGGCCGGTGACTGGCTGCAGGAATCCTTCTCCAGCCGGCGCACCTTGCAGGAAGAAAATGCGCGGATGCATGCGCAACATCTGCTGCTGCAGGCGCGATTGCAAAAATTCGAGGCCCTGGAAGCGGAAAATCTGCGTCTGCGCGAATTGCTGGATTCATCCTTCAAGGCCAGCGACAGGGTACTGATCGCGGAACTGATGTCCGTGGACCTCGATCCTTATCGCCATGAGGTGCTGTTGAACAAGGGCAAGGCGCACAAGGTATATGTCGGTCAACCCTTGCTGGATGCCTTTGGTGTCATGGGCCAGATTGTCGAGGCAACACCCTATACCGCGACAGCCATGCTGATCACCGATCCGGCCCACGCCATCCCGGTACAGGTCAATCGCAACGGCCTGCGCAGCATCGTGGTTGGCACGGGCAAGCTGCAGGAGTTGTCGCTGCCGTACATCCCGAACTCCGCGGATATCCAGGCCGGCGATCTGCTGGTCACCTCCGGTCTGGGTGGAAGATTCCCGCCCGGCTATCCGGTGGCGGAAGTGGTTGCGGTCACCGTCGACCCTGGACATGCCTTCGCCCAGATCACCGCCCGACCGCTGTCGCATCTGGATCGCAGCCGCGAAGTGTTGCTGGTCTGGCCGCCGGCGCCGCGCCGGCCGGCAATTGAACCCGTCGATGCCGGCGAGCTTGACGGACCCGGCGAACCTGGCGCAACCGACACCGGTGACGCTGCGCCCACTGACGCAGCGCCCACCGACGCATCGACGGATGCGACCGCCGAGACGGTTACGGACACACCCGCAGCGTCCGCGACACCGGCGACACCGGCACCTGTTGAAACACCGCCTAGCGCCGTGGAGCAAGAAGAATGAGTGCACTCGCCCAACGCCACGGCGGCGGCATCATCTTCCTGTCACTCATCGTGGCCTTATTGCTGACCATCGTGCCGCTACCTGAAGATCTGCGCCTGCTGCGCCCGGACTGGGTGCTGCTGGTCTTGATCTACTGGGCGATGGCATTACCGCATCGGGTGGGTGTCGGCATCGGCTGGATCATGGGACTGATAAACGATGTGTTGACCGGCATGTTGCTGGGACAACATGCACTGGCCTACTGCCTGGTGATTTTTCTGACCCTGAAACTGCATCAACGCCTGCGTCTGTATCCGCTCTGGCAACAGGCCCAAAGTGTGTTGGTGCTGCTCGCGCTCGGCCAATTGCTGCTGTTATGGATCAACGGCATGATCGGCCGTCCCATTCATTCCTGGCTGTACTGGGCGCCTTCGGTGCTGGGCGCATTGCTGTGGCCGGTACTGTTCGTGTTGCTGCGCGGACTGCGCCGCGCCTTCCGGGTCGTGTGAATAACGAGATGCAAGATACAAGATACAAGATACAAGTCGAAAACCAGCTCGGTTTTTCCTTGTATCTTGTATCTTGCACCTTGTATCTGCCATAAACATGCCACGCCTGTTCAGCGCCTTTAAAGACAATCTGCAGGAAAGCCGGCTGTTCATGTCGCGCGCCATCACGGCGTTGTTCGTCAGCGGACTGCTGATCCTGGCATTGATCGCACGCTTGAATTACCTGCAAGTCGTCGAGCATGAACACTTCCGCACCCTCTCGGAAGACAATCGCATCAAACTGCAGCCGGTGCCACCCAACCGCGGCTTGATCTACGATCGCAACGGTATCCTGCTGGCGGAAAATCTGCCGTCCTACCGGCTGGAAATCACCCCGGACCAGATCAAGGATATGAGCACCACACTCGACAGCCTGTCCAAGCTGATCGAAATCCGCGGCTTCGATCGCGAACGCTTCGAAAAATTGCGCCGCCGCATGAGTCGTTATGACGGCGTGCCCTTGCGTTTCCATCTGAGCGATGAGGAAGTCGCCAGCTTTGCCGTCAACCGGCATCTGTTTCCAGGCGTTGATATCCAGGCGGGCCTGTCGCGGAATTACCCACTCGGCAGCCATGCCGCCCATGCCGTCGGTTATGTCGGGCGCATCAATGAAGATGAATTGCAGGTCATCGACCCGGCCGACTACCGAGGCACGACACATATCGGCAAGGAAGGCATCGAGAAGGCCTACGAAGAACAGCTGCACGGCACAGTCGGCTATGAACAGTTGGAAACCAATGCCCAGGGCCGCGCCCTGCGCACGCTGTCGCGTCAGGCACCGATCCCCGGCAGCAGTCTCTATCTGAGTCTCGACGCCCGACTGCAGCAATCCATTGAAAAGGCCTTTACCGAATTCAACGGCGCCGCCGTGGCCGTCGATCCACGCTCCGGTGAAGTACTGGCCTTCGTCAGTGTGCCGGGTTATGACCCCAATCCCTTCGTCAATGGCATCGACTACGAAGATTATCGCGCGCTCAATGAAGACCCCAATCAACCCCTGTTCAATCGCGCCCTGCGCGGACAATACCCACCGGGTTCAACAATAAAACCGTTCGTGGCCCTGGCCGGCCTGGAACTCGGCGTCAGCACACCCAGCAGTCGCACCTACTGTCCCGGTTTCTACATGCTGCCCGGCAGCGAACATAAATACCGTGACTGGAAACGCGGCGGCCACGGCACCGTCGATATGAACCTGGCCATTGTTCAATCCTGTGATGTGTATTTCTATGATCTGGCGCGTTCCATGGGCATCGAACGACTGCATGATTACCTTGCGCCGTTCGGTTTGGGTGATCGCACGGGTATCGATCTGGTCGGCGAGAAGCCCGGCATCCTGCCCAATAGCGCCTGGAAACGCAGCGCCCGCAAAGAGGCCTGGTATCCGGGCGAAACCTTGATCAGTGGTATAGGTCAGGGCTTCAATCTGACCACGCCCTTGCAGCTGGCGGTGGCCACGGCAACGCTGGCGGCCTACGGCCAGTATCACACGCCGCATATGGTGCATGCCTTGCGCGGGCCTGGCGGCGCATTGACACCCTTGCCTGCCGCAGCAACCCGTCAGATACCCATCAACAATCGTGACAACTGGGATAAAACCCTCACTGCCATGGTCGATGTGGTGCATAGCGCGCGCGGCACGGCGAAGCGCATCAATACCGGTCTTACCTATCAGATCGGCGGCAAAACCGGCACCGCGCAGGTGTATGGTTTGAAACAGGAAGAGAAATACGACGCCACGTTGATCGACAAGAAACTCCATGATCACGCCCTGTTCATCGCCTTTGCACCGGCCGACGCACCGCGTATCGCGGTCGCCGTGGTGGCCGAGAACGGTGGCTCCGGCAGCGGCACGGCCGCCCCGATCGCGCGAACCATTCTGGACCGTTTTTTCGAGGACAATCCGCTGTGATGGACGAAATCAATCCCGGCTCGGGCACGCGTCGCAGTTGGTTGCAGCGCATCCATCTCGACGGCACGCTGTTGTTCAGCCTGATTGCGGTCTGCAGCCTGGGCCTGGTCGTGCTGTACAGCGCCTCCGGCGGCAGCCTGGATGTCATGGAACGCCAGGCGCTGCGTCTCGCATTGGCCTTTGGCACCATGACTCTGATCGCGCAGATCCCGCCGCAATATCTGTTGCGTTGGGCACCCTGGCTGTTCGGCGCCGGCGTAGCACTGCTGGTGGCGGTACTGGTGGCCGGTGACATCGGCAAAGGCGCGCAACGCTGGCTGGACTTGGGCTTCGTGCGTTTTCAGCCCTCGGAAATGCTCAAACTCACCGTGCCCATGATGCTCGCCTGGCAGCTTGCAGATGCACGCCTCCCGCCCAATGCCGTGCGTCTCTCGCTGGCTGCCATTCTGGTTTTGATACCTACATTGCTCATTGCCAAACAACCCGACCTCGGGACTGCGCTGATTATTGCCAGTTCCGGTTTTTTTGTGATCTTCCTGGCGGGGATTTCCTGGCGGTTGCTGTTCGGCCTGGTCGTGACCTTCGCGGCCAGTACACCCATAGCCTGGTATTTCATGCATGAATATCAACGCCAGCGTGTGCTCACCTTTCTTGATCCGGAGCAGGATCCACTCGGCACCGGTTACCACATCATTCAATCCAAGATCGCCATCGGTTCCGGCGGTCTATACGGCAAAGGCTGGCAGAACGGCACGCAATCGCAGCTGGAATTTCTCCCCGAGCGCTCCACCGATTTTATTTTTGCCGTGCTCGGAGAAGAGTTCGGCCTGATCGGCATTCTCATCCTGTTGGCAGCCTATGGCTTCGTCATCACGCGCTGCGTGTACATCGCAACCCAGGCCCAGGAAACCTTCACGCGCCTGCTGGCCGGCAGTCTGGCCTTCACCTTCGTTGTCTATATTCTGGTGAATACCGGCATGGTCACCGGATTGCTGCCAGTGGTCGGTGTACCCTTGCCTTTGATCAGCTACGGCGGCACCTCCATGGTGACCCTGATGGCTGGATTCGGTATCCTGATGTCCATACACACACATCGAAAGCTGCTGGTTTAGGCGGCGAGGTTGAATTCAATCATGTCAGTGTCCTTTGCCCGTCCGTATCGTTTCGCCTTGCGCAGTTGTCTGTTGCTGTTACTGCAAGCGCCTATTCTGACCAGCTGCGCGACCACGCCTCCCGCCGCGACTTCCGCGACGACCACGCCCGCGTCCACCCGCATCGGTGCCAACGATAGTTACCTCAGCCACCCGGACGCCGCGCAATTCATCAACGATATGGTGGAAAAACATAACCTGCCGCGCAACGAAGTCAGCGCACTGCTGGCGCAGGCGAAGAAACAGCAGAGCATTCTCGACGCCATCTCCCGTCCCGCCGAAGGCAAACCCTGGCGCGACTATCGGCCGATCTTCCTTACCAGCTCGCGCATTAACGGTGGTGTGGATTTCTGGAACAC
This sequence comes from Gammaproteobacteria bacterium, assembly GCA_018819175.1. Lineage (GTDB taxonomy): Bacteria > Pseudomonadota > Gammaproteobacteria > Thiohalobacterales > Thiohalobacteraceae > JAHJQQ01. Next base: position 15,346 of record JAHJQQ010000007.1, read on the forward strand.
CCATGCGACGATTCTGGATGACGTCCGCGCCGGCTTCGGCGTGGACCCGCAGGTGATTGTCGCCATTATCGGCGTCGAAACCCGTTATGGCGGCAATACCGGCAGCTACCGCGTCCTGGATGCCCTGAGCACCTTAGGTTTCGATTATCCGAAACGCAGCGAATTCTTTCGTGGTGAACTGGAACAGTTCATGTTGCTGGTGCGCGAAGAAAATGTCGACGCACTGACCGCCAAGGGCTCATACGCGGGCGCCATGGGGCAGGGGCAATTCATTCCCAGCAGCTATCGCCAATATGCCGTGGACTTCGACGGCGACGGTAAACGCGATCTCTGGGGCAGCGAACACGATGTGCTCGGCAGTGTCGCCAATTATCTCAAGGTTCACGGCTGGGAACTCGGCGCACCGGTGGTCGCGCGCGCCAAGGTGACCGGCACGGCCTATAAAGCGCTGCTTGAAAAAGGCACCAAGCCGCATATGTCCGCCAGTGAACTGAGTAAATTCGGCGTACAGATTAACTCACCCGTGAGTCCAAACACCCAGGTCGCCCTGCTCGAACTGGACGGCGCCGATGGCTTGGAACAATGGGTGGTATTCAACAATTTCTACGTCATCACCCGCTACAACCGCAGCCCGCTGTACGCCATGTCCGTGTATCAGCTGTCTGAAGAGATTAAGGCCAAGCGTTAAGCGGATTGTTCAACGTGCAACCGAAGGGTTGTGCCGCACTGCAACAAAAATGCATTTTTAATATGTAACCTGGGTTGAGCGTATGCGAAGCCCGGGATTCACGCCGCTCAACCCAGGCTATAGACAGTCTCCACCGATATTGGATCTTTGAACTATTGAAAGAGCCCTTGCCCGCAAGCCAAAACGAACTACCCGTCGGTTCGCCACGAACCACACAGCCCCCCTCAACTGGAAATTCATCGTGATATCGCCGATAGTAGTGCTATGCGATTCATTCTCCACACACTTCGACGCGCCTCTGGATACGGACTGGTATTCATGACCCTGGCGCTCGTCGCCTGCACCAGCAGCGGCCCGGGCACACCACGTACGACACAGGACGGTTACCCCTCACAACCGCCACGGGATGTGATGTCGATCCCCGATGCGGTGCCGAAGGTCGAACCGCGCAGCCGCTACGGCAATCCTGGCAACTACGTGGTGTTCGGCAAGCGCTATCATGTGATGCCCAACAGCGCAGGCTATGTCGAGCGCGGCATTGCCTCCTGGTATGGCACCAAATTCCACGGTAACCGTACCTCCAGCGGCGAGCCCTACGATATGTATGCCATGACGGCGGCGCATAAATCCCTGCCGCTACCCACCTACGTGCGCGTCACTAATATCAGCAATGGCCGCTCGGTGGTGGTGAAGGTCAATGACCGCGGCCCCTTCCACGACAACCGCGTGATCGATCTTTCCTACACAGCGGCGGCCAAACTCGGCATTCTCGGCGAGGGTACCGGGCTGGTCGAGGTGCGCGCACTGGATCCGCGCAAAACCGATCCGGGTCCACAGCTCATCCTGGCCAAACGTCCCTCGGCGGCGCCCGCAGCCCGGGAAAGCAACAGCGCACCACCCATCGCCGCCCACACCACGCCCGGGCTGTATCTGCAGGTCGGCGCCTTCGGCAAGCGTGAGAATGCTGAAAAATTGCGTGCCAAACTGGATCAAGTGAAGATTCCCGATATCCAGATCAGCGAAGACCATCGGAACCAGCGCGCTGTCTATCGGGTACGTATCGGTCCCCTCGCCAGCGTCGCCGAGGCCGACCGTATGGCCAGCTCACTGGAGCGCTACGGCATCACCGATCCCCATGTCGTTATCGATTGAGCGCGCCGGCCACCCTCACGCACCCGGAAACACAGCTGCAACTGGCGAATGCGTGAGACTGTGCGATTCCACGTCACCACAGCCGCTGCCGGCATTTGCAAATCGAAACCCGCACGCGGACAATTAGCGCGCTGTTTTCCGCATTGATTCAGACCCACTCCTGCTCAACGGATAGATAAAACCCATGTCACGATTACCCGCCCTACTGTTCATCACCCTGACGAATCTGCTGTTCTTGCCCCTAAGCCACGCAGTCGATATGCCGGTGCCACAGGCCGCAGCCCCCACGGTGATGCCCATCCCCAAACCGCCCAGCGTCCCCGCGCGCGGTTATGTGCTGGAAGATTTTCACAGTGGACAGATACTCGGTGAGTCCAATGCCGACGAACGCCTTGAACCGGCCAGCATCACCAAGGTCATGTCCTCCTACGTTATTTTCAAGGAACTGGCCGCCGACAAGATCAAGCTCACCGATATGGTCACCATCAGCGAACGTGCCTGGCGTACGGAAGGCTCGCGGATGTTTGTCGAAGTCGGCAAACAGGTCTCGGTAGAAGAACTATTGATCGGCATGATCGTGCAGTCCGGCAATGACGCAACCGTCGCCTTGGCGGAACATATCGCCGGCACGGAAGAGGCCTTTGCGGCCTACATGAACCGCTATGCGGCGCAGCTCGGCATGACCGGCAGTAACTTCATGGACGCCAGTGGCCTGCCGCATCCTGACCATTACATGACTGCGCGGGACATCGCCACGATGGCGCGCGCCCTGATCACGGAATTTCCCGAATACTACAAGTGGTACTCGCAGAAGGAATTCACCTTCAACGGTATCGTGCAGCATAACCGCAATAAGTTGCTGTGGCGGGATGCCTCGGTCGACGGCATCAAGACCGGCCACACCGAAGCCGCCGGCTACTGCCTGGTCAGTTCCGCCCAACGCGACGGCATGCGCCTGATCGCAGTGGTGCTCGGCGCCGATGGCGAGGAATCGCGCGCCTCGGCCAGTCAGGCGCTGCTGAATTTCGGTTTCCGCTTCTATGAAACCCACAAGCTCTACGACGCCGGCGCCAAACTGGTCGATGCACGGGTATGGAAAGGCGAGCAGGAAACCGTGCCGCTGGGATTGACTGCGCCTCTGTACGTGACCATCCCGCGCAATCAGTACAGCCTGCTCAAGGCCAATGTGCAGATGCCGGGCCAGATCACCGCGCCGGTCGCCGCCGGCGCAAGTCTGGGCTCGGTACTGGTCCGTCTCGGCGACACGACCCTGCTGGAACCGCCGCTGGTCGCCTTGCAGGCAGTGGGCGAAGGCTCGATCATGCAGCGCGCCATCGACTCGGTGAAATTGTATTTTGAATAAAGGCAGGTACTAGAATCTAGGTGCTAGGTTCTAGGCGTCATCAACGTACTTTAAATCCCTAGAACCTCGGCCCTAGAATCTGCATGTCTACTATCTATCTCAACGGCGATTATCTTCCCCCTGAACAGGCCATGGTCTCGGTCATGGATCGCGGCTTTCTGTTCGGCGACGGTGTTTACGAAGTCATTCCTGCCTATGGCGGCCGTGCGTTCCGTCTGGAGCCGCATCTCAAACGTCTGCGCAACAGTCTGGACGCCATCCGTATTCGCATGCCGCTCAGCGACGCGCAATGGCGCACCGTGCTGGAGGAACTGCTGCGTCGCAATCCGGGCGAGGATCAATCCATCTATCTGCAAGTCACACGCGGCGTCATGGCCAAACGCGATCACAGTTTCGATGACAGCCTGGTGCCCAGCGTCTTCGCGATGGTCAGTCCCATCAGCGCACCCGATCCGGCCGTGGCACGTGACGGGATTAAAGCGATCAGCCTGAGTGATATCCGCTGGCAGAACTGTCATATCAAGGCCATCACCCTGCTCCCCAACGTGCTGCTGCGTCAGCAGGCCATCGATTCCGGTGCGGTCGAGGCGATTCTGATCAAGGATGGCTATGCCACCGAAGGCGCGGCCAGTAATCTGTTCATCGTCAAGCGCGGCCTGCTGATCACACCCGCCAAAGGCCCGCGACTGCTGCCGGGCATTACCCGCGATCTGATTCTGGAACAGGCCGCGCATCACGCCATCCCCTACCGCGAGGCGGACATCAGCGCCGAAGATCTGATCAATGCCGATGAGATCTGGCTCACCAGTTCGACCAAAGAGATCCTGCCGGTCACTAGCCTGAACGATGTTCCGGTTGGCGATGGCAAACCCGGCGCCCTGTATCGGCGCATGAGCGAACTGTACCGGCAGTACAAAGAGCAGGTACGTATCGGTGCCGCCCAGTAAACAGGGCCTGCGGAACACGCCATGTCAGAATCCGAGTCACTGCTGAAATTCCCCTGCGACTTTCCCATCAAAGTGATGGGACTGGGAAATGCTGATTTTGAAGCGCTCGTGGTAGCCCTGGTACGTGAACACGTACCCGACCTCGGCGAAGCCGCCGTGCGCAGCCGTCGCAGTCAGGGCGGTAAATATCTCGCCATCACCGTCACCGTGCGCGCCACCAGCCAGGAACAACTCGACGCCATCTATCGTAGCCTGTCAGGGCGCGACGATATATTGATGGTGTTGTGATGGAAGGCCATAAAGGGGACGGAGGCGTTTTTCTTTCCCGGAAAATCAAGTTCAGGCTCGGGTCGTGAATAACGCCTCCGTCCCCTTTTTCTTTCACCTCCGCCAGCTCGGCCGCGCCGACTACGAACCCACCTGGCGCGCCATGCAGGACTTCACGGCCGCGCGCGACGCAGATACAGCCGATGAAATCTGGCTGCTGGAACACCCGCCGGTGTTCACCCTGGGCCTCAATAGCAAACCCGAACACCTGCTCAACCCCGACAACATCCCCGTGATCAAAATCGACCGTGGCGGTCAGGTCACCTACCACGGCCCCGGTCAGTTGGTGGTGTATGTGCTGCTGGATATCGCGCGACGCTCGCTGGGTGTACAGCAGCTGGTGCAATGGATGGAACAGGCGGTCATCGACCTGCTGGCGGAACAACAGGTTGAGGCGGTGGGTCGGCGCGATGCCCCGGGCGTCTATGTCGCTGGCCGCAAAATCGCCGCGCTGGGCCTGCGCGTGAAACGCGGCCGCACCTATCACGGTCTGGCCCTGAATGTGGACATGGACCTGGAACCCTTCAATCGCATCAACCCCTGCGGTTATCCGGGCATGCAGGTCACCCAGCTGCGCGATCTGGGCATATCCCTCGATATGGACGCGGTTTCAGACCGCCTGCTGTCACACCTGACCCGCCTGCTGGGGTACACTGCGCAGCAATCCGGCGACCGCCATTTCTGAATCACATTGAACCGCCAAGACGCCAAGGTCGCCAAGAAATTCTGGGGAACCGCCAAGACGCCAAGAACGCCAAGTAAGTTATCGAAAAATCTTTATTGGTTTTTCATTCAAACAATCTTGGCGTTCTTGGCGTCTTGGCGGTTCAAATATCTTGGCGCCTTGGCGGTTCCCAGCACAGAAATTCCCTATGACCGACCCTAAACATCAACGCGGCGCAACCAAGGTCGCGCGCATCCCGGTGAAGATCGAGCCAACTCTCAAGCCGCTGCGCAAGCCGGCCTGGATTCGCGCCAAGTCCCCTGCACATCCGGAAGTGCAACGGCTCAAAAGTATCCTGCGCGAAAATCGGCTGCACACGGTCTGCGAAGAGGCCTCCTGCCCGAACATCGGCGAGTGCTTCGCGCACGGCACCGCGACCTTCATGATCATGGGTGACATCTGCACCCGCCGCTGCCCGTTCTGCGATGTTGCCCACGGCCGACCCGATCCATTAGATACGGAAGAGCCACAGAACCTGGCACGCACCATCGCGGCCATGAATCTGAAATACGTGGTCGTCACCTCGGTCGATCGCGACGATCTGCGCGACGGCGGCGCCCAGCATTTTGTCGATTGCATCCGCGCGATTCGCGCATTGAATCCCGTCACGCGCATCGAAGTGCTGGTACCCGATTTCCGCGGCCGCATGGACCGCGCCCTGGAGATCTTCCGCGCCGCACCACCGGATGTGTTCAATCACAATCTGGAGACCGTGCCGCGTCTGTATAAACAGGCCCGCCCCGGCTCCGACTACGCTTGGTCACTGGAACTGCTCAAACGCTTCAAGGCCGAACATCCGAGCGTGCCGACCAAATCCGGTCTGATGCTGGGTCTGGGTGAAGAAATCGCCGAAGTGGAACAGGTGATGCGCGATCTGCGCGCGCATGATTGCAACATGCTCACGCTCGGCCAATATCTGCAGCCAAGCCTGAGTCATCTGCCGCTGGACCGTTTCGTCACCCCGGATGAATTTGCACAGCTGGGAATCATCGGCGACAACCTGGGCTTCGACCACGTCGCCAGTGGCCCGATGGTACGCTCCAGCTATCATGCCGACCAACAAGCCGCAGGCGTGGTTTGATTAATCCCATAAATCGCATTTGCCACGGAAACACACGGAAAGACCCGGACAATATCATCAACTTCACGCCTGTCTGCGTGCATCGCACAGGCAAGCCGGCATCGCCATCACCCACACAAGGGGGTGACTGTGTTTCAGTGTCGTCCGTGTGTTTCCGTGGCTGAAGTAATTTTAAGGTTGCTAGTCGAGGATCCGCACTAACAACGCGCAACTCGGCATGCGATTTCAACTCGATTCACGCTGCTAGCTCGTCAAAAAGTTCGCACTCGCGTAATTCAAGTTGCGCGCAGAGTTTCTGGTAATCCACACCAACCGCTGTAAATAAGGCTGGGGCATTCAGGTCGAGATTCTCGAATTTCCGCGTTAATGCTTCTACACGATCGGGTATTCGTGCCATAAAGGCACGGCGTTCGACCTCACTCAACGACGCCAACTCCAGTTTCAGACGCGACATGCCAAAAGCGACATGATCGAGCTCATCGTTGAGCGGAATCCGCAAGGATTCTCGTGTACCGGGATCGGCCAAGGGCACGATCTTTTCCACGGCCTCGCTGCCCAGCGCCTCTACACACACATAAAGATCAACCAGAAATTCCAGCCAGGGCAGACTGCGGAAATGCGCACGGATGGCATCCTGTTGACTGTCCGTGATCAGCGGATGGTTCTCAACACCAAAGGTTTCCATCCAATCCAGTTGGATGGAAACATGCTTGGACTCGTCTCCGACCTGCTTGGCCAGCGCCAGTTTCGCGGCGGTATCTGGCGCAGTTGAGATGCGCTCTGCACAGACCTCCATAATCAGTTGATCGACCTGCGTATAGAGAACGAGTAACTGCCCCATGGCAGCGCGATACCCTGCATCGTTTTCAGCGGTAGATGGATTCAGCATGATGGGCGCCTCCTGAGAAATAGACAGTACGGTTACAACCACCCCTACAGTATGGCGCATAAATCTGCATGCGTTATGCTCACACTCATAACGCCATTACACCTGAAATATCTTCTACATCACTTACTCGCTTTTGAGCATTCTTACTATTATCTGCGCCGCCTCTTCCGCACCCGTTGGCTGTGGAACCGATGGTATCGGTTGCGCCCACACTTGTTCTAGCGTCTCGCACAACTCACCGCGCACTACTTGTTCAAATGTCACCGGCGCGCAGCGACCATTGATCTTCAGCCAGGTTGCGAGACAGTCTTCTTCCGGCCAATCCGGGCGTGGCATATACAGCAATGGCGTGCCATTACAGGCGCATTCCGCGACAGTGCCATAACCGAGCTTACCGAGCACCCCATCCACCGATGCCAGAAGATCCGTAAAACCTATGCCGAGCGAAGAAAAGGTATGCATATCCGTGCGCGATGCCACACCGTCGTCCGGTATGATCCAGGTGACATCATCGACCTTCGGCCAATCTTGCAGCGGTAGCTGCAGCGGGATACCACCCGGCGCGATAACGACTATTCGCTGCGATGCACGTACACCCAGCTGCGCACAAAGAGATTCACGGCAATCACGACCGAGACGCGCCAGGGGACCTATCGGATGAACATTGTTCAGATCGGGCATGGGCATCGACGGCGCCGGACATAGAAACCGTTCAGCACTGTTATAGGCCGACAACATACATTCAATAATGCCGGACGACTCCGGGCGATTCGAGAAATAATGGCGATAGATATCCGCCCAGTTCAACGAACAGAGCGCGATACTCGGCAAGCCGAGTTGCGCACTCGCCGCCAGGGGTAGATAGGGTACATTCGCCAGCAACAGATCCGGCGCCAGACGCTCCAAAAGGGTCGCCGTTTCCACAACCCGCTGATCCCAGTTCGCGTGAAACGCCGCATAGTCCGCAGCGCTGCGCGGCAGATCGGCCTCAAGCGCCGACATCATCCGCAGACCGAAATCGCCACGCCAATCGATCAGCTCAAATTCACCCGGGATGCGATCCGCGAGAAACTTCCGTGGCAAGCCTGTCAGCAACGTCAGGCGCAGCGCCGGATAATAGTTCCGCAACACTGTCAGCACAGCAGCGGTCTGCGCGCCATGTCCATAACCATGCGAACTGATCGCGACCGCCAAGTGCATGAATTACTCAGCCTCAGTGTCGATCAGTTCGTAGCGCTCCATCAGATAGCCGAGACAATCCTGACGAATTACCTGCGAATCCAGCGTGAACATGGAAGGCATGACCGAGCGACGCAGACACAATCGTCCCGCCTCAATAGTGAAATAACGTTCGCTCACATCCCTGCCTGTTTCATCCCAGGCCTCCAGCCGGGGGATCGATGCACCATCGACCCAGCCCAACTGCGTACCTGCGGCTAGTTCGCGGAAATTCAGATGATCCAGTTCGGACAGGAAACGGATATCGCCCGGTAATTCACCGAAGGAAAAGCTGACCGACTCCGGCACCTTGACGATGGCGACTGTGTGGAACAGATCAATGTCATGCGGCGCCACGGGGTGAATGGGAAGATCCGTCACATGCAGGCAGGCCTCCAGATAATCACAGGCATGCCGGATACCGTGCGGTTGGCCTGGCTTACCGCATTCCACCGTCACGGCCGGACAGAGCCGCGAGAATGCCAGTGATTGCACACCCCGCGGTCGGGTGAAATAAACCACCGTACGCGAAAACAAGGTCGCCAGATGCAGATAGCGATGATCGATGCGATTGACGCAGCCGTAATGCGGATTGATGCCGGTATTGTTGTGCACATCGACGCTGGCAAACACCTGACGTCGCTCCATCTCAGCGACAATGCGCGCCATCAGCTCGTGTTCGGGCGTTGTGGGCATGTCGCTGCCGGGCCAGACACGATTGTAATCGGGCTGACCTTCAAGCCGGCGCAGGCCCGCGGCGGCGGCACGCACATTGCCGATGAAAATACTCATTGCCCGCGGCAATGTTTTACCGTGATAACGCCGCAGCAATTCGCGCACGGCGTAGAAACCGGTATCTTCGTTGCCGTGCAACAGCACAGAAACAAACAATGGCTCGGGAGATCGCCCCGGCAGATGCAGGAGTGTTGGACCACCCAGCAACTCTAACAACCCGACCGCTTCGGCGTCGAGCAAACCGGCAGGCGGAGATTCAAGAATATTAAGCATGCGATGGAACCGTTATATCCATGAGCGTTGGTTATCTGACGCGCACCATGTTACTAAACTCAGCTGATGGTGATAGATATTTTCTCATACGGCTGCAATCCGGGAACGGCAGCGGTATAGTGCTCAAGCACAGCACAACCTAATGGGGTAGATATGCAAATGGACCCGCATAATCAGAATCACCTCAGCGCCCATGCCGGCAAGGGCAGTTTGCAGGCCGAGCTGAACGAGATGATCAGAAAATTCACGCGCGAGGTGCCTGACGAGGTGCAGAGCGTCATGCGCAATGCACTCAAGGCCATGGCGGATTCAGGCGTTGCCGAGGAATGTTTACGCATCGGCATGCGTCCGCTGGATTTTACGCTCAACAATCAATATGGCAAACCCGTCAATCTGGAGCAGACACTGCAGCGCGGACCGGTAGTGATTTCGTTCTTCCGTGGCATGTGGTGTCCGTATTGCAGCTTGGAATTACAGGCATTGCAGCAAGCACTGTCCGCCATAAACGCATCCGACGCAACACTGCTGGCCATTTCTCCGCAGACACCGGAACAAACCCATGACACGGCACAGAAATTCAATCTGAGCTTCGACGTGTTAAGCGATGCCGGCAATAACGTTGCCGCCTCCTTCGGATTGGTACTGTCACTGCCGGAAATGCTGCACCCCATCTATACCAACTTCGGCTTCGATCTGCCCAGCCATAACGGTGACGATAGCTATGAACTGCCAATGGCGGCCACCTATGTCCTCGACCGCAATGGCCTGATCCGCCTTGCCTTCACCGATACTGATTACACCAAACGACTGGAGCCCGCCGAGATTATCGCTTGCTTGAGATCGCTTTACTGACTAAAGAACTATCAATCTTTCATACTACGCTTGTGGGCGACAAATTCGCGAAGGCTTTCGCTGACATCATCATCAAGCTTCACAAACTGGAATCCTATAATGTAACCATTGCTGCTGAGATGGTTGAATCGAGCGACACCCTGCACACGGAAATCAACCTGACGCCCACGCACCACCAGATTGAACGACAATTCCAGTATGGCGCCGATTTCGGCCGGCGCCTCAAAAGCCACGGCGATACCCCCTTGCGAGAGGTTGGTGGAGCGCGCCTGCACCACGACGCCACTGCTGGTGCGTATCCACACCGGACGTACCACCGCGACGCGCGGGTAACGACGTAGATCATTCATATTCACGCTAAATCCCTGTCAGTCAAAATCGCCATGTATGCACCGGTGCACCACTGTCCTGCTGCTCACGGTAGGCCAGCGTTAAACCTTGCCAGTCCACCCCATTACGCGCGACAAAGGCACGTTGCCACGCGGCGCCGGTCCGCCCTGTCTCGACGCGCGCCTGAATGACACCGAGAAAACGCTGTATATCTGCAGCATCCAGTGATAACTGTTCGAGACCGCGTCGCGCCAGCGGCAATAATTCATCCAGGATCAAGGGTTGCAGGTGTTGCTTCTGTTCATGTCCCCAATGCACCTGGGCATCAAGCCCGTATCGCGCCGCCGCATAGAAATTATCGCGCGCCTGACTGAATGGCAACAGCGGCGCGGACAATGCGGTGTCCGCACCGAGCGATTGCATCAAGCCGAAAAAGAATGCGGCATTGGCAATTGAATCCATCAACGTCGGACCACCCGGCACCACCCGATGTTCGATACGCAGATGCGGCGTGCCGTCATCATCGAAGCCGATCAACGGCCGATTCCAGCGCCAGATAGTGCCATTGTGCAGGCGCAGATGTTCCAGACGCTCCGGCGCCGCATCACTGCACATCGGCAACAGTACCGGGAAATGCTCCAGATTTTCCTGGAAACACTCGAACAGCGAGGCATGCACATAGCCGCTGCCAAAACTCACACGTCGAATCGGCCCTTGGGCGACTGCGCCGAAGCCGCCGACCGAGACCGACTGCTCGAACAAGGGGATGCGTGTTTCACTCCACAGATCATGGCCGAACAAATAAGGCGAATTGGCACTCAGGGCAACCATGGCCGCAGACAGCATCTGGGCGAGGTTGTAATACTGTGCAGCCCGGCTCGGCGCGACTTTGAGATGGATCTGAAACGAGGTGGTGGCCGATTCCAGCATCACCGTATGATGCTCGGTCTTGAGATGTTCATGCCCTTGAATGTCCAACTTCAATGGCCGCCCTTCACGTTGCCGCAGTACCTGCTCGTTCAGCGCGCGATAACGTTTCACGTCCGACATATTGTCCGGCGTAAGATCCCGCTCATCCAAGGTCGGCAGAATCCCGATAGTCATCAAGCCGGTATCAAGCTGTGCCGCCACCTGCCGGCAACGCGCATAGGTCAGTTCCAAATCTGAAAGCATGCGACTGAGGGCATCGGATTTGAGTGGAACCGGGTGGGTATTGAGTTCAATATTGAAGCGTGCCAGCTCGGGAACCACCAACGGGTCATCGAGCTGCTCCAGCAGGCGCGCATTGACCGCTGCGGGGCGCCCGGCCCTATCTATAAGCCAGGCCTCCAACTCCAACCCAGCGACGCCATCCCGAGATGAAAATACGTCATCGCGGAACCAGCTGTGCAGTAGTGCGGTTTCCGACTGCAGACGCGCATTGAAGCGCGCAAAATCGGCATCGGTGAAATGACTGTATGCAATCTCCTGACCCATGGGTCAGTTCTCCGCTGACGGGTTACTCCTGCATCATAACCTAGGCAGCCAAATTAATTACGTGATTATCAGAACGACGTCGGCGCGGCCTTCGGCCTAAGCCCGACCTACGACATATCTCAAAGATAAGTAGGTCGGATTCAGCGGCGCTATCCGCGCGTCCGACAAATTCAACGTGTGACGCTGAATAGTCAGCCGCGCAGCAAACGGTCCAAGGCATCCAGCCGCTGCGGCGTACCTACATCAGACCATAGGCCAACATGATGCTGGCCACTCACCTGCCCCTGCCCCATGGCCTGACGCAACAGCGGTGCCAGCGGGAAACGGCCCGGCGTGCAATTAACAAACAAGGTCGCACGATACAGTCCGATGCCACTGAAGGTCAGGCGCGGCCCCGCGCATTCGAAGACCCGCCCGTCCGATAGACAAAAATCACCCTTCGGATGTTGCTCGGGATTATCGACCAGCACCAGATGGGCCAGGCCATCGATACTTTGGGGCAGGCTGGCGAAATCGAAATCCGTCCAGATATCGCCGTTCACGACCAGGAACGGTAGTTCACCCAACCAGGGTAGCGCGCGCTGAATACCACCACCGGTTTCCAATGCACCTTCCGGCTCTGCTGAATAAGTAATGCGCAGCTGATAATGTGCACCATCACCCAGCGCCGCCTCGATCTGCGTTCCCAGATGGGCGTGATTGATCAGGACTTCTCTCACGCCCGCCCGCGCCAGCGCCTCGAGATGATATTCGATCAGCATCTTGCCGCCGGCGCGTAACAGTGGCTTGGGCGTGTGATCGGTCAGCGGCCGCATGCGTTCACCACGGCCGGCCGCGAGGATCATGGCCTTCATCCGATAAAGATCCTTACGCTATTCATTGGCACTCACCTTTCTGCAGTGATCGACATCAGCGCCCAGGGCGTTTGAATGCCTTACGGGCACGCTCTACCTTGGCTCGGCTCACACAGTCCGCGACATGATCGTTGATCAGGCCCATGGCCTGCATGAAGGCAAAGACGGTGGTCGGCCCGACGAATTTCCAACCCATTTTCTTCAGTGTCTTCGATAGCGCTATCGACTCGGCCGAGGTTGTCAGTGTTTGCGCCGCAGTGGCCGGCTGTGCGGCCGGCTCGAAGCGCCAGATAAATCCCGCCAACGAACCTTCCTGCTGAATGAGTTCACGCGCGCGTTGCGCATTATTGATCACGGCCTCGATCTTGCCGCGATGCCGGATGATACCCGCGTCCTGCAGCAGGCGCGTGACATCACGTTGATTGAAACGTGCAACTTTGTCGATATTGAAATCATGAAAGGCGGCGCGGAAATTGTCGCGCTTGGCGAGTATGGTGCGCCAGCTGAGGCCGGCTTGAAATCCTTCCAGGCAGAGCTTTTCGAACAGGACTTGATTATCGCCGACAGGGAAGCCCCATTCGCTATCGTGATAGGGCAGAAACTCGGGAACATCACCGCACCAACGGCAGCGCGACTTGCCATCGGGGGCGATAAAGGTCTTGGACTTGGCTATCGATTCTTCCATGCGTCGGTGTCTCCTTAGGTAACGGCAGCGTCGGACACGGCCTTCGGCCTGAACGGTTGCCCGTCATAGCAGTCGCAGTGACGGGCTTTAAAATGGCCATCTTCTTAACCGTAACAACTCCGCGCTTGTTAGCGAGGTTGTTTCATCCGACCTACAGATGATCCGCGGAATAGCGTAGGTCGGATTCAGCGGCGCTAGCCGCGCGTCCGACAGACTCACCATTCACCCCACCTTAACCGGTGCCGCCTGCGGCAGCGCCTCAATAACCTCCGCAGCCAACTTACCCAAATCCGTGAGCTCCGGGTATTGCGCCGCCACCTCGACGACATAACCGAGCGTGCGGGGGATATCGGCGAGATAACCCGGCTTGCCGTCGCGGCGATAAAGCCGGGCGAAAATACCCGCCGCCTTCAGATGCCGCTGCACACCCATCCAGTCAAACCACTGCAGGAATTGCGCTTCGTCCGCAAGATCGTTGCGCAGCACACCGGACTGCAGCGCAAGCTCACGATAACCCAGCGCCCAATGTTTCACCTGCTCGCGCGGCCAGGCGATATAGCAGTCACGCAGCAAGGACACCAGGTCATAGGTCAGTGGGCCAATCACGGCATCCTGGAAATCCAGAATGCCCGGATTATGACGTGGCGTGACCATGAGATTGCGCGAGTGATAATCGCGATGCACGCAAACTTGCGGCTGCGCGAGCGCCGCTTCGGCCAGCAGATCGAAACTGCGTTCCAGCATGGCCGATTGTTCGGTGTTCAGACTGATACCCAGATGGGTACCCACCAGCCAGTCACGGAACAGGGCCATTTCACGCAGCAACATGGGTTTGTCGTAAGCAGGCAATTCACCGGCCTGCGGTCCCTGCGCCTGGATCACCAGCAGCGCGCCGAGCGCATCACCGTACAGTCGCTGCGCCGTGTCGGCATTCAGGGCACGCAGATAATGTTCATCGCCGAGATCGGACAGGAGATAGAAACCCCGTTCGATATCCGCACGCAGCACCCGCGGCACATTCAGACCGATATCGAGAAACAGCGTGTCGATCGTCAGAAAGGGCTGCATATCCTCCTTGTCCGGCGGGGCATCCATGACAATGTAGCTGTCATCTCGGGTGCGGACCCGGAAATAGCGCCGGAAACTGGCATCGACTGAGGCGGGACGGATATCGGCGGTAGCGAACTCGGCGTCGTACTGCAGCCAGGCTTCGATCTGTTTCAGGCGTTCGGGCACGGTGTAAGTCCAGGGATGATGGCAAAGGCCCGCGCATTATAGCCGAGGCCTGTCCGGTCGCGTCCAACGCGATAAAGTCATTGAAGCAAAAGCCACTCTGTGCGATTTTACGGGGCGCCTGCCGGGCCTCGCCCGCTGCAAGCGATCCTGCAGTCTGACTGCACAACTCAGCCGCGCCGCGCACTGGCCACCCGCCAGCCCGAACCGACAGGCGCCGCGCGCAAGGAATACGCCACGTGACTGAACGATCTCTGCTAGCGGCACTGATTGCTGGCCTGATTCTACCGCCCATCGCGGGCGCACAGGACAACCTGACCTCCCCCTGGAATTGCCTGGAAAATCCACCCGGCACTTGGCAATGCGCCCCTGCCGGCAGCACGGCAGCGCCTGTCAAGGCTGTGCCGGCCGCGACGTCAACGGCTGCTGAATCAGCCGCTCCAGCAGTCGTCCCGGAAGCGGTCGTCACGCCGACCGCAGAGCCTGCGACAGCCGAGGTCATACCGCTTCCCGATGCGTCCAGTGCCACGCCTTCTGCAGTGCCCGTAATCCCACCCAGTGAGGCGGCATCCGCGAATCCAGCTCCCGATGTACCGGCCCCCGCATCCATGAATGCGGCAGAGGACAGCTACAATCCCTGGGGTCTGTGCGGCGCCCGCAGCATTCCGGAACTACCGGACGCCGATCTGGTTGGCACCGAATTATCCGCGGACAAGGCCGAGAGCCAAGGCCAGATCTATGTCTTGATCGGCAATGCCGTGATCGATCGTGACGGACGTCGCGTACAGGCCGATCAGATCCGCTATAACGAACTGCTCGGCGAGGTCAAAGCCGACGGCAATGTGCATCTCGATGAGGCCGGGCTCAGCGTCTACGGCAGCAGCGCCACGTTGCAGCTCAACAGTGACCAGGGCGAGATCCATGACGTGCAGTATGAGGTTTTCTCCCAGCATGCACGCGGCCAGGCCGAACTCGCCCGTCAGGAAAGCAAGACCCGCAAGGTTTTCCAGAAAGGCACCTACACCACCTGCGACGCGAACCGCGAGGCATGGCGACTGAATGCCCGTGAAGTGACCTTGCACGAAGATGAGGGCGTGGGTGTGGCGCGTCATACCTGGCTGGAGATCGGCGATGTCCCGGTGTTCTATACGCCCTATATCAATTTCCCGATCGATGACCGCCGCAAGAGCGGCCTGCTGGTACCCAGCTGGGGCAGCTCCCAGAACAGCGGCACCGAAATATCAGCACCCTATTACTGGAACATCGCGCCAAACTACGATGCCACCATCACGCCACGCGTGCTGAGCAAACGCGGTCTGCAGATGCAAACGGAATTCCGCTATTTGCAACCCGGTTACAGCGGCCAACTGGATGTGGAATATCTGCCGAGGGACAGCGAATACAACGATGAAGACCGCACCCTGGTTCGCATCAATCACAGCGGCCGACCGCTGAAACGCCTGACCACCGAAGTCCATGCGACCAATGTGTCGGACGATCAATACTTCGAAGACCTCGGCACCAGCCTGGCGATCAGCAGTACCACGCATCTCGAGCGTCTCGCCGCCGCGACTTATTACGGCAATGGCTGGGGCCTGACCGGTCGGGTCCAGGATTTTCAAACCGTCGACAGCACTATCCTGCCTGCCAACCGACCCTACAAGCGCTTGCCGCAAGTACTGTTCAATGCCAACCCACGCACCCGCCCCTATGGGCTGGAGTTGAACCTGGCCAGTGAGGCCGTGCAGTTTGACCATGATGATCTGGTCAAAGGCAGCCGGCTGGATCTGAAACCGATGATCAGCCTGCCGCTGGGTGGAGCCGCCTGGTTCGCGACACCGGCGGCGGGTGTGCGCTATACCCAATACAACCTCGACAATCAGACCTCCGGTCTGCCGGACTCGCCGGACCGCATCACGCCGATCGCCAGCTTCGACAGTGGGCTGTTCTTCGATCGCAGCACCAGCCTGCTCGGTAAAGGCATGCTCCAGACCCTGGAGCCGCGCGCCTTCTATCTGTATGTGCCGGAAAAGGATCAAACCGACCTGCCGATCTTCGACACCAATCTGCGTGACTTCAATTTCTCGCAGATGTTCGAAGACAATCGTTTCGGCGGCGCGGATCGTATGGGTGATGCCAATCAGCTCACGCTGGCGGCCACCTCCCGCCTGCTCGACCCCGCGACGGGCACGCAGTTCGCCAGCTTCAGCCTGGGTGAGATCTTCTATTTCCGCGATCGTGAGGTCACCCTGCCCGGAGCCGTAGCAGAGGAACAGAGCAGCTCCAATATCGTGGCCGAGCTGGATGTGCGACTCTCGCAGAGCTGGAAGGCCACCGGCGGTATCCTCTGGGATCCGCATGAATCCAAAACCAATCGCAGCAATGTGCGGTTCCAATACCAGCCCAATGACCGCCATCTCTGGAACGTCGCCTATCGTTTCCAGACCGGCGAACTGGAACAGGTCGATACCTCGGCACTCTGGTATTTCAACCCGCGCTGGCACGGGATCATGCGCTGGAATTACTCGCTGGCCGATAGCGAACTGGTGGAAACCCTGGCCGGTATCGAATATGAAAGCTGCTGCTGGATCTTGCGCGTCCTTAGCCGCAGTTACATCAGTGACACCCAAGGGGAACGTAACGACGCGATTTTGTTCCAATTGGAACTCAAGGGCCTGACCAGCATCGGCGATCCGATCGAGTCCCTGCTGGAAGATGGTATCCTTGGCTACACTCACCGTTAATTATTCAGGTTGAATCACGTGTCGAAAATCTTTGCCAAGCTAATGTTGTTGTCCTGCCTCACCCTTACCGTCCTGGGCGGTGTCGCCCCTGTTCCGGCCAGCGAGCCGCTGAACAGCATCGTTGCGGTCGTCAATGACGATGTGGTTCTGCAGAGCGAACTGGATTCAAAGCTCAATCTTATCCGCGAACAGCTGCGCATGCAGAATACCGCCTTGCCGCCCGAGGATGTGTTGCGTCAACAGGTATTGGAACGCGTCATTGTCGAAAAACTGCAGCTGCAGCTGGCGGCCATCAACAATATCCAGGTCGATGACGAAACGCTCACCAGCAACCTGCGCAATATCGCCGAACAGAACAAAATGGATCTGGACCAGTTCCGTACCGTTCTGGAAAATGAAGGCCAGAATTACGCCAGCTTCCGTGAAGAGATCCGCAATCAGATCATCCTCGCCCGGTTGCATCAGCAAATGGTGGGTAACCGCATCAACATCACCGAGCAGGAAATCGACAACCTGATCGCCAACGAAAAAACCTGGGGCGGCAGCGAGAAGGAATATCACCTCGGGCATATTCTGATCGCTGTTCCCGAGGGCGCCTCGCCGGAGCAAATCAAAACAGCGCAGCAAAAGGCCGAGCAAACTGTCGACAAATTACGCGGCGGTGCGGATTTCGCCGCGACGGCGGTCGCCGTCTCGGCGGGACAAACCGCTCTTGAAGGCGGTGATCTCGGCTGGCGCAAAGCGGGCCAGTTACCGGCGGTACTCACGGATGCCATCATCGGCATGCAGCCAGGCCAGATCTCCGATCCGATCCAGGCCAGCGGTGGCTTCCATATCGTCAAGCTTATCGAATTGCGCGGTGATGGCCGGCATGTGATCACCCAGACGCATGTTCGTCACATCCTGCTCACGGCTGACGAAGTGCTGCCGGAACACGAGGTGCGCATCCGCCTGGAGCAATTACGCGACCGTATCATTGGCGGTGAGGATTTCGCCCAGCTGGCACGCTCGCACTCCAAGGACAAGGTATCCGCGTCCAAGGGTGGCGATCTGGGTTGGGTCGGTCCCGGCGATCTGGTGCCTCAATTCGAAGAGGCCATGAACCAGCTCAAGCCGAAAGAAATCAGCCAGCCGGTAGAGAGCCGCTTCGGCTGGCACATCATCCAGGTACTGGAACGCCGCGATCATGACAGCACGGATGAATTGCAACGCAACAAGGCGCGTGAACTCATCCGCAAACGCAAGAACGACGAAGAACTCGCATTGTGGCTGCGTCGGCTGCGTGACGAGGCTTATGTCGAGTATCGCAGCGTCGAGTAATCCCCGCATTCAACCGTTTCGCGTTGTTGCCCGCCGCATCGGGAGGTCACTTGCATGTCGCACATCCCGCGCCTAGCCATCACCGCCGGCGAGCCCGCCGGTATCGGGCCGGATCTGTGTCTGCGTCTGACGGAATCCGCCCAGGTCGCCGAACTGGTCGTGATTGCGGATCTTGAGCTGTTGCGACAACGTGCGCGGCAGCTTGGGATTCGTGTAGAACTCATTGCCTACGACCCTGAACGCGCCGCGCAGCCACAACGCGCCGGCACGCTGACTGTACTGAATATACCAGTCAACGCACCTGTCCAAGTCGGACAGTTGGATACCGCCAATGCCCGCTATGTGCTGGCCTGCCTGGATATGGCCGTGGATGGTTGTCGTGGCGGTCGTTTTGATGCCCTGATCACCGGCCCGGTGCACAAGGGCATTATCAACGATGCCGGCATTGCCTTCAGTGGACATACGGAATATTTGGCTGACCGTTGTAACACACCACGGGTGGTGATGATGCTGGCAACCGAGGGGTTGCGGGTTGCGCTGGCGACGACGCACCTGCCACTGGCGCAGGTCAGCGCCGCCATCACACACACGGAACTTACCACGACGCTGCGCATCCTGATTGAATCCCTGCAAACACAGTTCGGCATCGCGCGGCCACGCATCCTGGTCTGCGGCCTGAATCCACATGCCGGTGAAGGCGGCCATCTGGGCGACGAGGAAATCACGGTCATCGCGCCGGTACTGGAAAGTCTGCGCGGTGGCGCGGCTGAATTGATCGGCCCGTTGCCGGCCGACACGCTGTTCACGCCAAAATATCTGGAGCGCGCCGATGCGGTGTTGGCCATGTATCATGACCAGGGACTTCCGGTGCTGAAATACAAAGGTTTCGGTCGTGCCGTGAACATCACGCTTGGTTTGCCGATCATCCGCACCTCCGTCGATCACGGTACCGCGCTGGATCTCGCCGGGACCGGCCGCATCGATGCAGGCAGCCTGAAGACCGCCATTGCCGTCGCACTGGATATGTTGCGCCAGCCTGGGTAAGACGGCGCGTACTCGTCTTACTACTGCGTCCTGTACGACAAACCTATAGCCTCTGTTTCGCTGGCCAACATGAGTAACGCCACTTGAACCATATACCGCGCAAGCGCTTCGGCCAGAATTTTCTGCATGACCCGGGCGTCATCCGCAACATTATTGCCGCGATCAATCCGCAGCCGGGGCAAGATCTGATTGAAATCGGGCCCGGCCAAGGCGCTATCACACTGCCGCTACTCGGTGTCTGTGGTCATTTGCAGGCCGTTGAACTGGATCGTGACCTGTTGGAGCCATTGCGTCAGACTGCGAGCACCGCAGGCAAACTCACGCTGCACAACCGCGATGCACTGCGTACCGATTTCTGCGCCCTGCGTCGTGGCGAACAGCGGCTGCGCGTGATCGGCAATCTGCCGTATAACATTTCCACACCGCTGCTGTTTCACCTGCTGGATCAGGCCGACTGCATCGAAGACATGCATTTCATGCTGCAAAAGGAAGTCGTTGAACGCATGGCGGCACACCCGGGCAGCAGCGCCTATGGCCGGCTGTCGGTCATGCTGCAGTATCGCTGTGAGGTAATACCGTTGTTTGGCATAGGTCCGGGGGCATTCCGACCACCGCCCAAAGTGGAATCTGCCTTTGTTCGACTATTGCCCTACCGCACGCCACCGACTCAAGTTATTGACGAGACCTTGTTCGCCCAGATCGTGCGGTTGGCGTTCGGACAACGTCGCAAGACCCTGCGCAACACGCTCAAGGGCGTCCTGGACAGCGAGGATTTCACGGCCCTCGGGGTCGATCCGCAAATCCGTGCCGAACAGCTGGATCTCAAGACCTTCGCACGGCTGGCCAATCATGCCGCCGAAAAGACTGCAAACCGCACTTAGCTATATACTGAAGGAACCTCTGATTAATTTGATCAAGCGAGCAGATGCCGCTTCAGCGAATTATTGATCATTACCAATTATTGGGATGACACAAACGCCCCTCTCCCTAACCCTCTCCCCGCAAGCGGGGAGAGGGGATAACCCCCTTTCCCGCCGGGGCGGGAGAGGGTTGGGGAGAGGGTGGCGAAGTTCTTAAATCGAACATATCTATGTCATGCCATCATGTAATGCTCAATAATCACGGTTCCTCAAACGAAGATCTGTAGAAGGAGTCATGCATGGACACCTACCGACACCTCTTGGCCGCTATAGATTTCGGCCCTGATAATAGCCAAGTGCTTGAACGCGCCACTGCGCTGGCCCGGTCAAATGGCGCGCAGCTCAGCCTGATCCATGTCGTGGAGTTTTTACACGTCGATCTCGCGAATGAGCTGGTGCTGCCGCAGGACATGGAACTCGAGGCACAGCTCGTTACGACCGCGCGCAAAAAACTGGCGGAACTCGCTCAAGGCATCGACGTGAAGGACCCGATCGGGCAATGGGTGGAAATGGGTTCCACGAAGCAGGAAATACTGCGGGTCGCGGAAGAACAGGCGATAGATCTGATTGTGATCGGCAGCCATGGTCGCCACGGTTTGAGCCGTCTGCTCGGCTCGACGGCGAATGCCATATTGCATGGCGCGCCCTGCGATGTGCTGTCGGTACGTATACTTGAATCAGCGCAATAATGCAGGTTGAAACTACCAGCTACGCCGCAAACTGAAATAGACATCCGGCCGATCAGCCGCGACGGCACCGATACCGGAATCGCCGGCTGCCGCTGCCGTAGAACGCATTCTTGGCCGCCAGCTCATATTCAATTCCGGCCCTTTTGCACCGAAAGGCTTGCCCATTCCCAAGCGCTTCTTCATTAACAACTGCCGGACACCATTATTTTCCAGGGTGGTATTCAACCAGCGGATATCCAAACGTTCAGCTAACCCCTGCACCGGCTTTATGGCCAACTGTGCACCCGCCTCTTTCAGGTTACTCATGGCAGGATCGGCAGCCTGGGCTGTGGTCGTCACGACAACCCCGAAACCCACAACCAGCGCCAGCAGCAGTAATGGATCAGGTTTACGTATGTGGTAGTTCCGGTTTTTCATCGCCGTTACCCCCAAGTTACTGGGTTAGTTCGGTCCAATGCGTCTTGCAAGCATCGGGCCGGTCGCTGTACTGAGTGTCTTCAGTCTCCTTACTTCCTAACGGCGAGACAGCGATGTGCTTCAATCACAAATGGAAAACTGGTTCACAGTTCGGCGAAAGAGTGTCAGTTTTTCGTCATGGGAGTTATCCACTACCGGGCGGAGCGCCTGCGGCAACGTTCTCCCTGTGCTGCCGGCAGCGCCCCTTCACTTGCCATAGCAAACTGATTTAAGTGATATTTTGCTAAGCGCGCTTACGCTGGGTCCGGTATTCAGGGTCAATCCAGCAACGTGGCAACAATTCACCGGACGGGAACGCCAAACCCAGCTTGGGGAATGCTGCCGGTTCCTGCAATTCCTCACCCGCATGGATACGCCCCTCAATCGTCTCGGCAAAGGGATCGAACAGCTCGGGCAGCCCGATTACCTCCACCAGATCACCGCTTTGGATGTGCTTGAGATACATAGCAACCTCCTCTTGGCCTGTCACCTGTTTGACATCTTGAATCCGGCGCTGACGAGGTCAGCCACCGGATACAACGAAGTCGTCTATATATAAATATAGTCCGTTATCGTTGAGCTCATGGGAATCGTATCGCCGCTGCGGGCATTCAGACCGGCACCAAGGAGAGCAATCATGACGACATCACCATCCCGAGCTGTCCAGGCTCTTGGACAGAACATCTGGTTCGACAATATCCAGCGTAGCCTGCTCAGATCCGGCGCCCTGGCCCGCATGATTGCCGATCAGGGCTTAACCGGTCTCACCAGTAATCCCAGTATTTTCGAGAAAGCTATCACTGGGAGCGACGAGTACGATGCGGCGCTGGCTGACGCGCGGCAACAACGGCCGCGCGCCAATCCACAGGAACTCTTCTACGATCTGGCCATCAGCGATATCCGCGAAGCAGCCGACCTGTTTGCAGCCACCTATACCGCCAGTGGCGGTCGCGATGGCCTGGTCAGTCTCGAGGTTTCCCCGGATCTGGCGTATGACACCAAGGCCACTATCGAGGAGGCCGAGGCGCTGTTCCAGCGTGTCGATCGCCCGAATCTACTGATCAAGGTGCCGGCCACGCAGCAGGCCATACATGCCATTGAAAGCCTGATCGATCGCGGCATCAGTGTGAACGTCACACTGCTTTTCTCCGTGGCACGCTACGAAGCTGTGGCTGAAGCCTATATGCTGGGCCTGGAGTCACGCCTGCGCCGTGGTCAGCCGTTGCAGCAGATCCGTTCGGTCGCGAGTTTCTTTATCAGCCGTGTCGATGCACTGATCGACCGGCAGCTGCAATCACTGATCGCCCAGGGCGATCCTGAGCGGACCCGACGCTCGCAAGCCTTGCTCGGCCGGATTGCCATCGCCAATGCCCGGCTTGCCTACCAACATTTCCAGACACTCTTCAACAGCCCGCGCTTCAAAACACTGGCGGCGGCCGGTGCGCATACTCAACGCCTGCTCTGGGCCAGTACCGGCACCAAAAATCCTTCCTACAGTGATCTGCTGTATGTCGAGTCGCTCATCGGCCCGGACACCATCAACACCCTGCCACCGGCCACCTTCATTGCCTTTAACGATCACGGCGAAGTCGCCGCCACACTGGAGCCCGGTATCTCCAGCGCCGCACAGCAATTGTCGGAACTGGAAGCGCTCGGCATCGATCTCGCCGCCGCCACCCGGCAGCTGGAAAAGGACGGTGTCGCGGCCTTCGCAGAGTCGTACCACAATCTGCTGCAGGCCATCGCCAGCAAGACCCTGCAGCTGTCCGCGACGGGCGGCTGAGGTCGCGCACCGATAACACGTCCACCATTCGCCTTTTTAGCGCGTATCCGCCACCATAGACGGCACATCACCGCAGGATAATCATCAATGTCCGTCGCTACCGGGATTTGCGCTCACCCGATCCAGATTCATGCCGACACTGATCAGCTGGCGCGGGCCTGCCTCAGACGTTGGATCACGCTGAGCCGGGAGGCCATCGCACACCGCGGCGCATTTCATGTCGCCCTGTCCGGAGGCTCGACACCGAAGCGCCTGTATCAACTGCTGGCGCAACCCGAATGGCAGGCAGAGCTTGATTGGTCGCGCAGCCATCTGTATTTCGGTGATGAACGCGCCGTGCCACCCGAACATCCCGACAGCAACTTCCGCATGGTGCGCGAGGCGCTGCTCGATCACATCAGCCTGCCTGCAAAAAATATTAACCGCATGCACGCCGATCCGACTCAGATCGAGCAGAATGCCACGGCCTATGCAGCCGGATTGCGGGCGCAACTGCCGCTCAACCCGGCGGGCATGCCGATATTCGATTTGATCCTGCTGGGCATGGGACCGGATGGACATACCTGCTCACTGTTTCCGGATACGCCGATCCTGCAGGAGATGTCCACCCCAGTGGGAACCGTCCATGTCGCACGCCTGAACAGTTGGCGTCTGTCACTGACCTATCCCGTGTTGAATTGCGCCCAGCAGCTGCTGTTTCTGGTCGCCGGCAGCGATAAGGCAGCGATGCTGCAGCAGATCTGTCGACCAACCCAGGAAAGCGATCCAGTGCCCGTGCAGAACATCCAGCCGCAGGGCCAAGTGGAATGGCTGTTGGATCAAGCCGCTGCTGCGGGACTTGATGTCTGAACCTTAGGGTCAGTTGACACTCTCAATACCATGGCATGCCGCCCGCAGCCCCGGGATAGCCGGAAATACCTGCGGGATTTTGAACTGCCGGGCGAATCCAGCGTATCCTATGCAGCAATTACTAACGCAGCGCACAGACAGACTATGGATAACGCAACCAACTACGATATTCAGGTAAGTGTTGAAACCCAGTATGTGGAGAGCCAGTCCATACCGGATCAGCAACGCTATGTATTCGCCTACACCATCACCATCCGCAACACCGGGAGCATGCCGGCCAAATTACTCACTCGGCACTGGGTCATCACCGACAGCAATGGCAAGACCCAGGAAGTCCGCGGCGATGGCGTGGTCGGTGAGCAACCGCATCTGCAACCGGGCCAGGCCTTCCAGTACACCAGCGGTACCCTGCTCGACACAGCGGTGGGCAGCATGCGCGGCAGTTATCAGATGATTGCCGACGACGGCGTGGAGTTCGATGCCGAGGTCCCCGTTTTCACCCTTTCGATCCCCCGCGTTCTGCACTGATCGTCACCCGTGGGCGTCTACGCAATCGGCGACATCCAGGGTTGTTTCCATGAACTTCAGCAACTGCTGACACAGCTTCGCTTCGACCCGGCGCTGGATCGGCTGTGGTTTGCCGGCGATCTGGTCAATCGCGGCCCGCATTCACTGGAAACGCTGCGCTTTGTGCGCGACCTCGGACCCGCCGCTATCACGGTGCTCGGCAATCACGAGCTGCATCTGCTCGCCATTGCCAGTGGATCGAGCAAACTCAAGGCCAAGGACACCCTGCATCCGATTCTGGACGCCACTGATCGTGACGAATTGCTCGACTGGTTGCGTCATCAACCGCTACTGCATCACGACACCGATCTGGGCTTCACGCTGGTGCATGCCGGACTACCGCCGCAATGGGATTTGAAGCAGGCGCAACAGTGCGCTCATGAGGTCGAAGCACAATTGCGCAGCGCGAACTACGCGGATTTCTTCCGCCACATGTATGGAGATGAACCGACGCAGTGGTCGGATTCACTGACCCGCTGGGATCGCTTACGCTTCATCACCAATTGTTTCACCCGGCTGCGCTACTGCGATGCCGAGGGACACCTCGCACTCTCCTACAAAGGCGCACCCGGCAGCCAGCCCGCGCATCTCAAACCCTGGTTTGAGCACAAGCAACGACGCAGCAATAAGCTGAAGATTTTGTTTGGCCACTGGTCAACACTCGGCGAACGCAACGATGCCGGCATCTATCCATTGGACAGCGGCTGTCTCTGGGGTGGACAGCTGACCGCGTTACGCTTGGACAGCACAGTACATTGGACCCGCATCCCCTGTGCGGGCGCTCGCGCAGCGAGAGACGCTTGAAACATATTTGCTGAAGAGAGCGCAGTGGCGCCACGCTGTATAGCGTCACTGCCCTCAACCTAGATCAGTGCATGCTGGCCTGAACATTAATCGGTCTGATGCTCGCGGATCTGATCTCGATCACGATCTGGCGTTCCATCGCCCGATCCATCATGGAGCTGATCACGATCCCGATCGCGATCGCGATCTTGATACTGATCTACTTGGTCAGCGCCCTTCTGTTTGGCCTTGCCGGAACCCTCGCCCTTCGACTCGCGCGACTGTTCACGCTCTTGATAACGTTGCTGTGATTGTTGCTGCATCTGCGGGAAGCCCTGCCCCTGGCCTTGTGAGCGCATCGCACCACCGCCTGCTCCACCGCCACTACCGCCACCGCCTGCGGCCAACACCGGACCCGCCAACAAAACCACTAGCGCGCTCGCAATTCCCTGATTCACCAGTCTACGTTTCATGTTGCCATCTCCTACGCTGTTAAAATCTTCAGAGTGAACCGTTACCCTGAACCTGTGCGTAGTATTGACTGACTTTCTGAATTGAAACTGAAAGGAATAAACTGTTGCAGCTATTGAGAAATAACGAGGCAACCACTACCGATAGGCTGAATGGCCTTATTGTGTCGTATCAGCCGCCGGTATAGATGTCTTTTCAAGCCATACCAATAATTCCGCTCGCGGCATGGGTTTGGCGAAATAATATCCCTGCAGATAATCGACCCCCAGTTTGCGCAGAATCTCCGCCGCCTCGGCATCCTCAACACCTTCCGCAACCGTTTTGAGACCCAGCGCTTGAGCGATACTGATAATCGCCTGAACCAAACTCAAACCGCTGGGCTCATGAAGACGGCGGACGAAAGAGATATCAATCTTCAGTTCATCGGCACGAATCTCATGCAACTGCGAGAGTGATGAATAGCCGGTACCGAAATCATCGATGGCGATCTTGAAACCGGCCGCCTCTAATTCCTGCAGACGTTCGGAGGCGTGTTCCACATCGCTCATCGCGACGCTTTCCGTCACTTCCCAAACGACATCCGCCGGCTTGATACCCTGACCCTGAAGCTCCGCCACAGCCTGCTCGGTAAACGAGGGTATAAATAACTGACGTTTGGAGACATTCACTGAAAAGCGCAGCTTTCTGCCCGCGTGGTGACAATACGCCTGCATGGCGACACTGGCTCGCCAGACCTGCTGGCCCAAATCACTTATCAGCCCGATATTTTCCGCCATAGGTATAAAGGTTGCCGGGGAGATCCAGCCCAACTCATCATCGTGCCAGCGCGCCAACACCTCAACCGCAATACAGGCGCCACTGCGCGCGCAGATTATGGGTTGGAACCAGGCCTGAATGATCTCGGCCTTGATCGCATTGGCCAATCGATTCTGGATGTAGAGCTCTTTTTTGCCAATGCCCTGGTTGGTCATGTCGCCAAAGAAACTGACCTGATTACGCCCCTGCGCCTTGGCATAGAACATGGCCCGATCCGCCTGCGAGAACAACACTTCGCTGCTTTCCGCATCATCCGGATAAATGGCCGCACCCATGCTGAAGGTGATACGCAACTCGGCACCATCGAGCAAGATCGGCTGCTGGATCACGACACCGATCTTGTTGGCCACTTCACGAATCGCCAATTCATCACGCATACCCGGCAACAGCAGCACGAATTCATCGCCGCCCCAGCGCGCCAAGGTATCGGCCAGGCGCAATTCATGCCGCAGCCGTTCGGCGAAGGCCACCAACAGCCGATCACCCGCCTTGTGGCCGAGCGTGTCATTCACATTTTTGAAATGATCGATGTCTATGAAACAGATGCAGACCTTTTCGCCTGAGCGTGCGGCCATGTTAAGAGCGCTTTTGAATCTGTCTTCCAGCAATATGCGATTCGGCAACCCGGTCAGGGCATCGTGCAAAGCCATATGGCTGATCTGCTTCTCATGCAGATAGGCCTGAGTGATATCGCGCACAACGCCGCGGATACCTGTTACTGCTCCAGTATCGTCGCGGAATCCCAGAAACCGGCATTCGACCCAGGGCTGCAAGGCTCCATCTGGGTCAGCTAAGCGCACCCGGAACAACAGATTGGTCTTTTCACCACTGCGCAAAGCCATGCACTGCGCCGCCAGCGCGTCAGAATCTTCCGCGTGAAAAAACTCAACAAGATTGCGTCCCACCGCATTGTCGCAGCGCGCCAGCTTATGCCAACCCGGGCTGGCACGCAGGATCTCCCCGTCGCAGTTCAGCTCCAGCACGGCCTCTTCCAGCAACGCGAGCGTTTCCAGATACACGGCCTGCTCACGCTCGCGTGAGTCCACCGCGCGCATCAAGGCACTGATGGCATCGGCCAGATTGCTGATTTCGTCATGCGCTGAGCGGGCCGGTTGCAGCTCATTCTCAACATCAGCGCGCGGCGCGGAGTCGGCGTAGAGTTCCAACGCATGATCGGTGGACTCCAGCCGACTTACAGTACGGCTCAGCCAGCGTCCAAGTGCCAGCCACAACAACAGCGTGATCAAGCCCACGGAACCGATCAGCCAGTACAGGAATTCCCTGAACGGCAGAATGTCGTGCAGTTCACGGTACGCCAGCAGGACCGGGCGTTGTGCCTGCTCACTCGGCCAATCCACCTGCGTCTGAACCAGCCGTTGCTTACCCTTGAAAACCATCCGTGACGCATCCGCCGCCAGCTGAGTTGGATAATCGTCATGCGACACAGCAACTACTTTGCCTTGCCATTGCACCGCCAGCAGGCTCTCGGGAATAATCAGGCGACGAAGTGCCGCGTTATCCAACGGTTTCAGCAGCACCAACGTACCGTAGCCCTGACTGCCCAACCAAACCGGCTCATGATATACACGGTATAGCTCCCCGAGCGCCGCCGCATAATGCCAGTCGTCCTTATTTATACTGTCCGGATCGAGCGTATGCGCAATTGCGCCATAACGGTACAACACGTCCTGCTTGGCGCTCAGTACCAGCAAGGTGGGGAACTCAATAAAAATCTGCTGGGCATTCAGGTAGGCGGTAAATTTCGGCCAGCGTTTTTCATCTTGCTGTTCGAGAATGCGTGAAAACTCCACACGTGCGCGCAGTTGCTGCGCCAGATTGCCCCATATGAATTCTGTGCGCCCGATCTGGGCGCCGAAATAATCGCGTAACGTGTCGAATTTCTGATTTATCTCACGTTCACGAAACGCACTGTAGCCATATACGCCAATGGCAAGCGTACCAACGGTCACAACCAGCATGACTGCCAAAACATGGCTAATCGCCTGGCCACGCAGTGTCCGCAGTCGATTACGCAAAACACGCCAGACAGGGATCATCCGCATAGCTCTAACCGGGCTGTACCCAGCGATCATCGATCAAAGTGCGAATATCCGCATCGCCGGGCATGCTCAAACCCACCGCCCGCATAAATTCCCGCGTCGCTTCGATCTCAGCTTCGGAGAATCCGCCATCCGGGCTGTACTGCGCCGGCAGACGCTGCAGGGCATCGATGAGATCGTGCCGCTGATTGGCGTCGCTGATCTGTAATTGATCGACAATCTGCCGAGGTGTTGCCGCGTTCGCCCAGCGCAATGATTGGCGCAACATCTTCGCCATACTTATTACTCGCTCAGGATTAGCAGCAATGCGATCTGGCGTGGTCACGATTACAGCACGCAAATGATCCTTTCCGACCACCCCGACCGGATTGCGTGGATCGTTGAGACTGGCGAGCGTGACGCCCAGACCTTCGCGGACCAGGCTTGCAGAATACGGCTCCTCGCAGAACACCGCATCCACCGTCTCGCCGGCCATGGCGCCATAGACGCCCGCATAGGTTTGGGTAATGGGCGCCCAGCGGATTTCCTTGGGCGAAACGTCATAGGCTGACACCCACAACTCCGCAACCAACTGCAGATAGGTCTTGGTGGTGGCACTCCCGACCGGGGCGCCCAAGGTGCGTCCACGCAGATCTTCAATGCTGCGAATTTTGTCGGCCAGATCCGCGCGGACAATAATGGCGTAGGGTGGCGCCCCACTGCTGAGACGGCCTATCGCCACCACCGGGTGGCCTTTTCCCAGAAACTTCGGTAGCACGGGAAAACCCACGCCCGCGAAATCGGCATTGCCCGCCAGCATATCCTCCAGGGCCAGCACGCCAGTCGGAAGGTAGCGTATACCCAGGTCCACACCCGCCTGACGATCAAATGCGAGCTTGGGAATCAACTCAATCGGGAAAAATGGCATCAGCAGCGGGCCGGGAATATTGACGCGCAAGGTCGCGGTCTCAGCCCGCAGCGGCGCCAGCCCGGTTGCCGCCAGCAGGGCGAGCGTCGTTTTTAGTACGCATCGGCGCGCGAGATCGGGTGGGGGCTGATGCAGAAACTGTTTAAACATTGACCCAGCATGGCAGCCGCCTTAGACAAGATCAAGCGCCGCTGCCGACTATCGATTACCTGCGCTCCAGAACCAGAAAGCTATAGGCATAGGGGTTCCGATCGTCAGGAAGATGCCCCTCCCGGGCTGTTTCATGCCAAACCGCCGTGTCCAGATCTGGAAACCAGGCATCGCCGTCAAAGGCGGCGTCTATTTGAGTGAGATAGATGCGCTGCACTTGCGGTAATAACTGCGTATACAGTTGCGCCCCGCCGATAATCATGACTTCCGGCACATCACCTGCAGCCGCCAGGGCCGCGTCCGCCGAAGTCACCGTGGTACAGCCTGGCGCGACAAATCCCGGCGTTCGGCTGACAACAATATTATGCCGCTCCGGCAAGGGCCGACCGATCGACTCGTAGGTTTTACGACCCATGATCACCGGCTTGCCTAAGGTGATCGCCTTGAAGTGTTTGAGATCGGCCGGCAGCCGCCACGGCAAGCCATTATTGCTGCCGATCAGGCGATTGCGATCCATGGCGACGATGATTGAAATCATAAATTCAGTATCTAGGTTCTAGGTTCTAGGTTCTAGGTTCTAGGTTCTAGGTTCTAGGTTCTAGGTTCTAGGTTCTAGGTTCTAGGTTCTAGGTTCTAGGTTCTAGGTTCTAGGTTCTAGGTTCTAGGTTCTAGGTTCTAGGTTCTGGGATCGAGGCATAGTACAGAAGCTTTTCCTCGGCCCTAGAACCTAGAACCTCGACCCTGCAGTTAGACCGCCACCGGCGCCTTGATATGTTCATGATGCTGGTAACCGGCCAACTCGAAATCCTCGAACTTGAAAGCGAACAGATCCTTCACATCGGGATTGATGCGCAGCGTCGGTAGTGCAAAAGGCTCGCGCGCGAGTTGCAGATCGGTCTGCTCCAGATGATTGAGATACAAATGGGCGTCGCCCAGGGTATGCACGAAATCACCCGGTTTCAATCCCACCACCTGCGCGATCATCATGGTCAGCAGCGCATAGGAAGCAATATTGAACGGCACGCCCAGAAAGATATCCGCACTGCGCTGATACAGCTGACAAGACAGCTTCCCATCGGCGACATAGAACTGAAAGAAGGCGTGACAGGGCGGCAAGGCCATCTTGTCGATTTCAGCCACATTCCAGGCGCTGACGATGATACGCCGTGAATCCGGATGGTTGCGCAGCTGATCGAGCACTTGCGCAATCTGGTCGATGTGACGACCATCGGCCGTCGGCCAGGAGCGCCACTGATAGCCATAGACCGGCCCCAGATCTCCGTTCTCGTCGGCCCACTCGTCCCAGATACTGACCTTGTTGTCGTGCAGATATTTGATATTGGTATCACCCTGCAGAAACCACAGCAGCTCGTGAATGATGGAGCGCAAATGCAGCTTCTTGGTGGTCACCACCGGAAAACCCTGCGCCAGATCGAAACGCATCTGATAACCGAACACGCTTAAGGTGCCCGTACCGGTGCGGTCTTCCTTGCGGGTACCCTGCTCGCGCACATGGCGCATGAGATCGAGATATTGTTTCACAGCAGTATCCTGTACACCTGAATCAACAGCGGCAAGCCGTGTCGAATATTATTTCGATGCCGGGGCATCTGAATTGTTACGACTGTACGCCAGCACCATAAACAGAACACCCAGCAGGATCATCGGCGCCGACAACAGCTGCCCCATGGTAACCCAATCCAGTGCCAGGTAGCCCAGCTGGGTATCGGGAATGCGCACGAATTCCACCGCGAAACGGAAACTGCCGTAGCCCAGCATAAACAGACCCGACACCGCCATCGTCGGCCGCGGCTTGCGTGAAAACAGCCACAAAATCAGGAACAATACAGTTCCCTCCAGCAGTGCTTCATAGAGCATCGAAGGATGATGTGGTGCGCTGTAGCCGGCGATTTCGCCCGCACAGTATTCAGGAAACCGCGCGCAGGGCAGTTGCATGGCCCAGGGCACATCGGACACGCGCCCCCACAGTTCGCCATTGATAAAGTTACCGACACGTCCAGCACCCAGACCAATCGGTACGAGTGGCGCGATAAAATCCGTGACCTGAAAAAAACCGCGTCCGGTCTTGCGCCCATACAGCCACATGGCGATAAACACACCCAGCATGCCGCCATGAAACGACATGCCACCCTGCCAGATATAAAGCAGTCGCACAGGGTCTTCGAGAAAATAACCGAAGTTGTAAAACAGACTGTAACCGATACGCCCGCCGAGAATCGCGCCGAGGGCGGCGTAGAAAACCAGATCGCTGATCTCTTCAGCACGCCAGCCACTCTCTGTTCGACGCGCGCGCAGCGTACCCAGCCACCAGGCACCGGCAAAACCGATCAGGTACATCAGCCCGTACCAATGCACGGCGAAATCACCTAAGCGCAGCGCGGCGGGATCAATGTCGGGATAGGTCAGCATGGCTCAATACAACCTCAGCAACAGCTCAACATAACAAGATTTCAACACGAAGGCGCATAAGGCGCACGAAGAAAGGCTATTATTGAGCATTACCAATTGGGATGACACAAACGCCCCTCTCCCTAACCCTCTCCCCGCGAGCGGGGAGAGGGGATAACCCCTCTCCCGCCGGGGCGGGAGAGGGTTGGGGAGAGGGTGGCGAAGTTCTTATCGAGCATATCTATGTCATGCCATCATGTAATGCTCAATAATGAATGAAAAATTCATACCCGCATAATAACGACGGTAGTGGATACACAGGCTTCACCCTGTAATGAATTTCCCTTGCGCGCCTTATGCGCCTTTGTGTTGAAAAAATAGTTCCACAACGATCTCAGGCTGGCAACACGCGGCAATACAGCGCCTTCAGATATTCAGTCTCCGGAATCGCCGGATTCATCGGATGATCCGCGCCCTGGCGACCGCGTTCCAGAATCTGCATGCTGCGGTCAACATGCCGCGATGCCGCCAGCACCAATTGCTGCAGCGCACTCGCCTCCAGATGATAGGAACAGGATGCGCTGACCAGGATGCCGTCTTTGGTCAGCACCTGCATGGCCTGCTGGTTGATGCGCTGATAGGCCTCCAGGCCGGCCTTGGCGTCTTTTCTACGCTTTATAAAAGCGGGCGGATCGAGCACGATCACATCGAAATGTTCACGCGCCTCCCGCAGTTCACGCAGCACATCAAAGGCATCGCCCTTGCGGACCAGCACACGTGACTGCACCGCATTCAATTCCGCATTCACGGCCACTTGCATCAGCGCATCATGCGAGGCATCCACACAGGTCACTTCACGCGCGCCGGCCACGGCGGCCTGCACACCCCAGCCACCGACATAACTGAACAGATCCAGCACCCGCATGCCTTTGACATAACGAAACAGCCGCGCGCGATTCTCGCGCTGATCATAAAACCAGCCGGTCTTCTGGCCGGACTGCGCCGACACCCGGAATCGCACGCCGTTTTCTTCCAGATCGAGCGTGTCCGGCACATCACCGATGGCCTCGATGTAATTCTCCAGGCCTTCCATCACCCGGATCGGGCTGTCATTGCGCATCAGAATACCGGTCGGCTTGATGACCTTGTGCAAGGCCTCGATCACCGCTTCACGGGCGCGCTCCATACCGGCCGTGGTCAGCTGTACCACCAAAACATCGCCATAGCGATCCACCACCAGACCGGGCAGCGCATCACCCTCGCCATGCACCAGACGGTAATAGGGCTTGTCATATAAGCGTTCGCGTAATGCCAAGGCGACATTCAAGCGGTGCACCAGCAACGATTTACTCAGCGCATGCGCCGGATCGCGACTCACCAGCCGCGCGCAGATCAGCGAATGCGGATTCACATAACCGGTACCGAGCGACTTGCCGTTGGACGCCTCGATCATCACCAGCTGGCCGGGCTCAAAGGCCGTCAACGGCGTCTGCTTGGTATCGACCTCATTGCTGTAGACCCACAAATGACCGGCGCGCAGGCGCCGCTCTTCGTTTTTCTTCAGTCGCAGAGGCGCCAGCTCAGTGGCCTCGGTAGGGGAAATGGAATCACTCAAGACACAGCTCCAATCAGCAATCGGGGGATTGTAGCATTCACTGCGCAGCGATCCATTTGGCCGCTGACCAAAGCGCCAGATCATCCGGGTCGCCGCGATAATCCTGCACATGGTCCGCGCCCGTGCGCGGCAACGTGGGCCAATCGCCGTGGTAGAGCACAATGTAGCCATCCGGATGCGCCGCGGCCCAATTCGCCAGCTCGGCAGACGGCACGACCGATATGGGCTGCGTCAGTCGACCGACGTATTGGAACTGACCATGGTAGCTGCCGGCATGCGCCACCGGATGTCCGTCACGCTGGAGAGCCTCGATGCGGGCGCCGAAGGCAGTCAGATCATAGGCTGGCTTGGCGACATACAATACCGAGATATGCAGGAGCACGACCACCAGCACCGTGCCCAAGGCCATCAGTTTTACATAACGCGCTGGCGTGTTGATACGTGGCACCGACAGCAAGGCCGCAACGGCCAGGAACAGCAGCCCCCAACGCGCATCCAGTGCGGCAGTCCAGTCCGCGCGCTCACTGTGCCAGCCGAACAAGACGCCGGCAAACAGCACCGCCGGGATCAATGCCAGCCCGATCACAGCCCAGACACGCTGCGCCGAACCTTCACGCAGCGCCACGTCAATCGAATAGGCGGCGAGGAGACTGAACGCCGGAAAGATCGGCAGGAGATACTTGACCTGCTTACCGCTGACCAGACTCAAGACCAACAATACCGGCAACGACCAGAACAGCAGCATGCGCAGGTATCGGTCGTTGGTGAAAGCTCCAGCGCGGACGGCATGACGGATCCCTTGCCAAAGCGGCTTGCTCAGCGCCCACGGCATCAGTGCCAGCGGTAGCCAAGGTAAATACCAGTATGCGGGGCGATCATGCGCAAAGGAATCCACCAAGCGTTCAGCGGTTTGCCCCCACAGGATTGCCGTGCGGTAAGCCTCCCCGCCGACGGCGCCGGCCGGCAATGCCCACGCCAAGCCAATGAGTAGTCCGAGCAGAAGCGCGGATAGTATGCCGCCGTACCAGCAAACCCACCCTTTCAGTTGATTTCGGTCGACCCAAAAATAACCCAATAACGCCACCGGCAGAATGTGCAAGAGAATCACTGGCCCCTTGGACAGAAAACCCAAGCCGATCGCAGTACCGACAATCAGCCAGCCAGTCCCCAACCCACGCGCGGCGCGCAGCATACCGAGCAGGCCCAGCAGGGTACAAAAAACCACCAGTAAGTCGAACTGCACCAGGGTATAGAAACCCTGCCACATCAACCCACCGAACAATATCCATACCGCGAGTTCAGCGAGTTGAAGCCGTTCCGGCCACAAACGGCGCGCGATCAGGTAAAGCAAACCCAGGTTGGCCAGCGATACCAACGGCGACACCAGCCGCGGCCACAGATCATTCACCCCAAACACCCACCAGCCGGCCTGAATCAACCAGAAAAACAACGGCGGCTTGTGGCTATAGAGGTCGCCGTTGAGATGGGGCAGCAGGAAATCACCGCGCAACCACATCTCCCAGGCCACACTGACATAGCGGGTTTCATCGACCGGCATCAGCGGCCGGCTGATCAATGCCGTCACCAGCAACGACAACCAGGCAGCGAATAACAACAGGAGGGAAATATAACCGGAAAGGCGACTATTCATATCACGCCATTGTCGCCAATTTCACACTGGATGTCGCGAGCGATATGAAGGGCCGCCTGGCTTCTTCCGGAAACATCTCGCAGTCCGTTGCGGAGTCTCTATACCCGAGCGACGAGTAACCCAGGCCGCTGCTCCGCAGACTAGTCTTCCACGCCCATGGCCTTCTCCAACTCGGCGTCGAGATGGCGACCATGGCGGAAGCGACGGTAGAGGTAGATACCCAGCACGCCGGAGACAAAGAACAGCGCCACACCCAGACCGATGCGCACTGTCGGATCGATACCGATACCGCTGCCGATCAGCGCAAAGACCATCGTCTGGGGTACATAACCCAACCCTGAACCGAGAATAAACGGCACGGCACGTACACCGGATACCCCTGCCGCCAGACTGGTTACGGTGTTGTTCCCAACCGGCAACAACCGGATCAACAAGGTCATACCGAAGGTGTTGTCATGGATAAAATCATCGATACGCCGAATCTTGTTCGGATAACGCGCCTTAACCAGGTCTCGGCCGAACCAGCGCGCAAAGAAAAAATCGATCACGCAACCACACATTGTCGCGAACACGCTTAGCAGAGTACCGACCACAAAGCCAAAGGCATAACCCCCCAGGAAACTCACTGCCTGGCGTGGCAGTGTCACTGCAGTCACTAGCGTGCCAACCGCCACGAACATTAACTCGCCGCTCACGCCTTGGCCGCGCACCTGCGTATCGATCCAGGCCTTATCCAACAACGAGCCGAGCTGGTTTACCTCGAACAGATAAGCAACACTCACAAACAAGGCGATAAACACCAGCCCTTTGACAAAGATTCGCGGATTTAACGCCGACATACGGTCTTTACCCCTAACGCCATAACCACATTGAACTGCGTAAGCCGATTATTCTTCTGTCACGACCGGCAGCTTGGCGCGACGCTGCAGCCAACTCACGCCAAACAGATCAACAATACCGACCCACAGGCGATTATGCAGACCATATTTGCTGAACCCGCGTTCACGATGCCGGTGATTCACCTCGACCGACTGGATCTGCCCGCCCGCGCGCAGTACCAACGCTGGCAGATAGCGATGCATATGATCGAAGTACGGCAGATCCAAGAAAGCCGCGCGGAGAAACACCTTCAATCCACAGCCGGTATCCGGCGTGGCATCCTTGAGCAGACCGCTACGCACAGAGTTAGCTATTTTGGATGAGATGCGCTTGATCCAGGTATCGCGACGCTTTTTGCGCCAGCCGGCCACCAGCCAAAGATTGGCCGGCGCATCAGCGGCACGGGTCGCTGCCATCAGATTAGGAATATCAGCTGGATCGTTCTGACCATCTCCGTCCAGGGTCGCGATCCAGGGTGCACGTGCGGCCTTCACTCCGGTACGTACCGCCGTGCTCTGCCCGCAACTCGTCCGATGCGTGAGGATACGCAGGCGCGGGTAGGTTGCACGTGCCTCGGCCAGCACCTGCACGGTCTTATCGGTGCTGCCATCATTGATATAGATGACCTCGTAGTCGAACTTGCCTTCGAGCGCCGCATGGATTTCAGCAAGCAGTGGCAACACATTGTCCTGCTCGTTCTTGACGGGGATGACGACGGATAAATCCATGTTAATTTACCAAATTAAATTAGGGAATTAACGGGATTGTACCCGGAAGACAGCACGACAAGAACCCGTTATAGTCGAAGGCCCTGCACCTACTCAACTCAGTGGACGATCTCAGGCGACAGCGCTCTATGAGAAACGGCGGCGACTATACCAATCACCTGGCTGGAGAAACCAGCCCGTATCTGCTCCAGCATGCACACAATCCGGTCGACTGGCATCCCTGGGGGCCTGAGGCGCTGGCCTTGGCACGGCGCGAGAACAAGCCAATTCTGCTGTCGGTCGGTTATTCCGCCTGCCATTGGTGTCATGTGATGGCCCATGAATCCTTCGAGGATGCCGATGTCGCCAAGGTGATGAACGATCTGTTCATCAACATCAAGGTCGACCGCGAGGAGCGCCCGGACCTCGACAAGATCTACCAGACCGCCCACTCCCTGCTTACTCAGCGCAATGGCGGCTGGCCGCTGACCATGTTTCTGACCCCGGATGGCCAGATGCCGTTTTTCGGGGGCACTTATTTCCCCAAGGAACCGCGCTATGGCCTGCCCGGCTTTGTGGATCTGATGCAACGTGTGTCCGCCTTTTATCGCGACCGTCAGACCGACATTGCCGAACAGAACGATGCCCTGCTCGGCGCGCTCAACAGCATCGCCGCACCGGCCGCGAGTGCGGGTAAACCTGATCCACTACCTCTGGATATCGCGCGCAATCAACTCGAAAAACAGTTCGACGCAACACACGGCGGTTTTGGTCGCGCACCCAAGTTTCCGCACCCCACCAGTCTGGAACGCCTGCTGCGACACTGGTCCGGTTCACGCACGACAGATCTGATCGACGCACGCGCGTTGGAAATGACGACCTTCACCCTGGAACGCATGGCACTCGGCGGCGTCTACGACCAGCTCGGTGGCGGCTTCTGCCGGTATTCGGTCGACGATTACTGGATGATTCCGCATTTCGAAAAGATGCTCTACGACAACGGCCCGTTGCTGGCCCTGTATGCCCAGGCACACGCCGCCACCGGCAATCCGCTGTTCGCCAGCATCGCGCACGAAACCGCGCGGTGGGTGATACGCGAAATGCAATCCCCCGAAGGCGGTTATTACTCAACGCTGGATGCCGACTCCGAAGGTGAGGAAGGCAAGTTCTATGTCTGGACGCGCGACCAGGTGCGCGCGCTCTTAGGTGATGATTATGATCTGTTCGCGCGTCGCTTCGGCCTGGATCGCGAACCCAATTTCGAGGGCCATTATCATCTGCACATCTTCACCAGCCTGGCCGAATTGGCAAAAGAATTCGGTCTGTCTGAACAAGTGATCAGTGAAAAACTCAATCAGGCGCGTAACAAACTCAAGACTGTACGCGATCAACGCATCTGGCCCGGTCGCGATGAAAAAATCCTCACCAGCTGGAACGGCCTGATGATCCGTGGCATGGCCATCGCCGCGCGGCATCTGGCTGCGCCGGAATATGCTGCCTCCGCCGAACGTGCCTTGGATTTCATCCGCACGACCCTGTGGCGCGATGGTCGCCTGGTCGCCACTTACAAGGACGGCAAGGCGCATCTGAATGCCTATCTTGATGACTATGTTTTCCTGATCGACGGCATCCTGGAACTGCTGCAGGTACGCTGGCGCGACGGCGATCTGGCCTTTGCACTCGAACTTGCAGAGGTCGTGCTGCAACATTTTCAAGATCCCGCCGGTGGCTTTTTCTTCACCTCCGACGATCACGAAACCTTGATCCAACGCCCCAAGCCCGTCTCGGATGACGCAATACCTTCAGGCAATGGCGTCGCCGCCACGGTGTTTGGCCGCTTGGGACATCTTGTGGGCGACCTGCGCTATGTAGACGCCGGCGAACGCAGCCTGCATGCGCTCTGGTCGGTAATCGAACAGAATGCCTATGCCTGCACCAGTCTGCTGCTGGCGGTGGAGGAATATCTGTTTCCCGGCCAAACCATCGTTATCCGCGGACAGACCGCAGACCTGGCTATATGGCGAGATCAATGCGCGCACGCTTACGCGCCGCGCCGCCTGACCCTGGCCATACCGAGTGACGCGCAAGCCCTGCCGGGGCTGCTCGCTGAACGCACAGTCCTCAACACCACCACGGCGTATGTCTGCACGGGTACGCAATGCAGTCCGCCCGTCACGAAATTTTCTGAACTAGAATCGCTCCTGGACGGCTAGAAATCCGGCCGCCGCGGTTCCGACACGATTGTTTTCAATTTCCATGCTAAAACTAGAGGTGTATCCGTGTAGGATAGCACTCGGTTTCACGAAGCCGTCGCTCACGCCTTGGCCACCGCGCCATCAAGGTAACTGACATAGGAGAAATGAAGATGGGAATGATGAGTGAGTTCAAAGAATTTGCCATGAAAGGCAACGTGGTCGATATGGCTGTCGGCATCATCATCGGCGCGGCCTTCGGCAAGATCGTATCGTCCTTCGTCGGAGACGTGATCATGCCGCCACTGGGCGTGCTCATCGGCGGCGTGGACTTCACCAACCTGAGCTTCATATTGAAGGAAGCCGCTGGCGACGCCGCTGCGGTGACCATCAACTACGGAAAATTCGTCCAGACCGTGTTTGATTTCACCATTGTCGCCTTCGCCATTTTCATGGCCATCAAGGCAATGAACAGTCTGAAGAAGAAAGAAGAGGCGGCTCCGGCTGCACCACCAGCTCCAACTAAAGAAGAATTATTGCTGACCGAGATCCGCGACCTGCTGAAACAGAAAGCCTAATTCAGGGGACAGTATATTTAACTATCAATCCCTATAGCTATACTGCCGTAACGACTAGTGACACGACAAAAATGGAGTTCCCACGATGGCAAGGATTGCCCGTGTCGTGGTTCCCGGTTGCCCTCACCATGTAACACAACGAGGAAATCGGCGCCAACAGACCTTTTTCGGTCATGATGATTACGCTGCTTATCGCACCATGCTTGCAGAGGCCTGCCGCAAAAACGGCACCGAGGTTTGGGCCTATTGCTTGATGCCCAATCACGTACATCTCGTGCTGGTCCCTCATCATGAAGACGGCTTACGCAGTGTTCTTGGAGACACCCACCGACGTTATACGCGTCACGTAAACTTCCGAGAGGGATGGCGCGGACATTTGTGGCAGGAGCGCTTCCATTCTTTCCCGATGGACGAACGCTATCTACTATCCACTGTGCGCTACGTAGAGCTCAATCCTGTTGCCGCCCAGTTGTGCCAACGGCCTGAAGAATGGGCCTGGTCAAGTGCCCGGGCGCACATTGCCGCCACCGATGATGTGTTGGTCAGCGTTCGCCCGATGCTTGAGCGTATTAGCGACTGGCCTACTTATTTGAGCCGGCCGACAAGTAAATCTGAAATCGATGATTTACGCAAACATACCCGCACTGGTCGCCCCCTCGGCAACCCCGGCTTTAACGATCGACTTGAACAACTTCTGTCGAGAACGCTACGCCCACAAAAGCCGGGGCCAAAAACAGGAGAATATGAGAGTTAAATATACTGTCCCCGGAATAGGCTATTTCACAATCCGATAACAGGGCGTGTATTTCTTACCCGGCAGCTTCATGCGCTGCTGTGCGACAAAGGATTCGAGCAGTGCGTCCAGGGGACCGAGGATCTCGGCATCACCGCGGATTTCGAAATGACCGTGCTCTTCGATGGCACGAATGCCTTCGTCCTTCACATTACCGGCGACGATACCCGAGAAGGCACGGCGCAAGTTGGCCGCCAGCAGATGCCGATCCTGTTTTTTGTGCAGCTCCAGGTTTGCCATGTTTTCGTGGCTGGGTATGAAGGGCTGCTGAAAGGCGCGTTCGATTTTGAGCATCCAGTTGAAATAATAGGCATCACCCGCCTCCTTGCGGAACGCCTTCACGCGCTCGATGCCGGACAGCATTTCGCGCGCCACCCGTGCAGGGTCATTGATGATGACCTGATAACGCTGTTGCGCTTCGATGCCCAGGCTGTCGCCGATGAACTGATGGACACCTTTGAAATACTCTTCGGTGTGCTCTGGCCCGGTAAGTATCATCGGGTACGGAATATCCTTGTTATCCGGGTGCAGCAGAATCCCCAACAGATAGAGAATCTCCTCGGCCGTACCGACACCGCCCGGAAATACGACAATGCCATGCCCCGTGCGAACGAAGGCTTCCAGGCGCTTTTCGATATCCGGCATGATGACCAGATCGTTGACGATGGGATTGGGCGATTCGGCCGCGATAATGCCCGGCTCGGATATGCCCAGATATTGGCCGTTATTGATACGTTGTTTGGCATGGCCAATGGTGGCGCCCTTCATCGGTCCCTTCATCGCGCCCGGCCCGCAACCGGTACAGATATCCATACCACGCAGACCGATCTGATAACCCACTTCCTTGGTGTAATCGTATTCCTCGCGCTTGATGGAATGCCCGCCCCAGCACACGACCAGATGCGGATTGGTCATGGGTCGGAGGATATTGGCATTGCGCAGAATATGGAAAACGCCATTAGTCACACCGCCCGAGGATTCCAGATCAAATTTGGGATTGCCGCTGATTTCGTCGTTGACATAAATCACGTCCCGCAGCACAGCAAAGAGATGCTCATTGATACCGCGGATCATCTTGCCGTCAACGAAGGCGTTACCCGGCGCCCCTGTTACCTCCAGCTTGATGCCGCGCTCCACCTGCTTCACGCGGATATCGAATGATTTATATCGCTCCAGCAGCTCCTTGCCGTCGTCCAGACTGCTGCCGCAGTTCAAGACCGCCAATGAGCAGTTGCGAAAAACGTTATACAGGCCACCCTTGCTGGTATCGAGCAGCTTGCCGACTTCCAGCTTGGACAGCACATCAAGTCGGCCGATGGGCGTAATAAGGGCGTCGATCACTTTGTCATTCATAGGTGCACAGGGTATCCGGATTGATAAATATCGTGATAATTGCAGACGTCGGGAGAGTCAAATATCTGGGCGTTAGTTAGATTTTATTACAAGAACTATGCCAATATTCATCACAGATAGCGTTCTATTTCAAGGATGGGCTGAATCTGATGGCACGTCGGCGACAGTGTTACGACCGCTACTGCCTTTCCTGATTCTCGATAGCTTCCCGCTGTTTGGCTGCTGCCGCGTCCAGGGTCTGTTGCACAGCTTCCGCTTTCTCCAGTGTCTTCACCTGATCACTGAAAACATTATCGTCCGGCAAACGTCCTTGCTGCCGGGGCGCAGATGAGGTGTCGTCATCCGGATTTGAACATCCACCCAGCAAAGCGACAAAAATAAATACTGCCAATCCATATGTCTTGTACATCACGCTCATCCTCCATGTTTGCGGCCAATCGATATCAGCTTACTCGGAAATATATGGCCCAGGAGAATTATTGCACACGGAAATGACAGAATCTCGGCTGTTACTGCGCGGGGCGCACGGTATTGCCGACCTTGCGGATAGCGAGGCCAATGAACAGGCTCATCCGGAGGTTAAAAAGGCGCAATCCATACCACTCAATTAAGACAGCCGCGCAGCGCCCAGGTCGAACTCAAGGCACGCAGGCTGGTCAACGCCTGCGCCTCCAGTTGGCGAATACGTTCGCGTGTCACGCCCTGCTGCCGGGCGATTTGCTCCAGCGTGCAATCATCACGCACGCCGATGCCAAAGCGCATCTGGAGAATTCGGGCTTGGCGCTCGGGTAACTGAGTCAGTAATTCCGCCACGGCACGCCGCATATCGTCGTTAACGATCCGCGCTTCGGGACCTGACTCTAGCGCATCAACCAGGATATCCATGCGGCAAATACCTTCGGTCGCCGCAAGCGGTGCATCCAACGCCAAGGGTGGCAGCAGCGTTACCAGCGCCCTATGCACAATGTCGACACTGATTCCCAGCCGATCTGCTGTTGCAGCATGTTTGCCGCAGGGTTGTTGTTCTGACCCGAGACTATCCAGCGTCCGCGCTACTTGTCGCGCCTCCCAATACTGCGCAACGGATGGGCGCACATCCCGCCCTTGACGGGCAATGGCATAGACCATCGCACGCCGTATCCACCACATGGCGTAGGTCGACATGCGCGTACCCTGCTCGGGATCAAAGCGTTCAATGGCGCGCAACAGACCGAGATTACCCTCTTGCACCAGATCCATAAACGGCAACGGTCCGTAACGATATTTCCGTGCCAACATGGCGACCATTCTCTGATTGGCCTGGACCAGATGGTTGGTCAATCCACCGATTGCCTTTACCGCCCGCTTTGCGTTGTGGATGAAATTCGCGCTCTTCGACAGTCCATGCGACTCAACAACCGCAATCAAATCAACCATGAATTCTGTACGTAACCGCAAGGGTTGCAACACCGCGTAACATGCCTGCGCATCATGCTGTGCCGATGCCGAAACAAGGTCATTCAATTTCCGCATACACTCATCCAGCAGCAACCCGGTACGTTCCGACGTCAGTTCGGATTCAGCGGCAGGCATAAGACCACGCGCAACGATCCGCCCTGCCCGGCCTGTTGGTGCCGTGCATACATAACACTCCAGCAGAATGGCTGTAACAGCGGCATCATCGGCAATGGCGCGATTGTAACGCTGTTGTTCAAGGTCAATCGCACGCGCCCAGGAGAATTGCTGTTCCTGGTCTGGTACGGGCCGCGCATTTATCGTGACGAGGTAAAGCTCTGTTGGATCATTGGATGTCATAGGCAATCCCGCCTTTTTAGTCATTATCGGAGGCAACTCCTGTTGCCTGTGTAGCGGCTATACAGTTCAAAGAACGTAACCTGCATGCCGATTTATACAATTCGATGATTTTGCATCGGCCGAGCTGACGAATCTGCAATAACGACTCCAACTCAACCGCCTGTGGCCCCAAAATGCCAAATACCCATGCGCACAGATCCGGAATAGCGCCAAACATATGCTGTGCCAGCGCTTGGGTGGACGCAATCGTCGTTTGCCAATCCGAACATAACCAGACATCGGCCATATTTTCTGCAAGCACTATGCAAGCAGTTGCTTCATCGATATCAGACAAGCATGCATGCCCACCCTGACCCGCGGCCACCAGACCGCAGATCACACTGGATACATTTCGCGCTTCCAGCCAGCCTGCTGATGTCTCGACACTGTGAGATATTGCCGCATCGGCGTTTCGGTCAATCAGCACAGCGATGTTGCGTAACACGGCGGCCGTTTTAATACAGGCCCAATCGGTACGACGCAGGTGTCGCGCGATGGCACCCGCATAAGCCGATC
Organism: Gammaproteobacteria bacterium; assembly: GCA_018819175.1. Taxonomy (GTDB): domain Bacteria; phylum Pseudomonadota; class Gammaproteobacteria; order Thiohalobacterales; family Thiohalobacteraceae; genus JAHJQQ01. Next base: position 60,258 of record JAHJQQ010000007.1, read on the forward strand.
TGAGCACTGCATGCTGCCAGTACCTGATGTAATCGATGTCACTTATCGGGCGCCGTCGTACCAGCAAACGGAAACCAAGGCAGACACACAACGCCCTCGGCACACCCAATCGTTCGATCGCCGCACGTACGGATGTGCAGCGTTCCGCCACAGCACGGTTCTTGCCCGAGGCTTGCAACAAGGCAACCACGGTGGCTGGATCTCCCCCCACTGCCTGCTCCATATCAGCGACGCTGACCGATGATCTACGAGCCAACTCCACCAGACGTAACGCTGTGATCGGGGCGCTGGGTAATCGTTCCAGGTCAGCTGGCATGCAAACCCTTACGCATTCGTCCTTGAATAACATCCTGTCCCTCTCCCAACTTTTCTCCGGCGTCTGCCATGGTCCGGTCCAAAGGGGCTGTGCTAAGGTGACCCATAATGGATCACCCGCCCATGCAGATTGGGGATTAACCCCATCTGTGAACGGGCAACCCGCGACAGCGGATCTGGCACGGACTCCCCAAACGACAGCAACGCCACGCGACTCAACCACGTCCCGTGGTGGCTATGCTATGCTCGATAACTTGTTGTTTTAGCGCAGGATTATCAACACATAACATGTATGTAACTACATATTATGTGTATGTCTAACATACAATAAAGATGGCGTCAAGAATGGCGGAGGGAAAACGCGGCGATCAGCTGCGTCAGATACTGGACCGGCTGAAGACCCTGGAGGGCGTCCGTAATGATGTCGATCTGGCCGGTCCGCTCGCCACCAATAAGCGCAATGTCTCGGCCTGGAAGGAACGCGGCAGCCTGCCCTGGGAGTGTTTATTCGACTACAGCCAGCGCAGGCAGATCTCTCTGGAATGGCTGATCAACGGCCGCGGCGCACGCGAAGCGACCCAACTGGTCTCCGAACCCGGGGCAGTCTACCGATTGGATACCGATCAGGATGTGTTGTATCGCATTGCTGCAGATGTCTACCGCGCCCTGCAGCAATCACAAACCGATATCAGTCCGGAGAAATTCTCACAGGTGTTGCGCCTGCTGCACCGCGACATGTTGCACAGCCGCAGCGAGCAGGTCGCCTACGAAAAGATTCTGGAAATGGTGAAATTGGTGAGCTGAAAGCCCACCGGGTTAGTGGGGCCACCGGACTTAATGCCGGGTCATCTTGTCCATATAAGCCACCAGCAAGGCCGAGACCACGAAAGTCATATGGATGATGACATACCACATGAGTTTGTTGTCCGCGATCTGTTCGGCATTCACGAAGATGCGCAACAAGTGGATAGACGAAATCGCAACGATGGACGCGGCGACCTTCAACTTCAGAGACCCCGCATCGAGCTTACCCAACCAGCCGAGTTTCTCGACACCCTGTTTAATATTCATTTCTGAAACGAAGTTCTCGTAACCGGAGAACATCACCATCACCAGCAGACTGCCGACCAATGACAGGTCAACCAGCGCCAGAATGGTCAGCACCAGATCGGACTCACTCATCTCCAGCACCAGGGGCAGCATATGCGCCAGCTCCTGAAAGAATTTGATGCTCAATGCCAGCAGCGCCAGACTCAGGCCAAGAAATACCGGCGCCAACAACCAGCGACTGGCGTACAACGTACCTTCTACAAATCGTTCCAACATAATGATGTTAAACCTACAGTAATTAATCAGACGGTCTTTGCTTCACCCGCACTTTTACCATTCCAAAGCCTGACCGAAATTCTCGCGATAGAGATCGGCAAACTGGGCGCGCGTGAAGCGGTGATTCTGGGTGCCGTGATGCGCAATCTTGATCGCGCCCATCAGCGCGGCCATGCGACCGGTGACTTCCCAATCCAGACCGTTCATCAGGCCATACAGCAGGCCACCGCGATAGGCATCGCCACAACCGGTCGGATCAATGACTTCGCGTGCCGTCGCCGCCGGGATATCGATCCGCTTGTTGGACAGATAAATCTCCGAACCTTTAGCGCCACGGGTAATGATCAACGCCTCGACCTGTTCCGCGATCTCATGTGGCGATAGGCCAGTGCGATCGCAGATCAGCTGCGACTCATAATCATTTACGCAGACATAGGTGGCCTTGGCGATGAAATCACGAAGCTCCTCACCACCAAACAAGGGTAAGCCCTGGCCGGGATCGAAGATGAACGGAATACCGGCCGCCGCAAATTCATTCGCATGTTCAATCATGCCGGTACGCCCATCCGGCGAAATGATGCCGAGTGTGACGCCCTTAGCGTTGGCAATCTTGTTACTGTGCGATTGGTCCATCGCCCCCGGATGAAAGGCGATGATCTGATTGTCGTCCAAATCGGTCGTAATAAAGGCCTGCGCAGTGTAAGTCCCATCAACCACAGTGACATGCCTACGGGAGATGCCCTGCTTATCCAGCCACTCGGCATAGGGCGCAAAATCGGTACCGACCGTCCCCATCGGCAGCGGATCACCACCAAGCAGTTTCAGGTTGTAAGCAATATTAGCCGCGCAACCACCGAACTCACGGCGCATGTCGGGTACGTGGAAGGCCACGTTCAGGATATGCACCTTGTCCGGCAGGATATGATTCTTGAACCGGTCATGGAACACCATAATGGTGTCGTAGGCGAAGGAACCGCAGATCAGTGCTGGCATTTCAAGTCCCTCCGGGACAGTAATAAGATCCAAGTTGCAAGATTCAAGAGCCAAGTGAGACCACAGAGATTTAGGAAGCCCTGATTAATTAGTATTTATCGTCGTTGCGAGTGCTGCAAAGGGATCTACTGAACAGTGAACGTGATGCCTTAGAGAATGCTTCAGCACTGTTCTCCTAACAACGACGGATTAATCAGAATCTCCTTTGCTTTGTATCTTGCCTCTTGCAACTTGTATCTTTAATTTACAAAAGCACCAACGCCCAAACCACTGCGGCATTGATGAGCGCAATCAGCACGGCCGCCGAGGCGACATCCTTGGCACGCCCGGCCAATTCATGATGCTCGTCGCCAATGCGGTCGACGACGGCTTCGATACTGGAATTGAGTAATTCGGTAATCAGGACCAGCAGCCACACCGCAATCAGCAGCGCGCGCTCTACCGCAGTTGCTCCCAACCAAACGGCCAGCGGGATAACCAGCAGTGATGCCACCAGTTCCTGACGGAAGGCCGCCTCGAACCGGCAAGCCGCAACCAACCCTTGCCAGGAAAACCCCGCGGCATTGAGCAAGCGCCGCCATCCGGTATTGCCGGCCGGTTTGCCCATCAGGCTGCCGGTGCCTTCCAGGCCAGATCCAATTCACGCGCTGCACGCACATCATCGAGTCTGCGCACCGGCTGGGTATGCGGCGCTTCTTTAAGCACCTCGGGCGTGGTACGTGCCTCTTCGAGAATCTTGGTCATCGCCTCAATAAAACCATCCAGATCTTCCTTGGCCTCGGTCTCGGTCGGCTCGATCAACAGACACTCGGGCACCAGCAGCGGGAAATAGGTCGTCGGTGCGTGATAACCGAAATCCAGCAACCGCTTGGCGAAATCCATGGCCGATGTGCCACATTCCTTCTCGACCTTTTTGAGCGTCACAATGAACTCATGCGTGGCGCGGCGATTCGGGAAGGCCAGATCGAAGCCGGCGTCGCGTAATTTGGCCATCAGATAGTTGGCATTCAGGGTGGCGTATTCGGCCACCCGATGCATACCTTCACGACCGAGCAGACGCGCATAGATATAGGCGCGCAACAACACGCCGGCATTGCCCATAAAGGCCGACAGGCGACCGATGGACTGCGGCTTTTCCTTCTCGGTAATCCAGTGATATTCGTCGCCATCGTAGCCAACCATCGGCACTGGCAGGAAGGGTTCCAGGCGCTTGCTCACACCCACCGGACCGGCGCCCGGACCGCCGCCGCCGTGCGGTGTCGAGAAGGTCTTGTGCAGATTCATGTGAATCACATCGAAGCCCATATCACCGGGACGCACCTTGCCCAGGATCGCATTCAGATTGGCACCGTCGTAATACAGTAATCCGCCGGCCTCATGCACGATCCCGGCGATTTCCTTGATGCGACGCTCGAATACGCCCAGCGTGGACGGATTGGTAAGCATGATACCCGCTGTCTGCGGACCGACCGCCGCCTTCAGGGCTTCGAGGTCAACATCGCCCTGCTTGTCGGTGGGAATCTCGCGCACCTCATAACCACACATGGTCGCGGTCGCCGGGTTGGTACCGTGCGCTGCATCCGGCACCAAGATCTCGGTACGCGCCGTATCGTTGCGCGCATCGTGATAGGCGCGGATCATCGCCACGCCGGCGAACTCGCCCTGCGCGCCCGCCGCCGGCGTCAACGACACGGACTGCATGCCGGTCACTTCCTTGAGCATTTCCTGCAACTCATACATGCAGGCCATGAAACCCTGTCCCGCCGACACCGGCCCGAGCGGATGCCGCGCCAGCAGACCCGGCAGCATCGCATAGGTGTTACAGGCGCGCGGGTTGTATTTCATGGTGCAGGAACCGAGCGGATAGAAGTGCGTATCAATGGAGAAATTCTTCTTCGACAGGCGCGTGTAGTGACGCACGGCCTGGAGTTCCGAGACCTCCGGCAGACCTGGCGCGTCGCTGCGCAACTGGTCAGCAGGGAGATCGGAACAATCCGCTGCCTCAAACGGGGATTGGGCAGTGGCGGCGCGGCCGGTGCGGGAGTGTTCGAATATCAGCATGGTCATTTATTCACTTGTTTAAATAGATTTGAAATAACTAAACCCAGTAGAAACGACTTACCTTCTATTTCGCCCTTGCTGGGCGAGGTACTTTTCTTTGCTTCGCCAAAGAAAGAGTACCCAAAAGAAAGGCGACCCGAAGGTTTGCCCGCTACGCGGGTTCCCTGTGCTTCTCGGTACAATCGGCGCTCGCAAAACTCGCCGCCCGATAGAACTGGGCGGCTCAAACAGTTGCTCGCTTCTCCCGATTGCACCTGCGATGCTCGGCTGCACCTACGGGAGTTAACGTCAAAACCTTCCTACCCTTCGTAGTTCGTAGGGCGCATTAGGTCGAAGACCGTAATGCGCCGAATGGGTTAACCTAAAAACATCCGGCGCAATACGCTGCGCTATTGCGCCCTACAAAAACTGAATCGTGCACCCGGGCCCGTTGGCGCCGCCGAGCATCGCAGGAGGATTCGGATCAAGCGCGCCTCCTGTCTGAGCGATTGCGTCTTTTGCAATCGCGAGTTAGGCGCGCGCCGAATTCTCCGAGAAGCGCAGGGTACCCCGAAGGGGCAAGCCGTCGGGTGCCCTTTCTTTTGGTTACTTTTTCTTTGGGCAAGCAAAGAAAAGTAACCCGCGCAGCAAGCGCGGAACAAAAGGCCAAGGACAAGCCCCCGCGCGCCACGCCAACAAACCCTATTTCAGCGCCGCCAACGCCTTATCATAATCCGGCTCCTGCGCAATCTCAGGCACCAGCTCCGAATAGATGACTTTGTCATTGGCATCCAACACGACCACGGCGCGCGCGGTGATGCCGGCCAACGGACCATCGGTGATCAGCACGCCGTAGTCCTTGGCGAAGTTTTTGCTGCGCATCATCGATAAGGGAATGACGATATCGACACCCTCGCCTTTGCAGAAACGACCCATGGCAAACGGCAGGTCTGCGGAGATCACCAGCATGACGACATCGTTGCGGCCTTTGGCCAGATCGTTGAATTTTTTGGTCGAGGTCGCGCAGACACCGGTATCCAGGCTGGGCACGATGTTGAGCAGCTTCTTCTTGCCTTTGTAATCACCCAGGCTGCGGTCCGCCAGATCTCCATCAACCAGTTTGAAATCGGGGGCCTGACTACCGACCTTGGGCAGATCACCGTTGGTATTTATCGGATTGCTGTGCAGTGTAATCTTGGCCATGCTCTGCTCCTCCTAGTATTGGACATTCCCTCTCCCCTTGGGGGAGAGGGTTAGGGTGAGGGGCGTAAAACCCTTCACCCTCTCCCTGGCCCTCCCCCGTCGAGGGGGAGGGAACGTATTATTTAACTTTCTGCTCCACCCATCCGTTCACGCCATCTTCGGTTTCACCGGACAACCGGCGGTCGTTTGGCGCTCGATCAGTTTATTCATGTGATCGGCGTACAGATCCAGATCCGCCTCGCTCTTGGTCTCGGTCGCACAGACCAGCAGCGTGTTTTTCAATTCCGGGTATTCCTGTTCCAGTTCATAACCGGCCAGCAGGTTATGAGCCGCCAACGAACGCGTAATACCGCTCAGGGACACACCCAGACGCAAGGCACATTCGTGGAAATACGGACGCGAAAACACCGGTTCGACATGCGTATTGGCGGTGAGCTTGGCGACCAGGTTGCGGGTATTGGCATGGCTGGCCTGGGCCACTTTCTGCAGGCCGACGCCACCAACGATAGACATATGAATAGTTGCCGCAGTCACCAGCAGACCCTGATTGGTACAGATGTTCGAGGTCGCCTTGGAACGGCGGATATGCTGCTCGCGCGCCTGCAGTGTCAGCGCATAACCGGTGCGGCCGTCGCGATCGACGGTGCGGCCGATAATGCGACCCGGCATCTGCCGCACATGTTCCTTGCGGCAGCAGATGAAGCCGAAGTACGGACCGCCCGAAGACAGCGGCACACCCAGCGGCTGACCTTCGCCACAGGCAATGTCCGCCCCCTTTTCGCCCCATTGACCCGGCGGCTTCAGCAGTGCCATCGCGACTGGATTGACCACAGCAATGGCGAGCGCATTGTTGGCGTGCGCCCAGTTGGTCAGGTCATCGACATCTTCCAGCACACCGAAGAAATTCGGCTGCGCGATGACCACGGCGGTGATGTCCTGGCCTGCATATTGCGCCAGCGCCTCGACCGGCGTGTGACCGCCTTTAGGGTCGTAGGGCACCGGGATCAGTTCGATGTTCTGATTGCGCACAATGGCGTGGGTGGTCTTGCGATAATTCGGATGCACGGCCACCGGCATCAGGATGCGCTTGGTCTTGGACGCGCGATTGGCACGCACCGCCATCAGCACCGCTTCGGCCAGACCCGAGGCGCCGTCATACAGTGAGGCGTTGGACACATCCATCGCCATCAGTCGCGTCATCATGGTCTGATATTCGTACAGCAACTGCAGCGTGCCCTGGCTGGCCTCGGCCTGATAGGGCGTATAGGCGCTGTAGAATTCGCCGCGCGTGGTGATTTCCCAGACCGCCGCCGGAATGTGATGCTCGTAAGCGCCGGCACCGATGAAGCACAGCGGCTGACCATCGCTGCCGGCGCGCGCGCCCATCAGCCGACCGAGTTCCTGCTCGGTCTGCGCAACGGGAATCGCTTCCAGCTTGCGTGGCGTACGCAGCTCTTTGGGAATTTCGTCGAACAGTGCCTCGATATCACCGGCGCCGATGGCGGCCAGCATGTCACGGACATCTTGTTCGGTGTGTGGGATGAACGGCATTGTGTATTCCTACCTCAGAAGAGAGCGTTTTTTTCACACCAGAGGGCACAGAGAACACAGAGTTGTTGATTGAAAAATAATCTCTGTGTTCTCTGTGCCCTCTGGTGTGCAATCAGATCCAATATCAATGATCTTCGGACGCCACGAACGCTTCGTAGGCGGTGGCATCCATCAAGCCGTCGGCCGCGGCGGCATCGGCCAGCTTTATTTTCAACAACCAACCGCTGCCATAAGGATCGTTGTTCACCGATTCCGGCGCATCCGCCAACCCCGCATTACCTTCAATGACATCACCGGCCACCGGTGCGTAGACATCCGAGGCGGCCTTCACGGACTCCACCACGGCGCAGGCTTCACCGGCCTTGAGACTACGGCCCGCATCGGGGGCTTCGACATAGACCATGTCGCCAAGCTGATCCTGGGCGTGATCAGTGATGCCAACGGTGGCGGTGCCATCACCGTTCAGTTTCACCCATTCGTGGCTCTTGGTGTATTTCAGATCGGCCGGGATGTTGCTCATGGTGTGTCCTCTGTTTCTTGGTTGGGGGACAGATTTGAAATCTGTCCCCGTTCGATCATAAAAAATTAAAAGAAAATCGGTTGGGGGACAGAGCTGAAAATCTGTCCTCCGGTGATTAGATGCTCACCTTAATCTCGCCATGGCGTACGAACGGCAGCTTGACGATCCGCGCCGGCTCACGGCGACCGCGAATATCGACCTCGCAGGTTTCGCCCTTTGCAGCGGCCGGGATCCGTGCCAGGGCGATGGATCGACCCAACGTCGGCGAGAAACTGCCGCTGGTGACCTCACCGTTACCGGCACTGGTAATGATTTCCTGGTGATTGCGCAGTACACCTTTGCCTTCCAATACCAGCGCAACCAGTTTACTGCCGGCGCCCGCAGCGCGCTGCTGATCCAGTACCGCGCGGCCGATGAAATCCCGGTCGGCCGGTTCCCAGCCGATGGTCCAGCCAAGGCCGGCCTGCAAGGGCGTGATCTCTTCGGTCATGTCGGAACCGTACAGATTCATACCGGCCTCCAGGCGCAAGGTATCGCGCGCACCCAGACCAATGGGACGCACGCCGCGTTCGGCCAAGGCGTTCCAGAAGGTTTCCGCATCCCTGCCCGGGAGGATGATTTCAAAACCGTCTTCGCCGGTGTAACCGGTACGGGCGACAAACCAGTCATGCTCATCGACATTGGGAACGGCAAAGAAGGGTTCCAGCGCCGCCGCGCCATCGCGCAGATTCGGCTCCAGCAGTTCCAGCACATGTTCACGTGCTGCCGGGCCCTGTACGGCGATCATGGCCAGTTCGGCACGCTCCCGCACGTTCACATCAAAGGCCGCGGCCTGTTTTTTCAACCAGGCGAGGTCTTTATCGCGGGTACCGGCATTGACCACCATGCGGAAAAAATTCTGTTGCACGAAATAGACGATCAGATCATCGATGACACCGCCGCGCTCGTTGAGCATGCAGCTGTAGAGCGCCTTGCCGGGCGCCTGCAGACGATCGATGTTATTGGCGAGAAGTTTGCGCAGAAAGGCGCGGGTCTGTTCACCGGTGAGATCGACCACGCACATGTGCGAGACGTCGAACATGCCCGCGGACTGACGTACCGCACGGTGTTCTTCGAGCTGGGAACTGTAGTTGATGGGCATCACCCAGCCGGCAAAATCGACCATTTTGCCGCCCATACGGACGTGCGCATCATACAGCGGGGTATGCTGACCCATAGTGACAACTCCGAAGACAGAATAGGGGGACGTGTGCTGCGGCGCGAAATATAGAATGCAACAGCCGACACGTCTGCCGTCGCCCCTCTGTCCGCAAACCTGAGAGTTTGAGCACAGCGGGCAGCTCCAAATGCGAGTGCCATGTGCCGCCCCTTCGGTGGGTCCGTATACGGTTCGAATCGAACCGATATGACCGCTCTCCAGAGTCAACGTCCTGCCGCGGTCCTTTTGCCTGAGCGTTTCCGAGCGAGTTGCGCCTTCGGCGTCCCGAGATCTTCTCCGGGCCCTCTCCCACGACAGCTTTCGTTGAGGCGCCGACTATAACTGGCAGCCTGACGGATGCCAAGCCCCGTTTGAGTCATGCTGAAGATCGGTCTCGCGCAAAGACGCAGAGGCGCCAAGTAAAACATATTCAAGTCAAAGAAATAGAACGTTAGGGCACCGCGGAAGTGGGGACAGATCTTTAGCTCTGTCCCCGTCCGTGCGGACCACGCGGACAAACGAAGCCGCTGAGGAAGCGTGACGATGGGTTGTTGGGCGGCTTCGCTCTGCTGAGTGGAACCACAACGGGGACAGAACTGAAGGTCTGTCCCCACTGCGGCGGTATAGCGGAGAGGCGGCTCTGCTCTAGTGTGTGGAACCACAACGGGGACAGAGCTGAAGATCTGTCCCCACCGCAGCGGTATATCGGAGAGGGACAGAGCTGAAGATCTGTCCCCACTGCGGCGGTGCGTTACGAGGCTTTATCCCCGCGCCATGCGCGGCAGATCGCCTTCCAGCCCCATTGCATGACGCGCGATCAATTGTTTGACCGGGCCCAGTCGATTGACCAGCCCGAGCCCCAGGGATCGGACCGAGCGCACGGGGACAGCCGATTCTCCAAACAGGGTTTTGAAACCGTCCATCGCGCGCTGCATGGCGTGATTGTTGCCGTGCCGCCAACGCTCATAACGACGCAGATTGTTCAGCCGACCCGGGTCACGACCACTGTGCAGTGTTTCCAGGATCACTTCGGCAAGTGCCGCGGCATCCAGCAAACCCAGATTCACTCCTTGACCGGCCAAGGGATGAATCACATGCGCGGCATCGCCGATCAGCGCCAGACGTTCGCTGACATAGCGCGTCGCATGCAGCCGCTGCAACGGGAAGCGCACGCGCTCCTCGACGTCAATGACCGCGCCCAAACGGTTCGCGAAGGCGGAACTGAGTTCGCGCAGAAAATCCGCCTTGTCGAGATCACACAGCAGCGCCGCTTGGTCTGGAGTCGTCGACCAGACAATAGAACTGCGGCCATCACGCAAGGGCAGAAAGGCCAAGGGCCCGGTCGGCAGGAAACGCTGCCAGGCGGTTTCCTGATGGGATTGCTCGGTGGTTACCACCGCAACCACCGCCTCCTGATCATAGGGCCGCGCTTCGATGGCGATGTCGGCCATGCCGCGCACGCGCGACTGTGCGCCATCGGCACCGACCAGCAGTCGCGCGGACAAACTGCGACCGTCATCGAGCGTGATGCGTGTGCCGTCAGCATCCATATCAAAGCCAGCCAGTTCCGCCGGGCAGAGGCGATCGAGCGTCGGCAATGCCTCCATGCGCGCATTCAACGCCGCCTGGATCACCCGCTGTTCGACGATATATCCCAGCGTCGGTTCACCGAGTTCCGCGCTGTCGAAATGAATCTCACCAGTACTGCTGGCATCCCATACCTGCATGGCGCGGAACGGACTGATGCCGCCCTGCTCAATGACATCCCAACAACCGATCGCACGAAAGATACGTTCGGATGCGCGCGTCACGGCGAACACACGCAGATCGACACTATCGGCTGCCCACAACTGTGGCGTCGCACGCGCTTCGACAACCGCTACACGCACACCTTCCTGCGCGAGCGCGCAGGCCAGCGTACCGCCGACGCAACCGCCGCCGATAATGGCGATGTCGTAGTTGTTGTCAGATGCTGACATTAGTTCCTCTCGTCACGCTCCGCCGCGGTGGGGACAGATCTTCAGCTCTGTCCCCGTCCATGCGGACCACGCAGATGAAAGAAACCGCAGCGGACCTTGACGGTGATTTTCTGTGGCTCCGTTCTGCTGAGTGGAACCACAACGGGGACAGAGCTGAAGATCTGTCCCCACTGCGGCGGTATATCGGGCATTTTTTAAAGCTCCAATCCCCGCGCCAATCGCGGCAGCTTGCCGGCACGACCCATGGTCAGACGCGCGAACAGGCGTTTTGCCGGCGGACACAGATCCAGCGCGAGCATGCCGAGATTGCGTGCCAGCGCGATCGGCGGGAAAGGACTGGTGAAGACGCGCGTCAATCCATCGGTGAAGGCGATGACGCGGCGGTGATCACCGCTGCGCCAATCGGCATAACGCCGCAAAACGGTGACATCGCCGATATCCTGGCCGGCATGCTTGGCCTCCATGACGACTTCAGCCAGCGCCGCTACATCACGCAGACCCAGATTGAAACCCTGGCCTGCAATCGGATGCAGCGTATGCGCGGCATTACCGATCAGCGCCAGTCGCGGCCGCACCGATTCCTGCGCGCGCACCAGACGCAGTGGATAAACGACCCGCTTACCGACGCGCTGCAGCTTGCCTAATCTTGTACCAAAACGTTCCTGCAAGCGCGCAAGAAAAGCCGCATCACCCAGCGCCATCACCTCATCCACCTGGGATGCCTGCAGCGTCCACACCAGGGAGCAACGCTGCTCACACATGGGTAACAGCGCCAGCGGCCCGGTGTCGGTGAAACGTTCGTAGGCGATATGCCGATGCGGATACTGCGGCGTGATATTGGTGATGACCGCGCTCTGCCCGTATTCCCAGACCGTGGTCGGGATATCGAACAGTTCGCGTAGTGTCGATTGCGCGCCATCGGCAGCCACCAGCAGTTGCGTCGACAACAGGCGTTCGCCGGCTGCCGTTTCGATCTGCACGCTGGCATCATTGCTCGTGATATCCACCGCACTGACGCGCGCCGGACAGATCACCTCAACGTCCGCGAGTTTTGTCAGTTGTTCGGCGAGCACCGTACCCAGGTCGCGCGCCAAGGCAACATAACCCAAGGCCGGCACGCCTTCTTCATCACGATTCAGCCGCGCGAAACCGAAGCGGCCGCGATCAGAAACATGAATCTGATGAATGGGCGTCGCATGCGGTTCCAGTGCGGACCATAGACCCATGCCACTGAAGATTCGCTGCGTGCCCTGTGCGAGTGCGATCGCGCGATCATCGTAACTCGGCTGACCGGCATCCCCGAACGGCACCGCCTCGATCAACCCGATGCGCAATCCCTTCCCGCCGAGCGCACAGGCGAGACTCGCGCCTACCAGGCCGCCGCCGCTGATCAGGATGTCGTAATGGTTGTCAGATGCCGGCATTAAACATCCTCAAAACTGTTCTCGCGCAAAGACGCAAAGTCATGTCTACCCCGTAATGCTCCGCCAACGTGGGGACAGATCTTTAGCTCTGTCCCCGTTGTGGTTCCACTCAGCAGAGCGGAGCCACGAATAAACAAACGTAGAGGTCCGCAGTGGTTTCTTTTGTCTGCGTGGCCTGCACTGACGGGGACAGAGCTGAAGATCTGTCCCCACGGCGGCGGTATATCAGGGCTAAAAAATAGGGATTAGAGACGCAATACGCTGCGCTATTGCGCCCTACAAACAAACCTAGCCCGCCATCAACGCTTCAATCTCAGCAACGGTCTTGGGCACGCCATCGGTAATAACGTCGCAACCCGTTTTGGTGACGACCACATCGTCTTCGATGCGAATACCGATGTTCCACCATTTACGCGCCACGCCTTTGCTGCCGGCCGGGATGTACAGGCCGGGCTCGACGGTCATCACCATACCGGGTTCGAGGATGCGCCAAGCGTCACCGACTTTGTAGTCGCCAACATCATGCACGTCCATTCCAAGCCAGTGACCAGTTCGATGCATGTAGAAGCGTTTGTAGGCCGCATCCTTGATAAGTTTACTGACACGGCCTTTAAGAATACCCAGATCGACCAGACCCTTGGTCAACACCTTCACGGCGGCGTCATGCGGGTCGTTCCAGTGATTACCGGGCTTGATCTTTTTGATCGCGGCCGCCTGGGCTGCCAGCACGATTTCATAGAGTGCGCGTTGCGCCGCACTGAAACGACCGTTAACGGGAAAGGTGCGGGTGATATCCGAGGCATAGCACGAATATTCGGCGCCGGCATCGATCAACAGCAGATCGCCCGCATCCAGCTGCATATTGTTTTCGTTGTAATGCAGGATGCAGCCGTTGGCACCGCCACCGACAATGGGGTTATAGGCATGATGACAACCCTGGCGGCGGAATTCGTGAATGAATTCGGCCTCGATTTCATATTCCCAGCGCCCGGGCGCGCACAGCTGCATGGCGCGCCGGTGTGCGGCAGCGGCCACCTTGGCCGCGTGCTTCATGATCTTGATCTCGGCGGGACTCTTGTACAGGCGCATGTCGTGCAGCAGATGCTCCAATGACACGAACTCGCCTGGCGTGCGCTGTCCGGAACGCGAACCTTCGCGGATGCGGCTCAACCAGCCGATGACATGCGCATCGAAATCCGGATGCACACCCATGGTGTAATACACCCGTTCCCGGCCTTCCAGCAAGCCGGGCAGGATGTCATCGATATCACTGATGGGGAAGGCATCATCGGCGCCATACTGTTCGCAGGCACCTTCCGGACCGGCACGGCGACCATTCCAGGTCTCGCGCTCAAGATCACGGTCACGCACGAATAAAATTGTCTCGCCGTGCTTACGACCGGGCACCAGGACCAACACCGCCTCGGGTTCCGGAAACCCGGTCAGATAGAAGAAATCACTGTCCGGCCGGAACGGATACTCCGCATCACGGTTACGGATCTTTTCCAGCGCGGTCGGCAGAATCGCGATGGAGTGCGCGCCCATCATGCGCATGAGCTGTTTACGGCGGCGGGTGAATTCGGTGGTCTTCATAGTGCTCCGGCAGAGTGGTCAGGTACGGGTCAGCATATCGCGACCGGCGGGATTCTGCCCACCATATCGATTTTCGGGCCTCCCCCATTTCACACCAAAGCACGCAAAGAGCGCAATGACAATAACAAAGGATTGCTTTGCGCTCTTTGCGTGCTTTGGTGTGATTAAGATCTTTTCAGCGCGGTCTGATCTGCGAGTTAATGCCCGTGGCCATACGCACCACCTTCCATTTAGGAGCCTCTGATTAAGTTGATCAAGCGAGCATGTGCAAGGCGCAGCCGGGTGACTCGAAGCGTAGCGGAGAGAACGGCGCTAGCCGGCCCGAAGGGCGAGGTGCGTAGCACCGAGTAAAAAGCGGAGTTTACACGGCGTCTGCCGCTTCCCGGCCCCGCATTTTGAGCCCGGTTGCAACGCAGCTGATACCGCTTCAGCGACTTAATCAAAGGCTCCTTTTCGGGTTTTCCTTGAGTGCCTTTGTGGTTAGAGCTTTGGTGTATACACCACACCGTGCAGAATCACTGCAGTCGCGGCGGCGCCTTCAAAGGCTGAAGTTCGTCATTGATCAGCAACACGCCCATACGCACATATTCGACAACCTCGTAGAAGGCCTGCTCGTCGTCGTCATCGGCGTCATCCGTCTCGAAATCCGCCCGCGAGATCTCGGTAATATCGCGGATCAATTCGGTGACATCTTCCGGCAGTTGGGTTTCCTGCTGCACACCACCCGCCGCCAGACCCAGCAAAAACCCCTGGCACCACTCCGCCAATGCGGCCGTGCGTTCAAACAGGGGCTGACCTTCCGTCGGCAGCAACAAGTCCATTCCTAAAACCGGGTCGTTCATCGCCTCATGTGTCCAGGCGGCCAGCGACTGAACCGCCGCCCGACCCTGCTGCAAAGAGACATTGCCAGTATCTGTATCGGTAAATATCTGACTGGTCCAGACCCCTTCTTCGAGACGACCGGAGGCGCACAGCAAACCGCACAGCAGGCCATGGACCTCAGCCGCCCCCGCTGCCGCCTCGGCACGGCCAAGTATCTGCTCGAGTTCAACATAATCAGGATGACGGGCTTCTTGCATAGGGCGGTCCTGCGGATTGATGAGGGGGGCTAGTCTATGGCGCTTTACTATATATAGGGTGTAGTCACATTAGGGCGCGATTATGCCACAGGCCATCCCCACCGCGGAGGGAGATTGACCACCTTCAGCCCCCGCTCTATAGTGATCGCATGACAAAAAACACAACACAACAAGCGGTAGATCAGGATCTTAAGCGACTCGAGTTCCGCCTTGAGGAACTTATCCGCACAATCGATCGGCTGAAGGAAGAAAATCGATCTCTGCGCGTTCAACAGGATCATATGACCTCTGAACGCGCTCAGCTGATCGAACGCAATGAAATGGCGCGCTCTCGCGTCGAGGCGATGATCACGCGTCTCAAAGCCATGGAGCAGAATGCATGACTAAGACTGCTGCAGCCAAACCGGTATCGGTGCGCATCCTGGACAAGGAATTCCTGGTCAATTGCCCGGATAACGAACGTGACGATTTACTGGCATCTGCAGAATTTCTGAACACCAAAATGCGCGAGATCCGCGACAGCGGCAAGGTTGTGGGCATTGACCGCATCGCCGTGATGGCGGCGCTCAATATGGCGCATGACCTGCTGGGACACCGCGACAGTGGAAAAGATCTGCAATTGTCCATCGGTGCACGCATCCGCACGCTACAGGAAAAGATCGAACTGGCGCTCAACAAGGGCAACCAGATGGAGCTGTAAGCTCCCCGATCTTCAATCACACCCGGCTTCCTTGCTGGGGTATAATCTGTCACTGGCATCCCCTGCCCTGCAGGTTAGCGGTTTGTTACATTCTTGAGCCGATAATCATCGACCCCGGGGACTTGGCTGCGACGTCGGTGCGCATGACCGCCTGGTGCGGTAAGCCTAAAGACGTCGCCATCGTCCCCACATGAACCCACGGTTCAAGGTCGAAGGCCGCGACGGCAGATGCGGAGGATGCCACCTTAATTCCGTCTGCTCGGGCCAAGCCCTGTGCAGACTCACTGTCAGGAGGGAGAAACTCTCCCTCCTGACAACCTCCCAACCTACATCGGTATTCAGCCTACTCGGGCCTTATGTCGCCAGCCAAGCCTGCCTCATCATCCAGTGATCGCCGTCACGTGCTGCGCGCGCAACTGCGCAAGGCACGCCGCGCATTGAGTAACCAGGAACGCACAGCATCTGCTCAACGTTGTACCGAGCTACTCTGCCAACACCCCGGTTTTCGCAACGCCAAACGCATCGCGACCTATCTGCCCACTGACGGCGAACTCGACACCCTGCCGCTCATCAGCCGCGCCTGGGAAATGGGTAAACAGGTTTATCTGCCGGTACTGCTGCCGCATGGCGAAAACCGATTATGGTTTGCGCGCTATGAACCGGATATGCCACTCATCCGCAATCGCTTCGGGATCCCGGAACCCATCCGCGCGGCGCACACGCGTGTCGCCCCACTGGCATTGGATCTGGTGCTGACACCGTTGGTGGCCTTCGACACAAAAGGCCATCGACTCGGCATGGGCGGCGGCTTCTATGATCGCAGCTTTGCCTATTTGTTGCGGCATAGCCACTGGCTACGGCCGCGACTGATCGGCCTTGCCTATGATTTCCAGCGCCAGCCGAAGCTGCCCAGTAGACCCTGGGATGTTCCACTCCACGCCATCGCCACCGACTGCAAACTGTATCTCTGCCGCTGAAATTCGATTCGTAGGGTGTGGTGAGCGCAGCGAACCGCACCAGCACGTTATCGCGGTATGCTTGGCGCGGTTCGCCCTACTCACCTCCGCCTACCTTACTCCTTGCACCTGACAAGCCCCGCCGCTACCCTGCCGCCACAACACAATGCGCGGGAGAAAGACGATGCAATACTGGCTGATGAAATCCGAACCGGATGTCTTTGGCATAGACCATTTGCGCAAAATGCCCAAGCAGACCGAGCATTGGGACGGGGTGCGCAATTATCAGGCCCGCAACATGCTGCGTGACCAGATGCAGGTCGGCGACCGGGTGTTTTTCTACCATTCCAACTGTGACGTGCCCGGCATTGTCGGCATCGCGAAGGTCGTCCGTGCGGGGTATCCGGACCATACGGCGCTGAATCCGGACAGCAAGTATTACGACCCCAAGAGCGACCCCGACCAGCCGCGTTGGTTCATGGTGGACGTGAAATTCGAGCGCAAGCTCAAGCGCACCATCAGCCTGAACGAACTTAAAGCAGATGCCGAATTGGCCGACATGGCACTGGTGCGGCGCGGCAACCGGCTGTCGATCATGCCGGTCACCGCCGAACAATGGGAATACATTCTGAGCCTGGAATAACCGGCGATCGCGGCCTGTCATCAGGCCCATTACAAGGATAGTCACGTAAAGTTTCCCAGACAGTCACCGCCATTTTCAGCACCCAAACGAGTGCTGATCCGCCAAACGATTCACGCCGACACATACAGACATCGTGACTGATAAGACATATTTCGAGATGGCCATTTCGTCATGCGCACAGCCATCGAGACAGAATAATTTCATACACTGACACACAACATCGGCAGTGATCGCACGAATGCCCCTTACACCATCCAAAGAAAAACTTCATCAAAAAACTGGCATTTTGTCGCAAGCTGTTTATACTCAGCTGCGGACCCCTGTTAACCACTTGGAGGAACACACAGATGGCCGCAAGAAAGAAAGCCGCTTCCAAGAAAAAAACTGCGACTAAGAAGAAGGTCGCAACTCGGAAAAAGGTTGCCGTAAAGAAGAAGGCAACCGTGAAGAAAAAGGCTGCGAAGAAGCGCGTAGCCAAAAAGAAGACTGGTAAGAAAAAGGCTGCGAAAAAACGCGTAGCCAAGAAAAAGGGCGGCAAGAAGAAAGTCGCTAAGAAAAAAGCTGGTAAGAAAAAGGCTGCGAAAAAACGCGTAGCCAAGAAGAAGGGCGGCAAGAAGAAGGTCGCCAAGAAAAAGGCTACGAAGAAACGCGCAGCCAAGAAGAAAACGGCTAAGAAGAAAACCGCGGCAATGATGTAACGCCCGGCTTCGAAGCCCACTGAAAGCCCGCCTCGGCGGGCTTTCTTTTTGCCTTTTTTCAGTAAGTTACCGGCCTATAAACCGGGACAGGCCTATACGGGCGCTGATGAATAAATATCTGATTCCATCGATCAAACGTGCTGCGGAATGTCGGACGCGGCCTTCGGCCTGAATCCGACCTACGCGCCTGTGCGGACAAATCGTAGGTTGGGTTCAGCGGCGTTAGCCGCGCGCCCGACAGGCTGCGATGACATCCCCATTTCCAGCGGCTATCAATAGACGCTCAGATTGATGAACACTCATCATTTTGGTACCAGCGAGATCAAAGCGACGGTATTTCAGAACAACTAACGAAAGGCCTCAGCCTCGACCCAGAAACAGGTCGTACACCGGATTGTCGGTCTCTTCTGAATAGGGATAGCCGGTGCTGTCGAGGAACTCACGGAACGCGCGCCGACCTTTTGTCGGTACCTGCACGCCGACCAATACGCGACCGTAGGCCGCACCATGATTGCGATAATGGAACAGGCTGATGTTCCAACGCTCGCCGATGGCGGTCAAGAACCGCAACAGCGCACCGGGACGCTCCGGAAACTCGAAGCGATAGAGGATTTCGTTATCGAGTGCAGGGGCACGTCCACCAACCATGTGGCGAATATGCAACTTCGCCACTTCATTATCTGTCATGTCGATCACTGGATAGCCGTCCTGCCGCAGTTGCTCCAGCAGCGCCAGGCGCTCATTGTCACCTTCGGTCAACTCCACACCGGCATAGACATGCGCTCGACTTGCATCGGCATAGCGATAGTTGAATTCGGTGATTGAACGCTGGCCGAGAGCCTTGCAGAATTGCCGGAAACTGCCCGGACGTTCGGGGATGGTCACCGCCAACAACGCCTCGCGACGTTCGCCCAATTCGGCCCGTTCCGCGACATGCCGCAAGCGGTCGAAGTTCATGTTCGCGCCGCTGTTGATGGCAATCAGTTCCTGACCGCTCAACCCTTCACGGGCGACATATTTCTTCATGCCGGCCACGGCCAACGCACCGGCCGGCTCCACAATCGAGCGGGTGTCATCGAAAATATCCTTGATGGCGGCGCAGATTTCGTCGGTGCTGACCAGGATGACTTCATCCACAAAGCGCCGCGCCAACCGAAAGTTCTCTTTACCCACCTGCCGTACCGCGACGCCATCCACGAAGATACCCACTTGCTTGAGCACCACGCGGCGTTTTGCCGCCAATGCCGCATGCATAGTCGGCGCATCTTCCGGCTCAACCCCGATAATGCGGATCTCCGGGCGCAGCGCCTTGACGTAGGCCGCCATACCGGCAATCAGACCACCGCCACCGACTGGCACAAAGATGGCGTGTGGATGGCCGGTATGCTGGCGCAACAGTTCCATCGCCACAGTGCCCTGTCCGGCAATAACTTCCGGGTCATCGAAGGGATGAATGAACACCAGGCCCTTTTCTGCAGCGAGCTGTTGGGCATGCTCATAGGCATCATCGTAACTGTCACCGTGCAGGACAATCCGCGCGCCGTAGCTGCGCACGGCCGCGACTTTGATTTGCGGCGTGGTGCGTGGCATGACGATCAGCGCCTTGATGCCGCGATGCTGTGCGCCGATCGCCACACCCTGGGCATGATTGCCTGCCGAGGCGGCAATAACACCCCGTTTGCAGTCGGCCTCGGACAGATTGGCGATCTTGTTGTAGGCGCCGCGGATCTTGAACGAAAACACCGGTTGCAGGTCTTCACGTTTCATCCAGACCTGATTGTCGAGACGCTGGCTCAGGCGTCGCGCCGGCTCCAGGGGGGTTTCGCGCGCGATTTCGTAAACGCGCGCATTCAGAATCATTTTTAGATAACGTTCAGGCATGAGCTTGATGATATAGGGGCTAGGGGTCTGGGGCTAGGGGCTGGTGACAAACGCTCCTGTAGGGTGTGGTGAGCGAAGCGAACCGCACCGCGCACATGCTTCGTCACTGAAAATCGGTGCGGTTCGCTTCGCTCACCACACCTTACACACAACGAGCCTCTAGTCCCCAGCCCCCAGCCCCGCTATCATCAGCCCCAGGCACTCACACAGAAGCTCACATCATGGATCAGAACGAACTCAAGAAGCAGGTCGCCAAGGCGGCCCTGGAATATGTCGAGGTAGGCACGATTGTCGGCGTGGGTACCGGCTCAACCGCGAATTACTTCATCGATGCGCTGGCGGATATCAAAGGCAAGCTCGAAGGCACCGTCGCCAGCTCCGTGGCCAGCGCCGACCGGCTGCGCGGACACGGTATCCCGGTTATGGATCTGAATGCGGCAGGTGAGTTGTCCATCTATGTCGATGGCGCCGATGAATCCACCAAACACCTGCACCTGATCAAGGGCGGTGGTGGTGCGCTCACCCGCGAGAAGATCGTGGCCGGTGCCGCCAAGAAATTCATCTGTATCGCCGATGAATCCAAGCTGGTCGACGTGTTGGGGGCCTTTCCTCTCCCCATCGAGGTGATCCCGATGGCACGCAGCTTCGTGGCCCGCGAAATGACAAAACGTGGCGGCACCCCGGTGCTGCGCGAGAATTTCACCACCGACAACGGCAACCTGATCCTGGATATACACAATCTGAAGATCATGGACCCGGTGTCGCTGGAGCATGAGCTTAACGATATACCTGGCATTGTCACTGTGGGGATTTTCGCTATTCGCCCGGCGGATGTGCTGTTGCTGGGTACCAAGGATGGCGTGAAGACGCTTACTTAAGGGACGAGGCTCTAGGTTCTAGGGCCGAGGGAGAAGATCACATACCTCGGCCCTAGAATCTCGCACCTAGAACCTGCCTTTACAGCAACACCCGCTCCACCCCGCCGCTCTTTACCTGCGCAATAAAATCCTTCTGCCACTGATCGCCCAGCAGGCGGTTGGCCAGCTCCACCACGATATAGTCCGTCTCCAGCCCCGTATCGTCGGCATAGCGCATCAAACCTTGCTGACAGGCCGGGCAGGACGTCAGCATTTTCACATTGCCCTGCACGGCGCGATCGGCACCGGTCAGTTGCATGATGCCTTGTTGGATTTCTTCCTGTTTACGGAAGCGGATCTGGGTCGCGATATCCGGACGCGACACCGCCAAGGTGCCCGCTTCGCCGCAGCAACGATCCGACAATGTCACCGTCTGTCCCAGCAGCTTGGCCGCGACACCCGTTGAGCTATGGGTCTTCATCGGCGTGTGACAGGGCTCGTGATACAGATACTGCACGCCCTGCACACCTTCCGTGCTGACACCCTTCTCCATCAGATACTCGTGAATATCCAGCAGCCGGCAACCGGGGAAGATCTTGTCGAACTCATAACCGAGCAATTGATCCATGCAGGTGCCGCAGGACACGATCACGGTCTTGATGTCCATGTAGTTCAGCGTATTCGCCACCCGATGGAACAACACGCGGTTATCGGTGCTGATCTTGCGCCCACGTTCGGCATCACCGCCCGAGGTCTGTGGATAGCCGCAGCACAGATAACCGGGCGGCAGCACGGTCTGCGCACCGACCTTGTACAACATGGCCAGCGTGGCCAGACCGACCTGACTGAACAGTCGCTCCGAACCGCAGCCGGGGAAATAGAACACCGCATCCGATTCATCGGTGACCAATGCCGGATCACGCAGGATCGGCACCAGCTTACTGTCCTCGACGCCGATCAGCGCGCGCATGGTCTGGGTCGGCAGGCCGCCGGGCATCGGTTTTTTCACAAAGTTGATCACCTGCGCCGTGATCGGCATGGCGCCGGTCGTGGCACGCGGCACACTGCCCTTGCCGCCAATGCCCAACCGTTTGGCAAATTGATAGGCCAGGCGCTGCCCCTGATAGCCCCACTCGATCATCGCCTTGCGCACCAGCTTGATGCTGCGGGGATCAGTGATATTCAGGAAGGCCATCGCCGCCCAAGTCACAGGGCTGGACCGCTTCTGGCCGCGCTCGCGCAGGATGCGGCGCATACGGATGGACACATCACCGAAATCGATATTCACCGGACAAGGATTTAAACACTTGTGACAAACCGTGCAGTGATCTGCCACATCGTTCATTTCATCGAAATGCCGGATGGAAATACCACGCCGCGTCTGCTCCTCGTACAGGAACGCCTCGATGATGAGGCCGGTTGCCAGGATCTTATTGCGCGGCGAATAGAGCAGATTGGCGCGCGGCACATGTGTCGTGCACACCGGCTTGCACTTGCCGCAGCGCAGGCAATTGCGGATGTCATCGTTGAGATCGCCCAGCTCGCTCTCTTCCAGCAGTAAGGCCTCTTGCGACACCAGGCGCAGCGATGGCGTGTAGGCATTCGCCAGTCCGGCGCCGGCCAGCAGTTTGCCGGCATTGAAATGATTATGCGGATCGACCTGCTGCTTGTAGGCCGTGAAGGCCTCGATCACGGCCGGTTCCAGGTACTGCAACTTGGTAATACCGATACCGTGTTCGCCGGAAATGACACCACCCAACGCCGTCGCCAGGGCCATGACGCGATCGACGATGCGCTCGGCCGCATGCAGCATCTGATAGTCGTTGGAATTGACCGGGATGTTGGTGTGCACATTGCCGTCACCGGCGTGCATATGCGTAGCCGCGAACAATCGGCTGGAGCGCACGCGTTTGTGGATGACATCCAATTGCGCCGTGACCCCTTCCCATTCACGCCCGGTAAAGATTTCCTTGAGCGGACGCTCAACTTCGCTGCGATAGGAAATGCGCAGCTCACGTTTGAGCAGCAGTGACAATAACGATTCATCCGGCAACAGGCGAGCACGAAGCTCATCTGTCAACAGAGAGGCATGCGCCGTGGCCGGCTGATCGAGATTTTCCAACAGCGTGCGCCAGCGTGCGGCGATCTTGTGCAGATGACTGCGTGCCGCCTCGGTCTTTGCAGCGACGATCGCCTGGTTCTCGGCGCTGTCCTCATAGTCGGCAGCGGTGCGCAGTTCAGGCAATCCAGCGTCCAGATACTCAAGCACGGCATCGATAATCGCCAACTTGTTGGTTGTCGAATGTTCGATGTTGATACGCTCGATGCCTTCCTCATATTCCGCCAAACGTCCCAGCGGAATCACCACGTCTTCATTGATCTTGAAGGCGTTGGTATGCGCGGCAATCGCGGCCGTGCGTGCGCGATCCAGCCAGAAGCGGCGGCGCGCCTCGGGGCTGACCGCAATGAAACCCTCGGCGCCGCGCGCATTGGCCATGCGCACAACGGCAGAGCAGGCCTCGGCAACGCCCGCTTCGTTTTCGCCCGCCACATCAATCACCAGGACCATTTTCGGCAATTCGCGGCGCGGTGCCTTGGTGCTGTAATTCACGGCCTTGATATAACGTTCGTCGAGATGTTCCAGACCGGACAGCAGCACATCATCGCGCGCATCCAGATAGTCCTTGGTCTCGACGATAGCTGGTACGGCACGGTGCAGATCACTGCCGAAGAATTCCAAACAGATGGTGCGCGTGAATTGCGGCATACGGTGCAACACGAACACCGCCGAGGTGATCAGACCATCGCAACCCTCTTTCTGGATGCCGGGCAGACCGCCGAGGAATTTATCGGTGACGTCCTTACCCAAGCCCTGCTTGCGCAGACTGGCGCCGGGCAATTGCAGCAGCTCGGATTCACCGAGGCGCGTGCGGCCATCAGGCGCATAACGCGTGACCCGAAAACTCACCTGCGCCTGATCGTGAATCTTGCCGAGATTATGATTGAGGCGCTCAACCTCCAGCCACTGCGCATCCGGCGTGACCATGCGCCAGGACACCAGATTGTCCAGCGTCGTGCCCCAGAGCACGGCCTTTTTGCCGCCGGCGTTCATGGACACGTTACCGCCGATGGTGGAGGCATCCTGCGAGGTCGGATCGACCGCGAACACAAACCCGGCCGCTTCGGCTCGCTCGGCAACACGTTTGGTAATCACACCGGCACCGGCGCGCACCGTGGCAACCGGTTGCTCGACGCCTTCGAGTTGGCGCTGCTCGACCTGACCCAGGCTTTCCAACTTTTCGGTATTGAGCACGGCGCTGGTGCCGGACAAGGGCACGGCGCTGCCGGTGTAACCGGTGCCGCCACCGCGGGGAATGACGGTCAGCCCAAGTTCGATACAGGCGGCGACCACCGCACAGACTTCTTGTTCCGTATCCGGACTGATCACGACGAAAGGCATTTCGACGCGCCAGTCGGTGGCGTCGGTCGCGTGCGAGACGCGCGCCAGGCCACCGAAGTCGATATTGTCGGCACGGGTCACCTTGCCCAAGCGCCGCCGGACGCGTCGCCGCAACTCGTGCGTCTGCGGGAACCAGTCTTCGAAGCGTTTCACGGCGACACGCGCACGCTCGACCAAGGCCAGCGCCTGGGTATTGTCTTCCGCGCGCGCAACGATCTGATCCAGCCGATGGTGCAGCGCATGCGCCAACGAACCCCAGCGCTTGCGGTTATCGAGCAGATCGTCCTGGATGTACGGGTTGCGGTCGATGACCCACATATCGCCCAACACCTCGAACAACATGCGTGCCGAGCGCCCGGTGCGACGCTCACCACGCAGCTGGTTCAACACCTGCCACATATCCTCGCCCAGATAGCGGATAACGATTTCCCGGTCGGAGAACGAGGTGTAGTTATAGGGAATTTCGCGGATACGGGCGGCGGTCTGGGGCATCGGGGTGCGTGTGGCGGCTCAGGCATTAACAGAGGGGACTATTCTAGCACCTGATCGCAGGCTGGATACGCTATGGAAAAGGGGGGCTTTGCCGCCGCCCCGTAGGGCGCATTAGCGCAGCGTAATGCGCCGGATGTATTCAGCTCATCAAAACATCCGGCGTATTACGACCTTCGGTCTAATACGCCCTACGTTACCCGTCATGGGGTATGGGGATTTCAGTCCGTAGGGTGCGTCAGCGCAGCGACGCACCAACGCACACACACAACGCTTATCATTCCCGCCCAACGCTATCACTCATTAACGGCGCCACGACCGCGCCCCAATCCAACGGATAGTGCCCATCCTGAACCCAGCGTTGGAAAGTCGAATAGGGCCAATCAGAAGGCGCCGAACACCGGCCATGCCTGACCGGCTTGTAATGAATATAATCCGCGTGCGCTGCGAAATCGCGCGCATCACGGATGCTGTGCTCCCAATAGCGCCGCTGCCACAACCCACGCTCGCGGCGCCGCCTGTAGCTTGGGAACCTCTGATTAATTAGATCAAGCGAACAGATGCAAGGCGCAGACGGGCGACTCGAAGCGAAGCGGAGAGAACGGCGCGAGCCGGCCCGAAGGGCGAGGTGCGTAGCACCGAGTAAAAAGCGGAGTTTACTCGACGTAAATGAGCATTTTGAGGCCGGCTGCAACGACGCAGATGCCGCTTCAGCGAATTAATCAGAGGTTCCCTTGCCGAAAGCCTCTCAGCCGGCAACTGCTCGCAGCAGGGTTTCGCCACCAGCATTCTAATCAGCCGCCATCGCGTAGCGTAATCCCGATCCAGTGGCGGCAATGTCCAGATACAATGCAGATGATCGGGCAATAGTACCCAGGCATCGATATCGAAGGGGTGCCGTCTCCGCACACAGGTTACGGCCTTGCGCAACGCGGCACGCGCCCAGTCATCACATAGCCACGGACGACGCTCGAACGTTACAAGGGTAAAGAAGAAGGTGCCGTCCGCAATCCAATTGCGCCGATACTGAGGCATATCCACTCCTTGGACAAACCCGGTTACTGTGTTGACATTAAAGCACCCGCCGCTTCCTGCGCAACCGCTATGTCGGTGTAGCGACGGCATCTGCGCTATGAATCGGCACGGTGCGTCAGGCTCCGCCTCGACGCACCCTACAGGCAATACAGACAAAAAAAACGGGGCCCGAAGGCCCCGTTCTCTGTTCCGATTGTCTTACGACATATTAGAACTTGTGCGCCATACCGACAGCGAAGTGGTCAAGCTCGGCGCCGCCAGTGGCATCTTCACTGTACTGGTTGAAGCCGACATAGGTCTTGGTACGCTTGCTGAAGTTATATACACCCGCGAGAGTCCAGGAGTCATATTCGGTGTTGCCCGCTGCGGAGTCGTCGTCACCCTGAGCAAACTGCGCGACCAGCATGGCGTTACCCATGGTGTAGCTACCGCCCAGCATCCAGAGGTCAGCACCATCGTTGCTCAAGCCAGCGCCGGAACCCGGTACACCGTTGGCGATCAGACCGCCATCAACTTCGTACTGTGCATACAGAGCTGCGTCACCGAAGCTGTAGCTACCGCCGATCTTCCAGGCGTCGTCATCACCACCCTGGTCAGAGGTCACGTAATCAACGAATACCAGCGCAGGGCCATTCTTGTACTTGGCACCCAGGCTGTAGGAGTCATCGTCGTTAGCGCAGGATGCCGCGGCGCCGCAGTTGTCGAACGAGTAGGTTGCGCCCGCGCTCAGGCCGTTGAAGTCCGCTGTGTCATAACCGACCGTTTTGGTAGCACGACCTTGACCATTGGCGCCACTGCCACCGTGCAGGGATGATTGCATGCTGGTGTTACGGGTATCAAACGCAGTATCCCACAGCGGATCGACGGAGGAACCGGTTGACTTGTACTGGGTGGACATGGTGCCGAAACGGACCTTACCAAAGCCGCCTTTGAGGCCGACCCACTGGTCACGACCACCGGTGATGTTGGTTGCACCTTCCGACTGAGTACCAGTTCCGAAGTTAGTACCATTACCACCGCCATTGGTATTGTTGCCACCGGTCACATTGACTTCATACTCCAACTGAAAGATGGCGCTCAGACCGTTACCCAGGTCTTCGGAACCCTTCACGCCCAAGCGTGAAGCGTTGGAGTTCATAGTGATATCGTCGTCAGCGCCGTCGATGTCGACAGAGTCCATCGATACGTCAATCTGGCCGTACAGGGTCACATCGGCATTGGCCGCGAAGGCCATGGAGCCGGCGAGAACGCCAGCGATTGCAGTGCTAAGAATCTTCTTGTCCATTTGGGTAATCCCCTTGTCCGGTTTAGGAATGTTACGAAACGGTGGTAAATCTAGTTCAATTTCCACGCGAATGCAACAGCTGTTAACAAAAAAACTACAACTTTGCCTGGCTGTAGTTTTTCAGCAACACAACATACAGTGGCAGTTCGGGGCTGGATCGGCGTTAAGCCCAAAATCTTGAGCCGTGGTTCACAAAAAATATTTTTCGGATAGGTCTGAATGTGGACCATAAGAAGCCCAGATTCGGAGCCAGGCCGGCTGATATCTGGTCATTTGTTGCTAAAAGGCAACGATTTTGGCGTTCCCCCGGTGACTTGCCAGTCTGATACCAGGGAATCTGATCACTCCGTCATTCCGGCGAAGGCCGGAATCCATATAGTTCTAAACACTGGATTCCGGCCTTCGCCGGAATGACGGAGCATGAATTAAATGAAATATAGGTTTCTTACTTGTGTGCCTATCGGCACGGCTGGTGGGTTACGGCGCAAACGGCGCGCCTAACCCACCCTACATATGATGTCGCGCGCTTAGTCGAACCTGAGGTTCTCATCCCAGCCCCCCATAAATCCAAAACCCGCCACAAGGGCGGGTTCTGTATTTATTGGCTGGGGGACTAGGATTACTCGCCGCTGACGCGACTCGCCCCTTCGGGGCCACCTTCGCTGCGCTGCGGTGTTCAAGTGCGCTACGCGCACTTAGTCGAACCTGAGGTTCTCATCCCAGCCCCCCATAAATCCAAAACCCGCCACAAGGGCGGGTTCTGTATTTATTGGCTGGGGGACTAGGATTCGAACCTAGATTAGAGGAGTCAGAGTCCTCTGTCCTGCCGTTAGACGATCCCCCATTAATTCTGGTTCTAGTTACTAGGCTCTAGGGCCGAGGAAGATCTTCCCTCCTGATTCACCTTATTGCAGTAGTTAATCAGGCCGTGCAGCATTTTGGACAGCTCACGAGTTTCCGAGGCCACCTGCGTTGCAAACTGCCCGGTTAGAAAACCGGCTTCCTTACCAATCAGGATTTGCGTCCAAAGCTCGCCGCAGGAACCCTTGGCGATTTTGAAGAATCTTGCCCGCTCTTTCATCGAGTCCCGCTCATAGCCCTCGGCGATATTCGAAGGTATGGACAGAGCTGAGCGCGTAACCTGATCCTTAAAACCGAACTCCCTGCACTGCGCCAACTCAGTATAGAGATCGACACTCAATCTGCAGGCACGCCTCCAAACTTGGAGATTTTTGAGCGCATCCATGCGCACCTCCGTATTTGTCCCGGTCCCCTAGAACCTAGATTCTAGAACCTGCGTTAATGAAATTAACGCTTACTGAACTGAACGCCGCGACGCGCTTTACGCAGACCGACTTTCTTACGCTCGACTTCGCGGGCATCGCGGGTAACGAAACCGGCGCGACGCAACGGCGAGCGCAGTGTTTCGTCGTGCAGCATCAGGGCGCGGGTGATGCCGTGGCGAATCGCGCCGGCCTGGCCGCTGATACCACCACCGGCGACTGTGACATAAATGTCGAACTGCTCGGTGAGGTTGGTGGTTTCGAGCGGCTGACGCACGATCATGCGTGCTGTCTCACGACCGAAATAGACGTCGAGCGGACGCTTGTTGATGGTGATCTCGCCGGTACCTTTACGCAGGAAGACCCGCGCGGTGGAGGTCTTACGACGGCCGGTGCTATATAACTGTTGCTGCGCCATGTTACGCGTTCCCTAAAATTTAGATTTCGAGCGGCTTGGGCTGTTGTGCGGTGTGCTGATGTTCCGGACCGGCATAGACTTTCAGCTTACGGAACATGGCACGACCCAGCGGGTTCTTCGGCAACATACCTTTCACGGCAATCTCAATGATCCGCTCGGGCGCCTTGGCGCGGAGCTTTTCCAGGGTGATCGACTTCAGGTTACCGACATAACCGGTGTGGTGGTGATAAAGCTTGTTCTGCTCTTTGCGACCGGTCACGGCGACCTTGTCAGCATTGACGACGACGAGATAGTCACCGGTATCCACGTGCGGGGTGAATTCCGCCTTGTGCTTGCCGCGCAGACGGTGCGCCAGCTCGGTGGCCAAACGGCCGAGGGTTTTGCCAGTGGCATCAATTACATACCAGTCGCGTTTGACGGTTTCCGGCTTGGCACTATAGGTCTTCATGAGAGACGTAACTCCACACACCAACAACTAAGAAGACGCGGAATGGTATAGAAGTCAGGGACAACATTCAAGGCACAGAATTAAACGCTTAGCGAGTCCACGAATTTCCCGCCTATTGCCGCCACACTGTCGATCCACTCCCCCCCGACGTAACGCCTATATATAGTCCGCGCAATATGCCCCTGAAAACGCCACGGGACGAGGATTGCGTATCAATCAGGCAAATTTCAGGCAAAAAAATAGCGCGACAGGAGGTGCCGCGCTAAATAACCACCAAAAGAGGATGGAGGAGTACTGAACCGCCGGATAATGAGGGGGACCGGCGATTCAGTATGTAAGAATTCTCTAATACTCTACTGTTGCTGTCAACACCCTGCGGAAAATTTTTTTGGCATCGCTGCCACCCTTCTGGAAGTCAGAAAAGACGTCGGACACGGCCTTCGGCCTGAACGGCCGTTCCAAGGAAGGGAACTCTATAAACAGATATTTACTAAGGAACATCTGATTTATTCGTTGAAGTGTCATTGCGAGCGAAGCGAAGCAATCTCCTTCTACGGTAGATCAACAGCTTAGAGATTATTCGGCTACGCTCACCCCTTCGGA
Source organism: Gammaproteobacteria bacterium (assembly GCA_018819175.1). Lineage (GTDB taxonomy): Bacteria > Pseudomonadota > Gammaproteobacteria > Thiohalobacterales > Thiohalobacteraceae > JAHJQQ01. The sequence continues at coordinate 90,235 of JAHJQQ010000007.1, forward strand.
GCCGCCCTATGGACGTTCTGCGCTCGCAAGCTCGCTTGTGCCGCGTCGCTTTCCCATAGAATCCCTTCGGGCTTCGTTATGGGTACCTTACCCTTCGGGTCAAGGCATCCTCGCAATGACGGATTAATCAGAGGTTCCCTAGCTTAAAAACAGTCAGTTAGATCTTCAGACGCTCGACCGGTTTGCCCCTGATCAGATGCTCCTGGAAGATTTCATCAATGTCTTCCCGGTCCACATAGCTGTACCAGACGCCCTCGGGATAGACGACCATCACCGGGCCTTCGCTGCAGCGGTCAAGACAGCCCGCCGTATTGATACGCACCTTGCCGGCACCCGCCAGCCCCAGTTCCTTGGAACACTGCTTGGCATAATCGCGCATCCCTTGCGCATCGAAGCGTTGGCAACAGGCACTGCCGTCTTCACGCAGATTGGTACAAAAGAAGACATGGTATTTGTAATAAGACATGAGGCACCGAGAACAGTGTGAAGAGGACTGCTAGTATAGTGTCTCTGAACCGGACCACCCAACTGCGGAGTTGCCATGTCGCGCCACTATTCACAGCTCGATCACCTGATAACGAATTTTGATCAGGCACTGCGCACGATTTTCGGTCGACCCTTGGTCACTGGCCGGCCCAACCCGAGCGAGCTGCTGACTGATGCTGATGAGTTAACCGAGGCCGAGCAGGCCGAATCCGCACGCATGATGCGCATCAATCACACCGGCGAGGTCTGCGCTCAGGCGCTGTATCAGGGCCAATCACTGACCGCGCGTCTGGAGCGCGTACGCGATGGAATGGAGCAGGCAGCACAGGAGGAAAATGATCATCTGGCCTGGTGCGAACAGCGCATCCATGAACTCGGCAGTCACACCAGCTACCTGAGTCCGGTGTTCTACGCCGGCTCGTTCGCACTGGGCGCACTGGCAGGCGCCGTGGGTGACAAATGGAGCTTGGGCTTCGTCGCCGAGACTGAACGCCAGGTCGTGAAGCATCTGGATGGCCATCTGCAAACCCTGTCTCCGCAGGATCAGAAAAGCCGCACCATTCTCGAACAGATGAGGCTGGATGAGTTACACCATGGCACCAAGGCTCAAGAGGCCGGCGGCGCTGAGTTGCCCACACCCGTCAAACGGCTGATGCAGGCGATGTCGAAGGTGATGACGGGGACGACGTATTGGGTTTAACTCAGGGACTAGGTTCTAGGTTCTAGGTTCTAGGTTCTAGGTTCTAGGTTCTAGGTTCTAGGTTCTAGGTTCTAGGTTCTAGGTTCTAGGTTCTAGGTTCTAGGGACGAGGTAGAGAAGGCTTTTACTCGTCCCTAGTCCCTAGAACCTAGTCCCTGCTTTTATCGTAATCCGCGCTTCAGATTCCGACCGTAGAAAATCTCCGCCATTTCGCGTTGCAGGCGATCACGGATCTGCTTTTCTTCCTTGACGTTCAATTCGTCGGCGCCGGTTCCGAACAGATAATTGTCCAGATCGAAATCCTTGAGCAGCATCTTGGTGTGGAAGATATTCTCCTGATAGACATTGACGTCGATCATCTGATAGCGCTCACGGGTATCGCGTGACAGGAAGTTCTGGATCGAACTGATTTTGTGGTCGATGTAATGCTTCTTGCCGCTCACATCACGGGTAAAACCACGCACCCGGTAATCCATGATGACAATGTCGGACTCGAAGGTATGGATCAGATAGTTCAAGGCCCGCAGCGGTGAAATGCGGCCACAGGTCGACACATCAATGTCGGCGCGGAAGCTGCTGATGCCGTTATCCGGATGACTTTCCGGATAGGTGTGCACCGTGATATGGCTCTTATCCAGATGCGCGACCACGGAGTCCGGCAGCGGGCCGGGGCCTTCCGTATTGGACAGCTCCTCGGACATGATCGGCTCTTCGGAAATCAGCATGGTCACGCTGGCGCCCTGCGGATCGTAGTCCTGGTGGGCAATGTTGAGGATGTTCGCACCGATAATGCTGGAGACCTCAGTGAGAATCTGGGTCAGGCGCTCGGCGTTATAGGCCTCGTCGATGTACTCGATGTATTCCTTGCGCTGACGCTTGGTCTTGGCATAGCAGATATCGTAGATATTGAAGCTCAAGGACTTGGTCAGATTGTTGAACCCGTGCAGTTTGAGCTTTTTCATCGTGCCTTTGACCATCGCAATATGTCCAACCCAGAGGCGGCATCGGCTGACGCGCGAGCCACGTTTATAGAATCCACAACCCGCCCCAGGTGACGGCGCGGCATTATCCCATATTCCCCGCAATGGGGGGATGATAAATCATCTGCACCACCGTGCCGGCCGGATCGGCGCAGTAGAAGCTGCGGGCACCGTCGCGATGGGTCTTGGCCGGTGTCTTGATGGTCACACCCTCGGCCGTAAGGAAATCGTGCCAGGCATCGACCTGATCCGGTGTCCGCAGGATAAAGCCGATGTGATCGAGCACCTGCGCCCCGGCCGGCTCAGCGCCCTCTTTGCGCCGATGCAGGGCCAGATTGTCCTGCCCGGCCGTGGTCAGATAGATATTATCGGCATCGGGATGCCACTCGATCTGCATACCCAGCAGATCCACATAGAAATGCAGGCTGGCCTCCAGATCCTGTACATACAGGGCCACATGACGCAGACCCAATGTCGAAGCGGGACGAGACATAATGTTCACCTAATCGCCAGTATCAAAGACGGCGGATTCTACCGCCGGATAGAGTTCTCTGCCGAATGCCCGCGTCAACACCCAGGGTAAACCCACCGACCCGACCGTCAGCAGCTGGTCATGAAAGTCTTTAAGTGGTATCCGCTCCGGCACCAGCCGTGACCGCGCTTCGGTGAGCAGCGCCCAGCCGGTGGCATAACCCATCGGCACGCCGGGCGCGCGCGTGTACCAGGCCAGATCGGCCAGCGCCTGGGCACGCGGAAAACCCAGCGCCGACTGCATGCGGTCCGCCGCTGCGGCAATACTCAGACCGCGGGTCTGCAGCTCCACGTCGAGCTGGACCCGCAGCGCACGCCAGAGTCGATCACGCAACAGGATGAAACGCTGCTCGGGACGTCCCAGGAAACTCTGCTCCTGCATCAGCTGCTCGCAATACAGTGCCCAGCCTTCGTACAGCGTGGCCGAGCTGTTGACCAATCGCGGCAGACTGCGTGACGCCGGATGCAGGTTGGCGGTAACGAATTGCAGATGATGTCCCGGCCAGGCCTCGTGGACACAGGTGTGCATCAATCCCAGCGTGTTGTGTTCGGCCAGTGCCGCGGCATCCGTCGGCGGAGTCACATAATAATAACCATGCTGCTCAGGATCATCGACCGGCGGCGACCGATATGCCGCGAAGGGAATCTGATGACGCAGAAACACCGGTGTCTCGACCACCTCCAGACGCTCAGCCGTCGGCAGACTCACCAGATCATGCTCGGTCAGAAAAGCGCGGGCCGCCTGCATCTGGCGCCGGTATTCGCCCAATAGCTGATCCGGCTCGACATACTCCTGACAGATCTGCGCCCAGAGCGCAGCCGCATCACCGTCGGGTCGCAACTCGCGCGTCACCGCCTGCAGTTCACGCTGGGTCTGATCGAACAGCCGTACACCAAAGGCATGAAGATGATCCGCATCAATTTTCAGCCCGTGCCGCAACCGCAAAATGCGCTCGAATTGCTCCCGTCCACAGGCGAAGTCACCGCTGGCGTGCGGGGCTATATCACGCTCCAGAAAACGCCCGAAATCCTCGACAGCATGAATCGCCCGCTCCAGTGACTCTTGAAACTGAGATGATCGTCCGAAGGCCTGAATGACACGCGGATGTTGTCTGAGTCCCTGCAGATACCCGACACCTTCCACCACCGAAGCCAGCGCTGACTCCAACCAACCCTTTGGCACTAATTCCGGCATGCCTTGAAGATGCGTGCGCGCCCCGCGCAGATAAGCGGGTATCTGTACCAGCCGCGCATTAAAGACGGTTGCGAAATCCGCCACCGGCAGAACTGTCAGTTGATAGAGGGCATTGATGGGGAGATAGCGCACCGGATCGCGACGCCGCCAGTCGCGTTCGAGTAAATCGTGATGTTCAATCTGTGCCTGGCCGGAGATGATCTGAGCATCGAGGCGACGGTCCGGGTCCAAAGCGTCAAGATCTAGCCCTTCCAGCTCAGCCAAGAGTTTTTCCTGAATCGCAGCCTGCGCCCCCAGCTCATCGTCATCGTAGGGGCGCAGCAAACCGGCATAACCGTGCATACCCAGATCAACAGCGGTCTCTGGATGAAAACGGAACCAGGCTTGGTAGTAGTCAGCCACCAACGCATCGAAGGCGGCCGCGGGTGATTTGGGCGGAGGCATAGTCACCGCTCAGGGCGCCTCGACAACCTCGTAATCGTGACTTATCTCGGCGGCCTTGCCGAGCATGATGGAAGCCGAACAGTATTTTTCGGCCGATAGCTTCACCGCACGCTCCACCTGTTTATCGGGCAGAGCGCGGCCAGTAACGATGAAATGCACATGGATCTTGGTGAACACCTTGGGGGCCTCTTCGGACCGCTCGGCCTCGATCTCGACCACGCAGTCCGTTACCGGCTGCCGCGCGCGCTGCAGAATATAGACGACATCGAATGCGGTGCAACCGCCCATGCCCAACAGCAACATCTCCATTGGTCGCACACCGAGATTGCGTCCGCCGCTCTCCGGCGGACCATCCATGACCACGGCATGGCCACTGGCGGATTCACCGATAAAAGTGGCGTCCTGCACCCATTTCACCCGCGCCTTCATGATGTTCTCCATGCACATTGGATTTGTGCGAAGCCTATCACAGTCCCAGACCTCCCTGGACCCTGGACCCTGAGGCGGTGTTATAGTATGTACTGAAGTGGTGCCAAGTGGTGCCGATATAGGATCACTATGACGACTATTACTCCCCAAAAAGCCACCGGCAACCCGTCAATCGACCGGTTTCTGGAACACTGCCATCGGCGGCGCTACCCCTCCAAGAGCGTCATCATCTATGCAGGTGATGCACCCGATGTGCTGTATTACATCGTCGAGGGATCGGTGACGGTACTCATCGAGGACGAGGACGGTCACGAAATCGTGCTCGCTTATCTGAACAAGGGCGATTTCTTTGGTGAGATGGGCCTGTTCGGCGAGAGCAGCAAACGCAGCGCCTGGGTCCGTACCCGTACCGAGTGCGAGCTAGGCGAAATCAGTTATAGCCGTTTCCGTCAGATCGCTGAAGAAGATCCCGGTATCCTGTTCGCATTATCCTCACAAATGGCAGCACGCCTGCGCACCACCAGCCGCAAGGTTTCCGATTTGGCCTTCGTGGACGTTACCGGTCGCGTCGCGCGCACTCTGCTGGATCTGTGCAAACAGCCTGACGCCATGACCCATCCCGACGGCATGCAGATACGTGTCACCCGTCAGGAGATCGGGCGCATCGTCGGCTGTTCCCGCGAAATGGTCGGACGTGTCTTGAAGAGCCTGGAAGAACAAGAGCTGATCAGCGCCAAGGGCAAGACTATCGTCGTGTTCGGCACCCGCTGAGTTTCTTGTCTCGCGCCGAGACGCAAAGACAAACCAGATACACCGCCGTGGTGGGGACAGATCTTTAGCTCTGTCCCCGTTGTGGTTCCACTCAACCAAGCGGAGCCGCCCAACTACCCACCGTCACGCTTCCTCAGCGGCTTCGTTCATCCACGTGGTACGCACAACGGGGACAGAGCTAAAGATCTGTCCCCACGTCTGCGTAGACCCTAGCACCTAGCCCCTGAATTCGAACAACTCCGCCAATCGCTGTCCCGGATTTTCGGCCCGCATAAAGGCCTCGCCGACCAGGAACGCATTCACATGGTGTTGGCGCATCAAGGTCACATCGGGGGGCGCCAGTATTCCACTCTCGGTGACTACCAGGCGATCGCTGGGTACACGGCCAAGTAATTCCAACGTCGTTTCCAATCTTGTCTCAAAGGTTCGCAGGTTGCGGTTATTGATACCGATCATCCGACAAGGCAATTTCAGCGCGCGTTCCAATTCGTCGGCATCATGTACTTCGACCAGCACATCCATGCCCAATTCATGCGCCACATTCGCCAGCTCAAACATCTGCGTATCGCTCAGGGCCGCAACGATCAACAGGATGCAATCGGCACCGATCGCGCGTGCCTCATAGACCTGATACGGATCGATCATGAAATCCTTGCGCAACACCGGCAGTGCGCAAGCGGCGCGCGCCTCTTGAAGATAGGCATCGGCACCCTGAAAAAAATCTATGTCGGTCAAAACCGACAGACAAGCCGCGCCGCCGGCAGCATAACTTTGCGCAATGGCGGTTGGATCAAAGTGCTCTCGCAGCACACCCTTGCTCGGCGAAGCCTTTTTTATTTCTGCGATAACTCCGGCCTGTCCTGCGGCAATGCGTCGTCTCAGGGCGGCGACAAAACCGCGCGGCGCATCGGCGGTCGCCGCCCGCTGGCGGATTTCGCCAAGCGATACACGCGCCACACAGGCCGCGACCTCTTCGGCCTTTCGGTTGAGTATCTTCTGGAGGATGTCTGGGACGCCGGTCATATCTCAAATGCCATCAAAATGAATGATCGGCCTCATCAACCGATATAGCTGGACAAAAAATCTGCTCTACTGAGGAATCTCTGATTAATCCGTTGAATCGTCATTGCGAGCAAAGCGAAGCAATCGCCCTCCACGGTAGATCAATAACTTGGAGATTATTCGCTCCGCTCACCCCTTCGGGGCCGTCCTGCGGACGTTCTGCGCTCGCAAGCTCGCTTGTGCCGCGTCGCTACGCTCCTCGCAATGACGGATTAATCAGAGGTTCCCTAAATGAAATTAACAGGATCTTCGATTTTCTCGTCAGTCTGGCGTAGGCCAGAATCCAGCATCATGAATAACATGGATTCCGGCCTACGCCGGAATGCGTGCACACTAACAATTGTTACTGACTCGCACCAACGCCGCGAGTTTTTCCTGCGCCGCACCATTGTCAATAACCTTGGCAGCCAGTGCGACACCTGCCGCCAAGGAGTCAACCAGATCAGCCGCATAAATCGCCGCGCCCGCGTTCAGCATCACGATGTCACGTGCCGGCCCAGGCTTACCGGCCAGCAGGTCGCGGATAATCGCCAGACTACCCTGTGCATCGACCACTTTAATCGCGGCCAAGTCGCCGCGCACCAAGCCGAAATCTTCCGGCGCAATCTGATACGATGTGATCGTGCCATTCTTCAATTCGGCAACATCGGTTGCTGCGGCAATACTGATCTCATCCATGCCATCCTGCGCATTCACAACCAGCGCATGCTTACTGCCAAGCAGTTTCAGAACCTCCGCAAGCGGCTGCACCCAATCTTTGCTGAACACACCCAGCACCTGATGTGGCGCACCCGCCGGGTTGGTGAGCGGACCGAGTAGGTTGAACAGCGTCCGCACACCCATCTCTTTGCGCGGTCCGATGGCGTGTTTCATGGCACTGTGATGCATGGGCGCGAACATGAAACCGACACCAACTTCGTCGATACACTTGCGTACCTGCTCCGGTTGAAGATCGAGCTTCACACCGGCCGCTTCCAGCAGATCGGCGCTGCCGGATTTACTCGAGACTGCACGATTACCGTGCTTGGCGACACGTCCGCCGGCCGCCGCGACCACGAAGGTACTCGCTGTGGAGATATTGAAGGTGCTGCTGCCATCGCCGCCGGTGCCGACGATATCCACCAGATGCGGCCCGCCGACCTCGACGCGTGATGCCAGATCACGCATCACCTGCGCTGCCGCGGTCAACTCATCGACCGTCTCGCCCTTCATGCGCATACCGATCAGGAAGCCACCGATCTGCGAGGGCGTCGCCTGCCCGGTCATGATAATGCGCATGACCTCGACCATATCCGCATGACTGAGATCGCGGCGCTCGGTGATGGCGCGTATGGCTGACTGCATATCCATAATCGTTATTCTCTCTTTACCGCAAAGGCTAAAAGATTTTTTTGAACCGCCAAGACGCCAAGGACGCCAAGAAAATCAATTAATGCAATAAACAAACGTAAAGACCTATTGCGCATCACCTTAAATATCCGCCGCCGCGACCCTAAATCATTTTTCTTGGCGTCCTTGGCGTCTTGGCGGTTCGAATATTTTTGTCTTGTGGGTTATTTCTGTCCTTCCAGAAAATTCCGCAGCATGTCGTGGCCGTGCTGGGTCAGGATCGATTCAGGGTGGAACTGCACACCCTCGATCGGAAGCGTTTTGTGGCGCACGCCCATGATCTCATCCAGCGTGCCATCGGCGGTCTCGGTCCAGGCGGTGATCTCCAGACAGTCGGGAATGCTGTCCTTTTCGATCACCAGTGAGTGATAGCGCGTCGCCTCGAAGGGATTTTCCAATCCTTTGAACACACCAACATCTTTATGGTGAATCATGGAGGTCTTGCCGTGCATGATTTCGCGCGCATGCACGATCTTGCCACCAAAGGCCTGGCCGATGCTTTGATGACCAAGACAGACACCGAGCAGCGGTACCTTGCCGGCAAATTCACGAATGGTCGGCACCGAAACACCGGCTTCGTTCGGCGTACAGGGGCCGGGCGAGATCACGATACGCTCCGGCTTTAGTGCGGCGATCTCGGCCAGCGTGATCTGATCGTTGCGATGCACCTGCACGTCCTGCCCAAGTTCACCCAGGTATTGCACCAGGTTGTAGGTAAAGGAGTCGTAATTGTCGATCATCAGCAGCATGGTTTCGCCCGATCTGAAAATACTGAAAACATTTTAACCACAAAGGCGCCGAAGGCGCGCAAGGGAACTCTGATTTATTACTAAACCGTCATTCCGGCGCAGGCCGGAATCCATGTGATTCAAGGCACTGGATTCCGGCCTGCGCCGGAATGACGGATTATTCAGAGTTTCCACAACAGCCGTGTCTGCTTTAGATCATACCGATGAGACAGCGCTTAGAATCCTTTATCTTAACCTTGAACATGCTTTCCTTCGTCGCCTTGTGCGCCTTCGTGGTTCAATCTTTCAGCCATCCATGCACATCAACGGTTCGCCCCATCCAGCCCCTGCTCGGCGAGCGACACTGCGCGGAAGATCGCGCGACCTTTATTCATGGTTTCGTTCCACTCGTTGCGTGGCACCGAATCATAGACAATGCCGGCACCGGCCTGGATGTGCAGCACCCCCTCCTTGATCACCGCGGTACGGATCGCTATCGCAGTATCCATGTTGCCGTTCCAGGCCAGGTAGCCAACCGCGCCGGCGTACACGCCGCGCTTGACGGGCTCCAGCTCATCGATAATTTCCATGGCGCGGATTTTCGGTGCGCCGCTGACCGTCCCGGCCGGGAAGGTGGCACGCAACACATCCATGGCGCTCATGCCGTCCTTAAGGACACCGGTTACATTACTGACGATGTGCATCACATGCGAATAACGCTCGATCAGCATCTTCTCGGTGAGTTCGACCGTGCCGGTCTTGGCAATGCGCCCAACATCGTTGCGGCCGAGATCGATCAGCATCAGATGTTCGGCAAGCTCTTTGGGGTCGGACAGCAGGTCGCGCTCCAGTGCATGATCTTCGGACTCGCTCGCTCCGCGTGGTCGCGTACCGGCGATGGGCCGCACGGTCACCACGCCATCCTCCAGCCGAGTGAGAATTTCCGGCGAGGAACCGACGATGTGAAAATCGCCGAGATTCAGATAGAACATATAGGGCGAAGGATTCAGGCTGCGCAGGGCACGGTAGATATCCAGCGGTCGTGATTTCACCGGAATGGACATGCGCTGAGACAACACCACCTGCATCACATCGCCATCGACAATGTAGTCCTTGCAGCGTTGCACGGCACTTTCAAAGCCGTCCTGCGTGAAGCCGGAAATAAAATCGGCTTCATTCACTTGGCTGGCGCTCGGCTGCGTATGCCGCGGTGCCGCTTGGCTCAACATCTCATCCAGTTGATTGAGCCGCTGCTCTGCGCTGGCCAAGGCATCCGGCAGTTTCGGATCGGCATGCACGACCATGAACAGCTTGCCGCGCAGATTATCGAACACCAGGATCTCATCCGACACCATCAGGAGAATATCGGGCGTGTTCAGCGCGTCGGGCTTGTCGCCCTGGGCCAGCTTAGGTTCGATATAGCGGATCGTGTCATAGCCGAAATAACCGACCAGCCCACCGTTGAAGCGTGGCAGACCCTCTATCTCCGCCACCTTGTAGCGCGCTTGGAAGGCTTCGATCCAGTCGAGCGGATCGTCAACCTGCGTGGTTTCAGCAACGGCGCCATCGGTCAACACCTCGACACGCCGACCAACGACGCGAATGGCGGTCCGACAGGGCAATCCGATGATGGAATAACGCCCCCATTTCTCCCCGCCCTGCACGGATTCGAACAGATAGGAAAAGGGACCGTCGGCCAGCTTGAGGTAGGTACTGAGGGGTGTATCCAGGTCGGCCAGCACTTCGCGCGCGACCGGAATACGGTTGTAACCCTGTTTGGCTAAATCGGAAAAACGTGCAGTGTCCATGCAATCACCCCTGTGAAACGAAAACGGAAACCAGCAACAACTCGGCTATCAGCCGCGCCATCGACAGGTCCGTTTCCGTTCAGTCAGGGTAATCATCATTCAAGCCGCCGCTTCAAGGAGCGGCTGGATCTCCGTCAGGGTATCGATCACCGCGTTCGGGTTGGATTCGCGGATATCCACACCATGGTTGTAGCCATAACTCATGCAGACAATCTGGAAGCCGGCGGCACGCGCCGCCTTCACATCGCTGACCGAGTCGCCAACCATTAATGCTTGCTCAGGGGCGATGCCGAAAAACTTGGCCGCATGCAACAGTGGCGCCGGATCAGGCTTCTTCTGCGGCAGCGTATCACCGCTGACGATAATGGAAAAGTCACCCGCGATACCCAGATCGGTCAGCAGCGGCACGGTGAACTGTTCGGCCTTGTTGGTCACACAGCCAAGTTTGTAGCCAGCCTTTTTCAGATAATCCAGACCCTCACGGATACCGGGATAGAGCAGGCTGCGCTTGGAGGTGTTCTCGGCGTACAGCTCCAGGAAGATCGGATAGGCCTTTTTGAAATCCGCCTCATCCGGTTCGCCGTCCAATTGCCCGACCAGCGCGCGGCGCACCAAACGCTCAACGCCGTTACCGACCCAATTACGCACCTTGGCTTCGTTGTGTGGCGGCCTCCCCATGGCCTTCATCATCTCATCGACGCAAAACGCCAGGTCCGGCACGCTGTCCACCAGCGTGCCGTCCACGTCGATCAGAATCATTTGTGGTTTTATCAGCATGATAAAAAACATCTCGCGCAAAGACGCAAAGGCAAACCTGCCAGATACACTGCCGTGGTGGTTCCGCGCAGTGCAGCGTAACCACCTCTTCGATACACCGCCGCGGTGGGGACAGATCTTTAGCTCAGTCCCCGTTGTGGCTCCACTCAACAGAGCGAAGCCGCCCAACAATCTATCGTCACGTCCTCAGCGGCTTCGTTTATCCGCGTGGTCCGCACGGACGGGGACAGAGCTAAAGATCTGTCCCCACAGCCGCGGTACGTCACGTGTTTTTTCTATTAGCGCCTTCGCGTCTTTGCGCGAGACAGGTCGTTGTTATTTACCAGCCTTGGCCAGCTCGTCACGCATCGCTTTCACAACCGTATCGTAGTGATGCTTGTCGCTGGTCTTGGCGGCATTGAAGATGGCCGAGCCGGCGACAAAGGTGTCCGCGCCCGCCGCGGCAATTTCGCGGATGTTGTCGACCTTCACGCCACCGTCGATCTCCAGACGGATATTGCGGCCCGAGGCATCGATAATCTTGCGGGCTTCGCGCAACTTGTCCAGCGTGGCGGGGATAAAGCTCTGGCCACCAAAACCCGGGTTGACCGACATCAGCAGCACCATATCGACCTTGTCCAACACGTAATCCAGGTAGGACAGCGGGGTGGCGGGGTTGAACACCAGACCGGATTTGCAGCCTTCGGCCTTGATCAGTTGCAGGGTACGATCGATGTGGTCGGAGGCTTCCGGGTGGAAGGTGATGTAGCTGGCGCCGGCCTTGGCGAAATCCGGGATGATGCGATCAACCGGCTTGACCATCAGATGCACATCGATCTCGGCCTTCACGCCATGCTTGCGCAGGGCTTCGCACACCAGCGGACCGATGGTCAGGTTCGGCACATAATGGTTATCCATGACGTCGAAGTGCACAATATCGGCACCCGCTGCCAGTACATTGTCGACCTCTTCGCCCAGGCGCGCGAAATCCGCTGAGAGGATGGAAGGGGCAATCTTGTAATCCGCCATGATGTTGGCTCTCCGAATGCGTTGCTGGGGACTCGTCCGAGCGAGTAAAGTTGCGCAATGTACCGTATCACGGACGAATTTTCAGCCATCCACTCCGCCAAGCCGCAATTCCTTTCGGCATATGCGGCTACTATCTGCCCAGGGAGGCCCTTATGTTTCGACTAAAACTCTTGAGTCTGCTTGTTTTTTTTCTGGCCATTGCAAACACGACACTGGCTTTAGCCTCGGACACGGACAAGGAAAAACGCTGGGCCGACCAGACTGTTGACTCATTATTGGTTGGCGAGGCCGAGTGGCTGGAAGCCGAGGGCCAGAAGTTTCTGGGCATTTACACCGAGGAACTGTCCGGCACCCCTAAAGGCGGCGTGATCATCCTGCACGGTATCGGTGTGCACCCCAACTGGGAGGACGTCATCTATCCGCTGCGCACCGAACTGCCCAACTATGGTTGGGCAACACTCTCCATCCAAATGCCGATCCTGGCCAATGAGGCCGAACTAAAGGACTATATCCCGCTGATCAAGGAGGCCGCGCCGCGCATCAAGGCTGCCCAGGCCTTCCTGAAATCCAAGGACGTCACTCCGGTCGTTCTGATTGCCCACAGTCTTGGGGCAACCATGGCCTCGGCAACACTGGCCGAAACTGGCGACATGGGCTTTATTGGCTTCGCCGCCATCGGCATGAGCAGCAGCGACCTCGATCCCCAGCTCGACACGACTGCACAGATCGCAAAATTGAAATTACCGATCCTGGATCTCTACGGCAGCCGCGACCTGGATACAGTACTGGCCTCGGCCACACCACGCGCGGCCGCCGCTCGCAAGGTGGACAACGACAAATACCGTCAGCTCGAAATCGAAGGCGCGGATCATTTCTTCGTCGGCCTGGAAGACGAGCTGGTTACGCGTGTGCGTGGGTGGCTGGAACAGCTGACTAAATAGATAACCTGTCACCTACCTTAACCCATGTAGACGAAGGACATCACAACTCAACCATGAACATACTGATGCCGGTACTGATCGCCCTACATCTGCTTGCCGCCGTGGTTTGGGTAGGCGGTATGTTTTTCGCCTATATGGCGCTACGTCCGGTCGCTGCCACGTTACTGGAACCACCGCAACGTCTGCCACTCTGGACGCAAACCTTCGTGCGCTTTTTCCCCTGGGTGTGGCTATCCATTCTGCTACTGACAGCAACGGGTTATCTGATGGTACTCGGTGTATTCGGCGGCATGGGCGCCGTTGGCCTGCATGTGCATCTGATGCAGGGGCTCGGGTGGATCATGATATTGATGTACATGCATATGTATTTCGCGCCCTTCCAGCGGATGAAGCGCGCCGTCGCCGCTGGCGATTGGCCGACGGGTGGTCAGCAACTGGCACAGATCCGCCGTATCGTCGGCATTAATTTGATTCTGGGATTGCTGGTGGCGGTGATCGCGAGCGGCGGCCGCTATCTAGCACTGTAAGCACTGGAATAACCAGAGCTGGCAATCAATCAGACGCGATATACATCAAGCTTTCATATCGTGAACCGCAAAGGCGCTAGGAGAAAAACCTTCAATCCTGGGACAGCTGGTTATTTCGTCATGCCGGTGCATACGGAATGACAGTTTATACGCTAACCGCGCGCCGCCTTGACGGTTTCGTAAGCAGCCTTGATCTCCTGCGTCTTCTCGGTCGCCAGTGCGACCATCTCCTCCGGCAAGCCCTTGGCGACAAGCTTGTCCGGGTGATGTTGATTCATAAGTCGACGGTAGGCGGTTTTGACCTCGGCATCGGTTGCGCTCGCCGCGACACCTAACACCTGATAGGCATCGGCAAGACGATCCCGCGAGGGTCGCTGCGAGGGTCGTTGACCTTGCGCACCGGCACCGGTGAATTCCTGCGCGTTACGCACCAGCGCTTCCAGATGCGCGAATTCCATTTTACTGATACCGAGCTGACTGCAGATATGCCGCAACACCTGCGCCTCGGCCTCATGCACTTCGCCATCGGCATAACTGGCATGCAGCTGGATTTCGACGAACATCTGCAACAGATTTCGCCGCCGGTGACATTCGCGGCGAAATTGATCGAGCACTGCATCGAGATTGAAATCCGCCGCTTTGCCCTGGCTGAATAACCCGATAGCCGCCTTGCGCATATCGTCGCTCAATGCCATGCGCGTCATGATGGCCTCGGCCATGCGGATTTCGTCACGCGACACCTGACCATCCGCCTTGGCGATGTGTCCCATCACCGCAAAGGTCGCGGTGAAGAACGCCGTCTGTACGCGTTCCTGATCGCCGATCTGCGCCTGAAAATCCCCGAATCCTTGCAGACCCTTATCAAACCGTCGTCCCAACGCCACGCCCAGCAGCGCACCCAGCGGACCACCCAGCATGTATCCAAAGGCACCACCCAGTACCGCACCCCACCAACTCACTGTGACATCACTCCCGATAATTGATTGAAGACCGCCACTGACGACGGCGTGATTGTTTGCATAACTGCGACGACGCCATCGACGATGAATTGCACAGCCAAGGCAGCCAACAACAAACCCAGCAGCCGACCGATGACGTTAGCGCCGGTTTCTCCAAGCAGACCGAGCAGCGGCCCTGCCAGACGCAGCATCAGCCAGGTCAACAGCAGCACCAGACTGAGCGCCGCCAGCACCACACCCAGCTGCATCGGTTCGCCATGCTGCCCCGTCGTCATCAGCAGGATGGTAGTCAGTGCACCGGGACCCGCTAACAAGGGAAACGCCAGTGGAAAAACCGAAATATCATCGCGCTGTTCGGCCTCGTGATATTCGACCGGCGTCGTTGAACGCAATCCGGATTGACGCGCGAATACCATGTCGATGGCCAACAGAAACAGCAAACTGCCACCGGCGATACGAAACGCCGGCAAGCCGATACCCAGTGCCGTTAGCAGACGATCACCGACCAGACCGAAAACAACCAGGATAACGGCGGCCAACAAAACACCCTGCAGAGCAGCACGACGACGTGCTGACTCCGGCAGATGCGCGCCGAGCGCCGCAAACATGGGCGTGACACCGATGGGATCTATAGTGACAAACAACAGCAGGAAACTGTTGAATCCAACCTCAAGCACCGTATCCCACATTGATATCACTCAACACTTTGCTGAATAACGCCGCAGACACAGCTGCTCCAATGGCCCACAAACCGTGAATCACCCTCACCGCGCCTGCCCGCGGATCACACTTCTCTATGTCGGATCATACGCTTGCGCATCCAACCTGAACAATGCGGCGGGCAGCTTGCCAAGCCCTTGCGATAGTCCTATAACTAAAATTGCCTACCGTAGTAGTGACTATCACAAATACGGCACGAGGCAGCGCAGGAGGCAAGCACTATGGCGACCGAATTTGAACCACGCGTTGGCGATTGGTATCGCACGATCACAGGTGACAATTTCGAAATCGTTGCTCTTGATCTGGATGACGACACGCTAGAAATACAATACTTCGATGGAATGATCGAAGAACTCGACATGGACACGTGGTGCGAACTGAATATCGTACCGATCGAGCCCCCGGAAGACTGGTCCGGCTCTCTGGATATCGAGCGCGATGATTACGGTGTCGATCTCGAAATGCACGGCAACGAGGCCAGAAGCAGCCCCCTCGACAGTCTGGACCGGGAAGACTGAGTGAGCTCTGTATTGCTCTGAAAACCCCACAATTCTCTAGGGCAATAAGGGTTACACGGCCGATCTGGAAATCGTCTTCTATACTTAAGCTCACAGCTCAGACCAAAACGCGTATGGCTCAGGCTGTACGGCCGCAGTCCCACTGCAACGGAGGTCATCATGAGAAGAAGACTGTATTTCCTAATGCCCGATCTTCGGCGTACCCGCCAGGTCCTGGATGAACTCCTGCTGGCACGCATCGAAGAACGACACATTCATGTACTCGCACGTGATGGCACATCCATGGAAGGCCTACCTGCAGCCAATCTTCTACAACGTAGCGACGTCCTGCACGGCCTGGAAACGGGGCTGGCAGTCGGCGGCGCCACCGGCATACTGGCCGGATTGGCCACGACCCTGTACATGCCAGACAGTCTGGTTTTCGGCGGTGGGACCGTCTTGGTACTGGCACTAGCCGGCGCCGTCATCGGTGCCTGGGCGGCCGGCATGATCGGCACGGATGTACCCAACAGTCAGTTGAAGAAATTCATGCCAGCGATCGAACAAGGCGAAATACTGTTGATGGTCGATGTTCGACTAGGGGAAGTACAGCAGGTCAGTGACATGATTCACCGTCACCATCCCGAAGCCAGCGATCACGGCATTGAACCGACAATGCCCGCCTTCCCTTGATCTCTTGCGAAGCAGCCGGACGTGGAGGTCTGGCTGCTTAATAACCCAACGCTACCATGCTACGAATCTCATAATATGCAGACACAAGCCTTCCACCCCTGGCGCGTAACCCCCGCCCACGCCCGTATTATCCAAGACGAGCTGGCAGCGGATGTCGAGTGTGAGGATCGCTTCGGTCCGGTTAAACACGTTGCCGGCGTGGACATCGGCTTCGAGAACGGCGGCAACACGATCCGTGCGGCACTGGTAATCCTGAGCTTTCCTGATCTGGAACTCGTTGAACGCGTTATCGTCCGTCAGCCGACCGGTTTTCCCTATATTCCGGGCTTACTCTCATTCCGCGAGGTACCGGCGCTATTGCATGCCTTGGACCGCATGCGTACCGAACCCGATGTAATTCTCTGCGACGGCCAGGGTATAGCCCATCCGCGTCGATTTGGACTCGCCAGCCATCTCGGCGTACTCATCGACCGACCCACCATTGGCGTCGCCAAACACCGTCTGATTGGCCAACATATCAATCCACCCCAACGCCGTGGTGCCTGGGAACCCCTGCGTTATCACAACGAAATACTCGGTGCCGCTTTGCGCAGCCGTGTAGGTACACTACCTATCTTTGTCTCGACAGGGCACAGAGTCAGTCTGCCATCTGCCATTGACTTGGTATTGGCCTGCGCCCCTGACTACCGGTTGCCGGAAACCACCCGTCAGGCCCATAGCTTCGCCTCCACGGCCGCTGGCGCGCACTGATTTTGCCTATCCCGGCACCAAGCACCGTCTTAAACGCTCTAATCTACTGATAAATAGTGGATTCTAAACTAGCCAGCCGCTGCCTGAAGGCGACACGTTAGTATCGTGCCAAAAGTGGCGTTGGCCATGTGTATATGAGCAGTTAGCGCCCTAGCGGGACAAGCCGCAGGCGTATGTGGGGTATTAACCAACACTTCGCTAAATCTTGCCTTCGCTGCGCCGCTACTTTAGGGTAAGAGGCGAACACGGCGTTTGCCGCATTAGGAGGTGTGCCATGATGAGGATATACGATATGGACACTTACGAAATACGCGAGCCAGATGAGGACACCTCCACTCTGGATTCTGCCCGCTCATTTGCTGCCGAATTGACCGCGACTACGGCTGTTCAGCTGCAGCTGATCGAGGCATCACCAATGCCACTGCGTCAGGATTTGCACCCCAGCCTGCTCTATACCGATGTAGACAGCTTCCTGGCAAGACTTAACGACTGATCCACTAAACCCGATACAACATCCACAACACCTGTAACCGCAAGGTACAGGTGTTTTTTTGCCTTGCTCATTCACTCGATGGTCGCAAAACGTACTTTCAGTTCACAGAATTTCGCGGGCAACAACCTCTACCCAATCATCCACAAGCTCCACGGCGACCGGTGTAAGAGTCTGTCCCGCACAAGGGCCACTGATACAGTGACCATCCTCGATCTTGAACAACGCGAAATGGGTCGCGCACTGAATCAGAGTACGCTCCAGATTCAGGAATTGGCCTGGCTGCCAATCCAGGGGACTCCCGGTGTGTGGGCAGTGATTCACGTAGGCAAACACCCGGTTTCCGCGCCGCACTACAAAAACCTCCTCAACCGCACCGTCGTGCATGCGTAGCGTGAAACTGCGTGAGCCCGGATCAGTCAGATCATCCAGTCGGCACAGTCGCTGACGCGGAAATGATTCAGTCATGGATAAGTCCTGAAAAACCCTGTTGGCCGCACTTTCGCCCTGCCAACCGACAAGCGAATTGCAACGCATCGGCAAGGGGTAGGCCACGCAGCCGGGCATCGATAATACCCGCATTAAAAGTATCGCCCGCACCGAGCGTATCCACCAAGCGCGGCGGTGGAAACGCCGGACTGGCATACAACGCGCCACCCGAATCCTGCGCTTGCGCACCTGCGTCACCTCAACTGCACACCAGATCGGCCTGCTGCGCCTGTGGACGCACCGCTGCGAATAATGCCGTCGCATCCAGATACTCACAGGCAGTGGCATAGGCCCGAGAAAACAGCAGTAGATCCGGCAGCATGAACAGCTGTTCAATATCCGGACGCTGCTTCTCAACTTCAACGGACAGTGGCAGATGCGGCGCCATCCGCCGGGCGTACCGCAGCATCTCTGCTGTCGCGTCGATATTGCGACCCTCGAAGTGCAGCCAATCGAATGCTGTCAGGTCAATGCCAACGAACTGTTCAAAATCGTATTCGGGGAGATCGCGATAATGCACGATGCTGCGCGAACCGGTGGCCTGACTCAACAGAATATACGAGGTTGGATTTTTCCCGCCCGGCAGATGCCGGCAATACTGGAGATCGATGTTATGGGCCATGAGATCCGAGCGGATAAACGCTGCATCCGTCTCCTCGGCCAAGGCGCCACCCCAACTGCAGGCGTGCCCCAACTGACTCAACACCACTAACGTATTAGTGGCATTGCCGCCACGCGCCACCCGCTGACCCAGCGCACGTGTCTCGCTGTCTTCGGCTGGATACGCAGCGACCAAATTGACAATGTCGAGGGTAGCAATACCGATTGCGAGGATGCGAGCCATAATGGCGCGCAGTGTAGTCGATCAGAGGGGCATTTTCAGCTGCCAGAAAGGCGCAATCAGTATTCGCGGACGACCCGGAAGCCCAGATCATCGCTGCGCATACTGGACAGTTGCTGATCACGCTTGGTAAGACGCAAGGTGTTCGCCGGGCTATTGAAACCGCCGCCACGAACAACATGGCGCGTGCAACCGACGGTGTTCCAGGCGCTACCATCGCTCGGCGCACCTTCATAACTCGGGTGATAACAATCTTGCACCCACTCGGCAACATTGCCGGAGCTGTCATGCAGACCAAGCGGGTTGGCCGCAAAACTACCAACGGGTCCTGACTGATGTGCATCCCATTCGCTGCCGCAATTAAAGCAGTTAGCGCGCCCTTCGCCCGGACTATTCCCCCACCAATACAGTGTGCGAGCGGTACCACCGGCGGCATATTCCCATTCAGCCTCAGTCGCCAGGCGATAACGTTTGCCTGTCTGCTCAGACAGCCAACGTGTATAGGTCAGCGCCTCTTCCCAGCTGACATTGATAACGGGACGCTGTCCACGCCCCCAGCCTTTGTCGTCCGGCATGGCACGGCCGGTCATGCGGGCGAAGGCATCGTATTCGTCAAACGTGACTTCATATTTACCAATCGCGAACCGTGGCAACTGCACATCATGTTTGG
Source organism: Gammaproteobacteria bacterium (assembly GCA_018819175.1). Lineage (GTDB taxonomy): Bacteria > Pseudomonadota > Gammaproteobacteria > Thiohalobacterales > Thiohalobacteraceae > JAHJQQ01. The sequence goes on from JAHJQQ010000007.1 coordinate 110,119, forward strand.
GGCGCTCATCGAAATCCAATGAACTGGCACCACTTCCCATGGAATAACTGGCAGCTGGAATATCGATCAGTAACGGACCGCTACTACCGTCGCTCAAACGGTCACTCAGCTCACGCAGCTTGGCCACCGGCTCGACCGCAGGAGTTCTTGCTTCAGCCTTGGTGATAACGGGTGCTGCGACAACCTTTTTTTCCGGCTCAGCTGTCTTCACGGCGGGTAAAGATTGAGTCGGTGAGACGGTCATGGGGGCGGGCGTCGCAACGACCGGCTCGACCGTTCCCGGCACCGGTGCGGATTGCCCGTACCAGAGTGCACCGCCAGCGCCGATCATGCCCAGCAGCAATCCGGCTGCCAAGCCCATCCAGAGCCCCCCTCTACGCGCGGGGGCATCCTCTTGCAGAACTGTAGTCTGTACAGGGACGTCCTGCACAGACTGACGCAGTTGCTGTGCCTGTAATTCATTACGTAGCTGTGCAACTTCCTGCTGAGATTTCTCACGCAGTTGCGTGGCTTCCTCGACGCGGCACTGAACATCGGCAAGCTGCACACGCAGCGCGGCCAATTCATCGCTACCTTGCTCGGCCGCGGCAGTGGTCTCCGATAGCGCATGTTCGCGCCACTGCTCGGCATCAGCGCGCGCATGACTCGCTTCCTCGCGCGCACCATCCAGCAACAGACGGAGCTTTTCGAGCTCTTCGTTGACCGAGCCGCCAGCACTCACCTTGCGGGCTGCTTTCAGTTCTTCCTTTATCTGCTGCAACTGCTTTTGCGTGGCCTCGATATCGGTAGTCGTGGCCATGCGTAACTGCTCCAGTTCCGCTGCCAACGCCTGTTGCTGAGACTTCGCAGTCGCCCGCGCCTCAGCCAGTTGCTCTGTAAGCGCTTTCTCTGCGGCACGCGCCTCGACTAATGACTGCTCACTTTCCTCCAACGCGGTTTTTGCCTGATCCAGCGCCTCTCTTTGTTGTTTCTGCACAGCATTGAATTCAGATTGCGTGGCCTGCTCGAGGTTGCCGCGTTCGGCCATTTGCCGCGCCAATGCCGTACGCGCACTCTCCAGCTCAGACTTCAAATCTTTCAGTTGAATTTCCTGCTCAGCACGCACTCGCTGCTCAGTCTCGGCGATCGCTTTGCGTTGTTCCACCTGCGCCGTTTCCAGGCGCGTTTGAGCATCACTCGCAGCCTGCGTCATTTCATTCAGACGCGCCTCGATTTCCAGACGACCGGCATCCGCTGCGCGCAACTGATCCTGCGCGATCCGCAATTCCTCGCGCGCATTGGCCAGCGACTGCATCTGCTCATCATGACTGGATGCCGCATCGCTTTGTTGCATTGCCAACTGATCGAGCTGCTCACGCGCCTCCACCAAAGCACGTTCCGCGGTATCGCGCTGCGCCTGTAATTCGATCAGCGCCTGTTGCTGTTCCGCCTTACCCTGCTCAGCCACCGAACAGGCCTCAGCCAAGGAGGCTTCCAGCGCCTGTATGCGTTGTTCTGATTCGGACACAAGTTCAGTCTGGGTCTGGGACAAAGCCGCAAGTTCAGCATGCGTTGCATCCAATTCCGCCTGGCGTTCAGCCAAAACCTGAAGCTGCGCCTGTTCAGCTGCAGCCAACTTAGCTTCGAGCTCAGCCGTCGCTGTTTGTGCGGCTGAATAGTCAGCTTGCAGTGTCTCTGTCGTTTGCTGTGCGGTTTTCAACTCGCGCTGCGCCTCTTCGAGCCGAAGCTGCAGGCCACTAACCGCATCCGATTGGTTTTCCGTGCTGTGTTCAAGTGCGTCGACCCGCGCCGCGGCCGCGGCCAGTTTTGCATCAACCTCAAGCCGCTCTACCTGCAGACGATCACGCTCGGCGACCAGTACATCAAGTTGACTGCGGATTTCTGTCAGCGCTGCAGCCTGCGACTGAGCCTGTTCAGCCGACTGCGTCTCTAAGTCCTGTAAACGCTCCTGTGACTGTTCCAGCGCCGTCTGCATATCCTGCCGTTCACGGATCAGCTGCGCCTGAGTATTCTGAAGTGATACCTGTTCCTGCTGGGCAGTCGCAAGCTGCTGACGCAACGCTGACAACGAGGATTCCAGATGCTGAACCTGCTCACCTGCATCCGCCTGCAGCTCTTCGACATGCTGTTGCGTCTGCTTCAGCTCAGCCTGCAATGCAGCCTGCTCGCGCGCAGCGGCCTCCTGCTGAGCCTGCAGCGCATCCCGTTCAGCAACCAACCCAGCCTGAGCCGCATTGGCAATCTCAATCTCCGCACGCAGGCGTTCCACTTCCGCAGTAGCTCCGGCGACTGCCGAGTCCTGCGCCTCGCGCATCGCTGCGAGTTCGCTGGCCGCCGCCTCGGCCTTTGCCTGGTGTTCCGCTTTGATCTGGTCAAGCTCTGTCGTGAGCGACTCAATCTTTGCCTGCAACTCAGCTTGTGTCTGCTGATCGGATTGCTGAGCGTCATTCGCAGATGCAAGGCGTGCCGCCATGTCAGCCTGCTCGGCTTGCGCGGCCTGCAACTGTTCACGCAACTCGGCAGCTTGCTGGTCAGCAATCGACTGCGCATTTGCCAATTCCTGTTTATAGGTGGCGTCAAGCTCAGTTTGCGCCTGCTGCGCATGCTCCAATGCACTGGTCGCCGCCTGCAAGGCAACTTCCAACTCATTCACCCGACGCGTTAAATCGGTCTGCGCCTGCGTACCCTGCTGGTTAGCCTGATTGAGTTGCGCTTCAAGGGCGTTGATCTGAGCCAGACGTTCATCGGCTTGACTGGCCTGCGTTTGCAGCGCCGCTAGCTGGTCTTGGAGCTTGCTATGGGCCGCTTCGGCCTCGGCGACGCGCCGCACATCATCCTGATGCGCCGCCTCCAGTTCGGAAAGACGGCCTTTAAGTTCCGTGAGCTCAGTTTTTAACTGATGTTCCTCAGCGTGACGCTCAGCTAGCTCAGCTTCCAGCGCTATGCGCTGCTCGCGTAGCGCCTGATCCGCCTGCTGTTCAGCACCTTTGACACCATCCTTGGCAGCCAGCAGTTTGCTTTGTGCTGCTGCAGTCTCTTTGCGAGCCTCTGCCAGAGACTGTTCCAGTTCCAGGATTTGCTCCCGTGCCTCTTCGCGCACCCGCTCCAGATCCTGCTGCAGATCGCCAATGCGCGTTGACAACTGCGCCTGTGCCGACTCCATCTTTTGCTTGTCAGCTTGCAGTGATTCAACTTGGCCCTGCAACGCCGTTATTTCACCCGTATCCGGCGTGACAGCTGCCACAGGCACTTCATCGGCCTGCACAGGTGCCGCATGCGGCTTTAGAGTAACCACCTCTGCCGAGGAGGCAGGCTCAGAGACTGTTGCCGCATTACCCCCCAAAACCTCCGCGGGGACGCCACCCAATCCGTCGCTGAGAACGTACACGTCAAAACCACGCTGACTGAGGACAAACGCGGCGCTGGCACTGCGCCGACTGGTATCACAACAGACGATGTATTTACTGCCGGCATCCAGGCCATTGGCCTCAAGACGCAGGGCAGACAGCGGAATATTGCGGCTGTCAGGTATATGGACGTTTTCGAATTCGCCGGGTAGGCGCACATCCAGCCAGACGGCCCCCTTCTTAACCAGCTCCGCGGCTTCCGGGTAGGACAGTTTATTGAGCAGAGGCTCCTTGAGCAGCTCGACGAAATCTTTCTTCGCCAGCCGCATCAGGGTGCCATCGGAAATCATGGTGATAGTCGCGTTGCGCTTGGCATCCGACACCAGGGCATCTTCACCAAAGGCATCGCCGTCGCCCAGCTCTGCCAATTTGACCTCTTTGGCATTCGGCGAGGGCTTGCGCGAGACCATACAGCGCCCGTTTTTGATGATATAAAAATAATCGCCCTCCCCCCCCTGCTGGATAATCACCTCACCAGCGCTCACGGGAATAGACTCGACGCGCATCAATAGGCGCTGAATATTGGAGGGAGGAAGCTTAAGAAAGGCCTGTGACTGGAGGATCCGAGTCATCCAATCGTCGTCTTCGTCATCGTCGATTTCGGAGACTTCGTAACCTGACGACTGATCCCAGGTGAGCATGATATCCAGCAGACTGGAATCCACCCGCGCTACGACCAGATTGGTTTTGGCGCGCGCGGTGACCTGACGCGGCTGCTGATGTGCCAAGGGGTGCCGACTGGCATCGCTGCCTGCGGTAACAGAACCTACGACGTCATTACCTGACAGGAGGCTGATCTCGCCTTCGAGCAAATAGACCGACTGATTGTCCCGCTCACCTTCCTTGAAAACGAGGCGGCCGGCACGAATTTCTTCCACAACAGTCTTCTGCGCCACTTCGTTGAAGTGCACCGGAGACAATGCATTGAACGGGACGAGAACCTGAAGTGTTCTTTTGTCGTTAATTTTGTGCGCCGCACCCATACCTACTCAGCCGCGAGGAATCTTAAAAATCAATAAATTAGTCAAACAGATGGGGCCACATACCCTACCGATTATCTAGCGGCCACAACAACTAATGCTTAAGCGATTTGGCGCCCTAATGCGCCAGCCATGATCCCTGCACGCAAGATCTCGGCCAGGCACCTGGTTACTATTGCCGAACGCCGCAAAAATGCGAACGGCGTCACATTTCATAATCCCGCCGCGCAGGCAAATATTCGAGTCACCACATCGGCTGCAAACTCTCCCCAAACTGACTGGCCCTTACTCCCTGCACAGGTTACAACGAGTACCAACATGATCCGACCCGGACCAACAAACGGGGCGAGAGTATCCGGCTCCTACAACCACCCTTCCATAAATATCGACAGCCCCTAAGGAACCTCTGATCAAGTTGATCAAACGAGCAGATGCAAGGCGCAGCCGGGTGAAAAAGCGGAGTTTACACGGCGTAAATGAGCATTTTGAGGCCGGTTGCAACACAGCAGCTGCCGCTTCAGCGACTTGATCAGAGGTTCCTTAAGGTCAAATCGCACTCAAATAACAGCCTGAATGAGAGATCCAAATAAGGGTTAAATCGACGTCTCACAATCTGCTGAGACGCACATTCAGATCGGTTACTCAGACACAAGCATGCATGGGAGCATTACCCTAAATATCAAAAAACACCTGTAATTACAGCCTAAAAACATGATCGCGTCTGCCAGAGATCAAGCGACATCAGGACTCAGGAAAGCATATCTTTACGCCAGCAGACCACATGCGACCCGTTTTCCTCGCCAAGCCGATGCGCAGAAAATACTGTTATTCCAGGCTGAAAAGCCTTCCACTACAGAAATATTGTGCTATCTTATCCCGCGTTAGTTCACGATATGCTGGAAACACAGAGGAGCACATTGAATGGCTGCGAAGAAAAAAGCTGGTAAGACCGCCAAAAAGAATGCCGCTAAGGCATCGAATTCCCCGACAACCAAATCTGAAGCCTTAAGCTATATCGCCGATCAGACCGGACTGACCAAGAAAGACGTTGGTTCTGTCTTTGAAACCCTGAGCGGATTGATCAAGCGCGACCTGAAGAAAAATGGTCCGGGCGTATTCTCGGTACCTGGCTTGATGAAGATCAAAGTTGTGCGCAAGCCGGCCACCAAGGCCCGCAAAGGTATCAACCCCTTCACCGGCGAAGAGACTGTTTTCAAGGCCAAACCGGCCCGTAACGTGGTCAAAATCGCTGCACTGAAGGCACTCAAGGATATGGTCTAAGCCGATTTTCGGCATTGCAGTGCAAGAATGCACTGGCTGTTGGGTGCGGGGAGTCTACCCTGGATTCCCCGCCCTAATCTTCTTGTCGCCGCCGGTCAGTACCTCAACACAAGCACTCTCTACGGTCATAACGACACTCCGCGCGCCTCCAGCACCCGGTGTTTTGCCTGCATCAGCTGACGATGACTCAGATGCAACAGGTCCGCCAGCTTGCGCATCAGCGCTTCTTCGTATTTATCCAGCGCCCCATCCACATAGGCAACCTGCCAGAGCATCTCGATCATGCGAATTTTGTCTGGCTGCGACAGCGCCGTATCGATAGCCCGGGTAAATTCGTACAGCGAAACCGACTCACGCACCTCATCCTCACCCAGCTCCGCAAGCTGCGCGGCTTCCTGAGGCGAGAGATTGAACTCCTTGATCAACAGCGCCACGACATGGTCACGCTCGCTTTCCTGCATATCGAAATCGGCCCGTACCATTTCTATCAGCAACGCGGAGGTCGCCAACTGCAGCTGATGCTCATGCGACTGGCTGGCTGTGTCAGTCGGGGAAACCACCGTAACGAACTCATCGAAAAATAGTCGAAAGGATTTCAACATACCATTATCTCTCTCTTTCCGTCCCCACTCATGTCTTCAAATCCCTGATAGATTCCACACCCACTGGTTCCTGAACACGCTTCCGGGGATTCGGTCAGGCCGCTTCGGCCTGTATACTGCGGCGACAGATTATCAACCAGAAAGCGACTATGGCCAGCAGCGAGCGGATCAGCAAACACAAACAGGTTACCCTGCAGTACAGCCTAACCACAGGTAATGGTGCGGAAATCCGCGCCGCCAGCAGCAAGCCCATCTACTATATCCAGGGCTGCGGTAATCTGTTCCCAAAGCTGGAGACCGCTCTTGAGGGTCTGTCTGTCGGTGAATTGGTGCGAGTTCGACTGCTTCCTGACGATGCCTTCGGACGTCGCGACACCGAGTTACTGCACGAAGTGCCATTAGATGCCTTGCCGCCCGGCGAAGATATCGCCACTGGCAAAACACTGGTCGGACAGGACGAACAGGGCAATGCCGTCAATTTTCGTATCACCGCAATTGAGAACGGCCTGGTAAAGCTTGACGCCAACCATCCGCTGGCGGGTGAGACCTTGATCTTCGAGATTGAAATTCAGGGCATCCGAGACGCGAGCGCAGCGGAAATCGCGCAGGCGGAATCCTTAGGCCTTCAACCCCGCATCGATTGATGTCGCAGCCAGAGTCCACCGAGGAACAGCGCTAATATCCCCCAGGCGCCATCAAACCTCGAGGCTGCACCAGGCTGCAGAATACAACCTCCACCGCCACCGCCGCCTCCCCCACTGACCTGAACCGCCGCTGGGGGATTGCTCGGTGTCGTGGTCTGTGCGAGCTGCAGCGCCGCAAACATATCCAACCGGCCGGCACCGCAGTTACCTGCCAGGCAACCGCCGGTATAGGGTTGTGCCGTCTGGCTCAGAATCTGTCGCACATCACTCAAGGTCAGCGTTGGTTTTAGTGACAGAATAAGTGATACGGCTGCTGACACCTGAGCAGATGCGACACTCGTTCCCGTGAAGTAGGTATAGCTATCCGCGCCTGCGGAAGTCAGGCCGGTATTGTGGGTCGAATAAATGCCGTTGGTGAAAACACCATCGCCGCCAGGGGCACTCAGCAGCACCCGGCTACCCACATTGGAATAGCTTGCAACGGCGCCGCTCCGATCCGTCGCGGCTACCGCGACAACATTATTACATCCTGCCGGAAATACATTGGCGATATCCGTACCGTTTCCATTGCCCGCCGCGGCAACCACGATGCTACCGGCGGCAACCGCACGATCAATGGCATCCTGCACAGCCGCATTACAAACTCCTGTGCCCGCAAAACTCAGATTGATGACTTTAGCCGGCGTGGTATTGGTCGGCACTCCGCTGACCGGCAACCCGGCCGACCATAGAATAGCGTCCAGGATATCGCTGAAATTACCGCCGCACTTGCCTAACACCCGTACCGGCAGCAACCGCGAAACGTGATTGATCCCCGTGCCACCGACCGTATTATCGGCCGTGGCGGTCATGATGCCGGCCAGATGCAGTCCATGCCAACTGCTGTCCTCGGCTGGTTCGCCGGCCCCACACTCATTCGCGGCCACCGCATCGCCGGGATCAGTCGGATCAGGATCGCGGCCATTGGAATCATTGGAAATGGCGTTAACGCTGATAAAGTCGTACCCCGCCAGTACTCGGGCAGGATCCAGATCTTCATGCGGAAGGATGCCCGTATCCAGCAGGGCTATCACCACGCCGGCATCACCGCGCTCCAGATCCCAAGCCTCGTACGCACGGATGCCATACGTGTCGTAATGAAACCACTGCCTGGTGCGTTCGACCAGCGGATCGGAGGGTGTGTAGGCCCGCTTCACCCAGGCATCCGGTTCCGCATACATAACCTCAGGTGAGGATTCCAATCGATGCGCGATTTCGGCGATCTGCTGTTCCGACACGGGTAGCGTAAAACGCATGACAACCAATGAGGCGTCCACGCTACGGTCTAAAACCACGCCTTCAATATGCAGTGATTGCAAGATACTGTTCAGGCGTTCCTCAGTTGTCTGAACCGGGCCGCTGGCAGCATGGGCAAGCGGATCGTCATGGAGCCGAAGAATCAGTCGTGAAACAGGACTATTTGGGGCGTCTGCCAAAACAGAATACGGACCGACTGCAAACAAGCAGACCAGAGCGTAGACCAACCACGACCGCCGCGCGGCCGATCGCAATAGAAAATTACACACTAGGGACGTTCCACTCGATAACGCTGACCCTGGTATGACAACACAATTCCGTCAGCGAGGATAGACTCGATGGTCGCACCCTCGTCAACTGTGTCACCCTCCTGGTATTTGCGTAGATTAATCAAAACAAAACGACGCGCCGGCTCGCGCGCGAACACATGCACGTCGATACGTGGAGCCGGCAAGTTATTGCGCTCTTCAAAAGGCAGATCCTGCCAGCGTGGCGGCAGGACCGGTTCGGTTTCGATCCTGACCGGTTCGGGGTTATAGATTGGCGCCGGCGGTGGCAGCGGCATTTGCGAAACGGGGGCGGGCAACTCCGCTACCTGAGGCGCAGAATGCTCCGCAGCAGGCTCTGATACGGGTTCCACCACAGGGCTTCTCTCAACTATCGGCTGCGTTTCAGCAGGTAGTTCTGACGTTGGTGTTGGACCAGGCGCAACCGCCTGACTAACAGGCTGCGCGGTACGCATGTCCCAGGGCCGCCAGACTATAACTGCCAAGATCAATACATTCACAATCAATGCAATCAGCAACCAACGCGGCCAGCGAGACACGACAGGGCGCGGCGTTTCCTGCACCATGGAAATATCCGGCACATGCCCGATCTGACGTTCCTGCTCGGATTTTTTCAGGGCTTCTAGGATATAGGACATTTGCGTACAGCCCCTTAGCTGGCTGAATCGGTCAACCGCGGACCGCCTGACGTTTGATCAGCAGAATTCAAATGGATCAGGGTCATTGTACCGACCACACCATCCGGTTCGAGCGCCTCGCTGGACTGGAAATGCCTCACCTGTTCGGTCAGCGCGGCATCATATAAATTCGGCGTGGCGCTCGGCGTTGCCGAACCGGGCAACAACCGATCCAAGAGTGTGCGCAGCCAAACGACATCCTCACCGCGCGCACCGGGACGCAAGGACTCGCTACGGATTGGCGAGCGCCATAGCAACATGAACTGACCATGCCAATGCGCATCGATTTCGCTGATCGGCAGACGCATCACCTCACTGCCTAGTTCGATAAGCGCCTGGTCACCCTGCAATCCACGCAGCAATACGGACACTCGCTGACCACTGGGCGCGATCATTTGCAAAATCGCCGGCCGATCAAAACTCCGCAGCTGCGTCCAGTTACCACTGCGGATTAAACAGCGCATACCCTGTTTCGCCGCTTGATCGCAAGGCAACAGCTGATCATCGAGATATAAAGCCATATTCCAGAGCTTGAACAGGCCGCTCCATGCGCGCAATTCCGAACTCTCATCGACAGCGGCCGACAATCTTTCGGGCAATCCGGACGGCTCTGGCAGCATATCGGATTCCAGCGGGTCGGGCGGCGGCAGCAAATTCGGGTCCGCGAGCTCCGCGACGGCTTCTGTGTTCTGCTGCGACGCCTGCAACTCGTCCGCATCAGATGGGTTCGTTATCAAAGCAGGACTCTCTGCAATCTGTGACAGACTCTCCGACTCCGCAGTCGGCGTCACAAATCGCTCCCACCACAACGCACTGCCCGCCAAGGCAAACACCAGGATGGCGGCCGCCCAGGGCCAGGACAGCGGCTTGCTATCCTGATTGCCGCGAAACTCCGGAAGCACCTCGTTCGCGGCATGCCGTAGAATCGTGCGATCGACGCGGCGCTTGTCTTCAACATAGGCACCCAACAAGGCACGGTCGCAGATTACATTGATCAGTCGCGGCACGCCTGTCGACAGCTTATGTACCTCATCCATCGCTTGCGGCGTGAACAGATCGGCGTGACCACCGCTGACGCGTAGCCTGTGCGTAATATAGGTTCGGGTTTCTTCCCGGCCCAAGGAGCCCAGGTGATAACGCGCGGTAATGCGTTGCGCGAGCTGACGCAACTCATTGCGCGCCAGCAGTGTTTGCAACTCAGGTTGGCCAATCAGGATGATCTGCAACAATTTGGCCTGGGCCGTCTCCAAATTGGTCAGCAGACGAATCTGCTCCAGCACCTCGGTACTGAGGTTCTGCGCCTCATCGAGGATCAGGATTGTCCTGCGTCCGGCGGCATGGCTATCCAGTAGATGATGGTTCAAGTGATCTATCAGAACCTTCAGGCTTTGAGTATCCCGCGGGTACGCCACTTTCAGCTCATCGCAAATCGTTGCAACCAGTTCGAAGCCACTGAGCTTGGGATTTAGGATCAAGGCGACATCCACCGAGTCCGGCAATTGCTCCAACAACGTACGGCACAGCATCGTCTTGCCAGTGCCCACTTCACCGGTCAGCTGTACAAACCCGCCACCCTCACCCACACCGTAGAGCAGATGCGCGAGCGCCTCCCGATGCCGATCGCTGAGAAATAAAAAGCGCGGATCAGGCGAGATGGAAAAGGGCTTGCTGTCCAACCCGAAGTGTTTGCAATACATAGTGGTTATAGAGTCTTATGTTGCCTGATTAATTCTGACCGATCTGAAACTAGGGGCATGATAAATGACCCATCACCCCATTAGCTAATACCAGCAGGATCCAGCAAGGGACGCCTAGGATATGAAAAAAGCCCTGATAACCCTAGTTATATTATTCACAACCACAATCTCGACTGGCTACGCGGTCCTGACCTACCTGAACAACCGTGATGTCAGCCGGCCAGACCAGGCTCGGATTCAAGCCTCATTCGATGCAGCGATCGGTTGGCTGGACGCCCACCAGGGGGACATTATCGAGCAAAACAATCCTGTGCTCTGGTGGATGATTCAACGCAGCGCCGCCTTGACGGGCAACCCGAGTTTGCAATCGGCGTTCAGCCGTTACCAGCAGAAGCATCTCGAGTCCGCTCGCACACTCTGGCTCCCCCTCTTCTTCCCCGGCCGCTGGGTGCCCTTCAGAAATGAGGACATCGCGCATCTCAACGACTATCAGAAGCTATTCGTATATGCGATCAGTTGCGATCCTGACCTTGGAGAACAAGCCGCCATCACCGCCCAGCTTGATCCCGACTTATGTGACAAACAACCGTTGCGCCCGGCCTGCGCGACACATCAGCTTATGGCATTCCGCTTTATGCAGCAGAATAGCTGCGGGGATAACCATGCGACACAGGCAGCGGTAACCGAGTTACAGAATCGGATACTAAGACAACTTACCTGGGACCCGCGTGTCGTGGATGTCTATCTGCAGCGGGTACTGATGCTGACCGAATCAGGCGCTGTTACGCGTATCAAGGCTGTTTGGCTACAGCAGGTCTTGGATGCACAGCTTTCAGACGGAGGCTGGGGAAACTTAGATCCTTATCTGCCGCTGCCCTCAGACAATTATCTTGGATTCGGCCCCAGGGGATTTGCCATTGCAGAGCCAAGCTCCGATTTCCATGCGACTGCCCAAGGTATTTTCATAATGAGTCTTTTGCTAAACGCTGAAGCTGGACACCCATAACATTAAAAGTCGAACCATTTTACAGTTCTCGAGTAACGCGCCGCACCGCTCATCTGGCATCAACCTACTGACTGGGTAGCCAATTATTTCTATCTATTGCCGAAGACTCGCTACCCTACAAGTCAGAATCCTTTACACATTCAACCAGAAGAGCCCCGGCCTTACTGCTAATTTTCATATGACAATTAATATGCTAGCAAGAATGGCGCAGCTATTGCAGAGATTATTTCATCGGCAACCCGCCACAACTAACAACAAGGGACGCCCATATGAATGCAAAAATAGACAAGACGATCAACGGCAAACAGGTAACCGCACGGCCGGTTTACAAGGGCGGCGTACAACCCGCCTACTGGGCTGCCACCGTCAACCAGCGCTCACTGCCCCGGCAGTTTGAATCCGCGACAGAAGCCTTCAGATACGCCGCGCGATCGCTCGTGAGTTGATACCTGCCACACATAGGGCGACACGCGCGCCTTACTGGCGCCCTACAGCATTGGCCGGACTCTAACGACCTTGCCTCATTCCCTGCGCTTCGCGCACAATACGCCACCCACAAACGCACAGTTGCGCGTTGTGACATGGATTCGTATTCACAGATATCTCCAACGAGATCTGTGCGAGAAGGGAAAAGCAGACATGGAAGACTCGGAGATCCGCATCAATATCACGTTGCGTCTGGAAACGGCGCTGTCTCGGCAACAGACACAAAAGATCATGCAGAGCCTCAGCGTGGTCGATGGCATCGGCGCGTTACGGCTAGCCGATGCCTCGGGACGGCTAATCTGCATTAGCTTCGACCCATACCGTATTTCTGCGCGGGATATCCTCAAATGGTTTGCTCAACAGGCCATTAAGGCCGAGCTGCTCGCGCCACCCACCAACGACTCAGTCACAGCGCCAAATTCGACCCTGCAACCAAGTCATTAGGGCCTGTTAACACTATCCGCGCCGTGGCGACGGAGGCCCGTTTGCCGCGAGCCAAGGCGTACTGAGCGCGGTGTACTCGACGTACATAAGCGAGGTGCAACGCAGGATCGCGGCAAACGGGCCCCGTCCCCCATAGA
>JAHJQQ010000008.1 GCA_018819175.1 Gammaproteobacteria bacterium
ACCCAACAGTTGCATAAATTCCCGGATGCAAGAGCCCGGAGAGTAGTGTTTACGGGGCGTGGCGCGGAGATTTTCCAACCGGAGCATAGTTCACACTATGTGAGGATTGCAAAATCGAGCACGCGCCCCGGAAGCGCTGCTATTGCGGGCAGTGAAGCGGTCTGGCACCGGGAATTTATGCAATTGTTGGGTTTAGTTACCTGAATCACTCCCCGGCATGCCATGGCAGCATTGAAAACACAAAAAACCAGGCCAGCGTCGACGACTTTCTGGCCACCGTCAAAGTTGCTGAAATGCGGTCGGACTGCCGCAAGCTGATTGCAAGCATGCAAGATGCCAGTGGCGAGCAGGCCTGCATGTGGGGTCAGTCCATGGTCGGATTTGGCAGTTACCAGTATCGCTATGCCAGCGGTCGCGAGGGTGACTGGTTTCTGGTCGGCTTCGCGCCCAGAAAGCGAGAATTGAGCATCTACATCATGCCCGGATTCGCCGCCTACGATGACTTCCTGCAAAAACTCGGCAAATACAAAACCGGAAAATCCTGCCTCTATGTCCGTCGTCTGGCCGACATAGACATTGCCGTGCTGCAGCAGTTGATCGAGACATAGGTCAGAGACATGCGGCTGAAGTATCCGTAGATCACCAACCCGCCATGTCCGGCTGCTGCGCAGCATCGCTCGCAATCAGATCATTTACCAGAGTTCCGGCTCCATCAAGGCCGGCACACATCGGATTTGCAACCCGGCGCTGTGCGCACTGTGCTCACGCAGCACGATCGCCTGCCAGGCCATGGGATACTGCAGCAGATACGGTGGCAGGCAGTTTGCGGCATCAAGGGCAGTGAATCCAAACCTGGCGTAGTAATCCGGATCGCCGTACACCAGCACCATGTTGACCTCACGCTCAGCCAGCTTTGCCAGCCCTGCCCGCACCAGCTGGCTGCCGATGCCGGCATGCTGCGCTGTCGCCATCACCGCCAGTGGCGCGAGCAGGTAGCCCAGCCAATTGCTGTGCTCGAGCGCATGCACCGGGCTGAAGCAGACATGCCCCAGCACCTGATCATCTCTTTGCGCAAGCAGTGAGATGATCTCCTCGTCAGCAGACTCGCTGAGCAGGCTGATTGCCAGCTCTGCAGTGATGTCGCTTTCGCTGGCGTCAAAAGCCGAGCGGTAGACATTGCGCATGGCTTCGCTGTCGAAAGTTGTGGCGTTGCGGACGAGCATGGGCATCGTTCGAGGTGGTGATTCAGGGCGACAGTATAGTGCCGCCACAGTGCCGCGGCCAAGGCGGTGCTGTGCGTGAGAGATGTCGCGGTGATCTGACAGATTCCCAGTGCAGAGGTTTGCCGCCACGCACAGGCTTCGTCCCATCCACACACGCATCAGAGACAACAATGATGAACAGGGAAGTATCCTCTCCTTTCACGCTCTCGGCACTGCTCTGCGGACTGCTGACGATGGCTTTCAGCACGGCGCATGCGCAAGACCAGAACATCATCTGTCTGGGTCAATATGCGCTGTGTTCATCCGCTTTGTGCCAGCCCGACGAAGATGGCGACGGCATGGTCAATTGCGCCTGCGAGGGACCGCTGGAAGGGCTCAACCTGGGTGCCAAAAGCAGCTGTCAGCAACGTGGGAACGAGCTGATCTCGACGTTTTCGCTGTGGGATCTCACCGCCACCCGCAGCAAGCCGGCCAAATCGGTGCTGGTCTGCGAAGGCGAGCACCAGAATGCCTGGGCATTCTGTCTGGATTCGCCATGCAGAATCGTCGACGGCGAGGTCATCTGCAGTTGCACTCTGGCAGAAAAATCCGACTACTACACCTTTGCCGGCAACTGCGAAACCGAACAGGCCTGCCAGAAACTGTGGTCTGCGGCAGCATTGCCCGATCTGCTGGGCGGCTACAGCGCGCTGTGGGAATTCGAGGCAGACATTCCCAAACTGCAGTATTGCCCGTAGTCAGAACGCCCTGTCCTCAGCCACCACTTGCCACGACTGCCCGTCGACCTCAACCACATCCCCTGGGCTGATCTGCTTGCGTTTGCGTGTCTCGGTCTCGCCGTTGACCTTGACCTGCCCTGCGGCGACCGCCATTTTGGCGTCGCCGCCGCTGGCGGAGAGACCCGCCAGCTTGAGCAATTTGTACAGTTCAATCGTTGCGGTGTGTATCGCTACCGTGTTCACCGCCGCTGCGCTCAGGGTGCCAGCACGGCATCGGTACCCGGTCGATCAAGCAAGGTCAGATCCCAGCCATCAGTGACCTCGCCCTTGACGAACAGCAGCGTCATGCGATCGCTTTCGCCAATGCGCAGGTATTCCTCGCGGTTGCGATCACCCAGACGCAGCGATGGCGGCAGTGTCCACACACCTTCGGGATGGTCGTGATCATCGGCCGGGTTGGCATTGACTTCGGATTTTGACACCAGGCTGAAGCCCGCCGCTTTGGCCAGTTCAATCACCGTGGCTTCCGGCACATAACCCATCTCGGCGCTGCTGCGCGGGTCGCTGCCGGCCGGTGCGCGGTGCTGGACGATGCCCAGACGACCACCCGGCTTCAACACTTCGCTGAAGTCCTCGAACACTGCTTTTGCCACGCCGTCATTGATCCAGCCGTGGATGCTGCGGAATGTCAGAATCATGTCCACCTGACCGGCGGCATTCAGCGACTGCGTCTGCGGGTCGGACCAGGCAATCGCCTTGACCTGATCATACACCTGCGGGTTGCCGGCGAACTTGCCCATCAGCTCCTTGTGCAGCTGATAGCGGTAATCCGGCTGATTGGGCAGGTTCGGATCATAGCTGGCGACGATCAGCTTGCCGTTTTTGCGCAGCACAGGTGCCAGAATTTCGGTGTACCAGCCGCTGCCTGGCCAGATCTCCAGCACCGTCATGTCATCGGTGAGCCCGAAGAAGCTCAGTGTGCCGATAGGATGTCGATACTGGTCGCGCGCGCTATTCTCGGGACTGCGATGGCTGCCATAGGTGGCGGCCTCGATCTTCTGGGTCAGATCCCAGCCGCTCGGACGTGGATCGTTGTCGACCCCATCCGTGACTGGTTGCGCCAGTGCGCTGGCAGACAGCAGCAGTGCACAGCTTGTGGCAGCCAGCAATGACTTGATGTGAGTGTTATTCATAACGTGCTCCAGGTTCAGATCAGATTGGATTTGCAATGTCCGGGTCAATCAACTGTCATTGATATCATACTGCAACAGGCTGTACACGGAATGCGGTGCCAGATTGACTGCGCCGGCCAGGCCCAGCAGTTCAATCAGAAAAACGGCTCCGGCCACTCTGGCACCGGCCAGTTCCAGCAGCTTTATCACTGCACCGGCGGTGCCGCCAGTGGCCAGCACATCATCGATGACCACACAACGCTGTCCCGGCTGCACATCGTCGCAGTGCACTTCCATGTGATCCATGCCGTACTCCAGTTCATAACTGGCCTTGTGAGTAGCGCGCGGCAGCTTGCCATGCTTGCGCACCAGTATCAATGGCAGCCCAAGCTGGGTGGCCACGGGCGCGGCAAACAGAAAGCCGCGAGATTCCACGCCGAACACGGCCTCGGCACCGGTTTGCTGCACCAGCCCGGCCAGCTGCTCAATGGCCTGGCGAAACGCCGGCGGATGCGCCAGCAACGGGGTGATATCGCGGTAGCGGATGCCATGCTTCGGGTAATCGGGCACCATCATGATGTGGTTTTTCAGATCAATCATAGCCGGTCAATTCAACGTATCCCTGCCCCTTGATGGACTTGCCCTGCCAGACCCCGCTGACACCGACCGCGCCCTCCCAGTATTGATAACGCACGCTCCAGGCCTGGTTTGGCATCATTGCCTCCAGTTGCAGCCGCCAGTCGCCATCGGCCGACTGCAGCAGCCAGCTTACCGGGTAGGTTTTGTCGGTCTCGCGACTATACCAGCTTGCCTGCGGCGATGCGCTGATATCGTCCACATGCAGATGCCGGACGCTGCCATCCGCGGCCACCAGCACGCCGGCACTGGCGGCGTCGATGCTGCCATCGTCCAGCCGCAAACGATAGAACATCAGATCAACGCCGTTGTCCAGCTGCAGCGCAAACCAGTCCCAGCCTGCCTGTCTTGCACTCAGCGCACTGGTGCTCCACTCGCGATCCAGCCAGCTGCTGCCGGTGACGGTGTGCTCAGTCTCGTTGCCATCGGTCGTCAGCTGCAAGCTGCCCTCACTGCGCAGGCGGGTCATGCTGTAATACCACGAGGCGCTAGCGGCATCGTCGGCACTCTTGCGGCTGAGCCCGTTGTCACCCTGCAACACCACCGGCTTTTCTGCCGCAAGCGTCAACGCCAGACGAAAATCCTCGCTGTCCATGTACAGCTCCATGCGGTCGGTGGCCAGCGGATCGTCATCGGGAGCAGCCAGCGACCAGCCATTGACCTGCACATGCAAACGCTCAGCAGCGGCGGCAGTTACACCGGGCAGTTCGCGACTGAGCTGCTCGCTGGTGTAAAAGCGCTGCTGATCGATGTCGCTGACCGCGGCCTGGGCCAGCCACACCGCAGACGTGACCCAGGCAGAATCCGCCGTGGTTGCCCGCTTTGCGGATGCGTCTGGTGGCTGCATCAGCACGCGGAAAAAAGTCAGCTGATAGCCAAAACGACGACCTGAGTCGGTGTGCAGATTGCCGGTCACATACCACCATTCGGTGCGATAGCCATCGTGATGGCCGTGATCGGCGGGGAAAGAAAACTCACGTTGTCC
Organism: Gammaproteobacteria bacterium; assembly: GCA_018819175.1. Classification (GTDB taxonomy): domain Bacteria; phylum Pseudomonadota; class Gammaproteobacteria; order Thiohalobacterales; family Thiohalobacteraceae; genus JAHJQQ01. Next base: position 4,736 of record JAHJQQ010000008.1, read on the forward strand.
GCTGGCCTGGCGAAAACCGTCGATGTCGTCACTGGACATCATCGCCATGGCCTGATCCGCGACCGCAGCGTCCGTATCAGTCGATCCGGGGCCGCTGCCCTGGTCACAGCCGAGCAGACACAGCAACGCAAACAGCCCAACCAGGCACATGCCGGACCGGCTCATGACCGAACCAGCGCAAGCCGGCACCATACATCAGAGTGCTGCCAGGCAGACCATGCGGACCGGGCGATGATCGGCAGGCATGTGTTGTGACCGTCATGCATCATGGGCACAGTATACGTGGTGAGGGTTGCTGTGGAGTCGCTGGCTGGTTGTTGGGTTTGATTTCTGAAGAAACCATTATATCAGAAAACAGAGATAACTCATACTGATAGAGCACCTCATTTTTCACCTATGCCAATGAGATCACGCAGAATCATGCCCAGAAGAAATGATTTATGGGGCATACTGTAATACATTTCCTACAAACATACGAGCATTATTCTTACATGCTAATGCGGCATTAACTCACATAGCATTTAGTTAGATAGTGATATAGTTTATGCACCTATATAGAAATAGGTGACCTTTTCAAAAAGCAAAGCGGATTTTATTTATCAAATATGGATATTTAATATGAAACACATACCTATAATTACTAAAGAACATGGCATTTTTTGTTAATTAATGCCTTGATATTCGGATCACTTATCACTATTGTATCGAGTGCATCTATAGCAGCAGATACCATTACCACATGCGAAATGGTCAGCCCCAACCCTCCTAGAGAATTTATTTGTGAAACCTATGGCGACGGAGCTCAATTAATATCTCAAACCTGGTCCCTCACCACAGGGGGGGCAGATTCTAGGGCAATATACAGGCATCATGGCTGTAAGATGCGGCGGATCATCAAATCTTGGGTATCAATTCATAGCTTCCCTGTCAGATGGGTCAACAGACACAGGCTCAGGCGGACTACCATGTGGTACAAGCGGCGGTGGCAGCGGTGGACCACCTGGACCCGGAAATTGTCAATTAGGACCTGATTGCGATACCGGAACCAATTTAAATATTCCATAATTACTTATAACTATTATAATTCGTTAAAACCTAAGTGCCGGAGACAATCTGAATTTTAGACGATTGTCTCCGGCGATTTCTAATTAACAATCGATATAGAGCTTCAAATTAATATCATTATTTGAGCTAAGTTAGCTAGATTTAATAAAGTTAATTATTAAAGACAATAAATAAGGACACCCATCACCGACAACACTCACCCTACAACATCTCCAGCCCTTTGCGACGATACTGAGGCAGCACGTGGTCACGTTCTGCAGCATAAGCGAAGCTCTGGTCATACCCATGCAAGAGGCTATTTATTGGTCACGTAGGGCTGCAGAACACATCGTCGCCTAGACCAGGCCATGACCGGCTGGAGTCTGCTGCCGATTGGCCAGCATGGCCATGCCCGCAGCCAGCAGGCCGGCCAGCAGTGCCACTGCGATCATCAACAGCCAGTGTGAGGCGAGCACGGTGAGGTCGATGTGCCAGCCAAAGGCGCGCAGGTTGATGATCTCGGTGAGGAGCCAGCCCAGCAGGTAGCCCAGCGGCAATGCCTGCAGCATGGCCAGGATGGCCAGAAACAGTGCTTCAAACAACAGCAGCCGGCGCTGTTCACCACCGCTGAGACCCAGTTGATGCAGCAGCCGCAGTTCCTGCCGCCGCTCCAGTTGTAGCGCCAGCAATGCGCCACTGACACCCACCATGGCCACCAGCGCGAGTATCCAGCGCAGGGCGCGCGTGAGCAGAAAAGTCTGATCGAAGATGCGCAGGGTTTCTGCCTTGACCCGCTCGGCGCTGATCATGCGCACTGCCGAGGCCGGGTCCAGTCTGCGCTGCAGCCAGTCCCGAAAGGTTTCGACCTGATCCTGATCCAGGTAGACGGCCAGCGAGGTTGGCAGTGCGGGCGCATCGGGCCAGTGTGTGCGCCTGGCGATCAGGCGTCCGCTGCCGGCACTGTAATCCTGAAAGACGCCGACGATGCTGACGCGCCGGGTCTGCCCTGCCACTTGCAGCATCAGTGTCTGTCCGACCTGCAGAGACTGACGCCGGGCCAGCGTTTCTCCGGCCATCACGGCAATGGCGGGGTTGGCATCTGATCCGGGCTGTTTGCGCTGGTCGGCTTGCTGATCAGTCCATACCGATACGCCGTCGAGCATGCGATAGGAGTCCTGCCCGCGAGCCGGCAGATCAAGCAGCAGCAGCTGCATGTCGTCATCCGGTGACGTAGACAGTCGCGCCGGCAGCGCATGCAGCCAGCCGGTTGCCGCAACCAGTGGCTGGCGGTCGATCTGTTGCAGCAGTTCTGCGGGCATGGTCTGCCCATCGTTGCTCAGATACACCGGTGCACTGAGGGTGATCTGCAGCCAGTCGATGACACTGTTGCGGAAGCTGCTGATCATGCTGCTGACGCCGACGATGGTGGCCAGCGCCAGAATCAGCGCCGCCAGCGCCGGGGTCATTTTCGGAATGGCGTCACGCAGACGTGCCGAGGCCAGGGCCAGCAGCGGTGTGCGCATGGAACTGAGCGCATGCAGTGCCCTGGCCAGCAGCATGAGCAGTCGCTGTGACAGCAGCAACCAGGCCATGGTCACGGCAAACAGCGCCGCCAGGGCAGCCAGCAGGCTGGTCTGCAACCACAACAGCAGTGCCGCCACCAGCAGCAGCAACAGCGCCAGCGCCACGCGCAGGTCCAATGTCTGCGCCAGGAAAAATCTGTGTTGCTGCCGGCCTGCACGACGGCCGCGCCACCAGCGAGTCAGCATTGGCAGTATGGCCAGAAGACTGCTGCCGACCCCGGTGAGCGCGGCCAGGGAAGCACTGCGCCAGCCCATTGCCCGAGCGGCAAATCCGGTACTGGAGAACAGGTCCGAAAGCGTCTGCTGCAACCAGTTCAGCACCAGATCAGCCAGCAGCAGGCCGGCGAGCCAGCCGAATAGTGCACCCAGCACGCCCAGCAGCAGGGCTTCCAGCAGCATTTCCAGCCAGTGCTGGGCTTGCTGCTCACCGAGCAGGTGGCGCAAGCGGTTCTGCGCTTCACGCTGCAGCAGCAACAGTCGGAATGTGCTGTACACCAGCAGCACGCCCATCAGCAGCGCCAGCAGCCCCATGGCCTGCAGATTCAGCGCGAAAGCCGCCGACATGCCACTGTCACCGCGCTCCACCGGCTGCAGCTGCAAGCCATCCGGCAATTGCCCGGTCAGCGACTGCGCCTGCTGCGTGGTCAGCGCAAGACGCACCTGATCAATCGCCTCGCTGCCACGCAGTCGTGCAGCCAGCGACTGCTCCATGATCACGGTATCGTCGGGTGCCGCCGCCGCAGACAGGCTGCCGGCGACGCGCAGGGCCAGGGTTGCGCCGGTATCATCGGGTGGTTGTGCAGGTGGCTGCAACGAGGCTGAGGCAGGTGTGAAAACCTTCAACATGCCCGCCTCGACACGTTCCAGCAGGTTTTCACTGACCAGCACCAGCGGCGCACCGGCAAGCCAATCGGCCATGTCGCTGTCGGCAATCTGTGTCAGTGCCGCGCCGGTGTCGGTGGCACTGTCGTTGTCTTCCAGCTGGGCCCACTGCAGTTCGCTGATCAGGTCCACCGCCTGTACCTGCAGCAGGTCGCCATCGACATGGCGCAGGCGAAAAGCGGACAGCGGTGCCAGTGGCAGATTGCCGGCTTGCTGGCGCAGTTGCGCATACTGTTGCAGACTGATGGACGCCGAGCCCGTGGCCGTGACGGTGTGGCTGGCACGCCCCTGCAATGCCAGCATGCCGGATGAAAAACTGCTGGCAACCGCCTGCCGGGCGGCATCGACGGCCACCACTGCAGCGACACCGGTGATGACCCCGGTCAGCGCCAGCAGCAGCTGCAAGCGGTTGCTGCGGAACCAGCGCCACGACATCAGGCCGCGCAAGCGCCACAGCTGCCAGTTCATGCCTCGACCGACTGCAAGCGCCCGCGCTGCATGCGCAACACCCTATCCAGCCCGGCTGGCAATTCGCTGCTGTGGGTGACCAGCAGCAGGGTGGAACCGGCCTCGGCGCAGCTTTGTACCAGCAGCCTGGCCACCAGCCGGGCGTTGTCGATGTCCAGATTGCCGGTGGGCTCATCGGCCAGCACCAGGGCCGGCTCATGCACCAGTGCGCGCGCCACGGCAACGCGCTGCTGCTCACCACCGGATAGCTCGCGCGGGAAGCGCGCCGCCTTGTCCTTGAGCTGCAGTTGTTGCAGCAACTGCATGGGACGACCGCTGTGCGTGGGCAAGCCGTTCAGTGCCAGCACAAACTGCAGGTTTTCCAGCACGGTCAGGGTCGGCACCAGATTGAACTGCTGAAACACCAGCCCGATGTAACGGCGTCGAAACCGAGTACGCGCTTGCTCGTTAAGTTGCAGCAGCGGATGACCGGCTATCTCAAGAGTACCGGCAAGACTACCGGCAGGACTGCCGGTGTCGGGTGGCAGCAAACCGGCACAGGCATGCAGAAACGTGGTTTTACCGGAACCGGAGCGACCGATCATGGCCACTTTCTCGCCTGCCTGCATGCTCAGGTTCAAGCCGGTCAGCACCGGCTCCGGCGGCAGACCGGCACTGCTGGCGTAGCTGATGCCGAGATTGTCGGCACGCAGCAGTGGCGCGACAGCTGGACTGGAAGCAGTCTGGTTCATGCAGGTGGCACAAGTGTGGGCTTGCTGGCAGCATCCGTCAGCCAGTGACCGACGGTTGCACAAAGCTGCCGTGCTACTGCGGCTTGCGAAACAAAAAGGTGAAACGGTCGGTGTTGCCGGTCACGGTCTTGCGGCCGACCTCATAGCGCAGTTCATCGTCCGGGCGATAATGCAGGTCGGTGAAATCGACAAACTCGAAGCCGGCGGCCTGGATTTCCTTGATCATCTGCACCGGATCAACCCGGCGCACGTTTTCCGGATCGTCGGGCTGCATGTGGCGACGGGTGTGGTCGACCACACCATAGATGCCGCCCGGCTTGAGTGCGGCATAGCTGGCAGCATTGAGACTGGCGCGGCCAGCGGCATTGAAATTGTGCAGATTGCGGAAGGTCAGCACGGCATCCAGGTCGCTGACGCCGAATTCGAACGGTGCCAGCCCCAGCAGGCGCTGATCCGGTGCCGAGATGATTTCCAGTTCAGGCTCCAGCACCACGACCTTGTCAAAGCCGGGCTCATCGAGCAGACCGCTGCGCTGCAGGCCGGAACCAATGGCGGTATACAGCTGGCCGTTGTCATACAGCGCCGGTGCCAGCAGTCTGGTGTACCAGCCACCGCCGGGCACCAGTTCCAGCACGCGCATGTTTTCATCGAGCCCGAAGAAATCCAGTGTCTCCAGTGGCAGCCGGTTGGCGTCGCGCTCGCGCTGCTCGGCGCTGCGGCTGTCGGCGTTCATGGCTTGTTGCACCGCAGCCAGAAACGGACGCAGCGGCTCAGGCTCGGCAGGTTGGGCTGCGGCCAGCGCAGGCAGGACAAACAGCAGGCAGATCAGCTTTTTCATGGTCATGTGTCCTCAATGGTGGAACAATGTGGTGACAGGTTTTGCATCTGTTATTCTAACCGCTCACAGCATTCACCACAGCGCGCTGCCAGTGCAGCCTTACGTGGACAGACCTGACATGGACAGCCCTCACATGGACAACAGATTGTTACAGGCCAGAGACTTAAGCTGGATCCGGTTTTTTGCCCGCACTCTGCTGGGCATTCTGTTCGCCATGGCCGGCTGGTGGAAAGTGTTTGAACTGGGCGCGGGCAATCACGCCCGGCAGTATTTCGTCAGCGCGTTTGCCGATCACTGGATACCGGAATGGCTGCTGTGGTCGTTGGGTGTGGTCATCCCCTACTGGGAACTGGCCGCTGGCATCGTGCTGCTGCTGGGGCCGTACTCGCGCCTGGTGGCGATCAGCCTGGGTTTTCTGCTGCTGATCACCACCTACGGTCACGCCCTGCAGCAACCGCTGTTCGACATCGACGGCCACACGTTCACCCGCCTGCTGCTGATTTTCATTGTCATCCTGATTCCGGCCAATGTCGATCTGCTGGCCAGGCGCGCCCGATGATCGCCATCACGTTCAGTCTGCGCAGATGCTGTTTGCGGCGGCTGCTGGCGGCCTGCGGCCTGCTTGCCAGCGTCGCAGTTGCACAACAGCCTGGCTCAGACAGCCAGCAAGTGCGGGCTCTCAGCGATCAGTTCGAGCCATATTTTCATCGCGTGCTGCAGCGCGAACAGATACCCGGCGGTGCCTTTGTCGTGGTCACCCGCGACCAGGTAATCAAGCTCGGCACCAGCGGCTATGCCAGCATCGATGGCGCGGAGCCGATTCTTGCCGACTCGGTGTTCCGGCTGGCCTCGGTGTCAAAGACCTTCGCCGGCGAACTGGCGGCCATGCTGGCGGCGGAAAACAAGCTGCGGCTGGATGATCCGGTCACGCGCCATGTGCCGCAGTTTCGCATTCGCGGTGCGCAACAGCCGATCACGCTGGCCAACCTGCTCAGTCAGAGCTCCGGCATTGTTGCCCATGCCTGGGACAATCTGATCGAAGCCGGCAAACCGGTCGCTGACATCCTGCCCAGATTTTCCGAGCTGCGCCAGCTGTGCCAGCCGGGTCAGTGCTACAGCTATCAGAATGTGGCGTTCAGTCTGGTCGAACAGGCCATTGCCAGCGGCAGCAACAGCAGCTATCCGCAGCAGATGCAGCTGCGCATCTTTGATCCACTGGGCATGCGCCATGCTTCGATTGGCCATGCCGCACTGCTCGCCAGCGAGCGGCTGGCCCAGCCGCATGTGAAAAAGCGCCAGCAGTGGGTGACCGGTGAGATAGACCAGAACTACTATCGGCTGTCGCCGGCCGCCGGGGTCAACGCCAGCATCATCGATGTCGCGCTGTGGCTGCAGGCACAGCTTGGCGCACGCCCGGACGTGATCACGCCGGAGCTGGTACAACTGGTATCCAGTCCGCAGATCCAGACGCCAGCCACGCTGCGCCGCAAACACTGGCGCGAGCACCTGAGCAATGCCTGGTACGGGTTGGGCTGGCGGGTTTATGAGTTTCAGGGCAGCACGCTGATCGGCCACGGAGGCTGGGTGTCCGGCTATCGCAGTGAGATTGCCTGGTCGCCGGAACACGGCATCGGCTTTGCTGTGCTGCTGAATGCCGAAGATGCCAGCGCCAGTGAACTGATCACGACATTCTGGAACTGGTATCTGAACCCTGCCCTGCTGGCCAGCCAGCCCGGTTTGGCTGCGCCGACTGTGGGGCATGCGTCCTCCCCACCGGATCCGTCTTACCGGCTGGAAACTCGCGGCGGCGATTGACTGGAGTTCACCGATCTGGACTTAACAATCCTGGCTCAACGATGCTGGCGCAAAAACGCCAGCAGCGGCTGCAGTGACTCCTGCGCAGCCTCCTCCTGCGGCAAATGTCCGACGCCGGGTAAAATGTGCAGCGAACTGTCGGCCAGCACAGCAGTGTAATCCTGCGCGTTGCTGACCGGAATCAGCGCATCCTGATCCCCCCACAGCAGCAGCACCGGTGCGGTGATCTGCTGCAGCAGCGGCTCCGGCCGCGCCAGGCGCACCTGTTGCAGCCGCTGCAGCACAGCGGCGCGATTGCCGGGATACAACAGCAGATCGTGATAGCGGGTAAGCAGTTCCGGTGTGACCACGGTGGCATCGGCATAGGCCGGCTTCAGGTTCATGGCCAGCATCCATTTCGGCATGCTGTAACGCATCAGCTGCATGGCTGCCGGGATCTCCGGCGTCTGCTCATAATCGAAACCGGGGCTGGCGAAACCGTCCGGCGAGATCAGCACCAGTTTGTCGACGCGATCGGGATGAGCGGCGGCAAAACGCCAGGCAATGCGCCCCCCCAGTGAATTGCCGATCAGCGTGGACTGTTCCAGCCCCAGCCGCGCCATCAGCTGCAGCAGCAGATCCATGCTGCGCTGGTCGCTGTAATCGCCACTGGGATCGGGGCCGGTGAGGCCGAAGCCGGGCAGATCCAGCCGGATCACGCGATGGTCGCGAGCCAGCGCCGGCACCCAGTCCTCCCAGGTGTGCAGGCTGGCACCCAGACCATGCAGCAATATCAGCGCTGGTCCAGTGCGCGGACCATCCTCGCGCATGTGCAGGCGAATGTCATCCAACTGGACAAAGTCATCCAACTGGACAAAGTCATCCGGCGAGCGCAGATAGCGCTGCTGCAGTTCTGCGACACTGCGATCCGGCGTCCACAGCAACCACAGCGCCAGCAACAGCAGCAAGGCCAACAGCAGCAGCCATTTCATCGTGCCGTCCCGATCTGGCGGCCAGCCTTGCCAGCGCCTGTCATCGCCATCAGTAATGAACATTGCATGGCGGCATTATACGTGGTCAAATTCAGCCATGAATGGCAAAGTATTGATAGTCGCCGGCTCCGATTCCGGCGGCGGTGCCGGCATTCAGGCCGACATCAAGACGGTGACCTGCCTTGGCGGCTATGCGGCCACGGCGATCACCGCGCTGACCGCACAGAACACACTGGGCGTGCACGGCGTGGTGGCGATTGAACCCGCTTTTGTGGCGCAGCAGATGCGCGTGGTGCTGGCAGACATCGGTGCCGACTGCATCAAGACCGGCATGCTGTTCGATCAGCATATCATTGCTGCCGTTTGTGCTGTGCTGGATGATTATCCGCACATACCGCTGCTGGTGGATCCGGTGATGGTGGCGCAAAGCGGCGACCGGCTGCTGGACGCCGGGGCACTGGCGGCGATGCAGCAACTGCTGCTGCCGCGCGCCGCCCTGATCACTCCCAACCTGCCGGAAGCCGAGGCCCTGCTTGGATGCAGCATCAATGACCTGCCGTCGCAGCAGCAATCGGCACGTGACTTGCTGGCTCAGACCGGTGCCGCAGCGATTCTGCTGAAAGGCGGTCACGCGAACGGCGACGCAATGCACGATGTGTATGTCTGTCCACAGCAGGAAGCATTGCTGTCAGACAAACGCATCACCACGCGCAACAACCACGGCACCGGCTGCACGCTGGCCGCGGCCATTGCCACCGGCATCGCCCAGGGCCTGGACAGCTACCGCGCAGTGCTGCGCGCGCGGCAGTATCTGCGCATCGCGCTTGCCAGTGCCAGCGACCTCGGCGAGGGTCATGGCCCGGTCAATCATGGCCACACGGTGGCGCGCTTCGATCCACCGTAAACCCGATTGCTGGGGAAAGTCGAGCAGGCGTTCAGCCCATGGCCTTGCGCCAGGCCTCAATGCGTTCGCGCTGGCTTTCCAGCAGAGCTTCGACATCCCCGCTCAATGTCACTTTCTGCATGCTGTCGCCGGTACGGATGGCGTTGACCACCTGCTGATCTTCGTCAGCGATCACCTCGCCGAACACCGTGTGCTTGCCATCCAGCCAGGGGGTGGCCACATGGGTGATGAAAAACTGACTGCCGTTGGTGCCGGGGCCGGCATTGGCCATGGACAGCTTGCCAGGTTTGTCGTGTTTCAGTTCGGCATCGAATTCGTCTTCAAAGCGGTAACCCGGACTGCCGGTGCCGGTGCCTTGCGGGCAGCCGCCCTGGATCATGAAGTTGTCGATCACGCGGTGAAACGTCAGGCCGTCGTAAAAACCCGACTGCACCAGATGGCAGAAGTTGGCCACCGTGATCGGGGTGCGATCGGCATGCAGTTGCAGGTTGATCGGCCCCTTGCTGGTTTCGATGAGCGCGGTGATTTCAGACATGGTGATGGATTCCATTGTGGCAAACAAAAAAAGAGCCGCGCTGAGGCGGCTCTTTAGATTATAACTTTATTGCTCAGCTGTCAGGCAGCAAATCGGCGATAGGCGAACACACCGACGACCAGCATCAGACCGGCCAGCAGCAGCAGACCGAACTGGCTAAGTGTTGGGACCTGTGGCGGTGGCGGCAGATCAGGTCCAACCGCCGGATCGCCAAACTGCAGGTTGTCGATCAGCTCGCCTGCTCCACCAACTCCATCCACAACGACCGTTGTTACTGGGACAGGGCTGGTAAATCCTGCAAACACGCCACCATCAACTGCAGCACCGGTGACGGTAAAGCTGCCAATCGTCGCGCCACCTGAGTCCAGAGCTGTAATCAGGTAATCGCCAGCAACGCCAAAGCCTTCAAATGCGGCAGCGGTCACAGCCGGTGAGAAGGTGATCTCTGTATTGTCCACAAATGAGTTTGCACCCACCACTGTGGTTGTCTGAGCAGCACCCAGAAAGCCACCGCCAAGTGCAACCAGGCCACCGGTGCCGCCATTGCTCAGGAAGGTCACGGAAAACCCTGGAATCAAATCACCTGCATTGAAGCAAGGTCCAGTGGTGGTGGAGTCTATGGTGTTGTTACACGTTGCGACCGCACCTGGCGGTGTCAGGCCATTGTCGAATGTCTCAGGGGCGAAACCACCAGTGGCAGCATCAAAGCTGGCCTGGTCAACAAACGTGGTCAAGCCGCCCAGCGGCGCATCTGGCGCACTGGCAGCAACCGGGGCAAGATCAGGCTTGCCAGCGGCCGCCCAGTCCACATAATTGTCCTGCGCGAGGGCAGAGCCAGCCAGCAACATGGCAGACATGCCCACGGCAGTCAGGGAATTCTGAAGGGTATTCATCTCACTAGCTCCAGGAAGGTTGAATCAGCGATTAACATTATACTCACATTTTCATGACAAGCAAATGTCAATGGTGGCCTCCAGATGCCCTTGCGGACAGTTCTGGCAGAACGGGACAACCGATTGCATCGAGCAAGTGGAGGTGGCATATCTGCATGCCGGGTGGGAGGCAGCATAACCCGTGCATGATCAGAGATTGGGGAGCAGTCTAAGAAATTGGTAGCGGGGGCAGGATTCGAACCTGCGACCTTCGGGTTATGAGCCCGACGAGCTGCCAGACTGCTCCACCCCGCAACTGGAAGCGCAGGAGTGTACCGACCTGCCCTGGTCAATGCAACCCTATAGAGGGTGTTTTCAGACACGCCGCTAATGAATTGATAATTTAGGTTATCTGAACTGCATTAATTCACCGTGCAGCGGGCTGATTACGGCGCTTGGCCTTATCCAGATGGCCTTTGAGATCGTAGCGGTAAATGAAGCCGGGCAAGGCAAAAACCAGAAACAGGCACAGGGTCACGGCGTAGAATTCCCAGTCCTGCGCATGGCGTTCGCCGAAACTTTTCTGCTCCAGCCCCAACGCGATGCCGCCGACCAGGAAATACAGCACCAGCCATTCCAGCAGCCGCAGCCAGCCGGATTTCTCCCCACCGGGCGCGGGAAACACAAACAGCAAGCGTTCGCTCAGCCAGGGCAGATTGGCCGCGACGAACGCAATACCCAACAGGACCATGACGGCCAGGGTCAGTGACATCGACTACAACCTCACTTTAATAATCAGATAATGGCCGAGGCACACAGCGCCATCAGACCACCGGGGAATATCCCCAGTACCAGAACCGCCAGCGAGTTGATGCTCAGCGTGATCTGGAAGTCCGTGGCCGCCACCAGAGGGGTGCTGTCCACGGGCGGGTCAAAATACATCACCTTGATCAGGCGCAGGTAGTAAAACACGCCGATGATGGAGAAAAACACCGCAACGAGAGCCAGCCAGACCATGTCCACATTGATCACCGCCTGCAGCACTACCAGCTTGGCATAGAAACCCACGGTGGGCGGCACACCGGCCATGGAAAACATCAACAGCAGCATCATGCCCGCGAACCAGGGATTGCGCTCGTTGAGACCCTTGAAATCGTTGATCTCCTCGGCCTCGAAACCGGCGCGGCTGAGCAGCACGATCATGCCGAACCCGCCCAGGGCCATGATGGCATAGGTCAGCGTGTAGAACATCGCCGCCGAATAACCCTCGCCGGTGCCCGCCAACAGACCCAGCAGCAGGAAACCCACATGCGAGATGGTCGAATAGGCCAGCATGCGTTTGAGATTGGTCTGGGCAATGGCGACGATATTGCCGAGCGCCAGCGACAACACGGCCAGGATGCTGAGCATGCCGCTCCAATCCGCCTGCAATCCGCCCAGGGCCTCGGCCAGCAGGCGCATGGTCATGGCGAAGGCGGCAATCTTCGGCGCACTGCCGAGATACAGGGTCACCACCGTGGGTGCGCCCTGATAAACATCGGGCAGCCACATATGGAAAGGCACCGCACCCAGCTTGAAGGCCAGACCGAGAATGATGAAGGTCAGCGCAAAGATCAGCACGATATCCTGCTCACCCTGCCCTGCTATAGCCGTGGCCACGACAGAAATATCAAGGCTGCCGGTCAAGCCATAGACCATGGAGATGCCGTACAGCAGCATGCCGGAAGCCAGCGCGCCCAGTACAAAATATTTCATGGCCGCTTCGGTGGCACGGGCATCGTCGCGACTGAAGGCGACCAGCGCATAAAGCGATAACGAGAGCAGTTCCAGACCGAGATAGATGGTCAGGAAATTGTGCGCCGAGACCATCACCATCATGCCGAGCATGCCGAACAGACCCAGCACGTAAAACTCGCCCTTGAACAGATCGCGCACGCGCAGATAATCACGCGCATAGACGAAGGCGCCGAAGGTGACGATATAGATGAAGGATTTGAGCAGCGTCGCCATGGGATCAGCCACGAAGGTGCCGCTCAGCACGACTTGGCTCTCGGACCCGCTGACCGCGACGGACATGCCCAGCGCGCCGACCACAGTGACCTGTGCCAGCCAATAGGTCACCACGCGATTGCTGTCGCGCAGGAACAGATCCAGGATCAGCACGACGCAGGTCATGCTCAACACCCAGATCTCCGGCAACAGGGGCATAAACTCAGTCATATCGAAGGTCATAGCTTCACTAATCCCAGAAACATCACTACCAGCACTTCAAATGTCCGCGCGATCACAGCTTCGACACCGATACATGCTGCAACAGATTATCGATACTGGCATGCATCACTTCAAACAGCGGCGCCGGATACAGACCCAGAATCAATACCGCTGCGGCCAGCACCGTCATAATAATAAATTCGCGCCGATTCAGATCTTCAAGCTTGGCCACCTTGTCATTGGCTACGGGACCGAACACCACGCGCTTGACCAGCCACAGGCTGTAGGCCGCGCCCAGAATCAACGTCGTCGCAGCCAGGAAGGCGAACCAGAAATTGGCCTTGAAACTCGCCAGAATCACCATGAACTCACCGACGAAACCGGAGGTGCCCGGCAAACCCGAATTGGCCATGGCAAACAGCACCATGAAGGCACCGAACACCGGCATGGTATTCACCACACCGCCGTAATCGGCGATCTGCCGACTGTGCATGCGGTCATAGAGCACACCGACGCAAAGGAACAGCGCACCGGAGATGAAGCCGTGCGAGATCATCTGCACCATGCCGCCTTCCAGACCCAACGCACTGCCCTGAATGCTGCCGGTGTTCTCGACAATAATGAAAGTGATAAAGAAGCCCAGAGTGACGAAACCCATATGCGCGATCGATGAATAGGCGATCAGCTTCTTCATGTCTTCCTGCACAACCGCGACGAAGCCGATGTAGACAATCGCGATCAGCGACATGCCGATGATCAGCCAATCCAGTTCATGACTGGCGTCCGGCGTGATCGGCAGACTGAAGCGCAGGAAACCGTAGCCACCGATCTTTAACATGATGGCGGCCAGGATCACCGAACCGCCGGTGGGCGCCTCGACATGCGCATCCGGCAACCAAGTATGTACCGGCCACATCGGCACCTTCACGGCGAAGGCCATCAGGAAGGCGATAAAGATGAAGATCTGTTCGGTCAGGCTCAGCTTCAGAACATGGAAATCCAGAATAGCGAAACTGTCCGACTGGTAATACATGTAGATCAGCGCGACCAGCATGAATACCGAACCGAAGAAGGTATACAGGAAGAACTTGAGTGTGGCATAGACGCGTTTCGGTCCGCCCCAGACACCGATGATCAGGAACATCGGGATCAGCATGCCTTCCCAGAACACATAGAACAGGATGGCATCCAACGCGGCGAACACGCCGATCATCAGCCCTTCCATGATCAGGAAGGCGGCCATGTACTGCGCGGTCTTCTTCTGAATCACTTCCCAGCCGGCCAGCACCACGAGCACCGTCGTGAAGGTCGTTAACAGGATCAACGGCATGGATATGCCATCCACACCCAGGTGGTAATAGATGCTGAAGGTGTCGATCCATAACGTCTCTTCGCTGAACTGCATATCGGCGGTGCTGACATCGAAACCCGTATACAGCGGAATGCTCAGCAGGAAGGTCGCCAGCGACACCAGCAGCGCCACAGTCCGCGCACCCCAGGGTTCCTTGTCGCCCACGAGCAGCGTCGCAAAACCGCCGAGGATCGGCAGCCAGATCAGCAAACTAAGGAGCGGTAAATCAAACGGCATCACAGGGTTCCTAGATTATTTAGTATTTTTTCAAACCGTTGTATAGAACAAAGCTTGAACCACAAAGGCGCACAAGTCGCCTAAGGAAAACAAATTCAAGGGTACGTCTTAAAAATCCTTGGTGTTCCTTCTGCGCCTTCAGCGCCTTGGTGGTTGGAATCCTTGAAAAAGCCAACCACTGCCATAAAACCTTTCAACGCAGGAACAGCAGCCAAGACAGCATCCCCAGCAGACCGAGGATCATCGCAAAGGCATAGTGATAGAGATAACCGGTCTGTACCTGGCGCGCGACACCGGAGAACCAGCCCACAATCCGCGCGCTGCCGTTCACGATCAGGCCATCGATAATGACCTCGTCACCGATACGCCACAACAGCCGGCCGATGCCGCGGGTGCCACCGGCAAAGACTGCCTGATTGAAATCGTCGGCATAGTATTTGTTGATCAGGATCTGATAAAGGAAACTCGCGCGTTTGCGCGCCATATCCGCCAGCGACGGGTTCTTCAAATAGACATACCAGGCGGTGATCAGGCCACCCATGGCCAGAAAGAACGGCGGCGCGAGCACCGCGTGCTGAATAAATCCAAGCACACCATGATAGTTCGCGCCGATCTGGCCCAGCACATCATGCTGCGGCAGCACTTTGATGACATTCTGGAAATAATCACCGAACAGTACCGGCCCGATCACATAGCCGGCCAGCACCGAGGGTATCGCCAGCATAATCAATGGGACTGTCACCACCGCCGGGGTTTCATGCGGCGGACCGCTATGCCCATGACTGTGATCATCATGTCCCGCATCGTCATGTTTATGCGCGGCATGAATCTCGAAACGTTCCTTGCCGTGGAACACCAGGAAGAACATGCGGAAGCTGTATAGCGCGGTGATAAACACGCCGCACAACACGGCAAAGTAGGCAAAGCTCGAACCGGCGATCTGCGAATGATGCACCGCCTCGATGATCGCATCCTTGGAGAAGAAACCGGCCAGGCCCGGGAAACCAATCAGCGCCAGCGAGCCTATCAGTGCCGTCCAATAGGTGATTGGCATGTATTTCTTCAGGCCACCCATTTTGCGGATGTCCTGTTCATGATGCATGGCGATAATCACCGAGCCCGCGCCCAGGAAAAGAAGCGCCTTGAAGAAGGCATGGGTCATCAGATGGAAGATGCCGGCGGCATACGCAGAAGCGCCCAGTGCCACGGTCATATAACCGAGCTGTGACAGGGTCGAATAGGCCACCACGCGCTTGATGTCGTTCTGCACCAGGCCGAGGAAACCCATGAACAGCGCAGTGATCGCGCCGATCACCATCACGAAACTCAGCGCCGTCTCGGACAGTTCAAACAGCGGCGACATGCGCGCCACCATGAAGATACCGGCGGTCACCATGGTTGCCGCATGGATCAGTGCCGAGATCGGTGTCGGACCTTCCATGGAATCCGGCAACCAGACATGCAGCGGCACCTGTGCCGATTTACCCATCGCGCCGATGAACAACAGGATGCAGATCACCGACATCAGCGACCAGTCCATACCCGGCAGCACCTGGATACTGACGTTCGTCATGGCCGGTGCGGCCTCGAACACATCCCAGTAGTCCAGGCTGTTGAAGTACATCAGTACCGCGGCGATGCCCAACAGGAAACCGAAATCGCCGACGCGATTGACCAGGAAGGCCTTCATGTTGGCGAAGATGGCGGTCGGCTTGGTATACCAGAAGCCGATCAACAGATAGGACACCAGGCCCACCGCTTCCCAGCCGAAGAACAGCTGCAGGAAGTTGTTGGACATCACCAGCATCAGCATCGAGAACGTGAACAGCGCGATGTAGCTGAAGAAACGCTGGTAACCGGGATCGTCGTGCATATAACCGATGGTGTAGATATGCACCATCAGCGACACGAAGGTCACCACCAGCAGCATCAGCACGGTCAGCGAGTCGACCAGGAAACCGACTTCAAAACGGATGCCGTCGGACACCGCCCAGGTGTACACCGTGTCGTTATAGGCCGGCGCGTCATTCAGAATGTGGTGATTGAATACCACGAGCGACAACAGGAACGAGGTCGCCACGCCCAGGATCGCGACCCAATGCGCGCCGCCACGGCCGAGCTGCTTGCCGAACAACCCGGCAAGGATGGCGCCCAGCAGGGGCGCGAGTGGAATGGCGAGATAGATATTTTCCATGCGCCCTAGCCCTTCAAGCTGTCCAGGTCATCGACATTGATGGTGCGTTTGTTGCGGAACAGCACCACCAGAATCGCCAGACCGATGGCCGCCTCGGCGGCCGCCACGGTGAGAATGAAGAACACGAACACCTGCCCCGCCGTATCCCCCAGGAAATGCGAGAAGGCGATGAAGTTCATATTCACCGCCAGTAGCATCAGCTCGATGGCCATCAGCAGAATAATGACGTTCTTGCGGTTCAGAAAGATGCCGGCCACGCTCAGACCAAACAGCACTGCCCCAAGAATCAGATAGTCGGATAAGGCAATCATTATTGGTTATTCACCCAAAACAATTTTGAACCACAAAGGCGCAGAAGGCGCACAAAGAAAAACGTGTTCATTACAATACCACCCTCTTTATACCTTCACGCATGTGCCTTACGTTAAAATTCAGTAAAAAACCAAGCCTGTAATTGCCCAATTTCAAATACGTGAGCACTTGGCTCAAATGCAGCGGCAACAATTTTTCAACTGCCTTCAATTCTATGACTACACTGTTAGCCACCAGCAAATCCAATCGATACCCCAGATCTATAGCAACTCCATCATATTCAACTGAGAGAGGTACCTGTCTGCGTATTTCAATCTGCCTCTTGGACAACTCATGAACCATACATGTCTCATAAGCATTCTCCAGCAACCCTGGACCAAGCACCGTATGCACTTTTATCGATGCATCGACAATATTTCGTCCAATATCCTCACCAAAGTCATCCATGACGTGAGTTTCCTTATGCGCCTTCTGCGCCTTGGTGGTTAAAACCTTTTACTCTCCCTTCTCAGCGTCCATCTTGATAATCTTCAGACGGTCGTTGCGTTTGACCAGCACCTGTTTGGCCGGGTCCTGATGTTTGGTGCCTTCACGACGACGCATCGTCAGGGCGATGGCCGCGATGATCGCGACCAGCAGGATGACCGCCGCTATCTCGAAGGGATAGACATATTGGGTATACAGCACGCTGCCCAGTTCACGGGTATTGCTGTAATCGGCCGGACGCGCGATCGGTGCCGCCACCTTGTCCAGACCGAAATAGCGATCACCCACCAGCATGGCCATTTCGAAAATGATCAGACCCGCCACTGTCGCACCGACCGGCAGATAGCTGATGAAACCTTCTTTAAGCGGCGAGACATTGATATCCAGCATCATCACCACGAACAGGAACAGCACCATCACCGCGCCGACATAGACCAGCACTAGGGTGATGGCCAGGAACTCCGCTTCCATCAGCATCCACAACCCGGCGCTGGTGAAGAACGCCAGCACCAGATGCAATGCCGCATGCACAGGATTGCGCACTGTGATGACGCGGAATGCCGCGAACACCAGGATCAGCGCAAAAACCCAAAATACGAATTTCTCGAAGCTCATCGGGATGTAGCACCCATATATTTTTCGAACCGCCAAGACGCCAAGGACACCGAAAAAGATTGTATTGAACCGCAAAGGCGCAAAGGCGCAAAGAAACCCTTTTCAAAAACTGAAGGCACTATCGACTTGTGCGCATATAGACCAAACAAGGACACTATATTTCCATTAATAAAATTCTTTCTTTGCGCCTTTGCGCCTTTGCGGTTCGCAATGTTTTGACGCCTTGGCGGTTCGATACTCTTGGCGTCCTTGGCGTCTTGGCGGTTCAAAATAATCATCGATACCCCGCATCCGCTGTGCGATCAGCCGCCAGTTGGTCTTCGTACTTGTCGCCGATGGCCAGCAGTTTTTCCTTGGTCATGATCTGCTCGCCGCGATTCTCGAAGTGGTATTCGAAAATGCGCGTCTCGACGATGGAGTCCACCGGGCAGGATTCTTCGCAGAAGCCGCAGAAGATGCACTTGAACAGGTCGATATCGTAACGCGTGGTGCGGCGCGTACCGTCTTCGCGCGGTGCCGCCTCAATGGTAATCGCCAGCGCCGGGCACACGGCCTCGCACAGCTTGCAGGCAATACAGCGTTCCTCGCCATTCGGATAGCGGCGCAACGCATGCAGGCCACGGAAGCGCGGTGACTGCGGGGTCTTTTCGTCCGGATACTGCACCGTGATCTTGCGCGCGAACAGGTATTTTCCGGTCAGCCGCATACCCTGAATCAATTCCCAGAGCAGCAAGCTTTTAAAATAATTTTTCAGTGCATTCATAGCGCCCCTCCTCAATCAAACCAGGGGCCGAGTTCAGCCATGATGGCAACACCCACCACCACCAGCCAAACAATGGTCAACGGGATAAACACCTTCCAACCCAGACGCATGATCTGGTCATAGCGATAACGCGGGAAGGTGGCGCGGAACCATAAAAAGAAAAACAGGAAGAACGAGATTTTCGCCAGCAACCAGAATATCCCCGGCACCCAGGCGAAGGCCGCTTCCAGGAAGGGGATGCCCTGAAAGGGCGACAACCAGCCGCCGGCAAACAGGAGCGCCGTGAGCGCCGCGATCATAATCATGTTCGCGTATTCGGCCAGGAAGAACACCGCGAAGGTGGTACCCGAATATTCGACATGGAAACCGGCGACGATTTCCGATTCACCTTCCGCCACGTCGAAAGGCGCGCGGTTGGTTTCGGCCACGCCGGAGATGAAATAAATAATGAACAGCGGGAGCATCGGCAGCCAGAACCAATGAATCAGACTACCGTTCTGCGCGAGCACAATGTCCGTCAGATTCAGACTGCCCGCGCCCATCAGCACGCCGACCAGTGCGAAACCCATGGCGATTTCATAGGCGACAATCTGCGCGGCCGAGCGCATCGCGCCAAGAAAGGCGTATTTCGAGTTCGCCGCCCAGCCGGCAATGATGACGCCGTACACACCCATGGACGTCAGGGCCAATATATAAAGTAGACCGGCATCCACATCCGCCAGCACTACACCCGCATCGAACGGGATGACGGCCCAGGCCGCCAGCGCCGGTCCAATCGACAGCATGGGCGCAATGATGAACAGGAAACGGTTGGAGTTGGTGGGAACGATGACTTCCTTCATCACCAGCTTCACGGCGTCCGCGATCGGTTGCAGCCAGCCGCGCGGACCGACACGGTTCGGTCCGATACGCACCTGCATATAACCGATGATCTTGCGCTCGGCGAAGGTCAGATAAGCGACAGCCAGCATCAGCGGCACCATGATCGCGACGATCTTGGCCAGAATCAGAACCACTTCCAAAATAGCGTTCAACATAGGTTATGCCGGTTTCAATTCCACGTTGCCGAAATTATCACCCAGGTGCGCACTGCCGGGCCGCGCGCTGACAATCCACGCGGCACCATCCGGCACGCGCGCGTCGATGATCACCGGCAATTTCACCGTTGCGCCTTCCTGACTGACCTGCGCCTGATCCTTCAATTCCAGACGCGCAGCCACGCTGGCGTTGACGCGCACGACGGCATCCGCGCCATCGGCCATGGCCTGCAGTGCCGCAGTACGTCGCACTAATCCATCCACCGCATACAAAGGTACTTCGCCAACACGTTCCAGCCCGAACCCGGTCTTCGCCTGCACCACAGCGCCGGCAACCCGTGCATGACTGGCACGTTGATCTCCGACACGTGCGCGCAATTCATCGCGCACCGCCTCGGAACTTTGATAATCGAAACTCGGAAGATCCAGCAGATTACCGAGCACACGCAGGATCTTCCAGCCAGGACGCGCCCCACCCGTCGGGCGAGCCGCACCGCTGAAGCTCTGCCAGCGGCCTTCGACATTGACGAAGGTCCCGGAGGTTTCACTGAACGGCGCCAGCGGCAACAGGATATTCGCATGCTCGCGCATGGCCTCTGACGCGAATGCGGCGATGCCGACCACAAAGCCGGCCTCGCCCAATGCCTTCTGAGTCAGTGCCGGATTGGCAAAATCGGCTTCGGGCTCACAGCCAAACAATACATAGGCTTTGCGCGGCGTCTTCAGCATGGCCTGGGCATCCAGTCCCGGCGTTTCGCGTTTGGCACCACCGGCACTGCGCTGCGGCACGGCGCCGGCCAGCCAGGCACCCGCGGCATTCGGGCCATCCGACAGGACACCGACGCGCACCGTCGCAACCTCGCTGATCAGCATGGCCAGGGCACGCAAGGCGCTGGCAGCCGGATGCGCGGCGGCAATCAGTCCGAGCAACAGCTGCGGACGTTTTGCCTGCACCAATGCCTGCGCGATGACCTCATGACGCGCCGTGACCTGCGCTGCGTTCAGCAACGGCTGCAGTTCGGCGGGCGCTTTGGCGTTGCTCAGTTTGAGTACGGCGGCGGTCACCGCAGCCAGCTCCGCCACCATCGCGGAAGGCTTGGTCACGATCTGATCGGCGACACCAAAATTGAAATCGTAACTAATCGGGTTGATGGCAAAACACTGCGCACCGGCGAGACTCGCCTTGCGCAAGCGATGTGCGATGATCGGTTGTTCCTTGCGGGGATTGGCACCGACCAGCAACACTGCATCACAGGTTTCCAGATCGGCAATCGGCCCGCCCAGCCAGGGATGCAAGGGCAAGATGTTCTGATCACTGAAATCCGTCTGCCGCAAACGATGATCGATATTCGCGCAGCCGAGTCCTTCACTCAGGCGCGCCAGCAGATAAGCCTCTTCCAGTGTGGCGGTCGGACTCACCAGCACACCGAGTTGATCGGGATTCTGCTCCGTCGATGTGCGCAGCCCCTCGCCCACCACCTGCAAGGCCAGATCCCAACTGATCACTTCCCATTTGCCTTTGACCTTGCGCATCGGCGAGGTCAGTCGGTCGGCATGTATCAGGGCATGGCAGCTGAAGCGGTCGCGGTCCGACAACCAGACCTCGTTAATATCCTCGTTGTCACGCGGCACGGCGCGCATGACTTCGCCACGGCGCGTGTGCAGATACAGATTGGAGCCAACACAGTCGTGGGGGGCGATGCTGGCATGCTGCTGCAACTCCCAGGCGCGCGCGCTGAAGCGGAAGGGTTTGGAAGTCAAGGCCCCGACCGGACAGACATCGATGACGTTCGCCGACATCTCGGACTCGATGGAACGTTCTATATAGGTACCGATTTCGACATTCTCGCCGCGTCCCGTGCCGCCCATTTCCTTCTGGCCGGCGATCACTTCCAGGAAGCGCACGCAGCGGGTGCAATGGATGCAACGGGTCATTTCGGTGGCGATCAGCGGACCGATGTTCTTGTCTTTGACGACACGCTTCTTCTCGGCGAAGCGCGATACATCGCGCCCATACCCCAGCGCCAGATCCTGCAGCTCGCACTCGCCGCCCTGATCGCAGATCGGACAGTCGAGCGGGTGATTGATCAGCAGGAATTCCATCACCGCCTTTTGCGCCTTGCGGGCGTACTCGGACTGGGTCTGGATTTTCATGCCATCGGCAATCGGCGTGGCACAGGCCGGCAAGGGTTTCGGCGCCTTCTCCACCTGCACCAGACACATGCGGCAGTTGGCGGCGATGGGCAGTTTGCTGTGATAACAGAAGCGCGGCACGCTGATGCCATGGGCATCGGTGACCTCGATGATCATCTGGCCCTTGCGTGCCTTATAGATCTGACCGTCGATCTCGACGCTGATCTGGTCGTCGGCGGGGATGTCCGGCTTGGCGCTCATGCCGCGGCCCCTTTCTGCTGCGCGGCACCGACCATGCAGCATTTATGTTCGACGTGATATTCGAATTCATGGCGGAAGTGCTTCAGGAAACTCTGCACCGGCCAGGCCGCCGCATCACCGAAGGCACAGATGGTATGACCTTCGATCTGACCCGCCGCGCTCACTAGCAGATCGATATCCTCGGGCCTGCCCTGCCCTTCTTCGATGCGCTTGATGACGCGGTACATCCACCCGGTGCCTTCGCGGCAGGGTGTGCACTGACCACAGGATTCAGCGTAATAGAATCGCGCAATGCGCATCAGCGCGCGCACCATGCAGGTGGAATCGTCCATCACAATCATCCCGCCTGATCCCAACGCGGTGCCGGCCTTGGACAGCGAGTCGTAATCCATGTCCAGTTCCATCATCAAGTCCGCGGGCACCACGGGCATGGATGATCCACCGGGAATCACCGCCTTCAATTTATGACCGTCGCGCACACCCCCGGCCATTTCCAGCAGCTCACGGAACGGCGTGCCCATACGCACTTCATAATTACCGGGACGGTTCACATGGCCCGACACGCAGAAAATCTTGGTGCCGCCATTGTTCGGTTTGCCGAGATTCAGGAACCAGTCCGCACCGTTACGCATGATCGCAGGCACCGATGCCAGGCTTTCGGTGTTGTTGATCGTGGTCGGCTTGCCGTAGAGACCGAAGTTCGCCGGGAATGGCGGCTTGAAGCGCGGCTGGCCCTTCTTGCCTTCCAGCGAATTCAATAACGCGGTTTCTTCACCGCAGATGTAGGCGCCGGCACCGAGATGACTGTAGAGATCGAAGTCGATCCCGGAACCGAGCAGGTTTTTCCCCAGCAAACCGGCCGCATAGGCCTCTTTCAGTGCCGCCTCGAAACGCTCAAAGGGTTCGTGGTGAAACTCGCCGCGCATATAGTTGTAACCAATGGTCGCGCCGATGGAATAACCACCGATGGCCATGCCTTCGATCAGCGCATGCGGATTGAAACGCAGGATATCGCGATCCTTGCAGGTGCCCGGTTCGGATTCATCCGAGTTGCAGACGATATATTTCTGTACCGGCGCCGTGCGCGGCATGAAGCTCCATTTGAGACCGGTCGGGAAACCCGCGCCACCACGGCCACGCAATGAGGATTTTTTCACTTCATCGATGATCGTTTCGCGCGGCGTCTTTTCGGCAAGGATTTTCTTCCAGGCCTGATAGCCGCCCGTCTTGAGATAATTCTCAAGTGTCCAGGGCTGGTCATATTGCAGCGTCGCGAAACAGACTTCGTTGGCCATATTAAAATCCCACCTATAGCCACGGACTACACGTAAAAAAAACCGACAATAAAATGCATCAACCAATCTATCTTGATCATTTCAGTGCTTTCCGTGTTTTCCGTGGCTAAACAATCTCACTTCAATTCATCCAGAATCTGATCAACCTTTTCGATGGTCAGATTTTCATGATAATGCCCATTCACCGCCATCATGGGACCACCGACACAGGCGGCCAGGCATTCTTCTTCCAGCTTCAGATAAATGCGTCCATCCGGCGTGCTCTTGCCGAGTTTGGTACCGAGTTTCTTTTCGACATGTTCGACGATGTTGTCCGCTCCGCACAGCATGCAAGAGATGTTGGTGCAGATGGCCACGGTATTCCGACCGACCGGTTTGGTCTCGATCATCGAGTAGAAGCTGGACACTTCGTAGACCGATACTTTGGGCATGCCCAGATAGGCGGCAACCGCATCCATCGCTTCGACACTCACATAACCCGCTTCATGCTGCACCGCATGCAGCGCGGCCAGCACCGCCGAGGCCTTCTGTTCCGGCGGATATTGTTTCAGCCAATGATCGATCTCGGCGCATACTTCGGCCGAAAGTGCGTAGGGCTCTGTCTGTTGCTGCGACGTCATGCGTACAAACCTTTTTGAACTGCCAAGGCGCCAAGGACGCCAAGAAATCTGTTTGAACCGCCAAGGCGCCAAGGACGCCAAGAAATCTGTTTGAACCGCCAAGACGCCAAGGACGCCAAGAAAACCCCTATGTATGTAAAACCCGCCATGTAACGGTTTGCAATTCTCCATACAATAAACACCGAACCTACAACCATTGAATGCCTTCTTGGCGTTCTTGGCGTCTTGGCGGTTCGATAAATCTTGGCGTTCTTGGCGTCTTGGCGGTTCAACATAAAATAATCACCGATCAATCTCGCCGAACACGATGTCCTGGGTGCCGATGATGGCTACCACGTCGGCCAGCATGTGGCCGCGGACCATTTCATCCAGACCGGCCATGTGCGCGAAACCCGGCGCGCGGATCTTCACGCGATAGGGCTTGTTGGCGCCATCTGAAATCAGATACACGCCGAATTCACCTTTGGGGTGCTCGATGGCCGCATAGGCCTCGCCCTTGGGCACGCAGAAGCCTTCGGTGAAGAGTTTGAAGTGATGGATCAAGGCCTCCATCTCGGCCTTCATCTCTTCGCGGCGCGGTGGCACGATCTTATTGTCGTTGATCATCACCGGGCCAGGATTGCCCCGCAGCCAATCGACGCACTGACGGATGATGCGGTTGGACTGACGCATCTCTTCGATGCGCACCAGATAGCGGTCATAACAGTCACCGTTGGTGCCGATCGGTATATCGAAATCCATGCGGTCGTAAACTTCATAGGGCTGTTTTTTGCGCAGATCCCAGGCAATGCCGGAACCGCGCAACATGGGACCGGTAAAACCCAACTGCTGAGCGCGTTCCGGCGAGACCACACCGATACCCACCGTGCGCTGCTTCCAGATGCGGTTATCGGTCAGCAGGGTTTCGTATTCGTCGACACAGGCCGGAAAGCGCTCGGTGAAATCCTGAATGAAATCCAGCATCGAACCCTGGCGGTTAGTGTTCAGGTGGCGCACGTCGTCGGCGTTGTGCCACTTGGATTCCTGGTAATGCGGCATACTGTCCGGCAGATCGCGATAGACACCACCCGGACGGTAATAGGTCGCATGCATGCGCGTGCCCGAGACCGCTTCGTAGCAGTCCATCAGGTCTTCACGCTCGCGGAAGGCATACAGGAACATGGTCATGGCGCCGACGTCGAGCGCGTGTGCACCGATCCACAACAGATGGTTCAGGATGCGGGTGATCTCGTCGAACATCACGCGGATATACTGCGCGCGCAGCGGCGCCTCGATACCGAGCAGTTTTTCGATGGCCAGCACATAGCCGTGTTCGTTGCACATCATGGATACGTAATCGAGCCGATCCATGTAACCGATGCTCTGGTTATAGGGTTTGCTCTCGGCCAGCTTCTCGGTCGCGCGGTGCAGCAAGCCAATATGCGGATCGGCGCGCTGAATCACCTCGCCGTCCATCTCCAGCACCAGACGCAGCACACCATGCGCCGCCGGATGCTGCGGACCGAAGTTCAACGTGTAATTTCTAATCTCAGGCATGGGTTTCTCGAACCGCCAAGACGCCAAGGGCGCCAAGAAATCTGTTTGAACCGCCAAGGCGCCAAGAACGCCAAGCAAACCTGTTTAAATGTAAAACCCAACGAGCAGTCGCAGAACAACAACTTGCACTGAACCGCCCGTTTGCACTAATTTCAATTGCATCTTGGCGTTCTTGGCGTCTTGGCGGTTCACAAACCTTGGCGTTCTTGGCGTCTTGGCGGTTCATATTTTCTTACGCCCCACGCCGCCGCACTTCGTCGCGAATGACTTTTGGCACCAATACACGTGGTTCGATGCTGACCGGTTCGTAGACGACGCGCTGTTTCTCGGCGTCGTAACGCACTTCCACATTGCCGCTGAGCGGGAAATCCTTGCGGAACGGATGACCGATGAAACCATAATCAGTCAGGATGCGGCGCAGATCCGGATGGCCTTCGAAGATGATGCCGAACAGATCGAAGGCCTCTCGCTCATACCAGTTGGCCGAGGCCCAGACACCGATAACGGAAGGTATCACCGGCAGGTCTTCATCCGGGGCGTAGCAGCGCAGACGCACACGCCGATTGGTGCTGATCGACAGTAGATGATAGACAGCCGCAAAACGGCGCGTCTCGGCCGGCTTCTCGACAGAAAGCTCTTCGGATTGCTGCTGCAGACGGGCGAATGACTGCGCATTCACACCGCGACTGAAGCCTTGCCCGGTGGCCTCGTCCGTCTGCCATTCCTCGACACCGTATTCGGAATAATCCACGCCACAGATATCGATCAGGAGTGTGAACGCCAGATCGGCGTGACTGCGCAACGTCCGGCAGACGGTTAGTAGCTGGGTCGGGGCGATTTCCAGTGTGATTTCATCCAGGTCGACCGACACCGCGGCGATACGCTCGCCGAGGATATCCTGAAGCTGGGTCTGCAACTGCTCGATGGCTTTGCTCATCCGGAGACTCAGCGTGCGATGGTGTTGGTACGGCGGATCTTGTTCTGCAATTGCAGGATGCCGTACAGGAGTGCCTCGGCGGTGGGTGGACAACCGGGGACATAGATATCAACGGGGACGATACGGTCGCAACCGCGCACCACCGAATAGGAATAATGATAATAACCACCGCCATTGGCGCAAGAACCCATGGAAATCACCCAGCGCGGCTCGGCCATCTGGTCGTAAACCTTGCGCAGCGCCGGCGCCATTTTGTTCACCAGGGTACCGGCGACGATCATCACATCGGACTGACGCGGGCTGGGGCGGAACACAATGCCGAAGCGGTCCAGGTCATAGCGCGAGGCACCCGCCTGCATCATTTCCACAGCGCAGCAGGCCAGACCGAAGGTCATCGGCCACATCGAGCCGGTGCGCGCCCAGTTGATGAGCTTATCGGCCGTGGTGGTGATCACGCCCTGTTCGAGGATGCCTTCTATGCCCATTGTTCGGGACACTCCCGTAGGGTGCATCGAGGCGCAGCCTGATGCTCCGGAAAACCGCAGCTATGGTGCGTCGCTGCGCCGACGCACCCTACGTGCATCATTCCCATTCCAACGCCCCTTTCTTCCATTCGTAGATGAAACCGATCACCAGGACACCCAGGAAGACCATCATAGACACAAAGCCAAACATGCCGATCTCCTTGAGCACCACGGCCCAGGGAAACAGGAAGGCGATTTCCAAATCGAAGATGATGAACAGGATGGCAACCAGGTAGTAACGCACATCGAATTTCATGCGCGTGTCTTCGAAGGCCTCGAAGCCGCATTCATAGGGCGAGAGCTTTTCGCTGTCCGGGCGCTGCGGTCCGGCCAGAAACCCGACAGCAATGAACACCGCGCCGAACACGACACTGACACCGATAAAGATCAGTATGGGGAGGTAATTTTCCAGCATATCTCCGCTTCCGACGCCGACTTTGGCTGGTCAGGGTGTGCATTTATAGTAAGTTCTTGATGCCGCTGGAAGCAGCGCACACAGTCCAAGCAGTCTAGGCCAGACGCGAAACGAGTGTCAAGCAAAGCGACAGCCGAAAACTGAATATTGATCATGCAGTTAAGCGCTAAATAGAATTTGGGGGTGGATAAGTAAAATCGCCGGAGAATGGCAAACACCAACATCTGCCGCACCGGAATCAAACGCCTTCAGCCGCCATGACGCGGCTCGCCACGCCAAACTGCTAATACAGTACACAACACCCGTTACATGAGCCTTATAGCAACTTATGCCCGGAAACCTGGCCGATCATTAGCGCCCTTAGACGTACTCACCTCAGGGCCGGACTCTGCCTGACCAACATCCTTTGCCTAACCTCTATAACAACAGGACCGAGGACCCCGTATCCCGCCTGCGTCGGCACAACTCTGAAGATCTGATTCGCATCATCTGGCCACACCCTTCAGAATGGTCAACAGCATTGTCAAAGCGTAATAACTAACATAGGCTGCTCATCGCCCAGTCGGGTCAAAACCGCACTCAGGTCAAACATCTTGCGTATTCTTCTGGTTGAAGATGACAGCATCCTCGCGAACGCCTTGTCTGGGGCCTTGCGTCAATCCGGCCACGTTGTCGATTTGGTTAGCGATGGCAACTCCGCTGATACTGCGCTCTGCCATGACGTCTACGACCTGATGTTATTGGATCTGGGCTTGCCTGGCCTGGATGGTTTGCAGGTTCTTAAGCGCTTACGGGCTCGCAAATCTCATCTCCCTGTCCTCATTCTGACCGCACGCGACTCACTCGCGGATCGCGTCAGTGGGTTGGACTTCGGTGCCGATGATTATCTGACCAAGCCCTTCGACCTACCGGAGCTCGAGGCACGCATACGCGCACTCGTTCGCCGCAAGCATGGCATTCTCGACACCCTGATAGAATTTGGACCATTACGCTTCGACACCGCCGGGAAGCGTGTCATGGTGAATGACCAGCCCCTTGAGCTCTCCGCACGGGAAATCGGCGTGTTGGAGATTCTGCTGTTGCGGGCCGGCCGCGTCATCAGCAAGGAACACCTGGCAGATCGGCTTTATGGCTGGGGTGATGAAGTGGGCGATAATGCCATTGAGGTTGGCATCCATCGACTGCGAAAGAAGCTTGAGCCTGTGGGCATCACCATCCGCACGATACGTGGGCTGGGCTATCTGCTGGATATGCCCAGTGCCAACTAAACCTCATACGCTACGGCGTAAACTACTGACTTGGTTGTTACTCCCTTTGCTGGCTCTGTTCTTTATCCGCGCCGGCTATACCTATTTCTATGCCAACGAACTGGCAAATCGCGTATACGACCGTATGCTGTTCAGGCTGACCGTCTCGCTGTCCCAACAAATTATCTATGACAGTAGTAATCAGCATATAGAACTACCCCAGACGGCAACTGAAATATTGATGACTGATGAACTCGATGTTCTGTACTTCGCGATTCGCGATGCGCAGGGAATCATCATCGATGGCGACCAGCGTATGCCATTCATACCGACACGCAGGAATCAGGACGGGAAATTCTTCTTCGACGACCAGATTGACGGGCACAAAATACGGGTTTCCCATTTTGATCTGACCATAGGGCACAAACGTTATCTGTTGCAGGTTGCCGAAACTCTTATCAAACGATCTTTACTAGCACGGGAATTCCAGACTGGCGTGCTATTGCCGCAAGCACTCATCATCATCCTGGCCACAATCATTGTCTGGTTTGGCATTGGCAAAAGCCTGGCGCCGTTGAAACGCCTGCAGAAAGCGGTATCGGAACGTTCCCATATCGATCTGAGCCCCCTTCATGAAAAGGATGTCTCCGCGGAAGTGCAGCCCTTGGTAAATTCCATCAATGATCTGATGGCACGCCTCTCTGAGGTTTTGGATGCGCAGAACCGTTTCATCGCGGATGCAGCCCATCAATTGCGCACACCCTTGGCTGGTCTCAAAACCCAGATCGAACTCGCTTTGCGTCAGAACGATGCAGCAGTAACAGCGCAGGCCATGCCAAGCATTCTTGTCAGCGCAGATCGCATGACGCGCCTGGTCAACCAACTATTGGCACTGGCGCGCAATGAACCCAAGGCCGAACGTGCGATACAAATGGGCGTCATTGACCTAGGCGCCCTGGCGTCCAATATAACCATGGAATGGGTGCCTCAGGCGTTGGAAAAAGATATTGATCTCGGCTTCGAAGCTCCGAAATCACCGGTTAAAATTCAAGGGGACGCCGCACGCATCAAGGATCTGATTGACAATCTCATCGACAATGCCGTGCGTTACACAGATCCACATGGACAGATTACCGTCCATGTCAGCAATGGAGATAAGCCGCAGCTAAGCGTTACCGATAATGGCCCTGGCATCCCACCTGAACATCGTGAACGTGTCTTCGAACGTTTTTACAGCGTATTAGGCAACACCGCCAATGGAAGCGGCCTGGGATTGGCGATCGTCCGTGAAATCGCCAGAATGCATGGCGCGACTACTCACATAGACTCAGCTGCGGATGGGACCGGGACACGCATTAGCGTGGTGTTCTGAATTGCCAACGAAAAAGCCCGCAAGCGGCTAAGCATTGCAGGCTTTATATTGATCAATACGATTTAGGTCACTATCGCGCTGCCACCGATCACCAGCGCAATAACGAAAGCCAGCGGCCATATTTAGGCAATCTACTGGGAATCATTCAATCATCTGCCACCGGTTTTCATTGAACGACAAGTGTGAAAGATTGCGTGCTGCTGCCCAGAGAATTCGCTACCTTCACAGTCACACCATAGCTACCTGATTGAGCTGGCGTCCACTCCAGACGTCCCGTATCCGGATGAACCGTCATTCCCGCAGGGGCTGCTGTCAGACTGAAGACCGGCGCCGGAAGACCCGTTGCCTTGGCTACATAGACGTACGTCGCATTCCTGATTGCCGTCGTTACAGGCAGCGAAACTACTTGTGGTATGACATTCACACAGGTCGGTATGAATCGGTTAAGCCCATCGAACCATACGGGCGTCATCTTGGCATACCCACCCGCCGTCGGATGCAGGTCATCGCCCACGGCAAAATCTGTCGTCGATGTGGTGTAACCGAGCGCAGGCTCCATATTTACGACGATTATCTTGTCGCCGGCAGCGATGCGCGACTGCGCGAGACTATCGATACTCTGGTTAAATACCGTGAGTTGCGGATCATAACTGCCGCGCGCCTTATTGATAATGCGCGCCAGAACCACGGGAATATTCGGGTTATACCCCTTGATCATATCCAGAATCTGCCCCACCTGAGTGACATTCGGATACGGGAAGTTTGAGTCCACATTCGTACCTATGTGCAGCATGATGACATCAGGCGGATTTTGATTCAGCCAACTTGTAACGTTAGTCGCGATATTCGTTGCCGTGTATCCGCTGTGGCCTTCATTGTCCGGATCATGCGAACAGTTCGGCGCGCAGCTGTCTTGTATACTGCCCACCATGTCGAAATCCGCGCCTGCACTCATCAGATTGAAATACAATTGCGGACGGAATCCCGGGTTCCAGCGTCGGGTATTCGAATCACCCAGCGCCATGATACGCACCGGCGCGCCACAACCCTCATAGCCGCGACGCAGCCCAACCGCGCCATCGGTATAGTGTCGCAGGATTTCACTGTCCGGCAGTACGCGGTTGTGAATCGCAACCTCATCGATACTACCCGCAAAGTGATAATCCGCCCCACTCTCATTCAGCCAACCAATATTCAGCGCAACTGCAGAATCAAAACCGGCGGCATAGTCGACGCTTGCAGAAACTTGTTGCGCCCCATCCACGTACAGGCGGTTCTGTCCTGATACTGCATCACGGATAGCAACGATGTGATGCCAGTTTCCGTCCGCTACATTACTGGACCCCGTCAGTGTCAGAGCGGAGCCGCCACCGTTCTTGTCCACCAGAGTGAATACCGCATTACCGTTCTGGCAGCCGACCCACCACCGCAGTTGCGTGGCCGGATCACGCCTCCCTGCGATCGCCTGACTGCCACCACAGCTACTGGCTTTCATCCAATACTCAATGCTGAATCGCGAATTACTGGTCCAATTGATCGCGCTGACTGATGTAACATCGGCCTTGTTCGTGGAGCCGTTAAAGCTTCTGGCGTTGCTTACGCGGCCCGTTACCTGCGCTGGGCAATCGGTGCACGCTGCAGATGCTGTACCTATTTGATCCTGGAATGTCGAACCAGAGGTTTCGTCGAACTTCCAATAATGTACCAACCCCGATGGCAACACCGGTGTGTTTTGTGGGCTCTCACTAGGCCCCTGGCCACCGTTGATCGTCGATGGATCAAACGCGGCATCCGTGCTCAACACCAGCTTGTCGATCACCGTACCGGATTCGCGCATCCATACGTTCACCGTGTGCAGACCTGCAGTATCAATATTCAACGTGGCACGCGAACCGCTGGAAATCGTGCCTACCCATGCATAACCGCCGGTTATCGGCACAGTCATATTCTTGCTGCTCGACACCTCTTGGCCATTCAGTCCCACATGCAGTGAGTTCGAACTGGATGTCGGGCCGCGCGCGCGCACCCACACATAGTGCTTCCCGGTACGTGAAAAATTCACCTGGTAGCCCAGGCGTGCACCGGTATCGGCATAACCACTCGACTGCACGATATTGTCCGCAGGCATGGCGCGCAATGCGTCAGAGCCAGAATACCCGGCAAATCCTGCACCCGCCGATAACCACTGATGTCCATCAGCCGACACTGCATTTACTTGGAAATTCTCAGCTTCCATCGATAGCAGGCCGTTTCCATCCTGCTGGAAATCGCCCCCGCCACCATTAGGTAGGGCAGTTACTGTCACGTTTACCTGGCCCACTGCAATGTCGATCCCGTCGCTGAGCCTATAGGTGAAACTGTCCGCACCATCGAAGCCCGCCACCGGTGTGTATGTGCAGGAACCGGCACTCGTGCAATTCACCGTCGCGCCGCTCACACTCAGCGCATCGTACGCAATCAGGCTCAGCACACCACCATCGCCGCCGTCCGTATCATTGGCGAGCACATTCACCACAGCTTGGGTACCAGCCGGTGTTGTAAGAGTATCGACTTCCGCAATGGGTGGATTGTTGGCCACCCCACCCTGCGGACTTTCATCCGGCCCAAGACCGCCATTGTAGATAGAGGGATCGAATGCAGCATCCAGGGTCAACACTACTTTGTCGATCACTGTGCCCGATTCGCGCATCCACACGTTCACCCTGTGCGGCCCCGCTGTTCCAACGTTCATTGTCGCGCGCGCTCCATTGGCCTTCGTACCAACCCAAAAATAGCCACCCACTGGCACGACGATATTCTTGCTGCTCGATATCTCCTGGCCATCCAGACCCACATGCACGGAATCCGAACTCGTCGATGGCGCCTGAGCCCGTACCCACACATAGTGTGTCCCCGTCACCGAAAAATTCGCCTCGTAGTCCAGACGTGGACTGAGGCTCGCGTAATTCGTCGCGTTGCTGACATTGTCTTCGGGCAACGCCCTCATCGCATCCGTGCCCGAATAACCCCCGAAACCCGAACCCACCGATAACCACTGATGTCCATCCGCCGCGGCAACACTCAGCTGATAATTTTCAGCCTCCATCGATAGCAGACCACTACCATCCTGCTGGAAGCCGCTTCCCCCGGGAGGTGTTGCTCCGTACTCAATATGCAGTACCGGAGCACCAGACGAGGCGTCAAAGGTGGAGGCAGCTCGAAACGCACGATTGTCGCCACCGTTATCCTCGATAAGCAGGACCACGGGATTTCCGCTCGTCCATCCTGCCTGACCGATCACCTCTTGCATGATCGCCGACAGATCCGGCGTGCGCTGGTTAGTACCGTTCTCACCGGCCGTCGTCCAGCTCGATGGCAACCAGTTGACGCTCGCGGTGGTCCGCGCACGACTGGAAATGTCATAACTTGCAGTGCTGAAGCGTACCGGCGCCACCGCCTTTTGTCCCTTGACGGTCAAATTTACGACCCCGCCGGCATCCGCACGATCCACTGTGAACTGGATATAGGCTTTGGTGATAGTCACGCCAGTCGGAATGGCCACGTTTTGGAAACGCATACCCATTTGTTGGCGCTTACTCCCATCCCAGGGCATTTCCAGATCGGTGGATGACAGTGACATCACACCCGTGCTGGCATTCTCCTCGGCATCATCAGTGTTGCTGATCACGGCAATGTCGAGCGTAGCGGCAACCACTTGGGTCATGCTCATGGCGCCGACCAATAACACCCCGAGTGCCAGCAACATGACCGACACATAATTAAGGTATCTACTGTTATCGCGCCTCGCTGCCATGTCTATCCTGAATTCTCCAGAGCGGTTAACAGGCCGTATCCAGGCGATCAAGTGAACCACACTGTGCTTACGCTCTACTTACACAGGCACTGATATCACCAAGCCAAGAACAGCTATCCGACTCACGCTGCATAAACTTACTTGGTTTCAGTGGGCTAGGCGCCTGCCATGTAGCGAATCAATCGATTCTGCCACGTATACCAGGCCACGGTTGAGGCTAAACAGCGCCAGACTGGCCTACCGTTTGACAGCGCACAAAAATCGAGGACTACGCATTTAGGGCAATGACCTCCGGGGGAAGGGGGAATGCTGCGTTAACTACCTGGAATCGACAATGAGCACCTTCCGCGGAAGTAAGTCTGCGAAGTCCTGCACCCACCGGAACAGGCACTGTGGCGTCTAGTGCGAGCCCAACCCGGCCGGTGCCCAAGTAATGCCATTACACCAACCGCAAGTAGTCTGTAAGTAAATTTCGGGAAACTTTACTTTAGGGAACCTCTGATTAATTTGATCAAGCGAGCAGATGCAAGGCGCAGACGGGCGAAAAAACGGAGTTTACACGGCGTAAATGAGTATTTTGAGCCCGGCTGCAACGCGGCAGATGCCGCTTCAGCGAATTAATCAGAGGTTCCTTAGTAATCATCCGGCCAATTGTGCGGACTACAGCATCCACTAGAATTGTTGCAGTGCTTTACAGCCAGACTGAACGGCGATGACTGAAAGACACTTAGCCAGCACCTTCACACTACTGCTGTCTCTTTAATATAGCGTGCTCACAACAACGGGCTAGCGATGATTTTCAATAAGGTTGGATCAATTTTAGCTGATCGCCGAACCTGGTGCCGGTGGATCTGTTTTGCCAGCCTTGTGCTTTGCGTACCGACGCTATTTGCAATGCCGCTTCAGCAATCTGTCGGTGGACAGGGATTGGTGTCGATCGAAGCGGAAAACTATGATGCCAATGTGACTCAGGGCGGACATGCCTGGGCACCAAACAACACGCCTGGCTATTCCGGTACGGGAGCCCTGTGGGCAAGACCCAATGTCGGGACAAACGTCAACCAAGGATACGTAAGCAACAGTCCGCGACTGGATTTCCAGGTCAATTTCGTAGCCACCGGTACGCATTACCTGTGGATTCGCGCACTCGGTGCTACAAAATACGACGATTCCGTTCATGCCGGTCTGGACGGTAATGCCATCACCTCTTCCGACCGCCTCACAATTAACTTCGGTAAGTCCTGGCAATGGTCGCGTTCGACTATCGATGGCTCAGTGGCCACCATCAAGGTCAAAACACCCGGTTTGCATACTGTGAATGTATGGATGCGCGAGGATGGTTTGATCCTGGATAAACTGGTCCTTACGACTGATGCTGCGTATCGCCCTGCCGACGTGGGTCCGCCGGAAAGTCCACGAGTACAGACGGAGACGCCACCTCAGGTATGGCCAACAAACGGCTGGGACGTGGCAACCGCGGCTGAAATGGGAATGAGGAACGAGTTACTTGAACAGGCGCGAGACTACGCCCTCACCGCCGGCGGCTCCGGGTTCATCACGCGCGGAGGGAAACTGGTCATGTCCTGGGGCAATACCACACAGCGCTATGACCTTAAATCCACTACCAAGTCATTCGGGGTGGCGGCTGTTGGCCTGGCCTTGCAGGACGGACGTCTTGTCTGGAACGACTTGGCTATAGAGCACCTGCCATCTTTCGGGATTCCACCCACCACAAATGCCTCCACCGGCTGGCTGCCATCCATCACGCTTCAGCAACTGGCCAATCACACAGCCGGATTTGATAAAGCCGGCGGTTTCATAAGCCTGCTTTATCAACCGGGCTCCACCTGGTCATATAGCGATGGTGGCGCCAACTGGCTGGCTGACGTGCTCACTGTGGCATTCGGTGACGATCTCAATACCGTCATGTTCAATCGGGTGTTTTCGAAACTGGGCATTAAAACTACCGATCTGTTCTGGCGTAAGAATGCCTATCGGGGAGATACCATCAACGGAATCAAACGACGCGAATTCGGCTCCGGTATCAGTGCATCTGCCGATGCGATGGCTCGCCTCGGCTATCTGTATCTGCGACGCGGCATCTGGGATGGCGAACGTATCCTGCCGGAGAGTTTCATCGATCAGGTCCGCCAGCCGGTGGCTTCTACCATCGGATTACCCGCATCTGACCCGGTAAAGTTCCCTCATGCAAGTGAGCACTATGGCTTGCTCTGGTGGAATAATGCGGATGGGGCGCTTGCAAACGTACCGCGCGACGCCTACTGGTCCTGGGGGCTAAAAGATAGCCTGATCGTGGTTATTCCGAGCCTGGATGTCGTTATCACACGTGCTGGAGACAGCGGATGGCGTAGTGGATGGAGCAGTGATTACACCGTGCTTGCGCCGTTCATCGAACCTATCGTGCGATCAGTGCAATAGAACAGCTGAATTGCACCAACATCATTTCTGAACCAAGACAGCGTCTTGCGCACCGCTTGAAGCCTAGTAAAGAATATATTGATGCCAACGGGAATAATCAATGGCGAGATGCTCCCAGCGCAGGGGATAGTATCTCCTTTGGCAGGTCCTTTCTTTCGGTCAGATAAAATCCGGCACCAACAAGGCTGACCAGGATAAGCAGTATTCTACTGACCAGCATAACCGACAGGGCCAAGTCCTTGTCTACACCATATGCCCCGAGAAGCACCACGAAAGTGACATCGACTACGCCCAGACCATTGATGGATATAGGCAGCACACCTACCAGATTCACCAGCGTCAGCACGACAAACAACTCCGGGATGGATATATCCACACCGGCGCCGTAACGCAATAGCAGATACATGCCGGCGCTGTTATGCACGTGAAAATATAATGAGATCAACATAACCTTGGCGGTTGCAGTCGGGTCCCGGAGATAATCCTTGCCGTGGTCCAGGATGATCCGCAGCAACATGGGCTTGTTTTCCCAGCGCATTAGTCTCTGGTAACCCTGCAGAACGATAAATAACAGTCCGGCGACAAGGGTTATGGCAATACCAGTGGTCCCGAAGCTCATCAATGCCTCTGAAACCACATCACCATGTGAAACGTGGACGATGAACGAACAGAAATATCCGATAGCCAGGAGCGCAACGATCCCAGTCAATCGCTCCATGACCACGGCAATAACAGAAGAAGATGGCGAACGGGGATTACCAAACGTTTTATAGATACGGTAGCCATCACCGCCAATACTGCTTGGCAGAAAGTTATTGAAGAATAGGGCAGTGAAGTAATACCGATGCAGTTTCGAAAAACTGAAATCCACACTATGCAGCTTGAGCAACACCTGCCATTTATAGGTACTGACGGTAACACTCAGCAGCATGAAGATGCATGCGCCGATTATCAGGCCCAATGGCATTTTGACCAGCGTGTCGCCCATCGCTGACAAGTCGGCGTGAGCAACAAGAAACCATCCCAGTCCTATGGTCACGCACAGCTTAATAACCCATAAGATGCGCTTGCGTATCGGCGATGTCTGTTTTGTGCCGATCATGGTTGTAATGCGCTAAGCGCAGCGTCTCCACTCGGCCGATGAACCGCAGCCTTGTATACCCGATAGCTGTAATAGGTGATAAATATCGCCAACAGCACTTCGAATATCTCCAGATGCAAGACCATACCGCTAAAAAAAGTAATCAGCGCAATACCCGCCAGGCACGGCTGTGGAATCAAGAAATGCAGAACCGGCATACGCAGCATGCCAGCCAGCACCCACATGATGATCAAACCGGACATAAACACCAACGCGACAGCCTTGGTCATCTTATCGAGCATGGATTTGGTCAGGAGATTGTGCACGTTGGTTTCCTGCTGATAGTTCAAAGCAGCAAGTGCCTCGGGGGTCTTAATGTCGAGAACTCGCTGTCCCCAGCTGACCTCTTCCCCAGCGACCAGAACGAACGCCACGGCGCACACCAAATAGAACATTGCCACCATGCGATGGCGGTCTACCGCCGGATTTCTATGCGTGCGCAGCGCCGCGATGGCGCATGCGACAGCGGATAACAGATACAGGATGAAGGTCAGGTTTTCCAGCAATCCTTCCTTCTTGAATAAGAGATGCATTCTTAGTCCGAGCTTCATGTGCATCAGGTACAGGAGCAGCAGTGCCAACCCGCATAATGACGACCACAGCAGCACGGACATGGGGCGCGGTGTACCGAGATGAGCTAACGCGTCGCGGCTGAGCCACTGCACAAGCGCTCCGCGCAGCTTGTCAATTGCACATGCACTGAGCAGCCCACCAAAAAACAGGGTTACCGCGGCAGCTGCATACCAATAATGCGTGAGCAATAACTTGTCGGCTTCTGTAATGACGTGGTCGCGACTCAGCGTGCGCTCTACAAATGCCACGATGGCATCAAAGGCGAGAAACTTGCTGGCCATCATGGCCAGACTGATGGCGATGAACAACAAGCCAGCGGCAAGGTAGTTACGATTCATCCGTGACAGGTTCCTGACCTCCAGTACGTATACCGGGCAATAACGCAAATATCGAGCCAAATTCCATCTCCAGCGGCCTATAGGCTGAACCGGACGCTACTGACCGAAAAAAACCCGCAAGCTGTTGAGCATTGCGGGCTTTTTGGACTGCTCCGGACGGTGCCGGATACTAAGATGGTGCCGACGGCGAGACTCGAACTCGCACAGCTTACGCCACTACCCCCTCAAGATAGCGTGTCTACCAATTCCACCACGTCGGCTTGAACTGCTTCTACTGCTTCGGCTGATCCTCAGCAGTCTCTGGCTGATCCATCGGCGCCGGCGCTTCCGGTAGATCCGAGGGTGCTGACTGCATGGGCAGCGACGGGGCATCCGGCAGATCGGAAGGTGCTGACGAATCCGTCGGCGTCGCTGGAGCCTGGACCTTCTCGGTCACACTGGTCGGCGCCTTGCGGTCACCCAGGATCAACGGGGTGGACAGCAGCAGGCTGTTGGCGAAAAACAGCGTCGCCAGAATCCCCGTTGTGCGCGACAGAAAGGAACCCGCGCCACGCGAACCGAACACCGTCGCCGAGGCACCACTGCCAAAGGCCGCACCGGCATCTGCGCCTTTGCCGTGCTGCAACAGGATCAGCACAATCAGCGCAATAGCCACGGCAACCTGAACGATCAACAACAACGTGTACATAGTGATTAAAGCCTTGCGTAGTCCGCGGATGGCTCCGCGCGATTATTTCTGACCCATCGAACCTAATTGGGCGCCCGGCAGATCGCCAGAAACTCATCCGCTGTCAGCGACGCGCCGCCGATCAGGCCGCCGTCGATGTCCGGCATACCGAACAATTCAACGGCATTCGAACCTTTCACACTGCCGCCGTACAAAATCTGCACCTTGTCGGCGACAGCCTTGTCCAGCTTGGCTAGCTTGGCGCGGATAAAGGCATGTACATCCTGCGCTTGCTGCGGGCTGGCGGTCTTGCCGGTGCCGATGGCCCAGACCGGTTCATAAGCGATCACCGCTTCACCGATCGCCTTGATGCCTTCCAGCTTGATCACGGCATCCAATTGACGGTTAACGACGTCTTCGGTAATACCCTGCTCGCGCTCTTCCAGCAGCTCGCCGACGCAAAGAATCGGCGTCAGGCCGAATTTGCGCGCGGCGGCGAACTTGCGCGCGGTATCATCATCGCTCTCACCATAAATGGCGCGGCGCTCGGAATGACCGACGATGACATAACGGCAACCGACGTCTTTCAGCATCGGCCCGGACACTTCACCTGTGTGGGCACCGGACTCCTGATCGTTGATGTCCTGCGCGCCAACCGCCAGCTTGGTGCCCTTGGCCAGGTCGGCGACCTTGGCGATATACACGTAGGGAGGACATACCGCGACCGCAGCCTGCTTCACCTCGGCGAGACCCTGTTTGATGCCGGCCATGAGTGTGTCGATACTCGCGGCCGAGCCATTCATCTTCCAGTTTCCTGCCACCAACGGTTGTCGCATGCCGCGTCCTCGCTCCGTCCAAATCAAAGCGCGCTAGCTTAGCCGCGGAGGGCCTAAAAAGCAATTTGGATAAGGGCAGGGTCGAGGCTCTAGAGTCTAGGGACTAGGGGGGGATTACGCCCCCCTTCAAACCGGGATAAGCGGAATCCGACGTTTGTACATACTGTCCTCGGCCCTAGACCCTAGAACCTCGGCCCTGCGTGTAATCACGCCGCTGTGGTATTCAGCAGGCGCTGCACGACTTCGGCCAATTCGGCCGCCTCCTGGCGTACCTGGGCCTCGTCTTCGCCCTCCACCATGACCCGGACCACGGGCTCGGTGCCCGACGGTCGCAGCAGCACACGACCACGTCCTGCCAGGCGTGCTTCGCTGGCCTGCACCGCCGCCTGGATGGGCGCATGTTCCTTGAGATTCACGCGGCCGCTGACCGGGACATTGATCATGTGCTGTGGATATTTGTGCATGCCTTCGCGCAGCTCCGCAAGCCGCTTATTGCTCTTGATCATCTCCGTCACCACCTGCAGCGCCGACACAATACCGTCGCCGGTAGCCGTGCGGTCCATACAGATAATGTGCCCGGACGATTCACCGCCCAGCACCCAGCCTTCCTGCACCAGCATTTCCAGGACATAACGATCACCGACCGCAGCGCGTTTCAGCTCGATACCGTCACGTTTCAGCGCATGTTCCAGACCCAGGTTGCTCATCACCGTACCGACCACGCCGCCGCGCAACATGCCGGCCTGATGACGTGAGCGGGCAATGATGTACAGCAGTTCGTCACCATCAAGCAACTGGCCTGTATGATCGACCATCGCGACACGATCACCGTCGCCGTCCAAGGCGATACCCAGATCGGCACCGTGTTCCAACACCGCTGCCTGCAGGTTTTTCGGCTTGGTGGAACCACAGTCCTCGTTGATGTTCAAACCATCCGGCTCAACACCGATGCTGATCACCTCAGCATCCATTTCGTCGAACACCGCTGGCGCGACTTTGTAGGTGGCGCCATTGGCGCAATCCAGAACAATCTTGAGCCCGTGAAGACTCAGCGACAGCGGCACCGTGCTTTTACAAAATTCTATATAACGACCTTCGGCATCATGCACGCGCACCGCCTTGCCCAGCTGACTTGAATCGACAGTCACCATGGGTTCATCGAGCATACGTTCGATCTCGCGCTCGACCTCATCGGGAAGTTTGGTGCCCTGCGCAGAGAAGAATTTGATGCCATTATCAGCATAGGGATTGTGCGACGCGGAAATCACAATGCCCGCGCAGGCATGCAGCGTACGGGTCAGATAGGCGATGGCCGGTGTCGGCATCGGACCCAGCAAACGGATATCCATACCGGCGGCCGACAAGCCCGCCTCCAGGGCGGACTCGAACATATAACCGGAGATGCGCGTGTCCTTGCCGATCAGCACTTTGTCGCAGGTACTCGAACCGAGCACCTTGCCGACCGCCCAACCCAGCTTCAGCATGAAATCCGCGGTAATCGGCGCCTCGCCAACCCGGCCACGGATACCATCTGTTCCGAAATATTTCCTAGACACTGCCATCCCCTTTGACTACTGCCATTGTTATCTCCGACGCCTGATGGAACTCAGGTCTATCTGGTAGCATTGATTGTATCAACATCCTTCACGGCTGCGCAGACGCGCACCGCCTGTACCGTGGCAGCCACATCATGGACGCGCAATATCCGCGCACCCAACCAGCTCGCCAATACGGCCAGGGCAACGCTCGGCTGCAACCGCTGTTCTACCGGCAAATCCAGCAACTGCCCTATCATAGACTTGCGTGACAAGCCCACAAGCAGCGGATAGCCTGTCTGTACGAGTACCGGCAGCTGTCTCAATAACCGCAGGTTATGTTCCAAGGTCTTGCCAAACCCGAAGCCTGGGTCCAGCAGGATCTGTTCGGCGGGAATACCCGCAGCAATACAATCCGTAGCGCGCGCCACCAGAAAATCCCGTACTTCGGTGACGACATCCTGATACTCCGGCTGTTGCTGCATGGTACGCGGCGCGCCCTGCATGTGCATCAAACAGACCGGCACATGGCTATCGACCGCCACCTGTAAGGCACCTGGCTCTCGTAGCGCACGCACATCGTTAATCAAACCCGCACCTGCCGCGACAGCCGCACGCATCACTTCCGGTTTGCTGGTATCCACGGAAATAATCACCGGCAATTCCAAGTGTAACGACTCGATGACGGGGATAACGCGATCCAGTTCCTCTTGTACCGATACGTCAGCCGCACCAGGCCGGGTCGATTCACCACCGATATCGATAATCGACGCACCTTCCGCCACCATCTCTCGTGCATGCGCAATTGCCGAATCACGCCCAACGAAACGTCCGCCATCCGAAAACGAATCCGGCGTGACATTGAGAATGCCCATCACCTGAGGTTGAGACAGATCGAGAAGTGTTCCGGCGCAATTGAGTTGCATATTTAGCGTGCACCGCTAGAACAAATCTTTTGAACCGCCAAGACGCCAAGCACGCCAAGCACGCCAAGCACGCCAAGATTTCTGAACCGCCAAGACGCCAAGGTCGCCAAGATTATTTCCTTAA
This sequence comes from Gammaproteobacteria bacterium, assembly GCA_018819175.1. Taxonomy (GTDB): domain Bacteria; phylum Pseudomonadota; class Gammaproteobacteria; order Thiohalobacterales; family Thiohalobacteraceae; genus JAHJQQ01. The sequence continues at coordinate 47,297 of JAHJQQ010000008.1, forward strand.
AAAAGATTTTCTTGGCGTCTTGGCGTCTTGGCGGTTCAAACCTTGTTTTCTTGGCGACCTTGGCGTCTTGGCGGTTCATATAAAAAACGTTAGCAGAAAAACAAAGCCCCGCCGAAGCGGGGCAATATTCATTTCAACAACCTGTTCAGTGCTGGCCGGCAGGGCCACCGATGGTGCCTTCGCCGGGTTTCGCTGTTGGCGTTTCGGTCGCCGGCGCGGAACCGCCGCCGGATGCCGGTTTGTCGTCTTCCCAGTCCTCGGGCGGACGCGGCGGCTTGCCGTTCATGATGTCATCAATCTGCTGCGCATCGATGGTCTCGTATTTCATCAAGGCCGCCGACATCGCATGCAACTTGTCGAAGTTGTCCTGCAGGATCTGCGTCGCACGCTTGTAATTACGGTCGATAATCGCGCGTATCTCTTCATCGATGGTATGTGCGGTTTCGTCCGAGACATTCTTGTGCTGCGTCACCGAATGGCCGAGGAACACCTCGCCTTCATCCTCGCTGTAGGTCAGCGGACCGAGACGTTCGGACAAGCCCCACTTGGTCACCATGTTGCGTGCCAGCTCGGTGGAACGCTGAATGTCATTCGATGCGCCGGTCGTGACCTTGTCGGCACCGAACACCAGCTCCTCGGCGATACGACCACCGAACAGACTGGCAATACGGCTTTCCAGGCCCTGACGACTCAGGCTGTAACGATCTTCTTCCGGCAGATACATGGTCACACCCAACGCACGACCACGCGGAATGATACTGACCTTGTAGACCGGATCGTGATCCGGCACCAGACGACCAACAATGGCATGGCCGGACTCGTGGTAAGCAGTGAGCTTTTTCTCGCTCTCACTCATCACCATGGAGCGACGTTCCGCACCCATCATGATCTTGTCTTTGGCCTTTTCGAAATGCTCCATGTCGACGGTGCGGTTGTTGGCACGCGCGGCAAACAAGGCGGCTTCATTAACAAGATTGGCGAGATCCGCGCCGGAGAAACCCGGCGTGCCACGCGCGATCAGCGACGGCTTGACGTTGTCGGAAATCGGCACCTTGCGCATATGCACTTTGAGGATCTGCTCGCGACCGCGCACATCCGGCAACGGCACCACGACCTGACGGTCAAAGCGGCCCGGACGCAGCAGCGCCGGATCGAGCACGTCGGGACGGTTGGTCGCGGCGATGACGATCACGCCTTCGTTGCCTTCAAAGCCGTCCATCTCAACCAATAATTGGTTCAGCGTCTGCTCACGTTCGTCATGACCGCCGCCAAGACCGGCACCGCGATGGCGACCAACGGCGTCGATTTCATCAATGAAGATGATGCAGGGCGCATGCTTCTTGGCCTGCTCGAACATGTCACGCACACGTGACGCGCCCACGCCGACGAACATCTCGACGAAGTCCGAACCGGAAATGGTAAAGAACGGCACTTTCGCTTCACCGGCGATGGCCTTGGCCAGCAGCGTTTTACCGGTACCGGGCGAACCGACCATCAGAACGCCGCGCGGAATCTTGCCGCCCAGCTTCTGGAATTTGCCGGGGTCACGCAGGAACTCAACCAGTTCGCTGACTTCCTCTTTGGCCTCTTCGACACCCGCGACATCGGCGAAGGTGATTTTGACCTGATCCTCGCCGAGCATGCGCGCGCGGCTCTTGCCGAACGACATGGCCCCACGACCACCCGCGCCGCCCTGCATCTGACGCATGAAGAACACCCACACGCCGATCAGCAACAGCATCGGGAACCAGGAGATGAAGATTTGAGTAAGCAGACCCTGCTCATCGCGCGGCTTGGCCACCACGGTCACACCGTTGGCGAGCAAATCGTCGATCATTTTGGGATCATCGGGCGCGTAGGTCTGGAAGCGTTCGCCGTTGGCCATTTCACCATGCACGGTACGATCCTGAATTGTCACCCGGGACATATTTCCGGCTTTGACCTGGGCGATGAAATCAGAATATCCCAGCTGATTGGCGCGCGGTGTCGTCGGCGGTCCAAAGCTATTAAATACGGACATCAACACTACTGCGATGACCACCCACAGAATCATATTCTTGGCCATGTCGTTCAAACGTGCCTACCTCGCCTTAACGGCTTTCTAACTACCTGTTAATCCTGGAACTTAACCACAACCAAGTGGTTATTCCTGGCTCTGACCTTACTACAGTTTCCGGTCACTGGCCACCAGATACACCTCACGGGAACGCGGCCTGGAGGCCTTGGGCTTACGGACCACGACCCGCGCGAAATCCTTGCGCAGATCCTGGACGAGTTGATCAAAACCCTCACCCTGGAACACCTTGCAGACAAAACTACCGCCTGGTCGAAGCATCTCCCGGGCGAAATCAACCGCCAATTCCACCATATACATGGTGCGCGGCTGATCCACGGCATCCATGCCGGTGATATTGGGGGCGATATCGGACATTACAAGGTCTATGGTCCGATCACCGAGTTCGGCCTTGAGCCGGGCCAGCACGTCCGCCTCACGGAAATCGCCTTCGATAAACACCACATCAGGCAAGGCATCCATCGGCAGGATATCCAGCGCGAACAGATTACCCTTGTTTCCCAACACCTTCGCGGCATATTGCGACCAACCGCCCGGGGCTGCGCCGAGATCGACCACGGTCATACCCGGTTTGAGCAGCCGGTATTTCTGATCCAACTCTTCCAGTTTATAAACCGCACGCGAGCGCCAGCCTTCCCGCTGTGCACGTTGGACATAATTATCGTCGAAATGTTCTTTCAGCCACCGGCTGCTGCTTTTACTACGGGCCATAATTTAGGTTCTAGGTTCTAGGTTCTAGGTTCTAGGTTCTAGGTTCTAGGTTCTAGGTTCTAGGTTCTAGGTTCTAGGTTCTAGGTTCTAGGTTCTAGGTTCTAGGTTCTAGGTTCTAGGTTCTAGGTTCTAGGTTCTAG
>JAHJQQ010000009.1 GCA_018819175.1 Gammaproteobacteria bacterium
CCTATCTCAAAATCGATCGCGACCGCTCATGCGGCGTTGCAGGTCATGTTCCGGTACTCATTTACACCGTGTAAACTGCGTTCCTCACATGCCCCGCGCCTTGCCTGAACGCCCGGGATCAATTTTGAGATAGGTTCTAGTCTGCCTGGGTCGAGTGTATATGGATACGCGGGATTGCGCCCCTGGCGCGGGAGCGTGCGCCATAAACCTGTTTGCCCTGGTTGCTTCACATAAGGGCTAAGACCTGATAATCAATGATTTGCTTGCGACGACATGCTTACCGTGCCAAATAGCGGCGGACGTAATGCAGCACTCAGCCTTCCCAGACGAAACGCGGTAACTGATCGAAGGCCTGCTGCAGCCCGCAGCCCCAGGCGTCCTTGATCGCAACGTATTCCGGGGAATCATTCTCCAATGACAGATGTTGGGCGATTTCCAGGGCGTCCTTGCGGTAGATCGACAGCTCCACGGGTGGCCCAACTGAGATATTACTGCGCATGGTGGAGTCCAGCGACACCAGGGCGCAACGCGCGGCGTCTTCGAGTGTGGTTTGCGCCGTGAGTACGCGATCCAGAATCGGTTTACCGTATTTGATTTCACCAATCTGCAGGTAGGGTGTGCTGGACGAGGCGGAGATGCTGTTACCTTGCGGGTAGATCAGCTGAATGTCGTGTGTGCCGCCTTCGATCTGGCCGCCCAGAATGAAACTGCATTCGGCGCTGATCCCGTGCCTTTCCAGGGGATTGGCATGTTCCGTTTGCGCCTGCACATTGATCTTGCCGATGTACTTGGCGGCATCATGGATGTGTTTCACGGTTGCAAGGCTGAGAGCCGATTCGGGCTCTTCCAGGTCGCGCTGAACACGATTGATGACGGCTTGTGTGGTAGCGAGGTTGCCCGCCGACAATATCACGAACAGCCGTCCCGGCAATTTAAAAATGTTCATCTTGCTATACGTGCTGATGTGATCCACGCCGGCGTTGGTGCGCGAATCCGAGGCAAAGACGATGCCGGTTTCGGTGCGGATGGCGAGACAGTAGGTCATGAATAGGTGCCTTTATGTATTTTGCTCTAATTTGAATCAGCGAATTAAATCATGCACTATAAAAGCGCGCCATGCAGCGGTAATGTCGCGCAAATGTGAGTCATAGCGTACCTTATGGCCCCAGGCAAGAAGATTGCATCTCCCTCCTTAAACCGCAGTCTGTACACAGGTGAATGTAACATGCCCATCCGCTGGAAGGATTACCAAGCTAAAGGACTGTACGATGAGCTGGTAAAAGGGGGCGGACGCGCGCGGGAAGGCGCCGGACCCTTATGCAGCTACCTGCGTTCCCTGAGCGACGCCGAACTGACCGATCGCAAATCGGCGGCTGAGCTCGCTATCATCGCTCAGGGCATCACCTTTACCGTGTACACCGAAGGTAATGCCATCGACCGGGCCTGGCCGTTCGACATCATCCCGCGCATGATCACCAAGAAAGAGTGGGACCCGGTCGATGCCGGTCTGCGTCAGCGGGTGCGGGCGCTGAATATGTTCATCGATGATCTGTATCACGATCAGAAAATCATCAAAGACAAAATTTTCCCCAAAGAACTCCTCGAGGATTCGGTCAATTTCCGCAAACAGTGCGTCGGCATCAACCCGCCATTGGGTGTCTGGGCGCATATCTGTGGTTCCGATCTGGTGCGTGACAAAGACGGCACCATCTATGTACTGGAAGACAACCTGCGCGTACCGTCCGGCGTGTCCTACATGCTGGAAAACCGTAAGGTCATGAAGCGCGTGTTCCCGGAAATGTTCGAGGACTACAACATTCTGCCGGTGGATGATTATCCATCACAGTTGTATGACAGCCTGGCGTCTCTCTCGCCACGTCCCAGCGAGCATCCGGAAGTGGTGGTGCTGACGCCGGGTATCTACAACTCGGCCTATTTCGAACACTCCTACCTCGCGCAGCAGATGGGTGCGGAGTTGGTGGAAGGCTCCGATCTGCTGGTCTGTGAAGACGATTGTGTGTACATGCGCACCATTGAAGGGCTCAGCCGCGTGGATGTCATCTATCGGCGCATCGACGACATGTTCATCGACCCCGAGGTATTTCACAAAGATTCCATGATCGGCATACCCGGCCTGATGCGTGCCTGGCGCAAGGGTAATGTCGCACTCGCCAACGCGCCCGGCGCCGGCGTGGCCGACGATAAAGCGGTGTATGCCTTTGTACCGCAGATGATCAAATATTATCTCGACGAAGATGCCATCCTGCCCAATGTGCCGACCTATCTGTGCATGGACAAGAAACAGCGGGAACATGTGCTGGCCAATCTCGACAATATGGTCATCAAGCCGGCCAACGAGTCCGGCGGATACGGCATGCTGGTCGGTTATCAGGCCACCCAGAAAGAACGTGATAAATTCAAACGGCTGATCAAGAAAAACCCGCGTAACTATATTGCGCAACCGACATTGACGTTATCGACGACGCCGACGCTGGTGGGCACGCATGTTGAACCGCGGCATGTCGATCTGCGGCCGTTCATTCTGTCCGGCCAACAGGAATACGTCACCATGGGCGGTTTGACGCGCGTGGCATTGCGCAAGGGTTCCCTTGTGGTGAACTCCTCGCAGGGTGGCGGCAGCAAAGACACCTGGATCGTCGACACGGAGGGTCAGTGACATGCTTTCCCGAGTAGCTGAACGTATCTATTGGATGGCGCGTTACATCGAGCGTTCCGAAAACATTGCGCGCATGATCAAGGTCAACAGCTATCTGTTGCTCGATCTGCCGCGCAAGGCCCGCTTGGGTTGGGGGCCGCTGATCGACATCATGGGCGCCGGCGAGTTGTTCTATTCGATCTACAAAGAACCGTCCGAACGTAATGTGGTCAAGTTCCTGATCGGCGACGAGCGCAACCCGAGCTCGATCCTGATGTCGCTCAAGAGTGCGCGCGAGAATGCACGCACCATCCGCGACATCATTCCCCGCGAGGCCTGGGAACTGATCAACGAGTTGTATCTGCTGGCCAAGAACGAAGTGCAGACCGGCATGACGCAGAACCACCGCCAGGATTATCTGGATTCCATTATTGGTGGTGCGCAACAGAATACCGGCCTGTTGGCCGGCACCATGACCCACGATGAAGGTTATGACTTCCTGCGCATGGGCCGTAATCTGGAGCGTGCGGATATGACCACGCGCTTGATCGACGTGCGCTCGGCGAATCTGTTGCCGGATCAGGACGGTGCTCTGTCACCTTTCGACAACATTCAGTGGATGAGCGTGCTCAAATCGCTCACCGCCTATCAGATGTATCGTCGCGAAATGCAGGGCCCGGTGCGCCGTGGTGTGGTGTTGGATTTTCTTTTCAAGAGTCGCGAATTCCCGCGCGCGATTTATCACACCCTCGGCGAAGTCGAGAGTTGCCTGAGCGACTTGCCGCATAATGAAGCACCATTGCGTTCGGTGACGCATCTGCAGCGACTGGTTAAAGATGCCGAGCCGGCCAAGCTGCCCCCGCCCGGATTGCACGCTTTCATCGACGATCTGCAACTCGAGCTCGATAAGCTGCACGGCGCCATTGCGGATACCTACTTCAAAACCACCATACAGGCCGCCGCATCGGCTTGACGTTGGTTTGAGAAAAAACGGGTTCTGCTCACTGCTGTCCCGGTAACTCCCTCTCCCTCCCGGAAGAGGGTTGGGAAGAGGGTTGGGGAGAGGGTGTCAAATAGAAAACTGCTTGAATATTAATTTCCTCTTCCTGGCCTTCTCCCGGGAGGGAGAAGGGATTATTCTTTTCTCGACGACAGCAACTCCCATGTCCTCCGTCGTCGTTAAATGGGTTTGCGCCCGCAATTCTCAGTGCCACCTAAGCTCGATCAATATTATGTGGGACAGCAGTGGGTCCTGCTCATTTACTCCCTCTCCCTTCCAATAGAGGGGCTCTCCTATTTTCATCGGTAACTTCCATATCCTCTACGTCCGTTAACCTAAGTAAGACCTGACTGATTAGGTAAAACCGTCATTGCGAGCGAAGCGAAGCAATCTCCCAACAATCAAGGAACCTCTGATTTGTTCGTTGAATCGTCATTGCGAGGAGCGCAGCGACGCGGCAATCTCTAAGCTGTTGATCTGCCGTATGAGGAGATTGCTTCGCTTCGCTCGCAATGACGCATTGATCAGGGGTTCCTTAATGTACTTCTGATCAATCACTAAGCTGTCATTCCGGCGCAGGCCGGAATCCATGTCATTCAAGGCGCTGGATTACCGCTTCGCTCGCTCTGCGGGCCGTCTATTCGGCGTTCAACGGCCTTTGCGCTTTTGTTCGGCCTGCGGCCTGAGTTTCGGCTACGGACGGCTTGGGTCCGTCATCTTCAGTTCGATGCACATGCCGCAGCGTATGCAGCGTCCGGCCGAATTTATTAAAGGAACCTCTGATTAATTTGATCAAGCGAGCAGATGCAAGGCGCAGACGGGCGACTCGAAGCGAAGCGGAGAGAACGGCGCCAGCCGGCCCGAAGGGCGAGGTGCGCAGCACCGAGTAAAAAACGGAGTTTACACGGCGTAAATGA
>JAHJQQ010000010.1 GCA_018819175.1 Gammaproteobacteria bacterium
AAACGCCCCTCTCCCTAACCCTCTCCCCGCAAGCGGGGAGAGGGGATAACCCCCTCTCCCGCCGGGGCGGGAGAGGGTTGGGGAGAGGGTGGCGAAGTTCTTAAATCGAGCATATCTATGTCATGCCATCATGTAATGCTCGATAAGCGGGTTTATATCCAATGTAGGGCGGGTTAGGCGCGTTGTTTGCGCCGTAACCCGCCAAGCGTGCCGTCAGGCACACCTTGATAATGGCGTTGTGATGCCTTGCATCGCCTGTCGGGTTACGCAAACGGCGCTAACCCGACCTACATTGGACTTAATCCGTCTCTGACCCACCGGCCAAGCCATCCGGCGCAATACGCTGCGCTATTGCGCCCTACGTTACTACCTACTGAATCCTTCCCCCCGATCCCGGTATACTCGTGGCATCCCTAGCCGCCGCGCAGCTATACACAATGCCCAAATATATTGGTCCCGCCGACTTCCACCACGACAGCCAGGAAACCCTGGGCGTACTCGTCACCAACCTCGGCACCCCCGACGCGCCGACACCTGAAGCGTTGCGCCGCTATCTCGGCGAATTCCTTTGGGACCCGCGCATTGTCGAAATGCCGCGACCACTGTGGTGGCTGATCCTGCACGGGATCATCCTGCGCATCCGTCCGCGCCGCGCCGCGCGTGCTTACGCCACGGTCTGGGGCGAGGACGGTTCGCCGTTGCTGGCAATCTCGAAACGTCAGGCAGCCGCGCTGCAGCTGTCATTACAAGAGCGTTTTCCCGGCCCGGTCAAAGTCGTGCTCGGCATGCGCTATGGCAATCCGTCGCTGGCGACCGCGCTCGATGAACTGCGCCATGCCAATGTCCGCCGGCTATTAGTGTTGCCCCTGTATCCGCAATATTCCGCAAGCACCGGCGCCTCGACCTTCGACGCCGTCGCCGATGTCCTCAAACGCTGGCGCTGGTTGCCGGAGCCACGCTTTATCATGCAATACCACGACTATCCGGCGTACATCGAAGCCGCCGCAGCCAGCATTCGCGCCTACCGCGAACAGCACCCCGGCGAGGCGAAGCTGCTGTTCTCGTTTCACGGTCTGCCCAAACGCTTCCTGATGTCCGGCGATCCCTATCATTGCCAATGTCACGCAACGGCACGGTTAATCGCCGAACGTCTTGGCCTGGACAAGAACAGCTGGCAGGTCGCCTTCCAATCGCGTTTCGGTCGCGAGGAATGGCTCAAGCCCTACACCGATCACACCCTGAAGGCCTGGGGCAAGGCCGGCGTGGAACGCGTGCAGGTGGTCTGCCCGGGCTTTTCCGCTGACTGCCTGGAAACGCTGGAAGAGATCGCCGAACAGAACCGCGACGTGTTCCTGCACGCCGGCGGCAAACAGTACGACTATATTCCCGCCTTGAACGACAGCGCCGATCACATTGATGCGCTGACCAAGCTGATACAGGATCACACCCAGGGCTGGCCGGAAACCGGCGACTGGAACGGCTCACGCGATGCGCAGCAGCGTCAGGATCGCCTGCACCGCGCAACGGCGATGGGTGCTAAGAGTTGAGAGTTCTCAGATAAATGCTATTTGAACCGCAAAGGCGCAAAGGCGCTGAGAAAACCTTAATCATGAACTAAACATCGTAGGGCGCATTAGCGCAGCGTAATGCGCCGAATGTCTTGACCACCATCCGGCGCATTACGACCTTCGGTCTAATGCGCCCTACATTAGAATCGTGTTGCTTCGTCGCTCGTGAAACGGATGACCATGACCACAACATCAGCAAAGCCCATCCGCATCGGCATCAGCAGTTGTCTGCTGGGCCAGAAGGTGCGCTTCGATGGCAACCACACGCAGGATCATTTCATCACTAATACACTCGGAGAGGTGTTCGAATTCGTACCCGTGTGTCCCGAAGTGGGCATTGGCATGGGCGTACCACGACCGACCATCCGCCTGGTCGGACCCGCCGACGCGCCGCGAGCGGTTGGCGTGAAAGACACCAGCATCGATGTCACCGACAAACTGATTCAGTACGGCAGGCGCACCGCCAATAAACTCGGCAACCTGAGTGGCTACATCTTCAAAAGCAAATCACCGTCCTGCGGCATGGAGCGCGTCAAACTCTACGACAGTAAAGGGGGCGGAGCTAAACAAGGCGTCGGTCTGTACGCACGCGAGATCATGCGCGCCTATCCGCTACTCCCTGTCGAAGAGGAAGGTCGCCTGGGTGATCCGCTGTTACGGGATAATTTCCTGGAGTGCGTGTTCATCTATCATCATTGGCAGCAGTTGAATCAGCAGAGACTCACACCCAAGGCACTCGTGGCATTCCATACTCGCCACAAGCTCGCCGTCATGGCCCACGGCACGGAGTATTACCGATCACTGGGACGCCTGGTCGCCGAGGCCGGCTCACGGCCGATCCGCGAACTCGCCGACGAATACATCGCCGGCCTGATGGACGCACTGCGTCATCGCGCCACCCCGCGTCGCCACACCAATGTGCTGATGCACATCCTGGGTTATCTTAAAACTCAGCTGAACCGCGATGACAAACAGGAGCTGCTGGAACTCATCGAGCAATACCGGCTAGGCAAACTGCCACGCATCGTGCCGATCACGCTGCTCAAGCACCATTTCCGCAACCATCCGAATGAGTACATGGCCGGACAGAGCTATCTCAATCCGGACCTGGTGGAACTCAAACTGCGCGGGTTTTATTAGAACCTATCTCAAAATCGCAGATCGGGCGTCCAGGCAAGGCGCGGACCCTGCGAGGAGCGGAGTTTATAGGTAATAAATGAGCACCGGAGCAGGGTTCGCAACACCGCATGGGCGACTGAGATGCATTTTGAGATAGGTTCTAGACATAATGTATCCAGTAAGTCTATGCAATGTAGGGCGCAATAGCGCAGCGTATTGCGCCGCATGTTTTCAGGCCAACCAAAAACATCCGGCGTATTACGGCCAAGGCCTAATACGCCCTACAGTTTTCATAGGTGGAAACGTTTTTTGCCGCGCCCCCAAACTCACCAGGCGGAAATAAATTGACCTGACACAATCCGTTGAGAACGCTTACTGATTTACACTGTCACGCACCCGCAACCACCCAAAGAAGGCGGCGCATGAAACCCATCTATCTACTGCTCTCGCTCACCGCACTGTTGCTCACCGGCTGCGGCAGCAATGCCGATAACGGCTATGCCGTCGGCATCCTGGAATGGGATCGCATCGAAGTCGCCGCACAGGTTGCCGAACCGGTCATCGCCTGGGAGGCGCAGGAAGGCAGTCTGGTCACAGCGGGACAACTCCTGCTGCGTTTGGATGACAGCCATTTGCAGGCACGTGCCAACACGGCGGAAGCGGCACGCGCGCAGGCCGCGGCACGACTCGCCGAACTCGAACGCGGCACCCGCCCGGAGCGCATCGCACAGGCCCAGGCACAACTAACCGGCAGCGAACAGACGCTGCAATTCCAACAACGCGAACTGACGCGCCTGAATGCATTGCTGGAGCGCAAACTTACGGCACCTGACCAAGTCGATGCCGCGCGCAATGCCGTCAATACAGCACGCGCGACCCGCGATTCGGCCCGTGCCACACTCGACGAACTGCAACATGGCGCAACCATCGAGGAACGCGATCAGGCACGCCAGGCACTCGCTGCCGCCGAGGCCGAAGCACAGGCCGCACAGCTTGATCTCGGCTACGCCAAAATCACCGCACCGGTCGCCGGCCGTCTCGACGAACTGCCCTTCAAAGTAGGCGAACGCCCAACGGTCGGCAGCGTCGTCGCCGTCATCCTCGCCGGCAGCCATCCTTATGCTCGCGTCTATGTGCCGGAAGCGGTGCGCGTGCAGATTCACCCGGGCAGTACGGCCAGCGTGAACATCGACGGCATCGACTCAGCTTTCACCGGTACCGTGCGCAAGGTTGCCGCGGATGCGAGCTTCACACCCTATTACGCCCTCACCGAACACGACCGTGGCCGTTTGAGCTTCGTTGCGGAGGTCGATATCGATGCGGGCGATCGCGTGTTGCCCGCCGGTGTACCGGTGCAAGTGCAGTTCGAGCTTGCCGCCACGCATGAGTGATTCGGCATGAGTAATTCACCAGGCATCGCGATCCGCGCCACCGGCCTGACCCGCCGCTTCGGCGCCAAAACCGCGGTCGACAACATCGACCTGAGTATTCCGCGCGCGAGCATCTATGGTTTTCTCGGCCCGAACGGCTCCGGGAAATCGACCACCATCCGCATGCTCTGCGGTCTACTGACGCCCAGCGCCGGCAGCGCCGAAGTGCTTGGTCTGAAAGTGCCGGGAGAGGCCGAGGCGCTCAAGCACAAGATCGGTTACATGACCCAGCGCTTCTCGCTCTATGAAGATCTGAGCGTGCACGAGAACCTGCAATTCATTTCCGAAATCTATTGCCTGCCGCGCCCGCGCCGCGTGCAGCGTATCGCCGAGCTGCTGGAACGCTATCATCTTGGTGAACTCAGCAAACAGCGCGCCGGCACGCTCAGCGGAGGCCAGAAGCAACGCCTGGCATTGGCCGCCGCGACACTGCACGAACCGGAGTTGTTGTTTCTCGATGAACCGACCAGCGCCGTCGATCCGCAGAGTCGGCGCGAATTCTGGGAGACCTTGTTCGAACTGTGCGCCGCCGGCACCACCATATTGGTCTCGACGCATTACATGGACGAGGCGGAACGCTGTCATGCCCTGGCGATCCTGGACAACGGCGCCATCATGGCCAGCGGCACGCCCAAACAGCTTGAGGCGACCATCGATGCCACCGTGGTCGAGATCGAGAGCAGCGACACCGCGCGTGCGCGTGCGCTGATCAGCGGACTCGATGGCGTACTCTCCGTGACCCAGCTCGGCGTGCGCCTGCGCGTCATGCTCGACCCGCACCTGACCGATCCGGTCGGTCTGCTGCGCGCAAGACTGCAGACCCAAAACATGAATAGCGAGATCGTGCTGACGCATCCCAGCCTCGAAGATGTGTTCGTCGCCGCCACCTCGGGCCGCTACCGCCGGAACGCCGCATGAACTGCATCACCCGTCTGGTCGCCATTCTGCGCAAAGAGGTGCGCCAGCTGCGCCGTGACAAACTCACCTTCGGCATGATCGTCGGTATCCCGATCATGCAGATCATCCTGTTCGGTTATGCCATCAACACCGACGTGCGCCACCTCAGCGCCGCTGTTGCTGATCAGGCGCAGACACAACTCTCGCGCACCCTGGTACAGGACGCGCAGGCCTCGCAGGTCATCGACATCGTCACCAGTGTCGCCACCGCGCAAGAATTGGAAGAACTGATCCGCCGTGGCGAGATTTCCGTCGGTCTGTTTATCCCGCCGGATTTCGGCAACCGCCTGCAGCAAGGTACGCGACCGGCCGCGCATCTACTGGTCGACGGCTCCGACCCGGTTATCCTCGGTGCCGCGCGACGCCTGAGCGAAATGCCGCTGCACTATCACAGCATCGCGCAACCGCGCACAAAGGCGCCTCTGTTCGAGGTGCGCAACTTCTACAATCCGGAACGTCGCTCGGCGGTGTACATCGTGCCTGCATTGATCGGCGTGATCCTGACCATGACCATGGTGCTGTTCACCTCGGTGGCCATTGTGCGCGAACGCGAACGCGGCAATCTGGAAATGCTCATCAACACACCGGTCACCTCGACCGAACTCATGGTCGGCAAAATCCTGCCCTATATTCTGATTGGTCTGGTACAGGTGTCGATCATCCTGGCGCTGGGCGTGGGGCTGTTCGATGTGCCCATCGCCGGCAGCCTGTGGGATATCTATCTCGCCGCACTGGCGTTCATCGCCGCCAATCTCGCCATCGGCCTGCTGATCTCGACCCAGGCGCAGAGTCAGTTCCAGGCCATGCAGATGACCTTCTTCTTTTTTCTGCCCTCGATTTTGTTGTCAGGTTTCATGTTCCCATTCGACGGCATGCCCGCACCGGCGCAATACATTGCCGAGGTATTGCCGCTGACGCATTTCGTGCGCCTGATTCGCGGCATTGTGCTGCGCGGCGCGCACATCGGTGAGCTGTTGGGTGAATTACAGGCGCTGGCGATCTTCACCGGCATCGCCCTGACATTGGCGGTGTTGAAATTCAGCAAGCGGTTGGATTGATAGCCCCCTCTCCCCGGCCCTCTCCCGCGAGGGGAGAGGGAGAATACCTGCGTGCAGCTGTACCAATTCCCGCTCCCCTCGCGGGAGCAGGGAACATACCGTGGAGTTGTATTAGATTCCCTCTCCCCTTGCGGGAGAGGGCTAGGGAGAGGGGGAATACATGCGTGCAGTTGTATTAATTCCCTCTCCCCTCGCGGGAGCAAGGAACATAGCGTGGAGTTGTATTTGATTCCTTCCGGCCTCACGAGAGATGCGGAGCTCACACGTGCAGTTGTAATATTTCCCTCTCCCCGGCCCTCTCCCGCGAGGGGAGAGGGGGGATACCTGCGTGCAGCTGTGCCAATACCCTCTCCCCTCGCGGAAGCAGGGAACATAGCGTGGAGTTGTATTAGATTCCCTCTCCCCTTGCGGGAGCAGGGAACATAGCGTGGGGTTGTATTAGATTCCCTCTCCCCTTGCGGGAGAGGGCTAGGGAGAGGGGCAATACATGCGTGCAGTTGTATTAATTCCCTCTCCCCTTGCGGGAGAGGGCTAGGGAGAGGGGGGGGGCACATCAGCAACGCACCGAAAATTCCCGGATCTGTACAATTACGCAGCGCTTAAAAAACCTCAACCGTCATCCTGGCAAAGACCAGGATCCAGTTCGTAGGGCGCATTAGGCCGAAGGCCGTAATGCGCCGAATGTTTGGGAGGGAACTCTGATTAATAAATCCCCGTCGTTCCGGCGCAGGCCGGAATGACGGTATAGTGAGTCCTGAAACCTCCAAATCTACTTCATAACGAAACCCATGAAACACCGCTACCTGAGCCTACTGCTGACCATCGCGCTAACCACGTTCGCGTCGCGCTCCCACGCCGACCCGCAGATCATCCTGCCCAAACACCGCCTGGAAGCGCGTGAACTGGCCATCATCGTCAACGACGCGGACCCGCTGAGCCGCGAGATCGCCGCGTATTATCAGCAGCAGCGCAACATCCCGAAAGAAAACCTGATCCATATCTCTTTTAATCCGAATCGCAGCGCACTCAGCGCCGCTGAATTCATCCCGTTAAAAAACCAGGTCGATGCCGCTGCGTCATTGGACATCCAGGCCTATCTCATCACCTGGGCCACACCCTACCGTGTCGACTGCATGTCCATCACCTCCGCATTCGCGCTGGGCTTTGATCGACGCTGGTGTTCGGCCGAGGGCTGCGCGATCACGCAGCCCTCGGCCTATTTCAACAGCAACAGCACCGCACCCTTCCGTGATTTCGCCATGCGTCCGACCATGGCGCTCGCGGCCAAGGATTTCGCCGACGCCAAGGCACTCATCGACCGCGGCATCGCCAGCGATGGCAGCCGCCCCACCGGTACCGCATACCTGGTCAGCACCAGCGACAAGGCGCGCAATGTGCGTGCTGTTCAATTTCCGCAAATCGAAACGGTCTTTTCGCCGTTCCTAAAAACCAAAATCGTGCACAACGACAAAATCATCGGCCGCAAGGATGTGCTGTTCTATTTCACTGGTCGCGTTAAGGTCGAGGGTTTGGGAACACTGAAATTCTTGCCCGGCGCCGTGGGCGATCACCTCACTTCCACCGGCGGCAAACTCACCGATAGCAGTCAGATGAGTGCGTTGCGTTGGCTCGAAGCCGGCGCGACCGGCAGTTACGGCACGGTCGTGGAGCCCTGCGCGCATCCCACCAAGTTTCCCAACCCTGGATTAATGATGACGCACTATGTGCAGGGCGAAACCCTGATCGAGGCCTACTGGAAGAGCGTGCAGATGCCCGGCGAAGGCATCTTCATCGGCGAACCGCTGGCCGCGCCGTTCGATTTCAAAGACGTCGAGGTGCAGCCAGAACAGGTTGTTCTGAAAACCTGGTCGCTCAAACCCGGGTTGTATAAGTTAATAACATCACCTTCATTAATCGGCCCCTATACCACCCAACCGACCGGCTATCGCATCGGCTTCCCGCTCGACGAACTGCGCATCCCCAACACCGGCGCCACCGTATATCGCCTCGAACCGTTGACACCGACCCCGTAGGGCGCATTAGGCCTTGGCCGTAATGCGCCGGATGTTTGTTGGTGGGTAGAACACATGCGGCGCATTACGCTGCGCTAATGTGCCCTACGATCACGGCGTTCACGTCAGTAGTTAAACGACGCATCCCCTCTCCCCTCGCGGGAGAGGGCCAGGGAGAGGGGGCATCCCACGAGTGCGCCGCATGTTTTCACCCCACGCAATAGAAACACCCGGCGCATGACGACCAAGGCCTAATGCGCCCTACGATCGCGACGCTCACTGCAGCGGTTAAACGACACATCCCCTCTCCCCTCGCGGGAGAGGGCCAGGGAGAGGGGGCATCCCACAACTGCGCCGCATGTTTTCACCTCAAGCAATAGAAACATCCAGCACATGACGACCAAGGCCTAATGCGCCCTACGGACACGGCGTTCACGTCAGCGATTAAACGACCCATCCCCTCTCCCCTCGCGGGAGAGGGCCAGGGAGAGGGGGACATCCCACGAATGCGTCGCATGTTTTCATCTCAAGCAATAGAAACATCCAGCACATGACGACCAAGGCCTAATGCACCCTACGATCGCGACGCTCACTGCAGCAGTTAAACGACGCATCCCCTCTCCCCTCGCGGGAGAGGGCCAGGGAGAGGGGGCATCCCACAAGTGCGCCGCCCCAAGCCTGCTGCTACACTCCTCCCAGGCCGAACCAGAAAAATAAAGGCCAGGGAGATTACCGGTGCAACTCGAGTCCCAGGATCTGCAGGCCGCTGCACAGGCCGGCATCGTGACACCTGCACAGGCCGACAGCCTGTGGACCTTCCTGCGCGAACGCACGCAAGATCAACCCGGTTTCCGCGCCACCCACATCCTCTATTACCTCGGCGGCCTGATCGCCATCGGTGCCATGACCCTGTTCATGAACCTCGGCTGGGAACGTTACGGCGGCTGGGGCCTGTTCGGCATCAGCATCGCCTATGCCCTGCTCGGCCTGGGCCTGACCGAAATGCTGTTGAAGAAAAACCTGCGCATCCCCGCCGGCATACTCGCCGCCTTCACCATCGCGCTCACACCGCTGGCGGTGTATGCCTTGCAAATCGCGCTGGGCGTCTGGCCCGACGCCACACCCTACCGCGATTATCACGTCTATGTGAAATGGCACTGGATCGTCATGGAACTCGCCACACTCGCCACCGGCGCCATCCTGTTCCAGCGCTATCGCATTCCCTTTCTGCTCATGCCCGTCGCCGTCACGCTCTGGTACATGAGCATGGACCTCGCGCCGTTTCTGTTCGACAGCCTGGATTGGGTGCTGTACTGGGAAGTGCGCAAATGGGTGTCGCTGTGGTTTGGATTGATCATCACGCTGATCGCCTTCTGGGTTGACCTGCGCAGCCGGCATTCGCGCGACGACTACGCCTTCTGGCTGTACCTGTTCGGCGTACTCGCGTTCTGGGGCGGCCTGTCGATGATGCGCAGCGACAGCGAACTGAACAAGTTCATTTATCTCTGCATCAACCTCGGCATGATCGGCATCGGCGCAACTCTTTCACGCCGCATCTTCGCCATCTGCGGCGGCATCGGCGTCGCCATGTACCTCGGCCACCTCGCCTACGACCTGTTCAAAGACAGCCTGCTGTTCCCCTTCGTGCTCACCTTCATCGGCCTCGCCGTGATCGGACTGGGCATCAAGTGGCAGAAATACGAAGGGCGGATACAACAGCGGATGCTGCGGTTGATGCCGGGGGCGTTGGGGGAGTTGTTGGCTAGGCGGCAGGGGGTTTAGGGGTGAGATGGGAAAGCACTGAGTTGTGCACATAGAATTCCTAGTACGGAATTCCTATATAAAACGTACGTACTAAGCAATACGTACAATGTCACAAAATTAATAACTAGAAGTCAAAAGAGACCTCAATGCCAGAAGATATTAATACATCAGATGAATTAACCAGAGTGTTTGGTAATGGCACAGTATTTAACTCATCTGATAAAGATCTAGATAAATACCTTGCCCACTTGTGCTCTGGATATGTACTAAACGAAAATGTTCGACATCGGGAGATGAATCGTTGTCAGGTAATTAATT
This sequence comes from Gammaproteobacteria bacterium, assembly GCA_018819175.1. Lineage (GTDB taxonomy): Bacteria > Pseudomonadota > Gammaproteobacteria > Thiohalobacterales > Thiohalobacteraceae > JAHJQQ01. Next base: position 10,227 of record JAHJQQ010000010.1, read on the forward strand.
CCATTAAGACATTTAGATTCATAAACAGCATCGAAAGAACTAACAAAATATTTACAATAATTATCATTATATTGACGTTAGCTACCGTGGCTTTATCATTTTATTCAATTCGATTAACCTCAGAATCATCAGTTAATACTGAAAGACTAATTTCCATTCATGAAAAACATCTCTCTGAGCAACAACTGCAATTTGAAACACGACTTCAACAGCAAGAAATGAGTTATGAATCGGCAATAAGTTCGCAAAAAATATTTATTGAAGCCATGATAAATAGAATGACTTCTAACAATGCCGCTAAAGCGTCTCCTCCTGCGGCAGCAGCTCCTTAGCGGCGACAGAACGAATTTATGAGCGCTCGCCACCAAACTGAAGCCTGGCTCTTTTATGGGGCATGCGACCTCTACTTCTCATTTCATTCAGAAGAATGGGTGTTTGATTACCATTCAGCATTTTTTGCGATAATGGCGCTAGAGAAGCATTTGAAAGCCGTCTTGATCTATTCAAAGACCAACGATTTTGATAGTTTGAGTGGCAAAGAAGCTTTTGAAAAAGCTGTGGATATTGCTAAGTCATATGGACATGATTTTCCTCAAATGGCTGCTGAAGTAGAAGTAATTTTACCAGGTAGGTCATTTTCCAAAGTGCTGGACCGAAGCCATGATACATATCCAGGAAGAGATCTCATTAAAGTACTAAGAGATTCTTATATGGAAACGCGATATCCAACAAAGAGGCATGTATCTATGTCGTTTCCAGTTGGCGAACCTAATACTTATTACAACCCGTTATCTTCATCAGGACTCCATCATTTCATTCAAGCGAGTTGCAATAGCATTGTGGAAGGTCTAACGGAGGCTATTGACATAGATAAGATGCTTCGCAATGTAAAAGAACAATACAAACACCTTGAGCCGTTTCACCGCTTTCAAAATATTTATGTTCCCGGAAAATGGTGCTGATGCACCCAAGAATTCGCAACAATGGAGTTCGGGGTCAGGAGCTCGAAATCCAGGGGCAGAGGGTAAATTCGCTGCGCTTCATTTTCGCCGCATAGCCTTAACTTTATACGCAAAAATACACAGGCATCATGATACGTAGATTTCTGAATCTGGTTTCCATAATCGCTGTCAGTCTAATTATCTCTGGCTGCGGAGATGAGTGTAGTAGCTATTCGGATTTCTCTTGCAAGGAAATAGAAAAAGCGATGTATAACGCTTATTTTTATTTCCCAGATGATCATGAATATTACCTAGGCATAGCAAATGGCCTGGATGCATGCGGATCATTGGCATATAGCTACGCAGCCAGCAAAAACCTCAGCAGCAATAGAAAGTGGAGTTATATTTGCTGCATGATTGCTAAAGACTCCGATTGTTATGAGAAACATCGCTAAAGTTGGCAAGCATCTAGCAATAGGCCAAACCTACAGCGAACCTACCTAGTGAGTTCAGGGGCAGAGTAAAAACTCTTAAAGGTAAAACATGGCGCTACTTGCTGAAGAAATTGTTGAGGAATGGCTGAATCGCCAGGGTTACTTCACGATCCGAGGAATCAAATTGGGCGTCCAAGAAATCGACTTGCTTGCGGTCAAACTGCGACAAGGCGGCAAAACCGATTGCCGCCACATTGAAGTTCAAGCTTCCATGCGCCCCGTTAGTTACATTTCTCGCGTGCCGAAGGAAAACCAGAAAGCTGGGCGTGCCGCAAACAGCGCGAAGCGTTCCGCTGAAGAACTCGTGCAAGGTGTTGCTGAGTGGGTAGAAAAGAAATTCCACAGGCCAGAGAAAAAAATACTCATGCGTACGCTATGGAATGGTGATTGGTCATCCGAGCTTGTAGTAAATGTCGTGAAATCCGATGAAGAGCTCAATCTCATTTCAGGCCATGGCATCAAAATTCTTCGGCTAACCGAAATAGTTGAATCACTCGCAAGCAATAAATTCATTGTCTCGTCTGCGGGTGGCGGAGATATCATTGATCTCATACAAATGGGTTCGGCACTCAAAGAGTAAAAACTGCGACAATCGGCGACAATCGAGGACAGTCCACGGTATTCCCACTTGAATTTACCTATGACCCTACATCGCATGCACAGATTCCTCATCATTTCCCTCGCCACCCTCCTGTTCGGCTGCCAAGGCCTCCCGCAAGGCGTGCAACCGGTCACCGGATTTGAGGTGAATCGGTATCTGGGAACATGGTATGAGATTGCGCGACTCGACCATTCGTTCGAGCGCGGACTCAGCAAGGTTACGGCCGACTACTCGCTGCGCGAGGACGGTGGGTTGCGCGTGCTCAATCGCGGCTACTCGGTTGCAAAGAACACCTGGAAGGATGCCGAAGGCAAGGCCTATTTCGTCGGCAGTCAGGATGTAGGACATCTGAAGGTGTCTTTCTTCGGCCCCTTCTACGGCACCTACGCCGTGTTCGAACTGGATAAGGACAATTACCAATATGCCTTTGTCTCAGGGCCCGATACGTCGTATCTGTGGCTGCTTTCAAGAACGCCGACCGTAAGCCAGGCACTGCTCGATCGCTTCATCGAAAAAGCCAAGGCGCTTGGTTTTGATACCGACAGTCTGATTATTGTCGATCATTAATCGAACAACGATGCCGATTAGTCGAAGAGAATTCTTAAAAATGGCGGCCATGGCCGCTGCCGCAACAGCGGCTAATCCCCTGCAGGCTGTTCTCGTTGACGATGATTTATATATCAACCAACGATTAGGGCTGTCATTCAGAAAGCCCAGTGGATGGCACTACGAATCAATTATGAACTTTAAAAAGTTGCGCGATGAGTATTCTGTAGCAGCGCATAGCGAAGTTCTAAACGATGAAATGCAGGACTGGTCTCTCCCCATCGCTACGATAACAAAGTATCCGTTGAAAGATCGGCTAGGTCCGTCAATCGTTGTTTATGTTGAACCGAACGCACTTGAATCTGAAGAGACACTACTTTCAGTTATGCCCTTGTTGCAAGAATATCTAGCCGGATTATTTCTGAATTATGAGCGCGTCGGGAATTACCGGGGCGGAGTAGTGTCCGGATGTGAAACGGTTGAGTATTATTCAAAATTTATATACGAAAGAGCGATGCGAAAATCAATCCCAGTAAGAAATAAAAGTTTGTGTTCAGTCAGGGATCCAGTGATGTATACCATGCACATGATGGATATACCCGAACTGAATATCGATGCACAAGAAGAATTTAACGTATTCGTTAATTCAATTATTTATATATAGACCTTCACCCACAGCCAATCGAGGCCAAAACACCGTTATGGCTGACACCAATAATGATTCTGCTCTGACCACGACGTATGTCGCTGTGTATGGCACCTTGATGTCGGGCGTGACAGATCAGATTACCGATCCCCGACTGCGCGCCGAGGCCGAGCAGGCGCGACGATTGCTGGGTCGGTGTGTGGGCCCCTGCGACATACCGGGCAAGCTGTATGATCTGGGCCAGTATCCCGGCTTGATGATCGATAGCGACGCTGCCGTCAAAGGCGAACTGTATGAATTGCCGTTCGGAGAATTCAACAGTGAGGGGCATGCGCGGTTTCGTGAGGCCATCGCCGCGCTCGATGCCTATGAGGGATATGATCCGGATAACCTGAACGAAAGCGAGTATGTGCGTCGCTGCATCAGGCTTCGCCGTCCGGCCGATACCTCGGCGTGGGTTTATGTGCTGAATACACCCGGTGCAGCAGATGCGCTGACGCCATTACCCTCCGGCGATTGGCGGTAGCGGTAAATGTACGACAGTGCCACACATCACCCACAATGACCGTTATCATCAGCTATCAGTATTCCCCTTAATACCTGAGACACCGAACCTATGACGTTCTTCAGCAAACATTACCACCCCCCTGGCACCCCGCCCGGCACACTGGTCGAACATACGGCATCTGTAACTCCGTTCACACTGCGTGTCACCGATTACAGTGCCGATGTTTTCACTGACGAACCGGTGGCGACGGCCGCCGAGTGCCGAGACTATCTGCAGCATCCTACGACAACCTGGATTCAGGTCCAGGGCAGCCCGCCGCCGGACGCCCTGCGCGAACTCGGAGAGATCTTCGGCCTGCACTCGCTTGCGTTGGAGGATGTGCTGAACAAAGGACAACGACCGAAGGTGGAAGCCTTCGATGATGAGCTGTTTGTTGTCCTGAGTCTGCCGAGCATAGATGATGGCGAAATCACCATACATCAGGTCAGTCTGTTTTTCGGCAAGGATTATCTGGTCAGTTTTCAGGATATACCCGGAGATTTCTTCGCGCCGGTTCGAAAAAGACTGATGAACGCCGGCGGCAAGTTCCGGACGCGCGGCGCCGATTACCTGCTCTATGCGTTAATCGACATCATCATCGATGCCGGCTTCCCGGTGCTGGATCGTTTTGGTGAGGCTTTGGATGAGCTTGAGACCGAGCTGCTGAACACACCGGGACGTGAAACCCTGCATGACATACATCACAACCGCCGGGAAATGCTGCTGCTGCGGCGCATGCTCTGGCCTCAACGTGAGGTGATGAATTCACTGTTGCGTGACGAACATCCGCTGATAGATGCCGACACGCGCCTCTACCTGCGTGACTGCTATGACCACACGGTACAGATCATCGAGTTGCTGGAGACCTATCGGGACATGCTCACCAGCATGCTGGACGTCTACATGTCGAGCATCAGCAACCGTACCAATGATGTCATGCGCGTGCTGACCATCATCGCGACCATTTTTATCCCTCTGACCTTCATCGTCGGGGTATACGGCATGAATTTCGGCAACAAAACCAACAGTCCCTGGGCGATGCCGGAATTGAACTGGTATTACGGCTATCCGTTGCTCTGGGTGGTTATGGTGATGGTAGTTATGGGGATGCTGTGGTTCTTCAAGCGCAAGAAGTGGTTCTGAGTCCGTACAAACAATAAAGCGCTGAACAATAATTCTCCTCTGACTGTGTGCGTCCCTCGCAGCTATAGTCACGCCAGTCTCTTCCATACTGACAGCTCAGCGAAACTACACCCTTTCCACAAACCCTCTTTCTCACCTGTCTGTACACGGCCTATTAATCTCAAACTGCTGCTTTGGCGGTGAGTAAAGACGCATTCAGGAAATTCCTCTGTATAAGTATTGTCAATGTTTTGTTGTTGACAGGGCATGTTTGTATAACTATTGTACATGACAAGACAAGGCTTTAACCCTGCTTCAAAAGCTGTTCAACAGGGCGCGCCAAGTCCCTAAATGCGCCATGTATACGACGTTATTCATTGTTAAAACATGGTCTTATTATTCAGCGCGCAGAAGATCTGGGCGCACATTCACGATCAGGAGATACACCATGACTGGAATCACCAAACTCTCTGCAGTATTCGGCTCCGCCCTGTCTGCTGCGCTGCTTTCCCAGACCGCCATGGCAGGACCTGGCTGCGAACGCTCCGGCATGACTGCGGGGCCCGATGGCGGCAGTTTCCAACCGGCGGTGATGCGCACGACACAGGACGGCTACGATTCGGCGCGTGCCTACAGGATGGGCATGAACTACTCCGGCAATTATGAGACCAGCGCCAAGGCCATGACTGAAACGGACATCGTCGATACGGCAATTGCGGCGGGCAGCTTTGACACACTGATCACCGCCGTAAAGGCAGCAGGTTTGGTGGATACACTCAAAGGCAAGGGACCGTTCACGGTCTTCGCACCGACGGACGCTGCCTTCGCAAAGCTGCCAAAGGCGCAGTTAGAGGCCCTGTTGAACGACAAGGCGGCGCTGGCCAAAGTTCTGACCTATCACGTGGTGGCGGGCAAGGTCGAAGCAGCTGATGTCGTCAAGCTGAACAGCGCGACAACCGTTGAAGGCCAATCGGTAGTAATCACAACGGGGGATTCGGTGATGATCAATAACGCGACGGTCATACAGACTGACATTGCCAGCAGCAATGGCGTTATTCACGTGATCGATTCGGTGCTGCTGCCACCCGATATGACGACCGAACTCTGATTGTCGCAGATTAACAGGGATGCACGAGACATACGGGAGAAGGATCTCCCCATTTTAATCAGGGCCAGAGAACAATTAATCCTAATAGTAGCGAGAATTGCTCTGTGACACCGATTACTGCTTTGGTTTGACACTCCTTGAATATTGGCACTATGCTGCCTCTTCCACCGGTTCCCATCTACGACGATGCCTGACGGCAAATAGCACCTGTCGCTGGTAATTTTGTTGCAACGTCACGGCAACATTTTGATCACCATCGCATCCATAAGGACAAGTCCAATGAAAGCAAAAGCAGCCGTTGCCTGGGAGGCAAAAAAACCGCTGTCGATTGAAATGATCGACGTGGAAGGACCGAAGGCCGGTGAGGTATTGCTCAAGGTCATTGCCTCGGGTGTCTGCCATACGGATGCCTTCACGCTGTCCGGTGACGATCCCGAAGGCGCGTTTCCCGCGGTGTTGGGCCACGAGGGGGGCTGCGAAGTCGTGGAATGCGGCCGTGGCGTCAGAGGTCTGAAGCCCGGCGATCATGTGATTCCGCTGTACATTCCCGAATGCGGCGAATGCGATTACTGTTATTCCACCAAGACCAATCTGTGCCAGTCGATTGCCTCGACGGTATGGACCGGTTTCATGCCCGACGGCACGCGACGGTTTTCCATGAACGGCAAACCCATCTATCACTACATGGGCTGCTCGACGTTTTCTGAATACACCGTGGTGCCGGAGATCGCTCTGGCGAAGATCAATAAATCGGCGCCGCTGGACAAGGTTTGTCTGCTGGGCTGCGGCGTGACCACCGGCATTGGCGCGGTCATCAACACGGCCAAGGTGGAACCCGGTTCGTCCGTCGCGGTGTTCGGTCTGGGCGGCATCGGTCTGTCCTGCATCCAGGGCGCGGTGATGGCCAAGGCAGGTCGCATCATCGCCGTGGATATCAATCCGGATAAATGGGCCATCGCCAAGGCGCTGGGCGCGACGGATTTCATCAACCCGAAGGAACTGAGCGGTAGCGTCAAGGAAGCCATTGTGGACATGACCCATGGCGGCGTCGATTATTCTTTTGAATGCATCGGTAATGTGCATGTGATGCGGGAAGCGCTGGAGTGCACGCATTTGGGCTGGGGCGTGTCCGTCATCATCGGCGTTGCCGGTGCCGGTCAGGAAATCTGCACCCGCCCGTTCCAGCTGGTCACGGGCCGCACCTGGAAAGGCAGCGCGTTCGGCGGCGTGAAAGGCCGGACGGAGTTGCCGGGTTATGTGGACCGTTACATGCGCGGCAAGATCGAGCTGGACATGATGGTCACCCATACCATGCCACTCGAAGATATCAACCACGCGTTCGATCTGATGCACAGAGGTGAAAGTATTCGCTCTGTGATTATTTTTTAAGTACATCGGACCAATGCTGTCCCACATAATATTGATCGAGCTTAGGGAACCTCTGATTAATTCACTGAAGCGGCATCTGCTGCGTTGCAGCCGGGCTCAAAATACTCATTTACGCCGTGTAAACTCCGTTTTTTACTCGGTGCTACACGCACCTCGCCCTTCGGGCCGGCTAGCGCCGTTCT
>JAHJQQ010000011.1 GCA_018819175.1 Gammaproteobacteria bacterium
CAAAGCTGTTGTGTGGGCCGGGTGAGTCGCCCTGTTGTATGTGACCGTTTGAATGCGAGTTCTTTCTGGTTTTTTACTTCGATTAATCTTGGCGTTCTTGGCGCCTTGGCGGTTCAAACATCTTGGCGAACTCTGCGTCTTTGCGGTTCTCGGTTATTGTTTTTCTGGGTCTTTGCCACTGAAATTATCTACTCAATCGCCTTTCTGAAGCTTGTCGTCTTCATTAGTACTCTGCCACTTCATTCGTTCTGGCGCGTTGTGCGCAGTCTACCTTGTTCCACGCAATTGGCTTGCACGGTGCCTGTGCATGCGCATCAACTTGTGGCTCTCTATGCACCAAGTAGGGACTCAGTTGTCTGCGCTCACTTGTCTCTTATACGATAAACATATGTTTTTACATGTGATGAGCGAGCTGGCACAGCGTTTGCTCCAGGTTACTCGCAACAGGTGTTTACAGACTACAGGCCTTCATCATCAAACCTTCATGGGAGGCATTTGTTGAATGAGAGACTCAAGCTACTGCATCAGTTTCGATAGCGCACTGGTACCACCGGCGCTGCTCAATAAGGCCGCCAAGTTACAACCCTCAACCGCACAACGCCGTGCGGAACATTCATACCCGGAACAGAGAGTGCATGCCTACGCGGATGAAGCCTGCGCGGGCCCTGCAGCTCAGCAGCAGGTTGCCGGGTGCCGTGTCCGCATGGTGGATATGGATGGGGATTGCCAGGTATCAGGATTCAGCATGTCGTCCGGAATCCATGGTTTCGAGCTTTAGATATACAGGTTTTACTGATTTCTAGTGCCGCGGGAGGATGGGTGACCTTGCGGGGGCCAGTCGGTCAACTGGTCTCCGCGAGTGAACTCTAGAAATTCATTCTGTCATGTATCAATTTATCCGTGTGGAGAACTGCAATGCTTGAAACGCTCATTAAAGTCGACCTGAACAAGACACCGGAAGAGCAGGCCGATGTGCTGCACAATCGCTGGCATCCCGATATCCCGATGGTGGCGGTGGTCAAGCCAGGCGCTGAATTCAGAGTCGAGTGCATCGATTGGACCGGCGGTCAGATTGGAAACGATGACAGCGCCAACGATATTCGCGATGTCGATCTGACCAAGGTGCATTACTTGAGTGGGCCGATTGGTGTCGAGGGTGCCGAACCCGGCGATCTGCTGGTGGTGGATATTCTCGATGTGGGTACGCTGACGGGGTCGGAGTGGGGCTTCACCGGTCTGTTTGCCAAGGAGAACGGCGGTGGCTTCCTCACCGAGCACTATCCGGATGCGCGCAAGGCCTGCTGGGATTTCAGCGGTATCTATGCCAGTTCACGGCACATTCCCAATGTCAGTTTTCCGGGCATCATGCATCCGGGCTTGATCGGATGCTTGCCTTCCAAGGAATTGCTGGCTGAGTGGAATAAACGCGAAGGCGCACTGGTCGCGACCGATCCGGATCGTGTGCCGCCGCTGGCGGCACTGCCCTATGCGGACACAGCCTTGATGGGAGGTATGAAGGGCGCCGCGGCCGAAGCCGCTGCGAAAGAAGGCGCGCGCACGGTGCCGCCGCGCGAACACGGCGGCAACTGCGATATCAAAGATCTCACTCGGGGATCAAAGGTGTATTTCCCGGTGTATGTGAAAGGCGCCGGCCTGTCCATGGGCGATATCCACTTCTCTCAGGGTGACGGCGAAATAACCTTCTGCGGCGCGATCGAAATGGCCGGTTATCTGGATATCCGGGTAAACCTGATCAAGGGAGGTATGGGCAAGTACGGCATAACCAATCCGATTTTCAAACCCAGCGCACTGACGCCAAAATTCGATGATCATCTGATCTTCGAAGGTATCTCGGTGGACGAGGACGGCAAACAATATTACCTGGATGCGCATGTCGCTTATCGGCGCGCCTGTCTGAACGCCATCGAATATATGAAGAAGTTCGGTTACACGGGCGAACAGGCCTACGCGATTCTTGGCACCGCGCCGGTGCAGGGCCATATCAGCGGTATTGTCGACATCCCGAATGCCTGTGCCACGCTGTGGTTACCGACCGGCATCTTCGACTTCGATATCCGACCCAACGCGGACGGTCCGGTCAAGGCCGTCAAGGCAGGCAAGGATCTGGCAGTAACCAGTTGAAGTATGCAGAAATAGTAGGGCGCAATAGGCTTATGGCCGTATTGCGCCGAATGTTTGTGTTTATCAGTCGCATAAAACATCCGGCGCAATACGCTGGCGCTATTGCGCCCTACGGAACAAACACGCAGGAGATTTAATATGCCAATGTACGATTACAATTGTTGCGGCTGTGGAATGTTCAGTGCGCTGCGACCCTTGAGCGAATACCTTGATCCGGCACCTTGTCCGAACTGTGGAGGGGAAGCGGATCGAATTATCACAGCGCCGAGTCTTGCCTGTATGAGTGCCAGCAACCGCACGGCCTGGGAGCGCAACGAACGCAGCGCCCACGAGCCACGCCGCAGTAGTTGCTCCAGCGGAAGTTGCGGTCATGCACATCATGCCAAGCCGAGTGCCGCTGCTGCACAGACGCCCATTAGAAAGCCCACGGGACAATCGCGTCCCTGGATGTTGGGGCACTGATCCCGCCGTCGATACACCTGCGGGCGTTCTGCTCGCAGGTTCCTTATCCTGCAACATCGTAATCCTTGATTGAGTCGTCAGTGCGAGACGCGAATCACCGCGGCACAAGCGAGCTTGCGAGCGCAGAACGCCCGCAGGGCGGCCCCGAAGGGGTGAGCGTAGCGAATAATCCCCGGCTGGCTGATTTCGCTTTACGAGATTGCCACGCTTCGCTCGCAATGACGAATATCAATGGATAAATCAGAGCTTCATTGAATATTGCCTGATTGCGCTACTCCTTTGTGGGGGCTTGAATCTTTGTAGTGCGTCAGTGCGAGATAATTGACGTCTACGCAATCCGTACCACGCCGATGACATTGCTACTGGTCTATTTCGCTTCGCCAGCAAAAACTGACCAGGTAATATCTGGTCGCGTTATCTCATTCATAACGATCGAGTCCGATATCTATCGTCGTTTATAACCGCAAACTCAGGACTGTAATTTTGCGGTGCCATGCACTAATAAAATCCCATTTGCACCCAGGCCTGCACCAGTCGAACGCAAAAACTCGGCATTCATAACCATCCTCACGCAATAAGTTTCTGCACTGTTATAGGCGATGCCGTGATCGGCGTCGGTGCGGGATATTAGTTGATATGAATATTCGCCTGTATTTACGCCGATATCGTTCTTTGTTCACGTTTGCTGCGTTGTGCGAAAACTGTGCAATGAGTCGCGTTATGCATACAAGTCATAACGTGGCATACCCGTTGCAATAGAGTGATCAACGTGTCTGTGTCCTGCATGGCGCACGTCGTGATCGTAGCGCATTGCACAACGATCGAATCGGCCAACATCGTGTTAGAGGGGTAAGTTGATGAATAGGAAATTGGAGAATGGTCTGTGGCGGCATGCGTTGTCACTTATGACCGCAACTGCGCTCAGTGTAGCCTTGGTATTGCCGGGCGCTACCATGGCCGCACCTGCGACTGCTGACGTTAGTAAGACCGGCTTGGCAGTGACCGACACGACTGTAACCGTCGGTATTCTGCATTCACTGACCGGCACCATGGCCATTAGTGAAACCGGCTCGGTTGAAGCTGAGAAGCTGGCAATTGATCAGATCAACGAAATGGGCGGTATTCTCGGCCGCAAGATTGAGGTGATCACCGAGGACGGGGCCTCGGATTGGCCGACCTTTGCGGAGAAGGCGCGCAAGCTTCTGGTGCAGGACAAGGTGGCGACGGTGTTCGGCTGCTGGACCTCGGCGTCGCGCAAAGCGGCACTGCCGGTGTTCGAAAAAGAAAATGGTCTGCTCTACTACCCTACCTTCTATGAAGGTCTTGAGCAGTCGCACAACGTGATCTACACCGGTCAGGAAGCCACTCAGCAGATTCTCGACGGTCTGAACTGGGTAGCTAAAGAGAAGGGCGCCAAGACCTTCTATCTGATTGGTTCAGATTACATCTGGCCGCGTACTTCGATGAAGATTGCCCGTAAGCATATCGAGAACGTGCTTGGCGGCAAGGTGGTCGGTGAAGAGTATGCCCCGCTGGGCCACACCCAGTTCGGTTCCATCATCAACAAGATCCGCTTGAAAAAGCCTGATGTGATCTACGCCGCCGTGGTGGGTGGTTCCAATGTCGCCTGGTTCAAGCAGCTCAAAGCCGCCGGTATCACCGGTGACAAGCAGACCCTGCTGACCATTTCCGTGACTGAAGACGAGGTGCTGGGTATCGGTGGTGAGAACCTGGTTGGTTTCTATTCGATCATGAAGTACTTCATGCCGGTCGAAAATGAAAACAACAAGAAGTTCATTGCCGCGTTCAAAGCCAAATATGGTGATGACAGCGTGATCGGTGACGTGACTCAGGCAGCCTATCTGGGCCCCTGGTTGTGGAAGGCGGCCGTTGAAAAGGCAGGCAGCTTTGATGTCGACAAGGTGGTTGCCGCATCACCCGGTATCGAGTTGACCACGGCACCGGAAGGTTACGTCAAGGTTCATGAGAATCATCACTTGTGGTCCAAGGCCCGCATAGGCCAATGGCAGGCGGACGGCCAGGTCAAGATTGTCTATGAATCGGATCTGATCGAGCCGAATCCGTTCCCTGAAGGTTATCAGTAAAGGAGGCTGGCCGGCGCGGTCGGGTGTAGGTGCCCGACCGCTGTCCGGATGAAGTAAACAGAACCTATCTCAAAGTGGATCGATGTTCGTAACACGGCTTGGTTGTCGCAGCGCATTTTGAGATAGGTTCTATGCAGGAGTCGTCTTGATCGGACGCACAATGAGTATGTACCGGGTTTATTAAGCGAGGGTTCAACATGGGTGGCTATACCTTAACTGAACTGGGTTCTATTTTCGTAATGCAGGGTTTTGCGGGATTGAGTCTGTTCAGCGTTCTGCTGCTGATGGCGCTGGGATTGGCCATCATTTTCGGGCAGATGGGCGTGATCAATATGGCGCACGGTGAGTTCATGACCATTGGCGCCTATACCACGGTGATGTTTTCCGTGCTCACGGCCAAATTCGCGCCCGGGTTTATTGATTACTACTTTCCCTTCGCAATGCTGGTGTCGTTTCTGATTGCCTTTGGTATAGGTTACTTCGTGGAATTCGCCATGATACGACACCTCTATAAACGTCCGCTCGATACCTTGCTGGCAACCTGGGGCTTGAGTCTGATCATGCAACAGATCTTCCGCTCCGCATTTGGTGCGCGTGAAGTCAGTGCGACATTGCCGGAATGGCTGCTGGGTTCATTTCAGCCGACTGAAAGCATCGACATACCGCTCAACGGCATTTTTGTTATGGGGCTTACCGTCTTTGTTACTCTCGGCGTGTTCTATTTCCTGTTCAAGTCGCGCTGGGGTTTGCGAGTGCGCGCCACCACGCAGAATCGCATCATGGCCGGTGCCGTCGGCATCAATACCCGTCTGGTGGATCGCGTGAGTTTCGCGCTGGGTTGCGGCATTGCCGGTATTGCCGGCGCGGCCTTCACCACCATTACCTCGACCGGACCGACCACCGGCACGCTGTATATCGTCGATACCTTCCTGGTGGTGGTGTTCGGCGGCGCGGCGAGTCTGTTTGGCACGATCGCCTCGGCATTCTCCATCGCCCAGGCGCAGTCGATCATGGAGTTCTTCATGACGGGTTCGATGGCGAAAGTCCTGACGCTCCTGACCATTATCGGAATTCTGATGCTGCGTCCGGAAGGTCTGTTCTCCATCAAGGTCCGCAAGTAAGCGCTGAGGAGTACGCACATGAAGGCAATTTACAATAATCTCTTGGGCGGCAGGCAGGGCGTTATCGGCCTTGCCCTTCTTGCGGCGCTGATTTTCCTGGTGCTGCCAATGTTCCTGGATATTTTCCGACTCAACCTGGTCGGTAAATATCTGACCTATGCCTTCGCGGCTGTAAGCCTAGTACTGATCTGGGGCTACGGCGGTATTTTGAGTCTGGGTCAGGGCGTGTTCTTCGGTCTGGGTGGCTATTGCATGGCCATGTTCCTGAAACTGGAAGCCTCGTCGCCGGAGAATACGGCGATTCAATCCACGCCTGGCATTCCCGACTTCATGGACTGGAATCAGCTCACGCAGTTGCCTTGGTTCTGGGAACCCTTCAACAGTTTTCCCTTCACGCTGTTCGCGATCCTGGCGGTACCTGGGTTGCTTGCGTACATCATCGGCGTGGCGATGTTCAAGCGGCGTGTCGGTGGTGTGTACTTCTCCATCATCACGCAGGCAATCGCGGCGATTCTGACCATTCTGATCGTTGGTCAGCAGGGTCTGACCGGCGGTATCAACGGCATTACAGACCTCAAGACACTGCACGGCTGGGATATCCGCACCGATTCGGCTAAATACCTGTTGTATTACATAAACGGCGGGCTGTTGATAGGTGTGATTCTGCTGTCGAGATTCATCCTCTCCAGCAAGCTCGGCCGGCTGCTGTTGGCGATGCGCGATAAGGAAGATAGGGTGCGTTTTTCCGGTTACGACGTTTCCAACTTCAAAATATTTATCTTCTGTGTCGCGGCCATGATTTCTGCGATGGGTGGGGCAATGTTCACCCTGCAGGTCGGCTTTATGTCACCTTCTTTCGTCGGCATTGTGCCGTCGATCGAAATGGTGATCTTTGCCGCCGTCGGTGGCCGCATGTCACTGATCGGTGCGGTCTATGGCGCGCTGATCGTCAATTATGGCAAGACCTATTTCTCGGAGACCTTCCCGGAACTCTGGCTGTTTCTCATGGGTGGGTTGTTTATTGCGGTGGTGATGTTCTTCCCCAATGGCCTGGCGGGCTTATATGAGAAACATGGCAAGCGGATTATGGAGAAGATCAAATCACTGCGCAGAAAGCCGACGCCGCCGGCGGAAAAGACCCTGGCCGCTGGTAACGATACATCTGCCGCTGCACGCGAAGCGGCTTGAGGAGAGTCTCGATGAGCAGTGCAACAGATTTCACCTTGGCCATCGAAGATCTGACGGTGTCCTTCGACGGCTTCAAAGCGGTCGACAGTCTGAATATGTATGTCGACCGTAATGAACTGCGGGTAGTGATAGGACCTAATGGCGCAGGCAAAACCACCGTTCTGGATCTGATCTGCGGGAAGACCAAGGCCACGGCAGGCTCGATTAAATTCAAGAACAAGGAGTTGACCGAGCTATCAGAGCATCAGATCGTGCGCGCCGGTGTGGGGCGCAAGTTTCAGACGCCGTCCATCTACGAAAATCTCAGCGTCTACGAGAATCTGGAAATCTCTTATCCGGCCAAGCGCAACGTCTGGGGTTGTCTGACCTTCCGGCGTACCGCGGAGATCGAAGCGCGCGTGCGCGAAGTGGCCGCAGAGATATTTCTCGGGGACCTGCTGAGTATGGAGGCCGGCTTGCTCAGTCACGGGCAGAAGCAATGGCTGGAGATCGGGATGTTGCTGATTCAGGATCCGGAGCTGTTGATGCTTGACGAGCCGGTCGCCGGCATGAGTGTGAAGGAGCGTGAACAGACCGCTGATCTTCTCAATCGTATCAGCCAAGGGCGTTCCGTGATTGTGATCGAACACGACATGGAGTTCGTCAAGAATATCGCGCACAAGGTAACCGTGCTGCATCAGGGCAAGATTCTCGCTGAAGGCAGCATGGATCAGGTTCAGAACGACGAGCGGGTTATCGAAGTGTATTTAGGCCACTGAGCACGGGAGGCAGTCTTATGTTGGAAGTCGCAGATCTGCATGTGAGCTATGGCCAGAGTGAAGCCATTCATGGCATCGGCTTTACCGCGAACAAGAACGAAACCCTGGCCATCATGGGCCGCAATGGCATGGGTAAGACGACGCTGTTCAAATCGCTGATCGGCATTCTGCCTCTGGGCAAGGGCAAGATCAGCATTGATGGCCAGGAAGTCAGCAGCATGGAGAGCTATCAACGGGTCAAGAACGGCATCGCCTATGTACCGCAGGGACGCATGATATTCCCCACGCTGACGGTCCAGGAGAATATTCAGACCGGTTTGGAAAATTCCAGATCCAAGCGCATACCCGAGGATATCTTTGCATTGTTTCCAGTGCTGCATGAGATGCGTCACCGCAAGGGCGGCAACCTGTCCGGCGGTCAGCAGCAGCAACTGGCCATCGCCCGTGCTCTGGTGACCAATCCCAAGGTGCTGTTGCTGGACGAACCAACCGAAGGTATCCAGCCGTCCATCATCAAGGACATTGCCAATGTGCTGAACGAGATCCGCAAACTGCGCGAGATCACCATTATCGTATCCGAGCAGGTGCTGTCGTTCACCATGGCTATTGCGGACCGGTTGATCGTGATCGACAAGGGTAGATTCATTCACGAAGACCTGCGCGAGAACGTCGATACCGCGAAGATCAGCAAGTATTTGTCGGTGTGAATTTTTTATTTGAACCGCAAAGGCGCAGAGGCGCAAAGAAATTCCAAATTAATGTTGAGTCCATGGCATTAGCGTATGCCATAGCTCCGGATCCAGAGGAATTTTTACATTGATCATGTTTTCTTTGCGCCTCTGCGCCTCTGCGCCTTTGCGGTTCGATAAATCTTTTCCACAGCAGCTCCGCTGTCTTGGCGGTTCCAAGTCATAACACATAAGTCATTCAACATAGGGTAAGAGAGATGAGACACGGTGACATTTCATCCAGTAAGGATTGCGTCGGTGTTGCGGTGGTTAACTATAAGATGCCACGCCTGCACACCAAGGCGGAGGTTTTGGACAATGCGCGCAAGATTGCCGATATGATCGTCGGCATGAAGCAGGGGCTGCCGGGTATGGATCTGGTGATCTTTCCCGAGTACAGCACGCACGGAATCATGTACGACGCCAAGGAGATGTATGCGACTGCGTCGACCGTGCCGGGCGAAGAGACCGAGATATTTGCGGATGCCTGCCGCAAGGCCAAGACCTGGGGGGTGTTCTCACTGACCGGAGAGCGGCATGAGGAACATCCCAGCAAGGCGCCTTACAACACGCTTATTCTGATGAACGATCAGGGTGAGATCGTGCAGAAATATCGCAAGATCATGCCCTGGTGTCCGGTGGAAGGTTGGTATCCGGGTGACAAGACCTATGTGTCGGAAGGACCGAAGGGCCTCAAGATCAGCCTGATCATTTGCGACGACGGCAACTATCCGGAAATCTGGCGCGACTGTGCCATGCGCGGCGCCGAATTGATCGTGCGCTGCCAGGGTTATATGTATCCCTCGAAAGAGCAACAGGTGCTCGTCGCCAAAGCGATGGCATTTATGAACAATTCCTACGTAGCAGTGGCCAATGCCACGGGGTTTGATGGAGTGTATTCCTACTTCGGCCATTCCGCGCTGGTCGGTTTCGATGGCCGTACGCTGGGTGAATGTGGCGAGGAGGATTACGGTATCCAGTACGCCGAGATGTCGGTGTCCGCGATCCGAGATGCACGCTGCAACGGGCAATCGCAGAATCATCTGTTCAAGCTGCTGCACCGTGGCTATACGGGCATGCTCAATTCGGGCGACGGTGATCGTGGCGTGATGGAGTGTCCTTACGAATTCTACCGCACCTGGATCACCGATCCTTCCAAGGCACGCGACAATGCCGAGGCCATCACGCGCAAGACTATCGGTACTGATGAGTGCCCGATCGATGGTATTCCCAACCAGAAAACGGGTACTGATCACCGCTGAGTCTGCGCCACGAAACCCGGTTTTCCGTGAGTGTTGTAGAGTGCGGCAATCACAACGAGCCGCGCTGAATGATGCACACAATTGCAGCTGGCGATTTCAATGCGGTACAGCGGCGACTGACGTTATACCTGATCGCACTGTGGGGTCGTTCGTTCAGCCTGGCAGGCGACGCCGAGCATTTGCCCTCAATTCAGAACGCCGTGATCCGATTGCCCATCTGCTGGACGGCTGCGGCGGGCATGCCGGTATTGCAGCGTTACCGCGCCGCGGCGGCGCATGCCGCGGCACATCAGATTTATGGCTCCACACCGTTTGTTGCTAACGGCCTAAAGGTACGGCAGCGCGCATTGATTGCACTGATGGAAGACGCGCGCGTCGAGTCGATGGCTATGCAGACGTTTCCCGGTTTGCGGCGGCTTTGGTCGGGGTTTCATCAGGGCGAGGCAGCGGATGGCAACGGATTTGATTCGCTGCTCGCACGCTTAGGGCGTGCCATCATCGACAGCGGTTATCGGGATACCAATCCCTGGGTGCAGAAGGGTGTCGATCTGTATTTTGAGAGTGTGCATCAATGCAGAGATCCGCAAGCGGCATACAAGATAGGCATGCAACTGGCGAATGATATCGGCCAGCTGAGAATCCCGATGAACGAATCCGTGCCACCCTGTATTGCGGCTTATCACGACGACCATCAACACCTGTGGGTACGGGAGCATTTAGTGCATGCGGCCGCGGAAATAGCACAGGCACCGGCAAGTGCGGCATCACGCTCCGCGCATCTGATAGAACAAAGTGCAGGTAAGTTGCTGCCCTTCGCGGCTGAACAACCCTGGGCGGATGCGCCGGCCGGTTGGTCGATCCACAGCGTCGAAGCCGATGCCGCACTTGAGTTCAATGCGCATGCCATCAACGCGGTACCTGCACAGTACCGCTACCCCGAGTGGGATTACCGAATCGGCCTGTCGCGGCCAGATTGGGTAACGGTACATGAGCGCATGGCGCAGAATATGCCGGCGGGTCTGGCTGAACGGCTGCTTGTTCGCCACGCGCATCTGCTTGCCGCATTGGAACGTATTGTCGGTGCACTGCGTCAGCAAGGGCGTGCGCGGTTGCGCCGCCAATTCGAAGGGGATGATGTCGATCTGGATGCCGCGATAGGCGCAGCTGTGGAGTTGCGCCATCGGCATGTAGGCGAGCCACGCGTGTATCTGCGTCAACAGATTCACAGTCGCCAGGATGTGACCGTGCTGTTGCTATTGGATCTGTCGACATCGGCGAATGATCGGATAGCTGATTCGCATAGAACAATATTGGAACTGACTTGTGATGCCAGCTTATTGCTGGCGGTCGTGCTGGAACGTTTGGGGGAGCGTTTTGCCGTGCATGGCTTCAGTTCGAACGGTCGGCATGAAGTGAATTATCTACACTTCAAGAATTTCGAGGAGCCCTGTGATGCGATTGCGCTGGATAGGGTCGCCGGTATGCGTGCCGGCTTGTCCACCCGCTTGGGAGCGGCGCTCCGGCACGCCGGTGACGTGCTTTCTGAACAGCCCGGCGAGCGTAGGTTGTTGCTGGTGCTGACCGACGGCCAGCCCAGCGATATAGACGTGTACGATGCGCGCTATCTCATCGAAGATGCACGCAACGCGGTGGTTGAATTGAGGTCGAGTGGGATACAGACTTTCTGCATGAACCTCGATACACGTGGTAATGACTATGCCGCGCGTATTTTTGGTCCGACACATTATGAAGTTTTAGAGCAGGTCGAGCGCCTGCCGGAGAAATTGCCGCGCCTGGTGTTGGCGTTGACGCGCCGACATTGACGGCGTGATTATTCAGGCTTGGGATGTGGAGCGTCGGTCAGGCAAGCACATCGATAATTGTGCCAATCATGTCATCGGCGGCTTTGATGGTTTTGGCGGAGGCTGCAACCTGTTGCTCACTTTGCTTCAGAGTGACCAGCGCTTCGGTCATGGAGCGCATGTCAGTAGAAGATGCCTGGCCGGCATTCGCAATGGCTGATGCGCTGCTTGCTGCACCTTGCATGCCTTTCTGTACACCCAATAGGCCGGTTGCAGCTACGGAATCGATACTCATATCTCTTCTCTCTCTTGCTCTGGTTTAGGCGAAAACGTCTACTTTCGAACCGACGGATGAATCAGAACTTCTGCGTGATCTGGGCTCTGCCTGAGTTCTGGATTCCGCCTCGTTCCTAGCCTCAGACCGTTTATTTTGAGCGGCGTCATGTCTGCTGTCATCGCGTTCGGCGCGACGCGCATCATTGCGACGCGTCTCCTGAGCGGTGGCTTCGTTCTGGGTGGGCGCGACGACGGGGCGGCTGGAGACTTGCGCCTCTTGCTGCGCTGGGCGCGGCGGCTCGGGGGCGTGGTGCGGTGCCTGTACTACTGTCGGTGGTATATGCATGTCAGATAACCTGCTGTAACTATTACTAGTTTGTGCGCATTGTCGGGGTCCATCGCCGACGTCGACTGTTCCCAAGTGCGCGCTTACAGGTTCCCTCAGGTAGTTTAACGGCTGAGCTTGGGGAGTCTTGAACTGCCCCCGAGGGTTTGGCTGAAATTGTCAGGCTTTTCCGTGAACTGGCTTTGCCGCTATACTCACCGCCCCGATGTGCAGGCCAATGTCTGCGCCATTTGCCATCACCCGTAACGGAGAACGTTTACCGTGAGTCAGCATGACAGAACATTTGCAATCACCTTCGTTGGCGTACTGGGCTTTCTCGTAGTCCTGGCGGTCGTGTTTTATTTCATCGCGAACAGCGTTGTGAAGACCGGCGGTTCCGCAGGTGAGAATACCCAGGCGACTCAAATCGCAGACGAAAATATCAAACCGGTTGGTGCGGTGACGGTAGCCGACCAGTCGGGCGCCAGTGCTGCCAGCGCCGGTCCGCGTTCTGGTGCGGAGGTCTATAACGCAGTCTGTATGGCCTGTCACGGCACGGGTGCCGCCGGCGCGCCGAAGGTTGGCGACAAGGCTGCCTGGGCGCCGCGTCATGCACAGGGTATTGATACCCTGAACAGCAACGCGATCAACGGAATACGTGCGATGCCGCCCAAGGGTACGTGCGGCGACTGCTCGGATGATGAGTTGAAAGGTGCTGTTGCCTACATGCTCAATGAGTCTGGTTTCAAGGTTACCGTTGCTGCTGCACCAGCCGCAGCGGCACCGGCTGCTGCGAGTGCCGATGCCGGCAAGCAGATTTATGATGCCAGCTGCATGGCTTGCCATTCCACCGGCGCTGCCGGTGCACCGAAGGTTGGTGACAAGGCTGCCTGGGCGCCGCGTATTGCGCAAGGTGTCGATACGCTGGTCAATCATGCCATCAACGGTATTCGTGCGATGCCGCCGAAAGGTACCTGCATGTCATGCTCGGATGATGATTTGAAGGCTGCGGTCAGCTACATGGTTAACGAAAGCAAATAAGCTTCGTTATTGCCGTATCAAAAGGCCGTACGTAAGTACGGCCTTTTTTGTGTTCAAGAAGTAGTAATTATTTCGCCAACGATAGTCTAGATTTTCTAGTCCCTAGTCCCTAGTCCCTAGTCCCTAGTCCCTGCTTGAAATCACGTCAACATCCCACGCAAGTTGGCGAGATGCGCCTTGCCACGCGTCTGGCGTTCTTCGGGATCAACCTGTCCGCTACGGTTTTCCCAGCGCAGATCATCGGCGGGTAGTTCGTTCAGAAACCGACTCGGCTCGCAGGATTCCCATTCCCGCGCACGTTTACGACGGCTGCAATAACTCAGATTCAATGTCTTCTGCGCGCGCGTTATGCCAACGTAGGCCAGCCGGCGTTCCTCGTCGAGATTGTCTTCTTCGATACTGCTGCGGTGCGGAAGAATGCCTTCTTCGACGCCAACCAGAAACACATTCGGGAATTCCAATCCTTTCGCGGCATGCAATGTCATCAGATGCACGCAGTTGCCGCCGGCCTCGTCTTTATCCCGATCCAGTATATCCATCAGGCTGAGACGATTGACCAGTTCACTCAGGCCGGCATCGTCGCCGATCTGTTTGGTCATTTGTTCCAGCCAGCTGAACAGGTCATCGACGTTCTGAATATGGCGCGCCGCCTCATCGGGATCGCGCGTACTGGTTTCTAGCCATTGCATATAACCGATGTCGTTTACCAGTTCTTTGAACAGCTCGATAGGGTTGCCGCGTTTGGCGCGATCGGCAAAGTTCACCACCCATTGCGCGAATTCCTGTACGCGCGTCAGGGCGCGACCGCTCAGTTGTTGGGTCAATCCCAATTCGAAACAGGCTGCCAATAAACTGATGCCGCGTTCACTGGAATAGGCGCCGAGTTTTTCCAGCGTAGACGGACCAATCTCGCGGCGCGGTGTATTCACCGCGCGCAGGAAGGCGCGGTCGTCGTCTTCATTGACCAGCAGGCGCAGATAGGCGACCAGATCCTTGATCTCGGCATAATCGAAGAACGACATGCCGCCGGACAGGTGATAAGGGATGCGATGTTCGCGCAGAATCTTTTCGAACGGGCGCGCCTGATGATTGCCGCGGTAGAGAATGGCGAAATCACCGTCGCGACTGGCCGCAGTGAATTTCTGATGCAGCAGCTCAGACACAACGCGCTCCGCTTCATGTTCGGGATCGCGACAGGGCAACACGCGTAATGCGGTTCCGTAACCGAGTTCGCTCCACAGCTTTTTTTCAAAGATGTGTGAGTTGTTGGCAATCAGTTGATTGGCGCATTTGAGAATGCAGCCGGTGGAACGGTAATTCTGTTCCAGCTTGACGACCTTGAGGCGCGGATAATCCTCTTGCAGGCGCATAAGATTTTCGGGGCGCGCGCCACGCCAGGTGTAGATCGACTGATCGTCGTCACCTACGGCCGTGAAGATGCCTAGTCGGCCGACAAGTTGTTTAACCAGTTCATACTGCGCGCCATTGGTATCCTGATATTCGTCAACCAGAAAATGCCGAATACGTGCCTGCCAACGTTCGCGCACCTCGGCGTCGTCAGTGAGCAATGTTACCGGCGCGAGGATCAGGTCATCGAAATCGAAGGCGTTGTAGGCTTTGAGGTGGCGCTGGTATTCCTCATAGATGCGCGCGATGGCGATGTCGCGATCGTCTTCCGCCTTGAGCAGTGCCGCAGCCGGCAACAGCTGATCGTTTTTCCAGGCGGAGATTTTCCATCGCGTCTGATCCGGGTCCAGGCCGATGCGCGCCTTGTTGATCAGCTCGTTGATCAGATGCCCGCTGTCCTGACTGTCGAAAATCGAAAACCCGGGTTTGAATCCGAGGTGTTTGTGTTCGCGGCGCAGGATATTCAACCCCAGGGTATGAAACGTCGACACCGTCAGGCCGCGGGATTTTTCGCGCGGCAGCAGTGAGGAGACGCGCTCACGCATCTCACGCGCCGCCTTGTTAGTGAAAGTGACGGCAGTGATGTGCGCGGCGTCCATGCCCTGATTGAGGATCAGGTGTGCGATCTTCTGGGTGATGACACGCGTCTTGCCGCTGCCAGCGCCGGCCAGCACTAACAGGGGTCCGTCCACGTGCTGTACCGCAGCATGTTGGCGGGGATTGAGATCTGACACGCAGGTTACCGCTCTGGGAGATGAATACGTCGGGGTGATTCTAACCCGGCGAGCGCTTGGCGGGTATCTTGACCTGAGCAGTGATTGCCGATAGTGACATCAGAACAATCCTTTCACCACGAAGGCGCGGAAGGCGCACAAAGGAAATATCAACAAAGTTGACCCTTTCCACTCAAGTAATATGGGAGAGAGATGTTCGTTGAGACAGCCGCCTCTCCCTGAGTCTCCCTCGAGTGGGGGGAACCTACGGTTTTACATTTATGGGTCTACGCGGATTCGTGTGGGTGAATTGGCCTCCGGAAGGGTGCGCACACCCTGTTCAGTAGTGGGAAGACGATCATGTAGCCCGGATGAAGCGAAGCGGAATCCGGGGATGCACCGCCGTGACCGGGGTGATCACGATAGCGTGCGCCGCCTCCCCAGGCGCATTTCCCGGATTCCGCTTCGCTTCATCCGGGCTACGATTGCGATGTCGGCCCCGGTGCTTGCTGTCCGGTCTTGTGCGGCTTCGTCGTGCCCGCCGTGGAGATACCCCGAACGTTGCCTGCTTACCCACACGAATCCGCGTTGAGCCACATTTAATTTTTTTCCTTTGTGCGCCTTCCGCGCCTTCGTGGTAAATCTTTTTAAACTGACGCGATTCACACCAGCGGCCGATCCAAATTGCGATACCCGAGCGCTTCGCCCAGATGCGGGGCTTCTATGTGTGTGCTGTGGTCTAGATCAGCAATGGTGCGGGCCACGCGCAGCACGCGGTGATAGGCGCGCGCGGACAGGCGTAAACGTTCCATGGCCTGACGTAACAGCTGCTGTTCCGGTGGCCGCAGATGACAGTGGCGATCCATGGCAACGCCGTAGAGGCGTGCATTGCAGATGTCCTGACGCGTGAGCTGGCGCTCACGGGTCAGGATAACTCGCTCGCGCACGGCAGCGCTGGATTCTCCGGGTGGCCCCTGGAGATCCTGAGGTGGAAGGCGTGGGACGTCCACATGCAGATCGATGCGATCCAGCAACGGCCCGGAAATACGCTGGCGATAGCGTTGTACTTGCTCAGAAGTGCAGCGACAACGGCCGGCCTGATCACCCAGATAGCCGCAGGGACAGGGATTCATCGCTGCCACCAATTGGAAGCGGGCAGGGAATTCCGCCTGGCGTGCCGCGCGGGAGATCGTGATCTGGCCACTCTCCAACGGTTCGCGCAAGACTTCCAGGACCCTGCGGTCGAACTCCGGTAATTCATCCAGAAACAAGACGCCCTGATGCGCCAACGAAATCTCGCCGGGACGCGGACTGGATCCGCCGCCGACCAGTGCGACCGCGGAGGCGGTGTGATGCGGCGTGCGAAACGGGCGTTGGCGCCAGTGGGCAAGTTTGAAGCCTTGCATGCTGATAGAGGCAATGGCGGCCGCCTCCAATGCCTCGTCATCGGTCATCGGCGGCAGAATGCCGGGTAAGCGGCTGGCCAGTAGACTCTTGCCCGTGCCCGGCGGCCCCGCAAATAAAAGGCTATGTCCACCGGCGGCGCTGATCTCCAGGGCGCGCCGCGCCTGCAATTGTCCGCGTACATCAGCGAGATCCGGCAAGGTCTGTTCACCGGCTGATGCCGTCACAGTGGTCAGGTTTTGCAGCGGGCCTTGGTCATTCAGATGTCGGGCAACCTCCAGCAGATGCTTCGCCCCCAGGGCCTGCTGCTGCGCAATCAGTGCCGCTTCAGCGAAATTATCTACAGGGACGATCAAACGGCGCTGCGCCTTGGCGGCCGCCATGCCGGCAGGTAACGCGCCGGTGATGGCGCGCAGATCGCCGGAGAGCGCGAGTTCGCCAATGAACTCGTAGTCCGCGACATGCGTCTGCGCGATCTGCCCCGAGGCCACGAGAATCCCAAGCGCAATGGGCAGATCGAAACGCCCGCCATCCTTGGGCAGATCAGCCGGCGCGAGATTGATGGTGATACGACGGGCGGGAAATTCGAATTGGCTGTTGAGCAGTGCACCGCGCACGCGGTCTTTGCTTTCTTTGACCGCCGTTTCCGGCAGGCCGACGATGGAGAGACTGGGCAGCCCGTTGCCGAGATGTACCTCGACTGTGACCAGGGGCGCCGCGATTCCCAGCTGGGCGCGACTGTAAACAACAGCGAGGCTCATGTTTCCCTTCCCTAGGAATTAGCATCGGATCATCCTGATCCGCGTCTGCCATGGTCAGTCTGATTCAGCCGCCATCCATATCCTGATCGTCGGCGGTGTTGTCATAGGTTGGCCCGGTAGCGGTTTTTTTACCGAATACCTTCTCTTCCAGTGCGGCAACCTGGTATGTCATGGCATCCAGCTTGGCGCGGGTGCGGGCCAGCACCTTGGCTTGAACCTCGTATTCCTCGCGTGTCACCAGATCCAGACGGCCCAGAGCCGCTTGAATAGCCGCGCGCAGATTGCGATCGATATCCTGCTGCAGCACCCGCATGCCTTCCGGCACCGAGTTGTTCAGGCGTTGCGCAATATCATCGAAAAATTTTGGATCGATCATGCGCGGCACTCTACCGCAGCACCCTCGTCCGGGTCCAGGTTGCATGCCGAGGCACCAATTAAGTGCATTTTGCTGGTGCGTGGGTTTGTGATGCTCCCTTATTTGGTGCGAATAATCCGGCTGCGGACGAGTGAATTAGCTTTAACTCATTGAATATTATTATTTTATGAATGTGGCATAGGATCTGCTATTGCTAGGTCGTATCCCAAGTTAGAAGGTTCAACGCGTTCGGAGCAGTCACATTTCCTCCCCCCGATTATTTGCTTGATGGAGATTATTAACATGCATGAAGTTTTGAGCATCCTCCAAGTTGGTATCCGGTCGCCTGATCTTCGGGATTGCCAAGAGTCAGTTGTTTTTTGTTCGCGTGACCCGGGCTGTTAGGCACGGGTTTCCCTGAAGGAGAGGATCCATGAAGTTAGTCACAGCAATCATCAAGCCCTTCAAGCTGGATGACGTCCGCGAGGCGCTGTCCGAGATAGGGGTGCAGGGTGTCACCGTTACCGAAGTCAAGGGCTTTGGTCGTCAGAAAGGCCATACCGAGTTATACCGCGGCGCCGAATACGTGGTCGATTTTCTGCCCAAGGTGAAACTGGAGGTTGCCATCAATGACGATCTTACAGAGCGAGTCATTGAGGCAATCACTAAGGCAGCCAATACCGGCAAGATCGGCGATGGGAAAATCTTCGTCTATACGCTAGAACAGGCCATTCGCATTCGTACCGGCGAGACCGGTCCCGAGGCGTTGTAAGAGAATCAAATCAAATACGTAACAATCTGTTACGGAGGGCTGAAAAGTGGAACAGTTGCTTGAACTGAGTTATGCGCTCGACACATTTTACTTCTTGATGTCGGGTGCGCTGGTAATGTGGATGGCTGCGGGCTTTGCAATGCTCGAAGCCGGTCTGGTGCGGTCTAAGAACACTGCGGAAATTCTCACCAAGAATATCGCGCTGTTTGCTGTGGCATCTATCATGTACATGCTGGTGGGTTACGGCATCATGTACCCGGGGGATGCGGCAGTGAGTTCCTGGTGGCCGGGTCTGCATGGCATTTTGGGCATGACAGATAATGAAACCGCAGCGGTAACAGCCGGTGGTGAAGGTGCACCGTACTACTCTAAATTGTCGGACTTCTTCTTCCAGGTGGTGTTCGTCGCGACCGCCATGTCGGTTGTGTCAGGTGCCATCGCCGAGCGTATGAAACTGTGGGCCTTCCTGGTCTTCGCGGTTGTCATGACCGGTTTCATCTACCCGATGCAGGGTTACTGGAAGTGGGGTGGTGGCTTCCTGGATGGTCTGGGCTTCAACGACTTTGCTGGTTCCGGTATCGTGCATCTGTGCGGCGCGACAGCAGCCCTGGCGGGTGTGCTGTTACTCGGTGCTCGTAAAGGCAAGTACGGCCCGAACGGTCAGATTCATCCGATACCGGGTGCCAATCTGCCTTTGGCTACGCTGGGTACTTTCATCCTGTGGTTGGGCTGGTTCGGCTTTAACGGTGGTTCCGAGCTCAAGATCTCCAATGTGGAAGAGGCGAATGCCGTAGCCCTGGTGTTCGTGAACACCAACATGGCTGCAGCGGGCGGTCTGGTCGCGGCGGCACTTACGGCTCGTATGCTGTTCGGCAAGACCGATCTGACCATGGTACTCAACGGCGCACTGGCGGGTCTGGTTGCCATCACCGCTGAGCCGCTGGCGGGTAGCCCGCTGCTCTCCACGATCATCGGTGCCATCGGCGGCGTGCTGGTCGTGTTCTCGATCCTGGGCTTGGACAAGCTGAAGATCGATGATCCGGTCGGTGCCATCTCCGTTCACGGTGTGGTCGGTATGTGGGGTCTGATCGCGGTTGCCTGGAGTAATGCGGAGGCGAGTCTCAGCGCTCAGCTGATCGGTCTGGGTACCATCTTCGCTTGGGTGTTCGTGACCAGTATGGTGACCTGGTTCATCATCAAGATGGTAATGGGCATCCGCGTGAGTCCGGAAGAAGAATACGAAGGTGTCGATCTGGGTGAATGTGGCGTGGAAGCCTACCCTGAGTTCACCGGTAACAGAGGTTCCGGTATATAAGTAGTCCCCTTATCCAGGGAAGGATACCGACGGGCGCCGAAAGGCGCCCGTTTTTTATTGCACAGAATTCAGGGAAAAATAGGGGTCAGAGATGAATTAAGTACTACTCATAACAAGATAACCACATTGGTGGTGGAATTCGTCTCTGCCCCCCTATTGTTATTACAGCTTCTTATGCGTCCCGTCACAAAACGGTTTATCCGCGCTCTGCTTGCAACCGCACAGCCACATCTTCTTCTTTTCGGTGATCTCGACCTTCACAGGTGAAAACTCGCCGCCTTTATGTGAGCCGTCGCAGAAGGGTTGATTCTTGGACTTGCCGCAAGCGCACCACCAATAGGTACCGGCCTCGAGTTCCAGTGCATACGGGGCCTTCTGTGCAATCTCGGGTTGTGCCATGCTGCCTCCTACCATTAACTGAGTGATCGTTGGCGGCGACCATACGCTGTGGATTATGAGACGTAAAGCCCGCGGGTTTTACGGGAATAGGCTGCGCTCAATGATGAATTTACACAGCAGGTGACGTAAGTGCGGCTCCGGGCGGAAGGATTGCGCTGCGAAGGCCTGGGTCCGATCGATCTTGCGGTCGAGGCCGGCGACTGCCTGTGTCTGTCCGGCCCGTCCGGTGCGGGTAAGACACGCTTGCTGCGCATGCTTGCCGATCTCGATCCGCATCAGGGTAGCTGTTATCTCGATGGTGTGGCGTCAGCGCGGATTCCACCGCCGCAGTGGCGTAAACAGGTTGCGCTGCTGCCTGCCGAAAGTCGCTGGTGGGGTGTATCGGTCGCCGACCATTTCCCGACTGATTGCTTGCTGGAATTGTCATCCATTGATTTGCCCGACAAGGCCTGGCAGTGGCATGTCGATCGCCTGTCGAGTGGCGAACGTCAGCGCCTGGCCTTGCTGCGGGTGCTGGCCAATCAGCCCAAAGTATTGCTGCTGGATGAGCCGACCGCGAATCTGGACACGCGCAATGCCGAGCGTATCGAAGCACTGATTGCCGATTATCAATGTAACCATCAGGCCGCCGTGATCTGGGTAAGCCATGACGCGGCACAGATCGCGCGCGTGAGTCAGCGCCAGCTGCGCATCGAACAAGGCCGCTTGCTCACGACATCGGAGGCCGCTGCATGACTCATCTCAGTGCCTTCGATCTGGCCATCGCCGCTCTGCTGGTTATCCTGCTCGCCATACTGTCGGCACGCGTGCAACGTGATCTGGCGGTGCAGATACTGATCGCCGCGTTACGCACGACCGTACAATTGCTGTTGGTCGGCTTGGTATTGAAGACACTGTTCACGCATGTGCACTGGGGCTGGGTCGGCCTGATGGCAACCTTCATGCTCCTGGTTGCCGGGCGCGAAGTGACGGCACGCCAGGCGCGTGGGCTGACGCGTGGTTGGGGAATTGCCGTCGGCACGTTGTCGATGTTTCTATCGTCTTTTGCGGTGACCCTGTTCGCGCTGATCGCCATTATCGGCACCGATCCCTGGTATGCGCCGCAATATGCGATCCCGCTGCTCGGCATGTTGCTCGGCAACACCATGAGCGGCGTTGCCATCAGCATGGACCGCCTGACCCAGCAGGCCTATCAGCAACGCGCCGAAATCGAAGCGCGCTTGATGCTCGGCCAGAGTTCGCGCGAAGCGTTGCGTGATTACAAACGCGACGCCGTACGCGCCGGTCTGATTCCCATCATCAACGCCATGGCCGCCGCCGGCGTGGTGAGCCTGCCCGGCATGATGACCGGCCAGATACTTGCCGGCGCCGAACCTGTCGAGGCGGTGAAGTATCAAATATTGATCATGTTCCTGATCGCCGTCGGCACCGGCCTTGGCACGCTCGCCGCCGTCGGCATCGCTTCCCGCCGCCTGTTCGATGAACGTCAGCGCCTGCGCCTGGACCGACTGCAATCCGCGCGTTCCTGACTTGGCGAACGCACATGCAAAGGGCATAGTAACGCTATAAAGAACACTAAGTCTGCTCGCCGCAGACAAGAATGCCTCCAGATCCCCTCTCCCTCAGGGAGAGGGTTAGGGAGAGGGTTAGGGAGAGGGGAATAACATGCACCGCACAACAATGGCCAGCCTAATAACAATACTGCTCTGCGCACTCGCGCCCATTGCCTCCGCCGAAGTCTATAAATGGACCGACGCGCAGGGCAACGTACATTTCGGTGACAAGCCACCCGCTGGAAAATCCGAAACTATCAATCTGCCGACCCACGAAGCACCCGCTGTGCCCGCCGTGTCGGAAGACCGCATCGAAAAACAGAAGCGCCTGCTGGATGCCTACGCCGAAGAGCGCCGCCTCAAAAACGAGACCGACGAAAAGGCGCGTAAGGAAAAGGCTGAGCGTAAACAGAGATGCGCCGACCTGCGCGATGACCTGCGCAACCAAGAAGACGCCGGGAGCATCTATACCCTGGACAAGAACGGCGAACGTGTATATTTATCCAATGAGCAGCGCGAGGCTTCAACGGCAGCGTTGCGCAAGGAAGTGGAGTATTGGTGTGGGAAGTAGCCTGTGTATGCAGGGAGCCAAGCTGTCGCTGGCTAGTTCTAATGTATTAGTCGTTAGATGTGGCTCGCTATGAACATCGACGATTTAGAAACCGTCGAATTGCTCCGATTACATTCAAAAGCTACGGAAGAATTAAGACGACGTAAGATAGTGCGGACGAACAATAACCCGCTAGGCGATTACACTGAGTGGCTGGTCGCGAAGTGTATGGGACTGAGGCTTGCTGAAAATTCCAAGGCGGGTTATGACGCAATATCTGATACGGGAGTGACGTTTCAGATAAAAGGACGTCGAATAACGCCATCAAATAAATCAAGGCAGCTAAGCGCTATTCGTAATTATGATACTAAGGATTTTGATTGGCTTGTCGCAGTGATATTTGATCAAAACTTCGATATCTTGAATGTGTACCTAGTCCCGCATGAGGTTATTGGGGAATATTGCCCGCATAGAGATCACGTAAATGGAAGGGTGGTAGTGATGTCTGGTCCTATTATAAAGGATAGTCGCGTAACGGATATTTCAGATCAATTTCAGGCCTAGATATAAATTCTATGTCTCTTCCCCCATCTTGAGACATGTGATCTTAAGGAGATCCATCCAAAGGAGGAATATGGTCAGCCCACTAACAAAAGGCATCCACCACCTCGGCTTAACCGTCTCCAATCTCGAAGAAAGCGCCGCGTTCTTTGTGTCGCTATTGGGTTGGAAAGAAGTGCGAAGGGATAATGATTACCCAGCCATCTTCGTCAGTGATGGCACGGTCATGTTGACGCTATGGCAGACCCGGAAAGACCCATCGATACCTTTCGACAAAGATCAGAATGTCGGGTTGCATCACGTGGCGATTGCGGTTGAGAGTGAAGCAGATCTCGTCGGTCTCCACGAAAAACTGGTGCAGAACAGCATCAGAGTCGAATTCGCGCCGGAGTTGTTAAGGCAAGGCCCCGCCAAGCACATGATGTGCTACGAGCCGAGTGGGATTCGGGTGGAATTTATTTGGCTAGGCTGAGAATAGATTTGACCAGAGATTAATGCACAAATTTACAAATGTGCAGGGGGTGTTGATCGTGCAACTTGAATTCACGAACCGCAAATAAGGGTTGATGACTTCGCGGTTTTGCGTTTGGCCGATGCGATCAATCCGGCCAGCCCAGCACCAAAGAGCCATGCCGCACCTGGCAACGGCACCGCTGAAACTTGCGGTGTCAGCACAAAACCCACTTGCCCTGTCGTCATGTCATCCAGCAGGCCATAGCCCAGGATCTGCCCGGCTGCATTGGCGCGATAGCTGTTTGCCAAGTACCCCCATCCCGCCGAGGTCAATTCATTCTCAAGGAAAATGCCCAGATCAACGACGCCATCTTCCATCGTAAAGGCAAAAGCACGATTGCCGAGTAATGTGTCATTTAAGTCGTATAGCTGGTAATAACCTAGTGCCAGGCCGTCATCACCTAGGTAATCGAAACGGCTATGTGATACGCCATTGCTTTTGAATGAGAGGTCAATGCCGATGGTCTGACCTGCTGTCGGATCATAGAACCATGCGGTTTGGCCAGCTAGCATGCCAGCACTATTATAGCTTGTGGCATATCCAACCACTTGCCCAAATTCGTTAAGGAATGTGGCTGAGCTATTTCTGCCACCAATCGCGCCAGTGTGTGCTGCGTCAACGAGGCCTATATTGATGGTGTTTTCGCCATTGAAAAGCCAAGCACTGTAACCTGCTTTTTCGCCGGTATTATCGTAACGCTCAGCAGTGCCTATGGCTTGACCCGCTTCATTGAGGGCGCGGAAATCACCGTATCTATATCCATCCGTGCTGCGTGTATGTTCGTCATCAATTAGCCCGATTCTCATAGTATTCACAGTGTTGTATAGCCACACGCTATTGCCGATGTTGTTGCCTGAGTTATTGAAACGCGAGGCTTTTCCTATGGCATAGCCAGCTTGATTGAGAGCATCGACGCCAGTGATCTGTGACCCATCGGTGCTGCGTGTGTGTTCTGCATCTGCGAGACCAATGTTGTTAGTGGTGCCATTGCTATATAACCAGGCACTTGTTCCGGTAGGGTTGCCGATGGAATCGTATCGTTGAGCTGTCCCAGCTACCTGAATTGAATCATTGATAAATCGGACCGAGTTGTACTGGTGGCCATCAGTTTTCGTGTGTGCTGCATCAAATAGGCCGATCTTAGTGGTGTTTCCACCACTGTATAGCCAGGAGCTCATACCTATAGCTACGCCGTTCTCGCGATAGCGAAAAGCCGAACCTGCAACTTGTCCGGATGCGTTGAATAATTCGGCATTGCTATAACGGTATCCACCTGAGCCTGTATGCTCAGCGTCAACGAGTCCGATATTAATCGTGTTACCGGCACTATGTAGCCATGCGCTTTGACCATTGTCGCTCCCATTGCTGAGGTAACGATTTGCATGACCGAAGACGTGACCTGCATCGTTAAGGTGCTCCACAGTGTTGTAACGATAACCATTTGCGCCCGTATGTTCGCCATCTGTCAGGCCCGCATTAGTTGTGGCTCCGTTGCTATATAGCCATGCGGTTCTGCCATTATCGGTTCCGCTGCTGCCATATCTAAAAGAGTAGCCCGCTACCTGACCGGCTGCGTTAAGAAATCGTGTATAGCTATATCTCGTAGAGTCACTACTGCGCGTGTGCTCAGCATCGGTTAGGCCGATGTTGGTGGTGTTACCGCCGCTATAGAGCCATGCGGTTTCGCCGTACCCGCTTCCGTCACCGTTTAGTCGTTGGGAAGAGCCCGTGATTTGGCCGTTTGCATTTATAGTATCGGCATAACTGTAACGATAGCCGCTAGCTGCTGTGTGCTCAGCGTCAGTGAATCCGATATTGGTGGTATCGCCGCCGTTGTATAGCCACGCACTTCGTCCGAGCGAGGCGCCCGTATTGTTGTAGCGTATGGAAGTACCAATAATCTGACCCGTCTCGTTATAGGCTGAGAAAAGGCTGCTGCGGTAATTATCCGTGCTGCGCGTATGCTCGGCATCGATGAACCCCGCTACATCGATTGTGTAGTTGGGTGCTAAAGCGGAGGCATTGATGACGGATGAAGAGAAAAGAATGCACGCGCTAGCAGATATTTTAAGATGCAGGCCCATAACGTCTAACCCCCATATGACTTTGTTATTAGTGTGTGCCGCTGCGTCATACAGGCCAGCGTAGGTAGTGACAATAAACCGGCGCTCATTGTGAGCGCAAGAAATAAATATTTTTCTGCTAGGTTTTTGGGGTGCGGGATGCTATTTTTTGAGTTTTGATAGGTAATTCCGTTACTTGTCTATCATTGGGTGAATATCTCCAGGCAGATCTTGAGAGTGCGTGGTCGAGTACGTATCCATAAAACAGGCTGATAGTATCCACGGTTCCTGAAAACGGCTTACCCCAGCAGCCGTTTGAAAAATTCCGGCATTGCCCAGGCAGCGCGATGGATATCGCTGTTGTAATACACGGTCTCGAACGGCTTGTTCGCAACGTCCTTCTCGCGGAAGGTTTTCAGATCCAGGCCTTTGCTCGCCATGGTGCAGCTCCACCAGCCGGAGGGATAAACCGGCTGCGGGAAGAACAGCGTCTGGGTTGCCTCGAAGCCGGCGGCGCGCATGGCGCCGTGCAGCGCCTTCAGGATCTTGCCGTGATAAAGCGGTGATTCACTCTGCTGCACGATGATGCCTTGCGGACCGAGGGAACGATGGCAGTTGCGGAAGAATTCTTCCGTGAACAGACCTTCGGCCGGGCCGACCGGGTCGGTGCTGTCGACAATGATGACATCGACGCTGCCAGGTTTGGCGTCCGCCATCCATTTGATGCCGTCACCGAAATAGAGCGTGGCGCGCGAATCGTTGTTGAGTTCGCACAGCTCGGGAAAATACTTTTCGGAGAGCCGGGTGACGCGCTCATCGATCTCCACCTGCAACGCAGATTCCACTTCCGGATGACGCAGGACCTCGCGCAGGGTGCCGCAATCGCCGCCGCCAATGATGACCACGTTCTTGGGCGCCGGGTGAGTGTACAGCGATGGGTGTGTCATCATTTCGTGATACAGAAAATTATCGCGACCCGACACCATGTACAGGCCATCGATAGTCATAAGATTACCGAACTGCTCGGTCTCGAAGATCTCGATGCGCTGATATTCGCTCTGCTCCTCATGGAGCTTTTTCGTGATCTTGAGCGAGAAGGCGGAGCCGCCATCCGGATGGGCTTCAGAGAACCAGTCATTGCCGAGGGTCATCGCATCACCTGTCTGTTGTCGGGCTGGTCGCCGGGCCGCTTGTTGATCAAGTGACCGGGCTGCAAAAGGGGAGGCCACGATACCGGATTCGGGTCGGCGGATAAAGGCGTGCAGGTGTTTTACCGCGGCGCCACGCCTTCCGATTTGGGCGTCTATCGCGTATCGTGCTCAGCCTATGTGGAACACCGATCAAGCCCGCGCCACCTACTGCCTCGAACACTGGGGCGGCGGCTATTTTGATGTCAACGAGCGCGGCCATCTGGTTGCCCGGCCCGGCCGGCGGGCCGATGCGCCTGCCGTCGATCTCTATGCGCTGGCGGGTGAGTGCCGCGACGCGGGTCTGACCTTGCCGGTGCTGGTGCGTTTCACCGATATCCTCCATGATCGCGTGGATACGCTGACCGGTGCCTTCGCCCGTGCGCGCGAAGCGGTGAGCTATCAGGGTCGCTACACGGCGGTCTATCCCATCAAGGTGAATCAGCAGCAGAGCGTGGTCGCCGAAATTCTCAGTCATGGCGGCGAGCGCGTCGGCCTGGAAGCCGGCAGCAAACCCGAGCTGATGGCCGTGCTGGCGCTGTCGCGTCCGGGTGGCACCATCATTTGCAATGGTTACAAAGATCGCGAATACATACGTCTGGCGCTGATCGGCAAGCGCCTCGGCCATCGCGTCTTCATTGTGGTGGAAAAGCTCTCCGAGCTGGATCTGGTTATCCAGGAATCGCGTGCGCTGGGGATCGAGCCGCTGTTGGGTCTGCGTGTACGACTGGCCTCCATTGGCGCCGGCAAGTGGCAGAACACCGGTGGCGAAAAGGCCAAATTCGGTTTGAATGCCGCGCAGACCCTGAGTCTGGTTGAGCGCCTGCGCACGGCGGGCCTGCTCGACAGCCTGCAACTGCTGCACTGCCATCTGGGTTCACAGATCGCCAACATCCGTGATATTCAACGCGGCATGCGTGAGGTCGCCCGTTACTACGCCGAGTTATGCAGTCTGAAGGTGCCGCTGAATACCGTCGATGTCGGTGGCGGTCTGGGCATCGATTACGAAGGCACGCGCTCGCGCAGTTTCTGCTCCATCAATTACAGCGTGCAGGAATATGCCAACAACGTGGTGCATGGCCTGTGGGAGCTGTGCAACGAATTGAATCTGCCGCATCCGGATATCATTACCGAATCCGGCCGTGCCATGACCGCGCATCACGCGATGCTCATCACTAATGTGATCGACAGCGAAGAGGCACCCGGCACTGGCACAATCACGGCACCGGACGAGAATGAGCCGCGCATTATTCTGGATTTGTGGAATGTCCTCGAGGGCCTGGATGCGCGCTCGGCCGTGGAAGGCTATCACGATGCCGTGCACTGGCTGGGCGAGGCGCAGAGCATGTATCTGCACAATGTCATTACGCTGGAACAACGCGCCCGCGCCGAATCGTTGTATGCCGCCATCTGTCAGCGTGTGCGCGCATTGATGAACAGCGGGCGCACCGCGCACCGCGAAATCCTCGACGAGCTGAACGAAAAACTTGCCGATAAATATTTCATCAACCTGTCGGTGTTCCAGTCCATGCCGGACGTCTGGGCGATCGATCAGATCTTCCCCATCGTGCCGCTGCATCGCCTCGACAGCGAACCGAACCGGCGTGCCGTGTTGCAGGATCTGACCTGTGATTCCGACGGGCGCATCGATCAATATGTTGACGCCGACGGTATCGAGAGCACGCTGCGAGTGCATTCCTATCGTCCTGGCGATGAATATCTGCTTGGCATCTTCCTGGTTGGCGCCTATCAGGAAATTCTCGGCGACATGCACAATCTGTTCGGCGATACCGATGCGGTAAACGTCACGCTGCAAGCCGATGGTTCGCACAAACTCTCGCAACACGAACGCGGTGACACCATCGATGAACTGCTGCGCTATGTGCACTTCGATACCGACGCCCTCAAGCGCGCCTATCACAACAAACTCGATGCCGCGGCATTGGCCGATAAAGAGCGCGAGTTCTACCGCGCAGCCTTGGAAGACGGGTTGACCGGATATACCTATCTGGAAGACTGACGGTTTGTTGATGGGAGACGCCAAGGACACCAAGATTATTCGAACCGCAAGGGCGCAGAGGCGCAAAGAAAACCCAAATTATGTAAAGCCCCTGGCACCTGATTACTTTGTCATTCAGGCGAATGCCGGAATCTAGGATTTTAAGGGCATGGATCCCGGTATGCGCCGGGATGACGTGGTGTTAACGATAGTGAATTTCCGTATTTAAAAAGATTTTCTTTGCGCCTCTGCGCCTTTGCGGTTCAATAAGTTTTTGCTTTGTTTCCTCAGTGCCTCGGTGGTTCTCATTAACCTATGCCAAATGTGTCCACTAAAGTTGGTGTGATCGGTCTCGGTGCCATGGGTGCGCCGATGGCGCGTAATCTGGCGCGTGCGGGATTGCTTGCCTCCGTCTGGAATCGCACGCACTCCAAGGCCGCGGCATTGGCCGCTGAGCTCGGTGTCAGCTGTGCATCCGATCCCGCCGATCTGGCCCGCCATTGCGATGTCGTATTGACCTGCGTCTCCGCTGATGCTGACCTGCTGGCGGTGATCGATCTGCTTATCCCTGGCCTGGACGGTGACAAACTGGTCATCGATACTTCGACGGTGAATCCTGCAACCGCCATCGAAATTGCACGGCGTCTTGCCGAAATCGGGTGCGGTTTTCTGGACGCACCGGTCTCCGGTGGCGTCGAAGGCGCCAAGCAGGGAACGCTCGCGATTATGGTCGGTGGCGATGCCAGGACGCTGGAGCGTGCGCGCTCTACATTTGAAGCCATCGGCAAGCGCATCGCGCATATGGGTCCGGTCGGCAGCGGTCAGTCCACCAAGGCGGTCAACCAGATCATGTGCGCCGGCATCAATCAGGCCGTGACCGAGGCGCTGGCCTTTGCCGAGGCCGAGGGCCTGCCTCTGGATAAGGTTCTTGAGGTAGTCAGCGGTGGCGCGGCCGGTAACTGGTTTCTGGATAAGCGCGGCGCCGGCATGGTACGCGGTGAATTCCCACACGGTTTCAAGCTGGCGCTGCACCACAAGGATCTTGAAATCTGCAAGGCGATTGCCGCGCGGCATGGTGTGGCGCTGCCGGTCGTGGAAATGACCTTGATTCATTATGCCCGGCTCATGGTCGCGGGATACGGTGATGAGGATATCTCGGCGCTGTTCCGTGAAAAGCGGCGAATGTTCACAGAGACGAAATAGTCCAACGCAGTTTAAAATGACGTCTCTTCTCCCCTCGTGGGAGTAAGGACAGGATGAGGGGTTGTACGCAAAGCGTGATTATCTTCATGCCCCCTCTCCCTGGCCCTCTCCCAGAGGGAGAGGGGATTGCCTATTAACATTCACGATGGAATCACCGCAATGAGTTTCAAAAACGCCGAGATCCGCAAAAAAGCCAATGTCTATCACGACGGCAAGGTGACCAGTCGCACTATCATTACCAGCAATGGTGAGATGAAAACCCTGGGCGTGATGCTGCCGGGCCTGTACCGCTTCAGTACCGAAGCGCCGGAGGTGATGGAGCTGACTCAGGGTAAATGTCGCGTGAAGCTGGCCGGTGAGGATCACTGGACGGATTACGCGAGTGGTGAAAGCTTCAACGTGCCCGGTAATTCGCATTTCGAAGTCGAGGTAACCGAGTTGCTCGATTACATTTGCCATTTTGGTTGAGGCTGATGCCAAAGACACGCACCCGTAAACTGCGCGACACCGAACACATTGCACTGCATTGGCGCCGCACCAAGATCATCGCGACCCTGGGGCCGGCGTCTAACACGCCGGAGATGATCGATAAGTTGCTGGCGGCGGGTGTCGATCTGGTACGCCTGAATATGTCGCACGGCGATCATGCGGGGCATCGCATGATGGTCGAACGCATACGCGCGGCAGCGACGCGGGCCAACCGGCATATCGCCATTCTGATGGATCTGTGCGGACCGAAAATCAGGGTCGGTCGTTTCGAGGGTGATGGCATTGATCTGCGTCGAGGCGAAAAGGTGATTGTGACAGCCGCAGCGACCATCGGTCGCGCCGGACTGATTCCCTCGCAATACAAAACCATCGCCAAGGATGTGACCAAAGGCGAACGTATCCTGCTCGACGATGGGAAGCTCGAACTGCGGGTGCTCAAATCCAACGGCAAAACAGTGCAGTGCGAGGTGGTGCAGGGTGGTCGACTCACCAACAACAAAGGCATGAATCTGCCCGATTCGAATCTTTCCACGACCGCGCTGACCAGTAAGGACAAGCGCGATGCGGAGCTCGCCATTGAGCTTGAGGTGGATTTCCTGGCGTTGAGCTTTGTGCGCGCGGCAAAGGATGTCCAGCAACTGCAACGGTTCCTTACCAAACACAAAGCCGACATCCCCATCATCAGCAAGATCGAACGCCCCGAGGCGGTCGAACGCATGGATGAGATCATCGAAGCCTCTTACGGCATCATGGTCGCGCGTGGCGATCTAGGTATCGAGCTGCCCGCCGAGCAAGTGCCGCTGATTCAGCGTGAACTTATCGATCGTGCGCGCCAGCGTGCGGTGCCGGTGATTGTTGCCACGCAGATGCTGGAGTCCATGCTCAGTGCGGCGCGGCCAACCCGCGCCGAGGTCGGTGATGTCGCCAACGCCGCACTATCCAGTGCGGATGCGGTGATGTTGTCGGGTGAAACCGCGAGTGGCCAGTTCCCGGTCGAAGCGGTACAGACCATGGATAAAATCCTGCGTGAGATTGAAAACCATCAATGGAACACCGGTCAGTTTGTGAGCGCCTCCATTCAGGTTCGGTATCAAAAGACCCACAGCGTACGTGAGGCGGTGGGTCATGCAGCCGTGGAATTGGCGCGCGATCTGCGCCTCGCCGCGTTGATCATTCCAACCATGACCGGCACCACCGCGCGCATCATGTCCGCGCATCGTGCTACCGCGCCTATGTTTGGCGTCACTTCGCGCGAAACGATCTGCCGGCGTATCGCGTTGCACTGGGGCATCGTCCCGCTGCATGTAGACGATGCCGATACCCATGACTGGAAACATTTATGTGAGCGTGTCGCCGCGCAAAGCGCCATCGCGCGGGAAGGACATAAGGTGCTGGTCATTGCCGGCTTCAGTGATGATCCCAAGCAGAACGAGCCGGTGATGAAGATTTTGCGTTTGTAATTTGGTCCAGATAACCCAATCTGAACGTGCAGAATTGCAGCGATGTAATGAGCTGCGTTCCTTCTCCCTCCGGGAGAAGGCCAGGATGAGGGATTCAATAATCATGCAGTTTGTTGAATCCGATCCCCTCACCCCAACCCTCTCCCGGAGGGAGAGGGGGTAATTCAGAGCGACAGGCAGATAGTCGTTGAGTTGTCTGTTATCGATGAGATGCAAGGTATTTGTCATCCCGGCGCAGGCCGGGACCCAAGGTCCGCATCGGTTAATCTTTCTCTGGATTACTCGCTACGCTCGCCCTGCGGGCCGCCTAATCGGCGTTCAACGCGCTCCGCGCTTTTGTCCGGCTTACGCCGGAATGAAGATTGTCCTAAATTGAGCGACTCAGATTAGGTTTAAGGGCGTGTCGCAATCTCCATCCGCGTCAATATCGCCAACGCCTCTTCCCGGTGTTCTCCGCACATCTCCGTTGCTGCCTTGAGGTTTGCACAAAACGCCGGCCGTTCGGGTTGTCCGAAAATCGCGCAACCAAGATCCTCCCTCAGTTGCACACAGCGCACTCCCGCCGGCTTGCCATTCGGCATGCCGGGTATCGGGCTGGTGATGGAAGGCGCGATGCAGCAGGCGGCGCAATCGGGGCGGCAGTTCATTGAGTTTTCAGTTTATCCAGGACTTCGCTGTCAGATAAGGTATGACCAACCCATACAATGATTTTTCTAGCGCCAGCGCCAGCCGCCAATTCATTGAGTACGCGCTCTTCGATTTGAGATAGCCCACCGTCGCATTTTTCCATGGGATGAATTAGTACCGCAGGCTTCGTTGTGAAAAAACGTCCTTTATAGAGTTTTTGTATAGCAGTCCTTAGGGTTTTATCGGCTGCAAGGAATTCTCCGACGAGTAGGCGTGATGTTGTGAACGGTATATCGGAGGGCGCGCTTAAGAGTTTTCCACTCTCAATGTGTTTGAGGTCGAATCTGTTGGCGTGCATTTTTATATATAGAGTATTTTTGAATATATTTCTGAACATGATCGTTCGTAATGAGTAAAGAAAAAATGCGGTCAGAAACAAATTCCGCCGCCGCAGTGCAGCTGTTACAGCAGGCGGTACTGTGTCGTCTCTGATCACATTTTTTGGCAATATCGTCGGACGCGCGGCTGCCACCGCTGAATCCGACCTGCGAGCCCCAGTCTTTTAGATGTAGGTCGGATTCAGGCCGTAGGCCGCGTCCGACAAGTTCAACGAGCGGAACCCAACGATCAAAGACTCTCTCTACAATCAGTTCGCTCGCTGATTACAGAGGCAATATTGTGTCTTCACCATGTCCATCAGTTGCGCGAGCGTCATTTCTTCGGGCAATTTCTGGATGTCGGAGAACATGATGTTCTCGACTTCGGTGGCTTGATGGGCGTCTTTGTGATCAACCAGTGGCAGTCCGATGAACATGCCACGTTGGCCGTTGGTCAGGTTGACCATCATCATTTGCAGCGGTACCTGTTTTGCCATGACACACCTCCAGGCCCGGGTGGGCGTTAGCCGTGCTCATGGAAATCGATGCAGCATGCGTGCCAGTTATCTGGTTTATTGAGCTGGCGGCCGTACCTGTGGCGGTCGTTAGCGGGCACTCACTCGTTGATACGCAGCAGGATGGCCTCGATTTTGTTTTCTTTGAGACGCGCGCGGGCAGTGTTCAGGGCATTCAGATCTTTATAGGGACCGACGCGGACACGGTGGCGGGTTTCATTGGTGTTGATGCTGACTTTCTGGATATCCGCCTGTAAGCCCAATAAGGCGAGCTTGGCCTTGTACTGATCGGCCTGCTGATGGGTGCTGAAGGATCCCACCTGGAGGAAATAGGTGCCGGGCGCCTCAACCTGGGGCACGCCTTCACGCGGTGTGCCGGTGATCTCTTTTTCCGGCACCAGCACTTCCGCCTCGGGAAGAATGGTGTAGAAATCGAAACGCGGCTTGGGTGGCGGTGGCACCTTCGCGGTTGGGGGTTTTTTCACCTCGCGCACATCCTGTCCGGCGGGCGGCACGCTGATCGCTGTGCTGGTGCTCTTCTTTTGCGTGTCCGCCTCGACTTCCGGTGACGTGTCGGGGCGCTGGCTCAGAAAATACAGGAAGGCGGCGAACAGCCCGATGGCGGTGATCGCGACAAACCATAACCAGCGCGGCGCACCTTTGCGACGTCTGGACCGGCGGGAAGTGGTCGCTCTGTGTTTGTAATCTCTGGACATGGTGCTGCTGCTTTACGGTGACATGACGCGATACCACGTCATATCACGAAGAGTGTTTACCTACATGCTATCCGGTGCTGAAACGCCCAGCAGACCCAGGCCATTCGCCAACACCTGACGGGTGGCCTGAATCAGGTTCAGTCGGGCATTGCGCACGGCACTGTCCTCGACCAGGAACTGATGGGCGTTGTAGTAGGTATGAAAATCATTGGCCAGTTCGCGCAGGAAATGGGCGATCTGGTGCGGTTCGTGATTGATCGCGGCGGCCTCGATCACTTCCGGATAGCGCGCCAGGCTGACCATGAGGTCGGTTTCGTGCGATTCGGTCAGGCGCTGCAGATGCGTAGTGCCCTCAGCCTGATCCCACTGCAGACCCTTCTCGGCCATCTGCCGCAACACACTCATCACCCGCGCATGCGCGTACTGGATGTAATAGACCGGGTTTTCGTTCGACTGTGATTTGGCCAGATCCAGATCGAAATCCATATGCTGTTCGCATTTGCGCATCACATAGAAGAAGCGACAGGCGTCTTTGCCCACTTCGTGACGTAACTCGCGCAGGGTGACGAACTCGCCGGAGCGCGTCGACATCTGCGCCTTCTCGCCGCCGCGATACAGAATCGCGAACTGCACCAGTAAGACATCGAGTTTGGCCGGGTCTTCGCCTATGGCTGCGAGCGCCGCCTTCACGCGTGGCACATACCCGTGGTGGTCCGCGCCCCACACATCGATGATGCGCGAATAACCGCGCTCCAGCTTGTGCATGTGATAGGCGATGTCGGAGGCGAAATAGGTGGTCTGGCCGTTGTCACGCGCGACCACGCGATCCTTTTCATCACCGTAATCGGTGGAGCGGAACCACAGCGCGCCGTCTTTTTCATAGACGTGGCCGCTGGCCTGCAGGCGTTCGATGGTGCGGGCCACCGTGCCGTTTTCGGTGAGCGAGCGCTCGGAAAACCATTCGGTGTATTCCACGCCGAACTCGGCGAGGTCACGACGGATGTCGTCGAGAATGACATTCAGGCCGAGGTCGAAGACTTCGCGATAGCGTTCCGCGCCCAGCAGTTCGCGGGCACGCGCGATCAGCGCATCGATGTGTTCTTCCTTGTCGCCGCCACCCTCGGTACCCTTGCCGGCATCGGCGGGCACAGCATGGAACACCACGGCTGCAGGTTCGCGCAGCGCATCGCCGTGTTTGCGATGCAGGGTCGCGGCGATGTCCCAGACGTAATCGCCTTTGTAGCCGTTGCTCGGGAAGTCGAACTTTTCGCCGCACAGATCCAGATAGCGCAGATAGACGCTGGTGGCGAGGATGTCCATCTGCCGACCGGCGTCATTCACATAATATTCACGGTGGACGCGATAGCCGACCGCTTCCAGCAAATCCGAGACGGCGGCACCGTAGGCCGCGCCGCGGCCGTGACCGACATGCAGCGGGCCGGTCGGGTTGGCGGAGACGAACTCGACCTGAATGGAACGGCCGGCACCCAGATCGCTGCGACCGTAGCGGGTGCCCTGGGCGAGAATATCGTTGAGCACGCTGTGATAGGCCGCAGGGCTCAGATGAAAATTGATGAAGCCGGGCCCGGCGATCTCAACCTTACTGACATGCGCGGAGGCGGGCAGCGCGGCGACGATCTTCTCGGCGATATCGCGCGGCTTGGCGCGCGCGGCCTTGGCCAGCGTCATGGCCAGATTGCTGGCGAAGTCACCGTGGGCGCGGTCGCGGGTGCGCTCGATCTGGATGTTGATGTCCAGGTCCGCGGGCAGGCCGCCGCCGGCCTGCAGGCCATGCACCGCATCGGTCAGCAGTTGAGCAAGATGGTTCTTCATGCGTTATCGCCAGGATGAATTGCGCGAGCAGGCGGTGCCGCTCGAAGGCGGCTATTATCCCGGCTCCCCGGATTTGTGCAAGCCGATACCGCCCGCTCGCGCTAAGTGCTGCGCGGGCTGACAGCGAGGGGGCGATTCCGCTCTCTCATCGGTGTAGCCCGGATGTAGCGTAGTGCAATCCGGGAATCCTTCGGGCCACCAAGACGCCAGATAGCCAAGAAAGGCGATTTGAACCGCCAAGGACGCCAAGAAACCTTAATCGAACCGCAAAGGCGCAGAGGCGCAAAGAAAACCCAATTAATGTAAAAGCCCTTAGCACCTGATTACTTCGTCATTCCGGCACATGCCGGAATCCATGCCCTTAAAGCCCTAGATTCCGGCATGCGCCGGAATGAAGAGGTGGTTAACGATGGAGAATTTCCATATTTAAAAAGGTTTTCTTTGCGCCTCTGCGCCTTTGCGGTTCAAAAAGGTTTCAATCTCGTTGACCCCACCCAAGCCAGGCTCAGAACAGATCCACCGGGTCGACGTCGATCGACCAGCGCACCTTGCGGGCGCTTTTGAGATTGCTTAGCTGCGGTACCCATTCGGCCAATAAGCGCTGCAGGCGTTTGCGGTCGCGGGCGACCAGGAGCAATTGGGCGCGGGTGCGGCCGGCGCGGCGTTCCATGGGGGAAGGGACCGGGCCCCAGCGTTCGATGCCGGTGAGGGTGCGGGTATCCAGGT
Organism: Gammaproteobacteria bacterium; assembly: GCA_018819175.1. Taxonomy (GTDB): domain Bacteria; phylum Pseudomonadota; class Gammaproteobacteria; order Thiohalobacterales; family Thiohalobacteraceae; genus JAHJQQ01. The sequence continues at coordinate 36,710 of JAHJQQ010000011.1, forward strand.
CGGCCGAGGCAGCGTACAGAAACTGCTCAGGTGCGCGGGCATCGGTCGCCTCGGCGCGCAGCAGGGCGAGATTACTGAACGGCGGCAGTCCTGCGGCCTCGCGTTCGGCCAGTGCGGCCACGGCGAAGGCCGGATAGCCGGCTGCAACTAACTGTAATAACAGCGGATGATCCGGGTGATGGGTCTGGATCAATACCTCGCCAGGACGCTCGGCGCGGCCGGACCGGCCGGCCACCTGGATAACCATTTGTGCCAGGCGTTCGCCGGCGCGGAAGTCGGCGCTGAACAGGCCTTGATCGGCCTCCATGATCCCGACCAGCGTAACGCCGGGAAAATGATGCCCCTTGGCCAGCATCTGGGTACCGAGCAGGATGCGCGCATCACCGCGGGTGGCCTGGGCGAGGAGATCTTCCAGGCGCCCTTTGCGACGGGTGCTGTCACGATCGATACGCACCTGCGGCACAGCGGGGAAGTTGCGCTCCAGCGCCTGTTCGACCCGCTCGGTACCGGCACCCAGGGGGCGCAGATCGGCGCAGCCGCAGGTCGGGCATTGCACGGGAATCGGTTGCTGGCTGCCGCAATGATGACAGCGCAGCAAGCGATGGCGTTGGTGCAGGGTCAGGTGCGCATCGCAGCGCCGACATTCGGCGACCCAACCACAGGCATGGCACAGCAAAGTGGGTGCGAAGCCGCGCCGATTGAGAAACAGTAAAACCTGCCCGCCCTGGTCCAGGTGTTTGCGCATATGCGCGAGCAAGGCCGGCGATAGACCTTCATCCAGCTTCTGATTGCGCACATCCAGCAAGCGCAGGCTGGGTGCCGAAGCGACGCCGGCGCGTTCGGGCAGTGACAAATGCCGGTAACGACCCTGCCGGGCATTGTGCAGTGACTCCAGCGAGGGCGTGGCCGAGCCGAGCACAATCGGCACGCCATCGCGATGCGCGCGCCACACCAGCAGGTCACGCGCCGAATAGCGGAACCCTTCCTGCTGTTTCAACGAGGCATCGTGCTCCTCATCAACAATGAACAGGCCCGGTTGCGCCAGCGGCACCCAGGCCGCCGAGCGCGTGCCGAGGATCAGCCGCGCCGTGCCGGCGCGCGCGGCCAGCCAGGCATTCAAGCGGTCACTTTCATTCATACCCGAATGCAGCACGGCCGGCTCTATGCCCAGGCGCTGTCGGAAGCGCGTCAGCAGCTGCGGCGTCAGACCGATTTCGGGGACGATCACCAGTGCCTGCCGATCTGCGGCCAGACATGCGGCTATCGCCTGCAAATACACCTCGGTCTTGCCACTGCCGGTCACGCCGTCGAGCAGGAAGCTCTGGTACTGATCGCGGGCGGCGGTGATCGCATCGACGGCGGCGGCCTGTGCAGGATTCAGTGATGGTGCGGCGCTGGGGACCGCAGATGAAGCAATCAGCGTGGCCGCCCGTGTCCGGGTTTCGAGCCAGCCGCGCGCGCTCAGTGCACGCAGGATATGAGGGCCAATACCGGCCTCATTGAGCTGTTCACGCGAACAACCGTCGGGATGGTGCTGGAGAAATTCCAGGGCACGCGCCTGTTGCGGTGCGCGCGTGCAATCGGCGGTTGTTGCCTCAATACCAGTGTGTGTGAGACACCAGACTGTAGTGCCACGTACCTCGGCGGACTGATCGCCGCGTAATGCGACCGGCAGGCAGCCGGCCAGCACTTCACCGAGGGGGTGCTGATAATACGCGGCGGCCCACTGTGCCATGGCCAAGATATCCGCTGGTAACAAGGGCTCGGTATCCAGTACGGCATGCACGCGTTTGAGGCGGGCCGGATCGATCTCGCTGCTGCGGGAAGTCGCAACCAGTATGCCGACGGTGCGGCTGCGCCCGAACGGCACCTGCACACGCACACCGGGATGCAAAGGCGCGGTAATTTCGCGCGGCGGCAGGTAGTCGAACAGCCGAAACAGCGGCGAGGGTACAGCGATGCGAAGAATAGTTTCAGACACCAGACGCATGATCCAATCGTGAAATATTTTTTTGGGCGAGGTGGTCCAGTTTAGTGTCCATGATTGATGCGAATTCTCACTTAGCCAGCCTAAGTCATTATTGCTATTGGGGCTCGATGGTTATCCACAAAATCTGTGGATAACTTTGTGGACGGATTGGGATCAAACGGCCCCAAGCCGCATTATTATTGCATTTTTGTTAAAACGATCAATTCCTCGCCGCTCATATTAGTTTTTAAATATCAATAATATAAGTCTTTCGCCTTGGCGGGGTTGACAGACGACGGCGGGTTGGCGCAGGGCCTGCCGAGATCTCTTCCAGTCTGTGCATAAAAGCCATTTCCGGGGGTTGAAAACCGCTAATTTCTGTGGTGACGCCTTTGCTCTAAAGGCGACACAGTTGGGCATTTTCTGCCCCGGGTAGTGTGGGGTTATCAGGAAAAATAAGGTGTTAATCCTGTCAACCGATCCACTCTGGCAGCGTTGTTAACCCCTGAAGCCCACGCTTTCTGGAGAGACCCTATGAACACCAAGCATACCTTCACCGCCCTTATCGCCACCGCCCTGCTGACCCTGGCCAGCGCTAGCTGGGCCGAAACCGACCGCGGTGACCGCATCGACTATCGGTTGGACCAGAAGGGTGAACGCATAGATAACCGTTTGGATCGCCATGGCGATCATATCAATGATGTGCTCGACCGTCGCTCCGACCGTGCCGAGGCTGCCGGCAAGATCAAACTGGCGGATCGATTAGACGCCAAGGGCGACCGCATCGAACAGCGTATGGATAGCAAAGGGGATCACATTGCGTGCCGCTTGGACAACAAAGGCGAACGCATCAATCGCCGCCTGGAACATCGCGACCTTAACGCGCACCATAAGGCACGCTAAGGAGATCGTGGCACACGTTGATGACGGATGATGCAGACACAGCCCGGCAGCTCAATGCTTTTTTGGCTCAGGTCGAGCGCCGCGCCTATCGCATCGCCGAGATCGCCACGCGTAATCCGGATGAAGCGCTCGACATTGTGCAGGATGCCATGCTGAAACTGGTGCAGAAATATGCGCGGCGCAATCCGGACGAATGGCCGCCGTTGTTTTATCGGATATTGAACAACCGCATCAACGATTGGCATCGGCGGAGTGAGCGATCAGGTACGGGCGATCGACCGTCGCGTAATTTGGCTAATATCGGAAGCTGTGTTCTGTGCTCAGCCGCTCATTTTATTGTTGCGCCTAGCCGTGCACAGCATACTCAAGATCCCCGCGCCAAATAGCCATGCAGCTGCAGGTAATGGTACGGCCGTTACTGTAAAAGTGTTTACGATACCGTTTATCTGGTAGGTGCCAAACTCTAATTGAAACATGCTGCCCTGAAAGTCACTAGAGGTGATGTTAACTGTTCCAATTAAGCTGGTGTCGTTGAAGATGGTTCCAGACCAATCTGCGATACCAATTTCGAACGCCGTCATCTGATAGCCATCAATAGCTGCAGGTGATGAGGGCGATCCGTTACTCTGGTCGCCATTAAAATCTAGAAAATCATAATCAGGGCTTACGTATACCCATTCATTTCCGACATTGATGAATGTGTTGGAAAATGCTGTCGAATTGATAGCCGCAACCGTTGTTCCGCTAATAGATATTTCTCCGATAACGCCTAAATATTTTCCAAGTAAAGGGTCGGGAGATATGTCCGCGGTTTCGGTATCGATAGTAAACCACGCAGACCATTGAGCGTTCGGGCCTATCGAAGTAAAAACTGCATTAGTCGGAAATACAGGCCCGCTAAGGTTGTAGGTGAGTAGGGCTGATTGTGCTGTGGTTCCTGCTAGCCAAAGAATCATCCCAAAGACGATTGATTTATCGAAGCGGATATACATGAGGCCCCCTAATTATTATTGTAGTTCTGACTTGTTGTGTGGCTTGTTATTTACCTATAAGACTATATGAATAACTTAGTTCAGCCTAGCTGGCCAGTCCGGCAGATGAGAAAAATATGCAAAAATGATGAGAGTTATTGATTTTTCAACAATCGCTAGCAGTTAGTGAAAGAATATTCTCACGGGATACTAGTCTATGAAGGAGCTTTAGCATGATTACTTATCTGTATTGGGCTGCAGTGATTGGGCTGGCAATGGCCGCCATTGCGATTATTGGCGTGAAGGCGAACAACCTGCGGGCCGCATTGATCGCGGCAGGTGTCGTCCTGCTTGTTGGTTGGGCTGCTTATTACTTCTATCTGCAACAAGTGTTTGTAAAGCGCTGGGGTGGCGTGATGTCAATCGATGTGCCCGAGGGGCAGTATCATGTGGCGGCCACCTGGAAGGACGATAACCTCTGGATCGAAAATTATGATCCGAAAACCAACGTCTGTATTTTCAGTGAATACTCGCGCGGCAATCTATTGCAGGGCCGGGTCACGATCAAGAATTGCAATCCGCTGGGACGGCCGTTCGCTTCCGGGAAATTGGATGCTCCCCTGAGTGATCCTAGGTAACTCAGCTTGCTATTGGGAAGTTCAGTGGCTGAGAGAAATTGAAACTATTCCAGGAGGCGCACAGTTCCAGCCTGATTATCAAGAAATCTGCCCACTTGAATTCTGGAGATCGGCCGCTGAGGTAGTGTATTGGTGCTGTCGGACGCGGCATCCGGCCTGAATCCGACCTACGACATGCATAGACCGGCGTAGGTCGGATTCAGCGGCGTAAGCCGCGCGTCCGACAGGCGCAGATTATTCAACGTCCACATAAACGGCCGAGCGGTAGCGGAAGTTCGGCGACCGTAGGGAGCGAATTTGATGTGATTGTTATGCATTTTTACAGATACAGTTCATTTTTCTAATAAAAGCATTCTTTCTAGATTTGCTTCCAAGCACTTCTGCTTTGTATTGTTTGATGTAATCTTTAAGTGCTTGGAGGAAATGAAACCTATTTAAGATTTTCTCCTCATTGGTATGCTTTACCAACGTGTCAGTGTCTATTCTTATTTTCCATCCATTACGCGTCATAGCTTCATGCAAAAGCGCGCAGCGTACATTTTTAAAGAAGTCCTCCGCTAGATCTGCATTGAACGATGATTTGAACGGTTCTTTAGTAGTGAGGAAATTTACGAATAGCGTTTTACTGTTTCCGTTGCCGTATTCCGTATTGTTTCTTGGTATTTCGTATTTATAGCACTTGCCTTCGTAGAACGTTTCTAGGGCTTCTATTAGTGAACACAATATTGTAGTAATTGAAAATCCCTCTCCGATTACAGAAGAGTTATTTTGAATAGCCTCTGCAGGCAGGATATAGCGCTCGCATAAACGAGACTCTAAGACACTGAATGCTTTGTTCCACAAATCCGTATTGGAGAAATCCGCCTTTAGCTTTTTTTCAAGATTTTCCCAATCCATGTTCGTGAAGTTGTTTGCGATCTCTACCACATCGCGTGGCCTTTGATTGTATAGCGTTTGAAGCCAGCCGCGCGCGGTAGCGCGTCGGGCTGGGCTGACTTGTTAGGCTTGTGGGCTCTATTTATAAGCATTGAACCTCGCCCACTCAGAGAGAATATAAAAAATAAATGGAAGAAATGAAAATACCGGTAGCATCAAACCAGAAAACCCCCCTGGCTCTGACAGGAGCACTAACAATACAATCTCGATAGCACCATAAGCGGATAAGGCTAGAAAAATATATGACGCCTTGTGACTACTTTTATTTGTGATAGGCTCATTGCCAGGAGCGAAATGGAAAACCATTATCCAGAACAGCCTTATTGGCATTATTATAAAAACGACAACTAGACCGACGAACCCAACAGGAAATACTATCTCCAGCATCCCCGGTATTTTCAGCAACAACCCTGTTATATTTTCGAATATGCCGTAGCTCATGATAAGCCTAACAAATGGAATGGACCCGCCCCACTTCAAAATGGCCTCGTAGTGGGTCAGGATTGTTTTGCTGATTCCCATCCACGCAGAAGGAGGGTCCGAGATGAACGTTACAACACTTGGAATCGATCTGGCAAAGAATGTGTTCCAAATCCATGGGGTAGATAGAAAAGGTAAGCCTGTCATGCAAAAGCGCTTGAGCCGGGGCAGGTTTTTGCCTTTCCTGGCCAATCTCCCGCCCTGCCTGGTAGGGATAGAAGCGTGCGGAAGCTCCAACTATTGGGCGCGCCGACTGCGCGCTGTTGGGCATGAAGTCCGACTGATCAGCCCTCAATACGTCAAACCCTATGTCAAAACGAACAAGAACGATTGCAATGATGCTGAGGCTATTTGCGAAGCTGTGGCGCGACCCACTATGCGCTTCGTCCCCATCAAGAACATTGCCCAGCAAGATATACAAGCGCTGCACAGAATCCGCGAACGTCTGGTGCATGAGCGAACCGCGTTGGTCAACCAAACCCGCGGCATTTTGCGTGAGTACGGCGTCTTTCTTCCCGAAGGCATACGGCCTTTCCGCAGAAAGATCCCTGAAGTACTCGAAGATGCGCAAAACGAACTCACGCCTTTGGCGCGTGAGTTCACGGCTGATCAGTATGCACGCCTGGGCGAACTCGATCGTCGCATCACTGATTATGATGCGCGTCTCCAAACCATCTTTCGTGGCAACGACACGTGTCAGCGACTGATGGCCATTGATGGCGTTGGTCCTATGACGGCGACTGCGTTGGTTGCGGCCACTGGTGATGCCCGTGAATTTCAAAATGGTCGGCATTTTTCGGCGTGGCTTGGTCTGGTGCCGCGCCAACGCTCTAGCGGTGAACGTAATAAACTGCTTGGCATCAGTAAGCGTGGCAATAGCTATTTGCGCACCTTGTTGATTCATGGCGCACGATCCGTATTGCGTCGCTGTAAAACAAGGACAGATAAGCGTGGGCGCTGGATGCAAGCCATTCTGGAACGACGCGGCTTTAACCGTGCTTGTGTGGCACTGGCAAACAAAAACGCCCGTATTTTGTGGGCGCTCATGGCCCGTGGCGAGTCGTATCGCCACGCAAGCTGATCACTCATCCGATCAATGTAAACATGAGAGGTAACTCCACGATTGCTTGACTGTTGTTCCAATGATGGTTGCATAGGTCAGACCGGCTCTCGCAGAACTTGGTAATACACTCGTCAAACACGCCGTGTGAAGACGACTAACAGATGAGGGGCGAGAGCGCGGTTTCCATCAGGGCCAGAAGTATCAACACGTACTTCAATAGAGGCCGAATGTAAGTGTGCAGTCATGACCTTTTGTCCATCAGGATCACGGTTGGCAAACCGGGGCGGGTCCATGTAAGTGTGTTAGATGGATTACGTAGTGTTGGTAATAGTACGTAATCTGCCTAGCATGCGAATGGATGGGTGTGTCTGAGGTTGGTAATGTGTCCGACATGGTAGTGATCTTCCGAGTATTTTTCTTGTACGGCTAGCTTCTCGCGAGTCAGTCTTGAACGCAATATGCCACGCTAGGCTGCCGGAAGAAAGCGCAAAGCTGGGGATAGCGCCTTCCCAGCTGGAGCGATATGGCGGCCGATGTGAGTGGCCATAATCCAAATAATCGAAACATGGGCTTTGGTTCTCGCTGGAATGACGGTTCATTTATCTGTCATGGGCTATCCCAGACAAAGAAAAAACCGCCTTGCGGCGGTTTCTCATAGTGCGGTTTTGCTACGCACCGTGCGTTAAAGCTGCTTCACTTCCTGAATCAGCTTGCCGGCCACTTCCTGTCCGTCGCCGTACAACATCCGTGTGTTGTCGAGATAGAACAGTGCGTTTTCGATGCCGGAGAAACCGGTGCCGCAGCCGCGACATTCTTGATCCTTTAGGCGTTATATAAGTTTATTGATATTATATCAAGAAACTTATATATTCCCCGGCATGAAGCCCATTGAGTTCGTTGGTTCCAGTCAGGATGACATAAGGAACTTCCCTGCGGAGGCGCGCAGGGCCGCGGGCTTTGAATTGAACTTTGTTCAAATGGGGCTCACGCCCTCGGACTGGAAGCCCATGAAGACGATTGGGCCCGGGGTTATGGAAATACGTATTCACAAGGAGGGTGAATGGCGGGTCATCTATGTGGCCAAGTTCGAGAAGGCGATTTATGTACTCCATGCCTTCGAGAAAAAGACCCAGAAAACCCGCCGAGCAGACATCGAACTTGCACAGCAGCGTTACAAAGAGATTGGGAACCAGCCATGAAGAAAAAAACCACCAAATCCAGCGGCAACGTCTTTGTGGATCTTGGGTTTGATCCGGCTGAGGCGGCTGTGCTGCAAATGCGAGCGAACCTCATGAGTGATCTCCGTCTCTACATCGAGAAGCATGAGCTTACTCAACTGGACGCGGCGGAGCGCCTGGGTATCGCGCAATCGCGGGTGTCTGACCTGGTGCGTGGTAAATGGGATAAGTTCAGTCTCGAAATGCTCATTACCCTGGAGATGCGACTTGGCCGTACTGTACGCGTTGAGCTTGCCGCGTGATCAATGACCAATAAAAAGGGCGCCATTAGGCGCCCTTTAGTGTCTCTACGCGGCATCAACCTACAGCTGTTTCACTTCCTGAATCAGCTTGCCCGCCACTTCCTGTCCATCGCCGTACAACATCCGTGTGTTGTCGAGATAGAACAGTGCGTTTTCGATGCCGGAGAAACCGGTGCCGCGACCGCGTTTGACGACGATGACGTTCTTGGCCTTGTCGGAATCCAGGATCGGCATGCCGTAAATCGGGCTGTTCGGATCGGTGCGCGCGACCGGGTTCACCACGTCGTTGGCACCGATGATCAGTGCGACATCCGCGGTGGGGAACTCGGCATTGATCTCTTCGAGGTCGTAGATCTTGTCGTAGGGCACGCCGGCTTCCGCTAACAACACGTTCATGTGACCGGGCATGCGACCGGCAACCGGGTGAATGGCGAACTTCACTGTCACGCCCTTCTCTTCGAGCAGTTTGCAGAACTCCCACACCTTGTGCTGCGCCTGCGCGACGGCCATGCCGTAGCCGGGCACGATGATGACCTTGCTGGCATAGGCCATCATGACCGCGGCGTCGCTGGCGTCGATCTCTTTCATGGTGCCGCCGGCGTCTTCGGCCGATGCTTCACCGCCGGTGGCGCCGAAGCCGGAGAACAGCACGTTACTGATCGGACGGTTCATGGCGCGCGCCATCAACTGCGTGAGCAACGTACCGGCCGAACCCACCACCGTGCCGGCGATGATCATCGCCGCGTTGCCGAGCACGAAACCTTCAAAGGCGACGGCGAGACCGGTCAAGGCGTTGTACAGCGAGATGACCACCGGCATGTCGGCGCCGCCGATCGGCAGGGTCATCATGATGCCGAAGGCCAGCGCCAGGGCGAAGAACATGAACAGCGGGAAGCCGCCGGTCGAACCCGAGCTAATCAGGATCAGGCCGAACACCAGCGCGGCAGCAAACACGACCATGTTGATCTTCTGCTGGCCGGGGAAGAGGAAGGATTTCTTCATCAAGCCTTGCAGCTTCGCGAAGGCGACCATCGAGCCGGAGAAGGCCACCGAGCCGATCAGCGCGCCGAGCACAGCCAGGGTCAGGAAGCTCTGACTGGCGAAAGTGCCTTTAAGCAGTTCGACCGCCGCAATCGCCGCTGCCGCGCCGCCGCCCATACCGTTGTAGATGGCGATCATCTGCGGCATGTCGGTCATGGCGACTTTCTTACCGGTGTACCAGGCCGCACCGCCACCGATCAGGATGGCGAGGAGCATCAGGCCGTAGTTGTGCATATCCGGCATGAAGAAGGTGGCGATGGTCGCCACGACCATGCCGGCGCCGGCCCAGACGATGCCGCCGCGCGCGGTCTTCGGCGAACTCATGCGCTTCAGGCCGAGAATGAACAGCACGGCCGCGGCGAAATAACTCAGCTGAATCAGAATCATTTCGCGGGCTCCTTGCTGCTCTTGAACATCTCGAGCATGCGCTCGGTGACCACATAACCGCCGACCGCATTGCCGGCGGCCAGCATCACGCCCAGGAAGCCGATGAAGCGTTCCAGGTCGGTGCTGGCGTGGCCCATGGCGACCATGGCGCCGACCAGCACGATGCCGTGTACGAAGTTGGAGCCGGACATCAGTGGCGTGTGCAGAATCACCGGCACACGTCCGATCACCTCATATCCGGTGAACGCGGCCAGCATGAAGATATAGAGGGCGGTAAAGCCTTCGATCATGAGGGTTCTCCTTCCACCAGCGCACGGGTCTGCGCGTGTTTGATTTCGCCGGCATGGGTCAGGGCGCTGTCGCGGATGACCTCATCGTCCCAGTCGAGCTTGAGTTCGCCGTCCTTGATCATGGGGCTCAGGAAATTGAGCAGATTCTTGGCGTACATCTCGCTGGCGTGGACCGGCAGCATGCTGGCCACGTTGAGCGGGCCGTAGATGATCACGCCCTTGTGGTTGATCTGCTCGCCGGGCTGGGTGAGTTCGCAGTTGCCGCCGCCTTCGGAGGCCAGATCGATGATCACGGCGCCGGATTTCATTTTTTCAACCACAGCGGCCGGGATGATCTTCGGTGACGGGCGGCCGGGGATGGCGGCGGTAGTGATCACGGCATCGGCCGCGGCAATGTGCTTGGCCAGGACCTCGGCCTGCTTGGCCTTTTCCTCGGCAGTCAGTTCGCGCGCATAACCGCCGGTACCCTCGGCGGCGACGCCGGTATCGACGAACTTGGCGCCGAGCGATTGCACCTGTTCCTTGGTGGCGGAGCGCACGTCATAGCCTTCGACCATGGCGCCGAGGCGTTTGGCGGTGGCGATAGCCTGCAACCCAGCGACGCCAGCGCCTATGACCAGCACCTTGGAGGGGCGGATGGTCCCGGCGGCGGTGGTCAACATGGGGAAGAATCGCCCGCTGAGGCTGGCGGCCATCAGTGCGGCCTTGTACCCGGCCACGGCGGCCTGCGAGGACAGCGCGTCCATGCTCTGGGCGCGCGAGATGCGTGGCACTAATTCCATGGCAAAGCAGGTGATTTTCCGGTCGCGCAGCTTGGCGACCAACTCGGGATTTTTGTGCGCCTGCATGAAGCTGACGATGACGGCGCCTTCCTTGAGGGCGTCGATCTCGTCGGCGGTGGGCGGCTGGACCTTGAATAGCACGTCTGCCCGACTGAGCAGGCTACCGCGGTCAGCTACGATTTCCGCGCTGGTGTAAGCGCTGTCGATATTCTGCGCGCTCACCCCTGCGCCCGCTTCGATCAGGACCTTGCAGCCCAGCTTGGCGAATCGCTCGGCGACAATCGGGTCCAGTGCCACGCGGCACTCGTCCGCCGTGGTTTCCTTCGGTACGGCCACACATATAGACATTCTTTATATTCTCCGCATCCAACTGGGGAGGATGGTGCTGCAGTTAGTGATGCAGCGTTGCTAATGATTCGGTTGCGGCCAGTCCGACAAAGAATGCTGGCATTGGCCGCGAAAATAGGCTGAAGCACGCCCGAAAGGTCGCCATGATACCGGAATCCCCGCACTGATAGAATCATGGGCTGGAGCCGTCCGTGAGCGGATGGCTGGACCGGTATGGGGCTGAAAGTTACTGATTTATTAAAGTTTACTTTTATGAGCGTTTCTGACATAAATGACGCCAGCGACGGGAGGTTGTGTGTTAAGTCTGAAGCATCAGATTCTGCGCACCGACGCCGCCGGTATGCCACTGGAATGGGTCAACTACCGGGACGCTGTGCGCCTCTACTATCTTGGCCAGGTAGCCTACGCCTGCGGGAGTACTTTGGTCCGCGTATACGGTGGCATCAACGCCATCACTGGCGTGCGCAGCCTGATCGATCTCAATTCCATTATCGCCACCCATGGCAATAACTATGCGCTGAAACATGATCGCAGTAGTTATGTTCCACCGCTCAACAATCCTGCCTTATTCAAGCGCGATGCCTATCTCTGTCTCTATTGCGGCACGCATTTCCGCGATAGCGATTTGTCGCGAGACCACGTGACGCCACTCAGTCAGAAGGGTGCGGACGTCTGGAACAATGTTGTCACGGCCTGCAAGCGCTGCAATAACCACAAGGCCGGACGTCGACCGGAACAGGCACGCATGGAGCTGCTGGCGGTACCCTTCACGCCCACGCATGCGGAATATATTTATCTGCAAGGTAAGCGCGTGCTGGCCGACCAGATGGAATTTCTGCGCGCGCATTTTCCTCGCCACAGTCCTTTGCATGAGCGGTTGGCAGTTAAAGCCTGACCTATTCGCAGCTCTTGTTGTTTATATATCTTTTGTGAACCGCAAAGGCGCAAAGACGCCAAGAAATTCCTTCTTATAATTCCACGTGAATATTTTCGCCACAGTTCAATGAAAGCCAGGCTGTGTGACAAATGGAGTTATTTTATCAATTCATGTTTGCAGTCGGCATATTGATTGCGATCGCAGGCGCGGTTCTGTGGGCGAAGGCGGGATTTCCGGTTAGCTTTAATGATGTATCTGCTGTTTTTTTCGGCGGGGCTCATTGGCGTCTGAGCAAGGAAAGTTACATTTTTATAGTATTTCTGGGACTAATGGTTTCTGTGTATTCTGCTATCGAGCTGAATCTCAAGCGCTGGCAGCGTAAGTGATTTCTATGGATATATGGCAACTTATCGGCGAAGACATCTTTAACGCAACCGGCATTCGGTTGCGCGATGGCCGTGCCTCGATTGGTGGTGGCGATATCAATCAGGCGGTTCGCCTGCAGGGAGAGGGACGCGACTTTTTCGTTAAGACCAATACGGCAAGAGGGCTGGCGATGTTTGAGGCGGAAGTCGCCGGGCTGCGCGAGCTGGCGGCGAGTAATACGGTGCGTGTGCCGGAACCGATTTGCTGTGGTGTCGCGAATGGGCATGCCTATCTGGTTATGGAATTTCTGAACTTCTCGCGGTCTGGCGATGCCGCCCTGTTGGGTAGGCAGCTGGCGGCAATGCACCGCGTGAGTCGGAAAGATTTTGGCTGGGATCGCGACAATACCATCGGTTCGACGCCACAGATAAATACGTCCCACAATGATTGGGTCGCGTTCTGGCGCGAACGGCGCTTGCGCTTTCAATTTGATCTAGCGCGTGATAATGGTTGTAGTGGGAATTTGTCGCGACATGGCGAAGAGTTGCTTGATGGGCTGGATAGTTTTTTCAGTGATTACCGTCCGCAGCCAGCACTCTTGCATGGCGATCTCTGGTCGGGTAACCACGGATATCTGCGTGATGGGGCGCCAGTGATTTTCGACCCGGCGGTCTATTACGGTGATCGTGAAGCCGATATCGCCATGACCGAATTATTCGGTGGCTTCAGTGCGGATTTCTATGCGGGGTATCGCGAGGCCTGGCCATTGGATGCGGGTTATGGCGTGCGCAAGCATCTTTACAATCTATACCATGTGCTGAATCATTTTAATATGTTCGGTGGGAGTTATCAGGGGCAGGCGCAGCAGATGTGTGAACGGTTACTGGCCGAGCTGCACTAGGCGATGGCGACGTCATCTGACATGCGTAAAGTTGAATAGAAACTATTCGGCCTTATTGCCGCCACGGACATCTTTCAGCCAGTCCTTCCAGCCGCTGTGACTCGGTGAGAGGTTGGCGCGAACGTCATAGAGGGATTCGATCTGGATCGCGAGAGCCTGGATATAGATGGCATCCTGATTCTGCCGGCAATAGCTATCCAGATGCGCCAGCATATCGAAGGTGCTGGTCTCGCCAAGAATATTGTACGTGTTGACCAGCAGCAGGTTGTAGGCGGACAGATGGCCGGCGGTCCATTCCATGAACAATTGTTCGGGTTCTCCACCGCTATCGCGTGCGTCCAGATATTCCGCGCAGGTTTGGCTGCCAACACCGAAAGTTGCGTAGTTGCCGTTCACGTCACGCGCCATGCTGGACTGGCAGATCAGTAACAAAGTCAGGGCGGCAATTCTCCACGCCATAGATCCAGTACTCCTTAGTACAGCTTGCGGAATTAGTTGATGGACAAGTTTTCGCGTCCAACCCAGCGCTGTGCCGGCTGATACCCGAATGAACGCTCAAAGATGCCCTCGGTACACCAGAGGCCGGCTAGGCCTGCGAGTGTAGCGAGTAGCCAGTGAGAAGATAGCACGTAAGCGAGACCGGTTATCGCGCCTGCGATCAGAACCGCCAGAAAAAACAACAGAACGTGCATGGGCAACCTCCCGCCGAGTGGCTTGTATGCCCTGTTGCAGTTGTATCGGTAGTGACTGTTGGCTGCTTTAGGCGCGCTTATCGACGGGGGGTAGTTCTGCGCGTATGTCACTGCGCAGCCAGCGTTCGAGGTTCTCGGCTGACATGGGATGGGCGATATAATAACCTTGGGCTGTATCGCAGCCGAGAATCTCCAGCAGATCCCAGATCTCTGCGGAGCTGACACCTTCGGCAACGACCTTCATGCCAAGATTGTGTGCAAGATCGATAGTTGAACGCACAATCACGGCGTCATTTTCATCATCCAGCATGTCACCGACAAAAGACCGGTCGATTTTTATCTGGCCTACAGGCATGGTTTTCAGATAGGCCAAGGATGAGAAGCCGGTGCCGTAGTCGTCGACTGTCAGTTTCACGCCCAACGCCTGCAGTCGATCAAGAATCGCATGCGCCCGGTCCGGGTTGGTCATCATGGCATTTTCGGTGATCTCGAGCTCGAGGCGATCCGGTGGTGTGTTGTATTCAAGAAGCAGTGATCTGATGGTCTCGTCTATATCCGAATGCGATAGATTCCAGGTAGACAGATTGACAGCGATCGGCATATCTATGCCTCGTTCCTGCCACTGTGCAAGTTGTCGGATCGCAGTACGCAACACCCAGTGGGTGAGTTGCTTGATAAGGCTGGTGTTCTCCGCAGTCTTGATCAGATATTCTGTTTTTACGGAGCTCCATTTTGGCCAGCGCAAGAGTGCTTCGACGCCGACTATGGCTCCGTTATGCATATCGAGTTTGGGTTGGTAGTGCAGTATCAGCCCGCCTTCCGAAATGGCAGTGCGGAATTCGCTGATCAATGCAAGTCGACCAATACTGTGTTGGTCGTGCTGGATGGAATAAAGTGAATACGGCAGGCCATCCTGTTTCGCCACATACATGGCGATGTCGGCATGTTTGAATAGCGTATCCGTGTCCCTGCCATGCTCAGGATAAACGGCGATACCAATGCTTGCACCCACCGGCAGCTCACGGTCCTTGTAGTAATGTGGCTTCTCAATGGTGTCTGCGATGAGCTGTGCGATCTCCTGTGCCTGCTGTACAGAGGCTTCTGGTAATAGAATTGCGAACTCATCACCACCCAGGCGCGCGATTGTGTCTGATTTTCTCAGAACTTTATTGAGTCGGTCACTTATTTCGCACAGGACATTGTCGCCTGCCTGATGCCCCAGGGTGTCATTGATTTCCTTGAAACGGTCCAGGTCGATCATCAACAGACAGAAGCCGGTCTTTCGGTCACGCTCTGAAGACAGGATTAGCTGTTGCAGGCGATCCTTGATTAATGCGCGGTTCGGCAGGCCGGTGAGCGCGTCGTGTAAGGCCTGATGCCTTAACGCGACTTGGCGTTCATGCACATTGCGGCGCATGTGGGCAAAGGCTTCGATCAGGTTGCGTGCCTCAACGCTGTTGGCTCGCGGTAGGCGTGCATGCGGTTCGCTCTTGGCGATGGCCTTCATGGCGCGGGTGATTTGAGATAATGGTTCCAGAATAGTGCGCTCAAAGAATATGAACCCGAGCGAGATAAAAACAATTGCCAGTAGCGATAGCAATAGCAGATTACGATTGAGGATCTGACCGACCTCTGTCCAGATGGATACATCCTGCACGGCGCCGGCCTCAAGCTGTTCATCTATGCGGTCCAGATGAGCCCAGATTTCAGCAAACAACGGCTGCAGCACGTTCTGGATCAATGGTGCATCATTACGCCAATGTCCGGTTTCCTGTGTCAGGCGGAATTCTTCAAATCCAGCCGCCCAGGTTGCTGCAAGATCCTCTAGCTGATGCAGGGATTCGGTGGCCTGTAGGCCTAAGCGCCCGGCTTTTTCTAACGCGGAAAGCTCCTGTATATATTGCTGTGTGAGTTCCAGCATCAAGCTGACATCATGTCCCGCATTAAGCAGGCCTTGCTCGGTGTTGTTGTAGATGCCTGCACGGCGAACGACATAAAGACGGAAGGCGCTGATCATCTGTGACCAGGCATGCCGGGCGTTTTCAAATGCCAGGTGAGACTTCAGGTTGGCCGGATTCTGTTCTGCCGCAATTTCATCCAGCGCGAGTTGCGCAGCTGTCTGGAAGTTTTCATTCGTAGGTGCCAGGGTATCGTCCATCAGTCGCGCCGAGGGAAATAATTTGTCCACATCGGCGCGTATGTCCATAAGCTCGACGGCGTGTTTATCCAGCTTGCGGAGGTTGTCGATAATCTGTGTCGTTATACCCTGCAGTCGATTATTTTTGACCCAGTGTAGGTCGCGCAGATGCGCGGTATCCGCTTGCGCACTTTGCAGATTGGCAAGCACGGTTGCGCGATACCCGGGTGCCGGGCTGAGCACGTAGGACTGCAGAGCGTATTCGGCACCCCATACCGAATTGCGGACGTTACGACTGAGTTGTTGGATCTGATTGCGGGTTTCGATGTTGTCGGCACTGTTGCGGCTGGTCGTGGAGACATAGCGCTCCGTCAGCACAGCGCTGGCGACGACGACGCAGACAAGAAAAACCGCGACGCCCAAATAGTGCTGTCGCAGGCTTTGCCGGCGTAAACAACGGGCTAGCTTAACGCGCCAGTTCATGCGGCGTGTTTCCCCCCGAAAACGTGCAGCACGCTAGGCAGCCGGGGTGTGAATCCGCGGCTGCGACGGTGTGTGAGTCGCATAATAGGCAAACTTTGTTGGTGTGATTATTCGTCGTTTAACGGCTGTTTAGGCCGAAAACTTTAGCCACAGAAGTCTTGCGGGTTCAGCGTGTTAAACGCTGTGGTAGGGGCGGCTGAGTTCATGCACCGCAGTGATCATGGCGGCGGCGTGGGCAGGGTCGATCTGCGGATGGATGCCATGACCGAGATTGAATACGTGGCCGGTGCCGTGACCATAGGCGGCCAGCACCCGGGCGACTTCGGCACGGATCTGTTCGGGTTGGGCATAGAGTACGGCGGGGTCGAGATTGCCTTGCAGTGCTACACGGTCGCCGACTCGGGCGCGAGCCTGACCGATATCGGTGGTCCAATCGAGGCCGAGTGCGTCGGCACCACTATCCGCCATGGCCTCCAGTGCTTGGCCGCCGCCCTTGGTGAACATAATGACGGGGATGCGTTGGCCGGATTGCTCGCGACTGAGTTCACTGATAATGCGGGTCATATAGGCGAGTGAAAATTCGCGATATTCGCGCGGACCCAAAGCACCACCCCAGGTATCGAAGATCATCACGGCCTGTGCGCCAGCGGCGATCTGGGCATTGAGATAGGCACTGACGGCATTGGCGGTCGTGTCCAGCAACTGATGTAGAAGTTGCGGGCGATCGTACAGCATCGCCTTGATGGTGGCGAAGTCCTTGCTGGAACTGCCTTCGACCATATAGGTCGCGAGCGTCCAGGGGCTGCCGGAGAATCCAATCAGCGGGACGCGACCATCCAACTCGCGGCGGATCAGACGCACTGCATCCATGACATAGCGCAATTCGCCTTCCGGGTCTGGAACGCCGAGCGCACGTATGTCGGCTTCGGTGCGCACCGGCTTGCGGAAGCGTGGGCCTTCACCTTCTTCAAAATATAGCCCCAGCCCCATGGCATCCGGCACGGTAAGGATGTCGGAGAACAGAATGGCGGCGTCGAGCGGAAAACGTTCGAGCGGTTGCAGAGTGACTTCGCAGGCCAGTTCCGGCGTCTGGCAGAGCTGCATGAAATTACCGGCCTTCTCGCGGGTGGCGCGGTATTCGGGCAGATAGCGCCCGGCCTGACGCATCATCCACACCGGTGTGACATCGACAGGTTGGCGCAGCAAAGCGCGAATGAAGCGGTCGTTCTTAAGTTCTGACATGTTGATTTTTGTACCGCCAAGGCGCTAAGGGCGCCTGGAAATATAACGTTCTCGCCAAGGGCGCCAAGAATAAGATTTTTAACCGCAAAGGCGCAGAGGCGCAAAGAAATTTAATGAATACAAAAAAATCTTTGCGCCTCTGCGCCTTTGCGGTTCGATTCTGGGTTTCGCTGTGTCTTAGGGTTAACGCGGCAGATTCGTGCTACCCATCAGATATTCATCGATGGCCCGTGCGCACTGACGGCCTTCGCGAATGGCCCAGACGATCAGTGATTGCCCGCGGCGCATATCGCCGGCGGCGAAGACTTTGTCGAGCGAAGTCTTGTAGGCCGCAGAGCCTTCGGTCCTGCCTTGCACATTGCCGCGCGGATCGTAGGCCACGCCGAGTTCATCGAGCATGCCGGCATGGACCGGCTGAATGAAGCCCATGGCGAGCAGTACCAGGTCGGCCTTGAGTTCGAATTCAGAACCCGCGACTTCATTCATCTTCCAGGCACCATTGGTGTCCTTGGTCCACTCGACCTTAGCGCAGGTGATGGTCTTGGCCTGGCCGTTTTCGCCACTGATCTTTTTCGTGGTAACCGACCACATGCGCTCGCAGCCTTCCTGATGCGAGGACGAGGTGCGCAATTTGTTCGGCCATTCGGGCCAGGTGAGTGCTTTGTCCTCTTTTTCCGGCGGCTTGGGCATGATTTCCAATTGCGTAATCGAGGCCGCTCCTTGCCGATTGGAAGTGCCGATGCAATCCGAGCCGGTGTCGCCACCACCGATCACCACCACATGTTTACCGGTAGCCAGAATCGACTGCGCCTCGGGTACATTGTCGCCGGCTACGCGTTTGTTCTGCTGTGGCAGGAATTCCATGGCGTAGTGCACGCCGCTCAGCTCACGCCCCGGAATCGGCAGATCACGCGGATGCTCCGCGCCACCGGTCAGTGCGACGGCGTCAAAATCCTTCAATAATTGCTTGGCAGAGACGTCCACGCCGATATGGGTGTTGGGCTTGAAGGTCACGCCTTCCGCAGCCAACTGTTGCATGCGTCGGTCGATGGTGCTTTTTTCCATTTTGAAATCGGGAATGCCATAGCGCATCAGGCCGCCGATGCGATCGGCCTTCTCGAACAGGGTCACGGCATGGCCCGCACGCGCGAGTTGTTGCGCACAGGCAAGACCCGCGGGGCCGGAACCAACCACGGCCACGGATTTGCCGGTTTTTGTCGCTGCAGGCTGTGGTTTGATCCAACCTTTCTCCCAGGCTTTGTCGGCAATCGCGCACTCGATGGACTTGATAGTGACTGGATTGTCATCAATGTTCAGTGTGCAGGATGCCTCGCAAGGCGCCGGGCAGACGCGACCGGTGAACTCGGGGAAGTTGTTGGTGGAATGCAGCACCTCGCTGGCACGCTGCCAATCGCCGTGATACACCAGATCGTTCCAGTCCGGAATTATGTTGTTGACCGGGCAGCCCTGGTGACAGAACGGAATGCCGCAATCCATGCAGCGCGCGCCTTGTTTGGCAATCTCGGCGTCGCTGGGGACGATAGTGAATTCCTGGTAATGCTTAAGGCGTTGTTCGACAGGTGCGTAGCTGCGGTCCTGGCGTGCGAACTCCATGAAGCCGGTGGGCTTACCCATATTCTTACTTCTCCCCCACTGCAGCGGCGGCTAGCCGTGCGGACTCTTGCGTTTTTTTCATCTGCTCCAGCGCGCGACGATAGTCGACCGGCATCACCTTTACAAACTTGGGCAGATAGGTATTCCAGTTGTCGAGGATATCCCGAGCCCGGTTGCTGTTGGTGTAATGCAGGTGTTTCTCTACCAGCTCGCGCAGACGCTGCGCGTCGAAACGGGTCATGTCACTGCGTACATCAACCTGGCCGTGTGTTTCCAGATCGCCGCCCTGATGTTCAAGGTCTTCGAGCGCGGTGGCTTCTTCCGGAACCGGTTCGAGCTCCACCATGGCAAGATTGCAGCGCTGCTTGAAATCACCGGCCTCATCGAGCACGTAGGCTATACCCCCGCTCATGCCCGCCGCGAAGTTACGTCCCGTCTGTCCAAGTACCACCACCACGCCGCCGGTCATGTATTCGCAACCGTGATCGCCGACGCCTTCCACAACGGCAGCGGCGCCGGAATTGCGCACCGCAAAGCGTTCGCCCGCGACACCGCGGAAGAAACACTCACCGGAGATGGCGCCGTAGAGCACAGTGTTGCCGACGATAATGTTCTGCTCGGGAATAATCGGGCAGTCTTTCGGCGGATAGACCACGATGCGTCCACCGGACAGGCCTTTACCGACATAGTCATTGGCTTCGCCTTCGAGTTCCAGTGTCACGCCGTGCGCCAACCAGGTGCCGAAGCTCTGACCGGCAATGCCATTCAACTTCACGTAGATGGTGTCTTCCGGCAGGCCTTCGTGACCGTAACGTTCGGCGATGCGTCCCGACAGCATCGCGCCGACGGTGCGGTTGACGTTTCTTACCTGCGTCTCGATACGAACGGTTTCGCCACGTTCCAGTGCTGGCTTGGATTGTTCGATGAGCGTGTTATCGAGCGCCTTATCAAGACCGTGATCCTGTTGTTCACAATTGTAGAGCGCGACACCCGGTGCCGGAGTCGGCATGTAGAGGATCTTGGAGAAGTCCAGGCCACTGGCCTTCCAGTGATTGATCGCGCGGCGAGTATCGAGCTTGTCGGTACGTCCAATCATTTCATTAATGGTGCGGAAGCCAAGCTGCGCCATTAATTGCCGTACTTCCTCGGCGACAAAGAAGAAATAATTCACCACATGCTCGGGTTTGCCGGTGAAGCGCTTGCGCAGTTCCGGATCTTGCGTGGCGACGCCGACCGGGCAGGTGTTCAGATGGCATTTGCGCATCATAATGCAGCCTTCGACGATCAGTGGCGCAGTCGCGAAGCCGAATTCATCGGCACCGAGTAGCGCGCCGATGACCACGTCGCGGCCGGTACGCATACCGCCATCGACCTGTACAGCAATGCGCCCACGCAGCTTGTTCAGCACCAGAGTCTGGTGGGTTTCGGCCAGGCCGATTTCCCAGGGACTGCCGGCATGCTTCAGCGAGGTCAGCGGTGAGGCGCCGGTACCACCGTCGTAACCGGCAATAGTGACGTGATCGGCATGCGCCTTGGAGACGCCGGCGGCAACCGTACCGACGCCGATTTCGGAAACCAGTTTCACGCTGACACGTGCTTTCGGGTTCACGTTCTTCAAGTCGTGAATCAGCTGCGCCAGATCCTCGATCGAGTAGATGTCGTGATGCGGCGGCGGTGAGATCAGGCCAACACCCTGAGTAGAGTGACGTACCTTGGCGATCCACTCACTGACCTTGTGGCCGGGCAATTGACCGCCCTCGCCAGGCTTCGCGCCTTGCGCCATTTTGATCTGCAGATCGTCAGCATTGACCAGGTATTCAGTGGTAACGCCAAAGCGACCGGATGCCACCTGTTTTATGGCAGAGCGCGCCGAATCTCCGTTCTCGAGCGGTGTGAAACGGCTGCGTTCCTCGCCACCTTCGCCGGTGTTCGACTTGCCGCCGATGCGATTCATGGCGATGGCCAGCGTGGTGTGTGCTTCCCAGGAGATTGAACCGAACGACATCGCGCCGGTGGCAAAGCGTTTGACGATCTCTTTGGCGGGTTCGACTTCGTCGAGCGGAATCGGTTTTGCTGCAAGCTTCAGCTCGAACAGGCCACGCAAAGTCAGCAGGCGCTCGTTCTGATCATTAATAAGGTTGGAAAACTCAGAGAAAGTCTTGGCGTCATTGGCGCGCGTGGCATGTTGCAGTTTGCCGATGCTGTCCATGGTCCAGGCATGATCCTCGCCGCGCAGACGCAGGGCATAATCGCCGCCGACATCGAGTGCGTTGCGGTAGATCGGCGCATCGCCGTAGGCGTCGCGGTGCCAGCGCACGGCTTCCTCGGCAACTTCTTTCAGGCCGATCCCTTCCACGACACTGGCCGTGCCGGTGAAATATTTTTCAATGAAGTCGGATTTCAGACCGATGGCATCGAAGATCTGCGCGCCGCAATAGGATTGATAGGTTGAGATGCCCATCTTGGACATGACCTTGAGAATGCCCTTGCCGACTGCTTTGATGTAACGCTTGTGCGCCTCGGTTTCATCCACGCCTTCCGGATAATCGGCCTGCATGGCCGAAATGGTTTCGAAGGCAAGGTAGGGATTGATTGCCTCGGCGCCATAACCGGCGAGTACCGCAAAATGATGAACTTCGCGTGCGGCACCGGTTTCCACCACGAGACCTGAATCGGTACGTAGGCCGCCGCGAACCAAGTGATGATGTACGGCACTGGTGGCGAGCAGTGCGGGAATCGGAATGCGTGTCGCATCCACGGATCGATCGGACAGAATCAGAATGTTGAAATCTGCGCGCACGGCCTCTTCGGCCTGGGTGCACAGAGTCGACAAGGCGCTTTCCATACCGGCAACGCCCTGATCGGCGGGATAGCAGATGTCCAGGGTCTTGGTGCGGAATGCGCCCTTGGTGGTGTTTTCAATGTTGCGGATGCGTTCCAGATCCTTGTTGGTCAGGATCGGGTGATGCACTTCCAGGCGCATATTGTGGCCGGCGCTGTCGAGATCCAGCAGGTTCGGTCGCGGACCTATCAGCGAGACCAGCGACATCACCAATTCTTCGCGGATCGGATCGATAGGTGGATTGGTGACCTGTGCGAAGTTCTGTTTGAAATAATTGAACAGCGGCTTCGACTTGTTCGACAGCACGGCAATCGGATTGTCGGCGCCCATGGAGCCAATCGCTTCCTGGCCGGTCAGTGCCATCGGCTTCATGAGAATGCGCACATCTTCCTGCGTCACGCCGAAGGCCTGTTGGCGATCGAGCAGTGTGCTGGAGTCACCGGCATTACCCGGTGCTGCGGCTGGCAGGTTCTTCAGATTGATCTGGGTTTTGTCCAGCCAGTCCTGATACGGATATGCAGCAGCGAGCTGTGTCTTCAGCTCGGCATCATCAATGATGCGACCCTGTTCCAGGTCGATCAGGAACATCTTGCCGGGCTGCAGGCGCCATTTTTTTACAATCTTGTGTGCGGGGATGTCGAGCACGCCCATTTCCGACGCCATAACGACCAGATCATCATCGGTAATGAGATAGCGTGCCGGACGCAGTCCGTTACGATCCAGGGTCGCGCCGATCTGGCGACCATCGGTGAAGGCGACCGCAGCGGGGCCATCCCAGGGTTCCATCAAGGCCGCGTGATATTCGTAGAAAGCGCGGCGTTTCTCATCCATCAACGGATTGCCGGCCCAGGCTTCCGGGATCAGCATCATCACGGCATGCGCCAATGAATAGCCGCTCGCGACCAACAGTTCCAGCGCATTGTCGAAGCTGGCCGAATCGCTCTGACCTTCGGTGATCAATGGCCAGAGTTTTTCCAGATCCTCACCCAGCAGCGGTGAGCTGATGGACCCGCGGCGTGCGCGTATCCAGTTGACGTTGCCGCGTAGCGTGTTGATTTCGCCATTATGCGCGATGAAACGGAACGGGTGGGCCAGATCCCAGCTCGGGAAGGTGTTGGTGGAGAAACGCTGATGCACCAAAGCCAGGGCAGTTTCCATGCGCTCATCGCGCAGATCGCGGTAGAAGGCATCGACCTGGTTGGCCAGCAACATACCTTTGTAGACAATCGTTCGACAGGACAGCGACGGCACATAGAACTGCTCGCAGCCATCCCAGCGCGATTCGCGCACGCGG
This sequence comes from Gammaproteobacteria bacterium, assembly GCA_018819175.1. Taxonomy (GTDB): domain Bacteria; phylum Pseudomonadota; class Gammaproteobacteria; order Thiohalobacterales; family Thiohalobacteraceae; genus JAHJQQ01. Next base: position 60,446 of record JAHJQQ010000011.1, read on the forward strand.
TTCGATGCGATTTTGCGTATCACCAGAAGTTTGCGCTCGAAGGCATCCTGGTCAGTGGTCTGAGCGCCGCGCCCGATAAACAGCTGGCGGACGACGGGTTCGACGTCCTGCACCGATTTACCCAGGCTGGAATTGTCGACCGGCACATCGCGCCACCCCAGCAGCGTCTGGCCTTCATTGATGATGGTTTGTTCCAACAGCGCCTGACACTGACTGCGGGTTGTGTCGGGTTGCGGCAAGAAGATCATGCCCACGCCATAGTCACCGGCCTCGGGCAGGTTGATGTTCAGCTTGGCACATTCTTCACGCAGGAAACGATCCGGAATCTGCAGCAGGATGCCGGCACCATCTCCTGCCAGCGGATCCGCGCCAACGGCACCGCGATGGGTGAGATTTTCCAGGATCTGCAGACCCTGGCGCACAATGGCGTGGCTCTTACGACCTTTGATATCGGCGACAAACCCGACGCCACAGGCATCGTGTTCGTTGTTGGGGTCGTAGAGCCCCTGTTTGGGCGGCAATCCACCACGACTCATGGTCGGACCTCTTCATGCGTTAAATTCGGAAAATCCGCGGCGGGGCAGGGGCGTCTAACGACACCCCGATGCGCGGGTGTGACGGACCCCCGGCGGCCGGCAAGTATAGCGCCGGGCCAGGGTCGGTTCAATTCGGGTGAAGGCGGTTTCCCCAGATGTTTCAGGGCTGTGATCCGGGGTTGTGCGCGCTGTTCACGGTGCAGCTTTCTGAATATCGGCCTGCACGGTGGCGAAGGTGCGTGGCCAGGGTTTGGATTTGCGGACTGCGGAGGGGAGCGTGTTGATGGCCGCCTGCGCTGCGGCCATGGTGGGATAGTCGCCTTGGACCAGGACATACCAGTCGCCACCTTTATATTCAGTATGAAAATAGGCGACGGGTCCTGGGAGTTTGCTCTTCGCCAGGAACTGCTGCAGTGATGACTCGTTACGAACTCCAAGTAATTGCAGGGTAAAGTGACTGGCTGGCCGTTCCAGGAGCCAGGCGGTATCCATGAGATCGAGGTTTTCGGGTCGTCCGGTTGCCTTGGCAGGCGCCGTGGCGACGGCGGTATCGTCCGCACTTGGGACGTTTTCTTTGGTGCTTTCCGCGGGTTTTGGCTCGGATGCGGGAGATGGCGTTGCCTGCTCAGCAGGCTCCGCTGTCAGCGCCGTTTTTTCGGGGACGATGCTGGTATCGATAGCGTCTTCGTCCGCCGTTGTTTCACTGGGCGCTGGTAGCGTCTCCGGCACGGATTCGAGGTTCTGGGTGGCAGGTTTGTCCTCAGGCGTTACTGGCGTGCTTTCGGGTGTGATCGCAGGCGCTGGGGTGGCGGGTTCGGCACTTGCTTCGGTGCTGACGGGGCCAATGGACTCAGTTTCCAGAGCAATATCTTCTTTAATATCAATTTCTTGTTTATTTTTTGGGGTGGCCTCTACTATTCCAGTTTCCTCAGCCACTACCCGGCTATCAGGGGGTTGCTCGGTATCGGCCGGGTCAGCTGGCGTTTCAGGGGCCTCTGTGAGTTCAAGGGTTTCAGTGGAGGCTGGCTCCGGTATCGGTGTGACAGCGAGCTGCTGATCATTGGCCGGCCGGTCGAGTTTATCCAGCCAGTCGTGCAGCTGCCCGGACTGCATGAGGTAGCCGCCGGCTGCACCCAAACTCAGTATTACGCCAGCCAGAATCAACATGGCACGGCTTCTGGTGCGGGGTTTCGAGGCGGCCTCTGCCGAGACAGGTTTTGGTGCGGGTTTTAGTTTCTTGCGGGCAACGAGGCGGTTAGCGTGTTCAATCAGGGTCTCGTGCGCCAGGGAATTCAGTTTTCCCGGGAGACCATCCGCGGCCTTATGCATGGCGCGAATTTCGGTCAGGCTGAACGGGCTGTCGCCCGAAAAGCCCGCGGCGGCGAGGCGATACATCAGGTACGCCGCAGTCTGGCGTTCATCAAAACGAGGGACATCCAGGCTATGCAACAGGGGTTGCTGCGGGCTGTGAAGCCCCATGTCGACGAGTTTCTGCTTGATATCAGCTTCGCTGAACAACAGCACACGTACCAGCTTGAGAGTTTCCCGCACGTCGCCACCCAGTTCAAGCAGCGTCTTGAGCGCAGGCTCAGACAGTAAATGGGCATCCTCGATCACCACCAAGGCTTGCTGTGAATTGTGCTGTAACGCCTGACAATAGCGGATCACATCGGCTTTGATGCGCTCCGGGGCGGCGTTCATGTCCTGGCCAAAGCACTCGGCCAGTCGCGCCAGCAGTTCATCGGGCCGGCTGATTTTCCCGCCATCGATAAGACAGCTGCGCCATGTCGTGTTGCCGCGCAACAGGAATTGCCGCAGCAGACTGGTCTTGCCGCTACCGAGTGGTCCGTTGATGCCCAGTAACATATCGCCGAAGCGGGTGAGGTGCTGCAGCAGATCCAGGTGTTGAATGAGTGCCGGGTCAGCGTAAAAGAAATGATCGTCGATCTGATCCAGGAAGGGCGCTCTATCCAGTCCGAGTATACTCAGATAGTCAGGTACGGTGGCGGGCTGTTGTGTCGGTGAGCTCAAGGTTGTTCCTGTCCCTGAATAAAAACTACTCGAAAGCCGCGTTTTAGTTGCTCATCACGTACCAACAGTAGCGCTTGCTCTGCGCCGTCACGGTCGGTGTAATGCTGTTTGACCACGCGGCCGCTGGCGCCCTGGCGCCCCCATTCGCGCACTAATGTCCAGCCGCCGAGCAGATCTTCCTGCAGATGCAGATGATAGTACCGGGGCGAGGCATCATCGCCAACCGGTGTTTGCATATAGATCCGCATAGCTACCCAGATACAAGAGGCAAGATGCAAGAGGCAAACACATAGCTTGAATACAGAATGGCAACGTCCGGCTCGGGTTTTCCTCCAGACCTATGCGACTGCATGTCTTTTGTCTCTTGCATCTTGCCTCTCTGACCTTCAGGTCAGTTCGCGGGGATTGTACACCCGCTCGTATTCGGTAATGGCATAACGGTCGGTCATGCCGGCGATATAGTCGGCAACCCCGCGTGCGCGCCCCGGCATGCCGCCATCGGTTTCCAGGCGTTTGCAATGCACGCTGGCGTCGTCCGGTAGCAACTGGGGGTCTTCGATGAAGGCCTCGAATAAGGCGGACACCACGCGCGCGGCCTTGGTGGTCATGCGGTGTACGCGGTAATGCTGATACAGGCGTGTGCGCAGGAAACGCTTGAGCTCCAGATTCTGTTCGCGCATTTCGGCGCTGTAGGCGATCAATGGCTCGGGATGCCGGCGTACTGCTTCGATGTTATCCGGCGCTGCTGTCTTGATGCGTTGGGTGCTTGTCTCGATCAGGTCAACAACCTGCCGATTGATCATGCGGCGAACGACTTCATGCACTGTCCTGCGTTGCGATAGGTCTGGATAAGCCGCGCGTACCTCTGCATATTGTTCACGAAACAGCGTTACCTCCGTGAGTTCCTCGATATCGATCAGGCGCGCGCGCAGCCCGTCATCGACATCATGGTTGTTATAGGCAATTTCGTCTGCAAGGTTGGTCAGTTGCGCCTCGAGGCTGGGTTGGGTGTGGTCCAGGAAACGCTGACCCAGTGCGCCGAGTTCGCGGGCATTGGCGTTGGAGCAATGCTTGAGAATGCCTTCGCGGGCCTCGAAGGTCAGATTGAGGCCGCGGAATTCGGCATAGCGCTCTTCGAGTTCGACGACGACGCGCAGCGATTGCAGATTATGTTCAAAACCGCCGTAGGGTTTCATGCAGGCATTCAAGGCATCCTGGCCGGCATGGCCGAAAGGTGTATGCCCCAGGTCATGCGCGAGCGCAATCGCCTCGGTCAGATCCTCATTGACGCGCAGGGCGCGGGCGATGGAGCGGGCAATCTGCGAGACTTCTATCGAGTGGGTCAGGCGGGTGCGGAACAGATCGCCTTCATGATTCACGAACACCTGGGTTTTGTATTCCAAACGACGAAACGCCGCGGAGTGGATAATACGATCACGGTCGCGCTGGAATTCACTACGGTAAGCCGGCGATGGTTCGCGGTACTGGCGACCGTGGGACTGTGCGTCGGTCGCCGCATAGGGTGCGAGGCCGTTACTGGGGTCCGGTATGGGGTGGCTCATAGTATCCGCTTTTGTGTCGATCATTAACCTGCGTCAGTTGGTTGCGCGTGCCTGCGCTGCATCGAGTGTTGAACGTAAATGCTTGGTGTCGAAGTCGCCGGTGACAATCGCGTTGCCAATATCTTTCAGCAAGACCAGACGCATTCCGCCATCGAGGACTTTTTTGTCCACGGCCATGTGTTCCAGAAACTGCTCACTGTCCATGGTCGCTGGCGTATGCACGGGTAACCGCGCCTTATCCAGCAAACGTGCGATACGTTCCACTTGTGCAGACGTTAGCCAGCCTTGGCGGGCGGACAGGTCGGCTGCCAACAGCATTCCAGTACCGACTGCTTCGCCATGCAGCCAAGTCCCGTAACCCATACCGGTTTCGATGGCATGCCCAAAGGTGTGTCCGAAATTGAGCAGGGCACGCACTCCGCCCTCGCGTTCATCCGCGGCTACCACGTCTGCCTTGTTGCGACAGGAACGTTCGATAGCGAAGGCCAAGGCGTCCGGGTCGCGTGCCAGCAGGCGATCGATGTTGTCTTCCAGCCAAGTGAAAAATTCCGGGTCACGTATTAGACCGTACTTGATGATCTCGGCCAGTCCGGCGGACAACTCACGATCCGCCAGCGTACTCAATGTGTCTGTGTCGATAATGACGCCATTGGGTTGATGGAACGCGCCGATCATATTCTTGCCTAGGCGATGATTGACGCCGGTCTTGCCACCGACCGACGAGTCGACTTGGGAAAGCAGTGTCGTCGGAACCTGGACGAAATCGACGCCGCGCTGATAACTGGCTGCGGCAAAGCCGCAGATGTCGCCGACCACGCCGCCACCCAGTGCGATTAGAGTGCAACGTCGGTTGAAGCGGTAGCCCAGTAGCGCATCGAAAATGCTGTTCAGGGTGTCCAGGGTCTTGTAGGCCTCGCCGTCCGGCAGGCTGATGGCTTGAACGTTGAATCCATCCAGTGCAGGCATCAGTGCATCTAAGTAGAGCGGGGCCACTGTGGTGTTGCTGACGATCAATACCTGTTTGCCATGGATGTGAGGGGTGAACAGGTCTGGATTGCCCAGCAGCTGGGTGCCGATATAGATCGGATAGCTGCGTTCGCCGAGATCAAGCTGCAGAGTGCGCATCGGGGTCCTGTTAAGGTGAAAAAATCTTACAAGACCAACAGGATAAAAGAATCATGCGGTCAGGCAAAGCCCGATCTGGTCATTTGTCTGCTCGGCTAGTGCGTTTCGGCCGCGGCGGTTTGATCAGACGCATGATCTGGTTAACCACATCGCGCGCGGTTCGACCATCGGTGGATACGCTGATCTTGGCAATTTCCCGGTAGAGCGGGTCACGGATTGCCAGCAGTTCCTGCAGACGTTTTTTGGGGTCTTCAGTCTGTAGCAGTGGTCGATTGCGGTCCCGGCCGGTGCGGGCAAGTTGTTGTTCGACCGAAGTCTCCAGGTAGACCACCGTTCCACGTTCGCAGAGGTGCCTGCGGTTATCGGGGTCCAGGATGGCGCCGCCGCCGGTGGCCAGGATTATTTCCGGTAGTTGTGTGAGTTCATCAACCATCGCGCGTTCGCGGGCACGGAAACCGGCCTCGCCTTCAAGCTCGAATATCAGCGGGATACCGACCCCAGTGCGCTGTTCGATCTCACGGTCGCTGTCGTGGAAGTCACGTTTGAGCAGGCGCGCGAGTTGGCGCCCGATGGTGGTCTTGCCGGCCCCCATGGGTCCGACCAGAAATACATTGCCCGGCATGTTGTTCATGCCGGGCATGGTATGCCAGAAAGACTGGCGGCTTACAAGCTGTGACGATTAAATCAATTAGCTGCCAAGTTGTCCTTGAGGATCTTCGGGGTGACGAAGATCAGCAATTCCGACTTGTTGTTCAGGTCGCGAGTGGTCCGGAAGGCGAAACCAATACCCGGCAGGTCGCCCAGGAAGGGGATCTTGTCCACTTCTTTGCGGTTTTCCTGAATATAGATACCACCGAGCACCGCGGTTTCACCATTGTCGACCAGGACCTGAGTCTCGACCGCACGGGTGTCGATGCTGGGCACGCCGGAGAAGATATCCCCGACCGTATCCTGGTTTACCTTCAGGTCCATGATAACGCGGTCATCCGGCGTGATCTGCGGGGTTACGCGCAGCTGCAGCACGGCTTCTTTGAAGCTGACCGAAGTTGCACCACTGGAAGATGCCTCAAGATAGGGGATTTCCACACCATCCCGGATTACAGCTTCTTTCTGATTGGCTGTGATCACGCGCGGGCTGGAGATGACCTCACCCTTGCCTTCGGCCTGCATGGCTGAGAGTTCCAGGCGGAGCAGATCTTTACCGACGCGGCCGATGACGAAGTTCACGGCACCCATGGGGTCGGTGACGCGCAGGTCGGTCAGCAGGGCGTCAACTGGTGGATCGGAATCACCGGGATTGATAATGAACTGGTTGAAGCTGCTCCACGAAACATCGCCCGGCAAGCCACCACCGATACCCGTATTGGTCGTGTTCGACGAGTCGACTTTGTTGCCACCGAGACGTACGCCGATGTCGCGGGCGAAGTCGTCGCTGGCAATTACAATGCGCGATTCAATAAGTACCTGACGCACGGGAATATCGAGAATCGCAACCAGTTTGCGCACATCGGCAAGCTTCTCCGCCGTGTCCCTAATCAGTAGGGTGTTGGTACGCTCGTCAATGGAGACCGTGCCGCGCTCGGACAGCATGGAAGTGCCTTCCTCGCCCTTGAGCAGGGTGGAGATATCCTCTGCCTTGGCATAGTTGACCTGCATGTATTCGGAATACAGGGGTGCCAGCTCTTCGATCTGTTTCTGGGATTCGAGTTCGAGTTTCTCGCGTGCGGCGATTTCCTCGCTCGGGGCGACCAGAATCACATCGTTGTTCTTGCGCATGGCCAGACCCTTGGTCTTCAGCACGATGTCCAGTGCCTGATCCCAGGGAACGTTCTGCAGGCGCAGGGTCAAATTACCGGTAACCGTGTCGCTGACGACGATATTGGTGCCGGTAAAGTCTGCAATCAGCTGCAGGACCGAGCGTACTTCAATGTCCTGGAAGTTGAGAGACAGGCGTTCGCCGGTATAACCAAGCTGTTCGCGACGACGGACTTCCTGCTGTTCCTTGGTCGTGGGTTTGATTTCCACCGTGTACAGGTTGTCGGTCTGATAGGCGACATGATCATATTCGCCGCTAGGGGCGATAACCATGCGCACATTCTTGCCCTTGGTGAAGGTGTCGATCGTCTGTACCGGGGTCGCGAAGTCCGCCACATCTAAACGGCGTTCGAGATTTTCCGGTAGGCTGGTGTTATACAGTTCCAGTACGACCTGACCGGCTTCCTGGCGCATGTCGATCGGGGTGTTGGAATTGGGCAGCGTAATAATGATACGGCCTTCACCCTTGTCGCCGCGACGGAAATCAACATTCTGAATGCCATTGCCACCAGCTGCCGGGGTAGATGATGCCGCGGTAGCGGTGTTAGTTGCGGCGGCCGCGGCTGGAGCAGCTGCCGTTGCTGCAGCAGCCCCCGCATTGTCCTGTAACGTAACAACGATCATGTTGCCTTCAACGCGGGTTTCGTAAGGCGCCATTTCGACAAGATTTAGAACCACGCGGGTACGGCCCTGTGCTTCGACAGCGGTTAAGCTCTTGGCCAGGCCAACACCAATTGGCTTTGCGGCTTTACCGAGTCCATTGCGCGTATCAGGCAAATCCAATGCGATACGGGCCGGGTTGTCGATAGTGAAACTGAGCGGATGTTCCGCCGGCTCACTCATCTTCAGTATGACCTGTACCTTGTTGCCGGGAAGTGAACCCACGTCAACAGATTCCAGAGTGTTGGCGGCATCGGCTGCTTGGATAACCAAGAACATGCCGGCAATGGCACTCGTGAACCAAGTGAATACCGTTTTGCCTGAAATGACGGTATTACGATGAGTGATGGTGTGTGAACTGATCATGTCTGTTGCTCCCCCCATGGGATCATTCGCTGAGCGCGAGAGAGGCCGGCCGTTCCATCCAGCCCCCAAGCCCATCCGGTACGATTTCTGTAAGTTCAATTTCAAATTCTGAAATCTGTTTGATCTTGCCGTGATTCTGGCCCAAGTAATTGTTGGGTTGGACGCGATGAATCGTGCCGTCGCTGGCAAGCACAAGTCCCCATGACTGGCCTTGCTGTTCAAGTGTGCCGACCATGCGTAGCGTATCCAGCGGGAAATCCTCCAAAGGTTCGCGCGCGCGGTTGGCCTCGGGATGTATATTGCTGGTTGTACCGGTCAGGATTTGCTCAGTCTGGCCAGGGACGCCGGGATCAAACGGACTGCGTAGATCGCCTGCCTGATAGAGGTAGGTTTCATACGGCTTGAATTCCGGCAAGGGTTCGATTTTCGATTGCTGCTGACTGCGCGTGGTTTCAACAAACTGCTGCAGGTCCTGGGTGTTGCTACCGCTGCAACCACTCAAGGTGATTCCCAAGGCAAGCCAGCAGGCCGCGGATACGAGGGAGCTGTGCTGTGCCATCACTTCTTGCCTCCCTTGACGCCTTTTTTGTCCTTACCGGACTCGGCTTTGTCGGAATCAGAGCTTTGTTCGTCTTCTTCCATATATCGATAGGTTTTTGCGGTCAGCTCCATGCTGAGTTCGCCGCTGGGCGCATCTTTAGCGGGCGGCAGTATGGCGATGTCATGTATCGTAACGATACGTGGCAGGGCTGCAACGCCGCTCACGAAGGCGCCGAACTCATGGTAGTTGCCGCGGACTTTAATGCTGATCGGCAATTCGGCGTAGAAATCACGCGGCATTTCCGCCTGCGGTTTGAACAGATCAAACTCAAGGCCGCTGGCAAGACCCGTTTGCGATACATCCACCAACAGATCCGCGACTTCGGTCTTGTTCGGCAGCTGTCGCAACATGGCCCCAAAGGATTGGCGCATTTCTTCCAGCTGTTGCTCATAAGCCTCGAGATTGGCGGCCTTGCGGGCCTTGGCCTCGAAGGCCGACTTGAGCTCACTTTCCTTCTGTTCCACCTGGTCCAGGCGCACTTGCTGGTCCTTAATGTCGAACCAGTAGCCTAGGCCCAATACCGCGATGGCAACCAAAATAATGGCGAAGATACGCGCAGCCGGTGGCCAGTTGGCGATGTTACTGAAATCAAGATCGTTGATGTCAATTTCTGATAGGTTCACGGCTGCCCCTCCGAAGTCCCGTCCTGCTCGGCGTTAGCGGCCTTCTGATTGGCGAGGAGTGTGAATTCCGCGATGCGGCGACGGTCTTCAGTTTTGGTTTCGATTACGTTGAGTTTGGGGCTGCCAATCCACAACGAGCCATCAATGTTACGCATGTAGGCTGAAACCCGGGCATTGGATTGTGCGACACCTTCCATGGTGAGATCGGCTCCTTTCTGAGTTACTTTGCTGAGGTAAACCCCATCAGGCAAAGTCCGTACCAGTTCATCCATGAGATGTACGCTTAGTGGGCGATTGCTCTGCAGTTCCTGAATCACATTCATGCGGGCGAGCAGTTTTGCCTTGGTCGATTCCAGATCTTTTATCTTGACGATCCGTGCATCGAGGGACTTGATTTCGCCTTCCAGATAGAGGTTCCGAGATTCCTGGTTACTGATCATGCTTTCCATTTGCACATGGCCAATGACCACGGCAATGGCTGCAAAGATGGCGCCAGCAGCGACCATTCCAGTGAATTCGCGTTGTTTTCGCTTGCGTTCCCATTCGCGCCAAGGGAGTAAATTGATGCGTGCCATATCAGTCGAAGCTCCTCAAGGCAAGGCCGCAAGCGATCATCAGTGCCGGTGCGTCGTTGCTCAATGTCTGAGGTTTGACGCGCGAGGCCAGGGACATGCTCGCGAACGGATTGGCAATGATCGTCTCGATGCCGATGGTTTGATGAATAAGTTCTTCGACACCCGGGATTGATGCACTGCCGCCGGCAAGCACGATCTGATCGATGCTGCTGTACTGGCTGGAGGAAAAGAAAAATTGCAGTGAACGACTCACCTGCTGAGCCATCGCCTCTTTGAATGGTTCCAGGACCTCGGTCAGGTAGTTGTCCGGCAGCCCGCCTTGACGCTTGGCCATGCCGGCCTCTTCATAAGAAAGGCCGTAACGGCGCATGATTTCTTCGGTCAATTGCTTGCCGCCGAAAACCTGGTCGCGTGTATAAATGATCTTAAGGTCATGCAACACATTTAAGGTTGTCATGGTCGCACCCACATCGACGACGGCGATGGTGCGTTCGATGCCTTGATCGGGGATCTGGTCGGCAAGTAGGCTGAAGGCGTTTTCCAGCGCGTAGGCCTCGATGTCCACCACCTTGGCAGACAATCCGCCGGCTTCGACAGCGGCGACGCGCATCTCGACGTTTTCGCTCCGGGATGCGGCCAGCAGTACATCGACAGTATCGGGATTTTTCTCGGATGGACCGAGCACCTGGAAATCGGTGTTAACCTCATCCAGCGGGTAAGGAATATATTGGTCGGCTTCGAGTTCGATTTGCGCTTCCAGCTCCGAGTCGGAGAGGGTGGCCGGCATCGGTATTACCTTAGTAATAACTGACGAACCAGCAACAGCAACCGCAGCCTCTTTGGCGCGGGTGCCTGAGCGCTTTACGGCGCGGCGAATCGCCTCACCCACAGCCTCGGCATCGGTTACGCTCTTTTCAACGACCGAATTGGGCGGCAGTGGTTCGACCGCATAGCTTTCGACACGGTAGCGTCCACCGCTCTTACTCAATTCCAGCAGCTTGACGGCTGTGGAGCTGATATCGAGACCGAGACGTGGTGAACTAGTCCTTTTCAGCAGATGCGCGAGCTGCACGATAAATTCCTTTCTCTTATCTGTAGGTTGCGCTGCAAAAACCCCTTGCGGCATTAGATGGCAAGCGCAACTGTTTGTCAACTAATGCCTATGAGAGGGCACAGTGCTTCGAACAAGGGTATCGGGAGATTTATAATTTCCTTTATAGTCTAATACCTGACTCCGTTCACAACCTGATCACGTACCCAATATATGAAACTGCTTCGTTGGATGCTGGCAGCCTTGTTTGGCGCCATGAGTGTGGCGCTAATCCTTATGGTTGGTGTGTATGCATATATCGGGCCGCAATTGCCTTCAATTGAAGCGCTGCGGGAAATTCAACTGCAAGTTCCGCTCAGAGTCTATAGTCGAGATGCGCGACTGATCGCTGAATTTGGTGAAAAGCGCCGTGTTCCTGTCGTAATTGCTGATGTACCTGATCTCCTGGTGAAAGCCTTTCTTGCCTCTGAAGATGACCGTTTCTTCGAGCATCCCGGCGTGGATTACCAGGGGCTGCTGCGTGCCGGGATGCAGCTGGCTCGGACTGGCGAGAAGAGTCAGGGCGGTAGCACGATAACTATGCAGGTAGCGCGTAATTTCTTCTTAAGTAGTGAAAAAACCTACTTGCGCAAACTTACAGAGATCCTTCTGGCGCTCAAGATAGAGCGTGATCTGAGCAAGCCGGAAATCCTGGAACTCTATTTAAATAAGATCTACCTCGGCCAACGTGCCTACGGGGTGGGTGCGGCGGCGCAGGTGTATTACGGCGTCGATCTCCCGCAGTTGTCGCTGGCGCAAATGGCCATGATCGCGGGCCTCCCTAAGGCGCCTTCCCGATATAACCCGGTCACCGATCCGCAACGGGCCTTGATCCGCCGTAATTACATACTCGGGCGGATGCGTGACCTTGGTTACATCACCACAGAGGAACATGCTCAGGCTCAGGTCGAGATTGATCAGGCGCGGGTGCATGCGTCAGCCGCCGAGGTAGAGGCGCCCTATGTTGCAGAAATGGTGAGAGCTGATCTAGTGCAACGCTATGGTGAAGAAGAGACTTATTCACGGGGTTTAAATGTCTACACGACGCTGGGTAGCGATCATCAGTCTGCCGCGAATGCCGCGTTGCGCGCAGGTCTGTTGGACTACGATCGGCGTCATGGATACCGCGGGCCGGAGCGTAAATTAAGTCTGGTTGATCCTGCGGATCATGTGGCCGTCGCAGGCCTGCTGCGCAGCGAAACGGTGCTGGGTGGATTGCTGCCGGCCATCGTTGTGGCGGTTGATGATCAGTCCTGCCGAGTAGTGCTACGAGATGGCAGCGAGCAGACCCTCGGTTGGGAGGGTATGAATTGGGCGCGTCGTTATTTGAGTGCCAATCGTCGTGACGTCGTACCGAAAAAGGCTGCCGATATCCTTGCTGTCGGTGATCTGGTGCGGATCCAAAAACAGGATGCTGACTGGCGGCTCGCGCAGTTACCTGCCGTCGAAGGCGCGTTGGTGTCGTTAGACCCCAATGATGGCGCAGTGCTCGCGTTGGTTGGAGGATTTGATTTCTATCGCAGCAAATTCAATCGCGCGGTGCAGGCTAATCGTCAGCCGGGTTCGAGTTTTAAACCCTTCGTCTATTCGGCAGCGCTGGAAAAAGGTTTTACGACGGCGTCCGTTCTCAATGATGCGCCTGTGGTGTTTGATGATTCCTCATTGGAGCAAGCTTGGCGGCCAGAGAATTATAGCGGACGTTTTTATGGTCCTACCCGCCTGCGCGAAGCCCTGGTCAAATCACGTAACCTGGTCTCCATACGGCTCCTGCAGGCCATTGGTGTGAAGTATGCGCATGAATATGTGCAGCGTTTTGGTTTCCGGGAGGCATCTTTACCTCCGGAACTTTCATTGGCCTTGGGCAGTGGGACCCTGACGCCGCTGGAGATCACGCGGGGTTTTGCCGCATTCGCCAACGGTGGCTATTTGATTGAGCCCTATTTCGTTGCGCAGATTAGCGATGCCTCGGGTGCCGTGCTCTATCAGGCGGAACCGCGCCGGGTTTGTACTGATTGTCCCGTCATCGAACCTGTTGTTATACCGGCTGCGCCAGAGGTTGTGTCGAAAGATGTCGCCGCGGTAGCTTCCACTCAACTGCTAGTCGCACCGGCCGTGATCACACCGCAGAATGCCTGGTTAATGACATCCATGATGCAGGATGTCATCCGCGAAGGAACCGCAACCAAGGCACGTGAACTTGGGCGTAATGATCTTGCCGGTAAAACAGGAACGACAAACGAACAGCGGGACGCCTGGTTCTGTGGATTCAATCGCAACCTGGTTGCCAGCGCCTGGATCGGCTTTGATGAAGTCGCGCCGCTCGGTACAAATGAAACCGGTGGGCATGCCGCATTGCCCATCTGGATGGGTTACATGGGCGCTATGCTCAAAGACGTTCCGGAGGTGCGCATCGAGCCACCGCCTGGTTTGGTGACGGTGCGTATCGATCCGAATAGCGGTTTGCTGGCGGCCAGCGAACAAACCAATGCGGTGTTTGAAACTTTTCGGGAAAGTGAAGTGCCGAGTCGGATCAGTAGCGGTGGCGGTTCGAGCGGGCAATCAAGCGAAGGTAGTGCAAGCGCCCCCGAACAGCTATTCTGAGCGTGATGAACTTATGTGGGGTGGATGATGAGTGTACGCCACAGCACGCGCGATCGTCAGATGCGTCAGCGCATTGCCCAGGAGGCGGCGCGGCTGATCGTCAGTGAAGGCATCCGCGATTATCTGGTTGCCAAGCGTAAGGCGGCCGTTCGGCTCGGTGCGCCGGATACTCAGAATCTGCCACGCAATATCGAAGTTGAGGCAGAGCTGGCTGCCTATCAGCGATTGTTCCTGGAACAGGAACAGCCGCTGCATCTGCAGGCATTACGCATGGCGGCGGCTGAGGCGATGCGGTTCTTCGAGCGTTATGATGCGCGCCTGACTGGCTCGGTGTTAAGCGGCACAGCCAGCGAACATTCCGATATCAATCTGCATCTGTTCGCAGAATCACCAGAAGAAATAACGCTGTTCCTGATGGAGTCGCAAGTGCCTTTCGAGGAGTCTCAGCGGCGGCTGCGCTTGAATCAGGATGATTATGAAATCTATCCTGCAATACGTTTTCTGGCAGGCGAAATGCAGATCGAAGCGGTGATATTTCCACTGAATGGTTTGAGGCAGGCGCCGCGCAGCCCATTGGACGGTAAGCCCATGTCACGGGCGAGTCTGCGGCGTGTCGAAGAATTGCTGTATGAGATGGATGTCACTGCGTGATGGTTAACGTTCGCGGGGTTAAGTGTTAAGAGCGCACACCGCGAAACGCGGTGTGCGTTTGTTCTGGCTAGGTTTTGACTGCGGCAATCAGGATCAAGCCGCGCTGACGATCAGTCTCTGGGTTTAGGGTAGTGCGCAGGATAGGGCGCGCGCGCTACGCCAGAGTCAACGGCCGCTTTGGCAATCGCTGGCGGAACGAAATCCATGAGCCGCGGATCCAGCGGCTTCGGGATGATATAGTCGGGACCGAATTCCAGATGGTCAACCTTATAGGCTTTCAATACGTCAGGATGTACCGGCTCGCGCGCGAGTTTGCGTAAGCCATGCACCGCTGCGATCTGCATGGCCTGATTGATGGTGCGGGCATGCACGTCGAGTGCGCCACGGAAGATGAAGGGAAAGCCGAGTACGTTATTCACCTGATTCGGATAGTCGCTGCGCCCCGTTGCCATAATCAGATCGCTACGCTCTTTAAGCGCGACTTCTGGACGGATTTCCGGATCGGGATTGGATAAGGCGAAGACGATGGGTTTGGCCGCCATGCTGTGCAGCATGTCGACCGACATAATGTCCGGTCCCGACACACCAATAAACACATCGGCATCTCGGATTGCATCCGCCATGGTGACGCGATCCGTGTCCACGGCAAACTCGGCTTTGTATTTGTTGAGATCGGTGCGCTTGCTGTGAATGGCGCCTTTGCGATCTACCAGCAGGATGTTGCCAGGTGTGGCGCCGAGCGCCAGCAGCAGACGCATTGAGGCAATGCCGGCCGCGCCCGCACCGACGCAGGCGATGCGTGCATCGGCCAGCGTTTTGCCCTGTAATTCCAGCGCATTCAGCAGACCCGCGGCGATGATGATCGCGGTCCCATGCTGGTCATCGTGAAAAACCGGAATATCCAGCTGTTCTGATAGACGGCGCTCGATGTCGAAACAATGTGGCGCCGCGACGTCTTCCAGATTGATGCCGCCAAAGGTCGGCGCAATCGCAATCACGGTCTCAATGAATTTTTCTGGATCGGTTGCGTTCACTTCAATATCGAAAACATCAATGTTGGCGAAGCGCTTGAACAACACGCCCTTACCTTCCATAACGGGCTTGCCGGCTAGCGCGCCGACATTGCCTAAGCCCAATACCGCCGTGCCGTCGGTAATCACACCCACCAGATTTCCTTTGCTGGTGTAAAGGTAAGCGTCAGCAGGGTTAGCTGCGATGGCGCGTACCGGCTCGGCTACGCCAGGCGTATAGGCCAGCGCCAAGTCTTCCTGGGTTTCACAGGACTTGGTGACTTCAATGGCGATTTTTCCCGGACGCGGCAGGGCGTGATAGTCGAGGGCGGCTTGCTTGCGGTCTTTGGCCATGAGTCTGTCCGTCAGATTAGCTGCAGCGCGGGGATTGCGCAGGTGCGGATGATAACAGGAAGCGGGCGGCCTGCTAATTGCGGTCAGCGGACGATTTTGAGTGTTTGTCCCGGGCTAGGTTCGCCATCAGGATACTGTCCGTTCAAGAGTCGCAGCTGTGCCTCGGGGTGGTTTGGCAGGGCGGATTCCCGTGCCAGTGTCGCGTAACGGGTGTTCGCAGTAGCACGGATAAGATGCAGGCGCTGTGCCTTTGCGAGTTTTCGTTCTTCATCGTTCAGAGGATGGAAACTACGGGCCGTCTGCAGGATTTCCGCATCGAAACGATACGGTTTACCCTTGGTTTTCGACAGGCCGGTGAACAGCAGGGCCTTGTCGCCTCGATAGAGAATCACAAAACGCACCGGCAACTGACCGAAGGGTGTGTTCTGATCGGCCAGCGCGGTGTAACCCTCCATGCCGTCGTGTTGAATGGATTCACCGTTGCGCAGATTCTGCAGTTTCAAACGATCGCGCAAAAACTCAACTGGCGGGATGCGCTTGTTGAGATCTTCCATGCTGAATTGGATCAGCCCGTCGTTGTCGCCTGATTGCGCGAGCAGGCGGCTGGGCTGATTCTCGATGCGCCAGCCCTCCGGAAAGACCAGGGCAAAATCCAGATCACGGTGGTAGAAGCGATTGCCGCGGCGAATACCTTCGCGCTCACTGTCGCCGAAGACCATGCCTTCCTGCATCTTTAAGAAGGCATCAGCGTGATTATTTTTTGCATTTGCTGATGCGTATTTATTCGCCTCGCCGATGACTTCCTTCAAGCGCTGGTCGTTGTCCGGGTGGGTGGAAAACAGGCCGTGGTAGACGCGTGGTTCGCGGCCCTCTTCCTTGGCGCGTTGGAGTTCGAAGCTTTCCTGATCCTTGAGTACCTGGATGACCCGCAGCATGGCCTGAGGATCATAGTTGCTGCGCGCGAGGTATTCCGCGCCCAGACGGTCGGCTTCGAGTTCATGTTCCCGGCCATAGCCGCGGACCAGCGCGGTGCCGGCGATATTGGCCAGATCCCCCGCGCCCTGCACGCCGGTGGCCCCGGCCAGTACGGCGCCGATCAGGCCGGTTGCCGTTGCAGTACTCTGCTGGCGTACTGAGTGGCGCGCGGTGACATGGCCAATCTCATGACCCAGCACGGCGGCCAGTTCAGCCTCGGAATTCAGATAGGCCAGCAAGCCGCGCGTGATAAAAATGTAGCCACCCGGCAGCGCAAAGGCATTCACATCCTGGCTGTCGAGCACGGTGAATCGGTAGATAAGATTGGCGCGGTGACTTTGCGCGGCAACTTGAGCGCCAATGCGCTGCACATAGGCGGCCAATTCTGGATTGTCGTAGGCAGGGGTTTCTTTGAGGATCTGCGGGCTGTACTGTCGGCCGAGCGCGATCTCCTGCTCCTCTGACATCAGCACGAAGTCGCTTTGCCCGGTCACAGGATTGGTGGCACAAGCCGACAGTCCGGCCAGTCCAGCCAATAATAAGAATGCAAACCAGAAAGGTACGCGGAGACTCATCATGGGGACTATTGTACCGATGAGGGCTCTGCAGGGGGAGGTTGTGTAACTACCGCCAGGGCGTCCTGATGGCGCAGCGGCATGCGCAGCTTGCCCTTGCTGGCGTAGATCCATCCCTGTGCCTCGATCTCGCTGCCTGCCAGGGCATCGAGATCAATACCCTGAAAATGACCCAGATCACTGCGTTCGATACGCAGGGCAAAATCCCCGGCCAGATTTATCCAGATCGCATCGGCGCTGTTACTGAGATGGGTCACGCGACCGCGCACGATATGAAAGCCGGTACTTTGCAGATTGAGTTCCGCTACGGCCTTGGGTTGGTAATCAGGGAGCGCCCAGATACCGCGGCCTTGCTGGCGGGCGGCCTGAGCTGCTTGGTGATAGCAGCTGGACTGCCAGGTGTTGGGTGGCACGACAATATGGGTGCCCAGCCCCTCGTTCAGTAATTGCTCAGTCAGAGCGCGGTTGTCACTCAAATAGGCGTGTGCCAGCAGCCGGCCATAGCGATCCGTGCGTTCCTGGTCGAAGCGCAGATTGAGCTGTTGCCGACTGATAAACAGGAGTTGCCGTAGCCGGTCGCGGGCCGCAATCGCGCCCGGTTCGGCGCCAACGCCCTGTTTACCGAGTTCGGGTGTGTCGATTCCGATGAGGCGTAGCCGACGCCCATCATTGAGCATCAGAGTGTCGCCATCCTGTACGAAACTGATGCGGACCCGTTCATCAATGCGGTCGGCAGGGCAAGTTTGAGCGGCGTTGGAGGCGGGCGGCAGCAGCAACAGGGCTGTCAGTAACAGGTGGCCCAAACACAGAGGGGCGGGTCGTTGCCGACCCGCCCCTCTGTTGTGGCGCACGCCCTGAAAGGGCATAAGCTTACTTTTTGATACCGTACTTCTGACGGAACCGCTCCATGCGACCGCCGGTGTCCAGAATCTTCTGCTTACCGGTGAAGAAGGGGTGGCACTGTGAGCACACCTCAATGCCGAGATCATGACCGCTGCTGGAGCGCGTCTCGAAGACGTTGCCGCAACTGCAAGTGACCTTGACGTCGCTGTACTTGGGATGGATGTCCGGCTTCATAAAACGTCCTCAGGATAAACCGACTCGACAGCGCATCAGACGCAGCCGTGAAAGGCCGGCGATAATACGGGATCGTCGGCGCTCCGACAAGCCCCCGTTTAGCGTTCAGCGCGGAATTGCAGAACCTTGGCGTGGGTCCGTGGCGGCGGTGTATGGCGACCTTCGACCAGGGTTTCCAGTAAGCCCCCCGGGCCGGTAATGCGGTCCCACATCATATGATTCATGCGGATACAGGCGGCCATGGGGGTGGCCGAGGTGTGACGTACCTGATCGAGTTTCCACTGCAGGCGGCGCAGACGATCCTGAGTGCGCGGCGAGGCGCGGCGTATGGCTTCTTCGATGACATGCGCGCGGCGTGCTTCGAAGCCTTCCGGATCTCTGTTGGCCAGGTCAGACCAGGTATTGAAGTCAAAAGCGTTTTTTGCGGGTTTAGGCATTTTTTGATCTCCTCGAGCTACCGAGACAATGCGCGGCTTAGTTATTATTCTCATCGTAAGACGATTCGGAATGTAGCACAGGGAGTCTCTAGAGTCATGCTTTTGGCGCCTTAAATATGGCACATCAAAAGAATTCGCTTCTAAATTATTGTTTTATATTGTGTCAGTTTGTCGCCGCCAATGTTTGTGGATAACTCTGTGAATAGTTAAAGAGGAAAAGTGTTACTGGCTACTACCGCACCAGGTTGAGCTGTCTAGTGATTTAAGAATTAAATAAAATCTTTTTAATCTCAGTCTATTGCCGCCCCCGCAACAGTTTCGGGTAGAATGCGCGGGCTAGTCAGGCTCCGGCGCGCAGGTTGATTTAACTGTGTATAACCTGACAACGAACTCTCTCTATCATTGACTGCTGGTGTCTCCGCGCGTGTCCTCCCAACCCAAAATCGGTTTTATCAGCCTTGGCTGCCCGAAGGCCCTGGTTGACTCGGAGCGTATTCTTACCAAGCTGCGCGCGGAAGGTTATGGCATTGTGCCGACCTATACCGATGCCGACTTGGTAGTGGTGAATACCTGTGGCTTTATCGATAGCGCCGTAGAGGAGTCGCTGGATGCCATCGGTGAGGCGCTGGCCGAGAACGGCAAGGTCATTGTTACCGGTTGTCTGGGCGCGCGTGCCGACGAGGTGTTGGCAGCGCATCCGCAGGTGCTTTCGGTGAGTGGGCCGCAGGCCTATGAGCAAGTCATGGGTGCGGTCCATGAGCATCTGCCGCCGCCGACAGACCCGTTCACGGCACTGATACCGCCCGGCGGCATCAAGCTTACGCCCCGCCATTACGCCTATCTGAAAATCTCCGAAGGCTGTAATCACCGTTGTACCTTCTGCATTATCCCGTCCATGCGCGGCGATCTGGTATCGCGCCCGGCCGGCGATGTGTTGGGAGAGGCAGAGAGTCTGGTACAGGCCGGTGTGAAGGAGTTACTGATTGTGTCGCAGGACACCAGCGCCTATGGCGTTGATGTCCGCTACGGTACCAGCTTCTGGAAAGGCCGGCCGGTCAAAACCCGTCTGCTGGAGTTGGCCAAAGCGCTGGGTGAACTGGGCGTGTGGGTGCGCATGCATTACATCTATCCCTATCCTAATGTCGACGATCTGATCCCGTTGATGGCCGAAGGTCTGATCCTGCCTTACCTGGACATTCCGCTGCAGCATGCCAGTCAGCGCGTACTCAAGGCGATGAAGCGTCCGGCGGCGGCCGAAAACACATTGCGCCGTATCGAGCAGTGGCGTTCGATCTGCCATGATATCACTCTGCGCAGCACCTTCATTGTAGGTTTTCCCGGCGAGACCGAGGCCGAGTTCGAGGAACTGCTGCAATTTCTTGAAGCAGCTCAACTCGATCGCGTCGGCGCCTTTACCTATTCGCCGGTTGAGGGTGCGGCAGCCAATGACCTGGCAGACGCGATACCAGACGACGTTAAAGACGAACGCTATGCGCGCTTCATGGAAGTCCAGGCGCGTATCAGTGCCGCGCGACTTCAGGCAAAGATCGGTCGAAAGCTTGCCGTGATCATTGATGAAATTGATGCCGAGGGTGCGATAGGCCGCAGCATGGCGGACGCGCCGGAGATCGACGGCCAGGTATTTGTTGATGCACAGCAGCTTCAGGTCGGTGATATCGTCGAAGTGAATATTACCGACGCCGACGAGCATGATTTGTTCGGTGTGCTGGCCTAGGGCCTGTCGTCAGATAATCGTTTAGCTTCGCTGATTTGATCAAGACGGATTTCCATGCGTTCGCCGTGCGTGGTGGTCGCGATCAGAAATTCCTCGCCCAGTCGCGTCTGCAAATCCTCCGGTAGCAAAGTTTCGATATGGCTCAGACCCGCTACATCCTGCCAGGCGATACGCAGCTTCCATTTGCGCATAATGGCGAGTTCGTACTCACTGTATCGGTCGCAATCGATAGGCGTGTAGTCACTCATCATCACGCCGGGCGGTCAGCGCGGCCAGCTGTCCGTCAGTATTGATGTCGGCACGGAGTTCGATGGGGCGACAGCAGACCGAGCAGTCCTCGATGAAATCATGGCTCCCGCTTGAGCAGTCCACATTCATCGAAATCATCTCACCGCAGTACGGACAAGTGATGCTGTATTCCTCAAGCATGTCCATTGTCGGGTACAAACTCTGTCAGTAGATCGTTGAGAAAACGTTGGCCCTGTTCGGTGCAACGCCAGGGTTCGTTCTCTTGCAGAAGCCCGCGCTGTTGTGCGCGCGTGAGAGTCGGGCGTAACAGATCAAATGATAACCCGGTCGTGTCCTCAAAATTCGCCGTGCTAAAGCCGGCATTCAGTCGTAGCGCATTCATCAGAAATTCCAGGACAACTTCTTGATCATCGGGTTCGTTGCTGCCGCCGATGTGCCTATTGGTATCGACTGCCGCCAGATAATCGCGCGGATTTTTCAGTTTCCAACGGCGACGGATGCATTGCGCCGCCGCATCGGTGATTTTCTGATGTGCGCCAGCACCGATGCCGAGATAATCGCCATAGCGCCAGTAGTTGAGATTGTGGCGGCATTCCCGGCCGGCGCGCGCGTAAGCCGAAACCTCGTACTGAGTATAGTCACGCTCCTGCAACTGTGCCTGGCCTTGTTGCTGCATGGACCAGATCTGTTCATCGTCCGGCAGCTCAGGTGGATGATGGTGGAAATAGGTGTTGGGCTCCAAGGTAAGTTGATACCAGGACAGATGTGCCGGTTCGAGATCCATGGCCGTGGCGAGATCGGTCAGTGCCTGCGAGGGCGTTTGATCGGGCAGTCCGAACATCAGATCCAGATTGAAGCTGATAAACCCTGCGTCATGCGCCAGTTCCGCGGCACGTATTGCCTCGCGACGACCATGAATACGACCAATGCGCTGGAGCAAGTCGTCGTTGAAGCTCTGCACGCCAATGGATAAACGATTGACGCCGGCGGCGCGGAATTCGCGGAAGCGGCCCTGTTCGACGGTGCCAGGATTGGCCTCGAGAGTAATTTCCAGATCCGGTTTGCACTGCAGGCGTGCGCGTATGCCGACCAACAGACGATCAATCGCCTCGGCTGAAAACAGGCTCGGTGTCCCGCCGCCGATGAAGATGCTGCTCACCACGCGGCCCCATACGCTCGGTAATTCCTGATCGAGGTCGGTCAGCAATGCGTCGACATATTGCCGTTCTGGCAGGCTATCCTGCGCTGCATGCGAATTGAAATCACAGTAAGGGCATTTGCGCACACACCAGGGTATGTGCACATAGAGTGCGAGTGGTGGCAATGCCGTGAAGTGAAACATAGGTTGCGGCGCGGTCAGGTCAGCGCGGCGACCAATCTGCGTAACGCCTGGCCACGGTGGCTGATCGCCAGTTTTGTCTCGGCGGGAAGTTCCGCCGAGGAGCAGTTGTGCGTGGGTACGAAGAAGATCGGATCGTAACCGAAGCCGCCGGTGCCGCGCGGTGCGGTCAGGATACGACCCTCCCAGGCGCACTGGAAAATCATCGGCGTCGGGTCATTTGCATGGCGCATATAAACCATCAGGCATTGGAAGCGCGCGGAGCGTTCCATCTCCGGCACGTCTTTGAGATCGGCGAGCAGTTTTTCGAGATTGGCCTGATCGCTTGCGCCGACACCGGCATAACGCGCGGAATAGATGCCCGGCGCACCCATCAGTGCATCGACTTCAATGCCGGAGTCATCGGCAATCGCCGGCTTGCCGGTGTGCTGCGCCGCATTGCGTGCCTTGAGCAGGGCGTTTTCGACGAAGGTCAGTCCCGTCTCTTCGGCCTCGGGCACGCCGAACTGCGATTGTGGCACCACTTCGAGATCATGGCCGGCGAGCAGTGCATTGAACTCGCGGACCTTGCCTGGGTTATTGCTGGCGAGGACGATAATGGACATGGTTCAGGGGTTCTCTGCGAGGGCTTGTTTCTGGGCTTCGATCAAACTGAAGATTCCGCCCTGGGCAAGGTCGAGCATATTCAGCAGTTCGTCGCGCGAATAGGGGTGACCCTCGGCGGTGCCTTGCACTTCAATGAAATCGCCCTGTTCATTCATGACGACATTCATGTCCGTTTCGGCATTGCAGTCTTCGGGATAGTCGAGATCCAGCACCGGAGTGCCCTGATAGATGCCCACTGACACCGACGCGACTTGGGCTTTCAGGGGATTGGTTTTGAGCACACCCTTGTCCATCAGGTGTTTGATCGCGTCGGCCAGCGCCACATAGCCGCCGGTGATGCTGGCGGTGCGGGTGCCGCCATCGGCCTGGATCACGTCGCAGTCGATGGCGATAGACCGTTCGCCGAGGGCCTTCAGGTCAATGACGGCGCGCAGCGAGCGACCGATCAGGCGTTGAATCTCCATGGTGCGACCGCCTTGTTTACCACGGGCCGCCTCGCGATCCATCCGTGAACCGGTTGAGCGCGGCAGCATGCCGTATTCCGCTGTGACCCAGCCCTGGCCTTTGCCGCGTAGAAAACCGGGTACGCGCTCCTCGACGCTCGCCGTGCACAGCACGCGGGTGTCGCCGAATTCAACCAGTACCGAGCCCTCGGCGTGTTTGGTGTAGCGGCGGGTGAAACGGACGGTTCGCAGCTCGTCGGCCGCGCGTTGACTGGGGCGCATGATGAATCCTGATCTGAAAGGTTAGCGCCGGAGAGTATACCGTCATTGTGATGCTGAGGGGTGGTTGGAGGGGCCGTGCGGGACGCTGACGTCTATTTCTCGTCGGTCATTTCGTTGGCGTATTCCTCCAGCGCCTGATGGATTTCAGCGATGGCGCGATCCACCGGGTCATGCGCCTCTACCCGTTCGGGCGTTACTGCGACCGGTACGTCAGTGGGCTTCGGTGTGGGGGGGCTGGCCTCCCAGCGCAGGGTGACGCCACTGACATTATCACTTTGGGGATAACTGGCGCGCTCCGCGCTGCCGGCCAGCTCATCAATCGCCTGCCGCAGATCCTCCGCTGCCAGTGTACTGATCAGACGTTTTTCGGAAATAGCCGACCACAGACCATCGCTGCACAGCAGCAGGATATCGCCGGGAAGCAGATAGAGTTTCGGACCGAGGCTGACCGGCGGTGGCTGAACGGTGCCGCCGAGACACAGGCTGACATGGTTGCGCAGGGGATGCAGGCGCGCCTGCTGTTCAGTGATGACGCCGGCATCCACCAATTCGGCGACGCGTGTGTGATCGCGGGTGCGCAGCACAATCTGCCCTTGGCGGATCAGATAGGCGCGGCTGTCGCCGACATGCGCCCAGAGCGCGGTGCCATCCTGGATCAAGCAGGCAACGCCCGTCGTCAGGGGTTCGATCGGAGGTTTCTGTGCCTGGCCGACGCGTTGAATAGTCTGGTGTGCCGTCTGGAAGGCTTCGCGTAGGAACTGCCCCGGTTCCTCCAGTCCCTGATAGCTACGGAATTTGCGCTGCAGACTGTCGACAAAGGCCTGCGCCGCCAGATCACCACGGGCGTGGCCGCCCATGCCATCGGCGACGGCCAACAAGACCGCATCTTCACGTTCCACCACCAGGCAGCGATCCTGATTATTGGCGCGATTCCCTAATCTATTGGCCTGTCCGGTGGCATAGCGCATGGCTCACCCCTTGCCCCAGAGGCTATCGACCAAGCGGTCAAAGGCCGAAGTCGGCTCCTCCGGCTGCTCGCTCGGCGGGTCTTCCGCCAGCAAGGCCTCGCGGAAATCGGCTGTGCTTTGCGGGCGCAGCATCGGATCGACCTCCATGGCCCAGTCGATCGCGGCCAGCAGGCTGTCGGAATAGCGTTTGCGATAGGCACTGCGGGCGCTTTTCAGGGTGTCGCGCTCGTGCCGATCACGTGCGGGCGGTGGCGGTTTGCCCTCGATGCAGGCGCGCATGGTGGCGCCGAAGGCGTAGATATCGCTCCAGGGCCCGACATAACCGTTGGTTTCATACTGTTCAATGGGTGAAAAGCCGGGGCTGATGATCTGGCCGGGCTGGGATTGGCGGCTTTGCGGAAAACCATGCACGGCGCCGAAATCCAGCAACAGCGGCTGACCACCCGGCTGGATATGGATGTTGCCGGGCTTGATATCGAGGTGCAGCAGGTCGTTGCTGTGGATTAACGTCAAACCTTCGAGCAGCGGCGGAAACACCGTGCGCAGAAACCTCTCGCTCAGATTGCCGCGCCGAGCCGTCAGATAGGCCTGCAGATTCTTGCCTTCCTGGTATTCCATGACCATATACACCGTGCCATTGGCACGGAAAAAGCTTAGCACGTTGACGATGTTCGGGTGTTTGAGCGTGGCCAGCGCACTGGCCTCCTGGAAGAACAGCAGCCGGCCACGATTGAAGCGGCCGGAATCCTCCTCTGTTTTTGGCACCACGCTGTGATCGGCGCGGCGCTGCGCCAGTTTGCTGGGAATATATTCCTTGATAACCAGGATTTCGCCGGTCTCGCAGTCGCTGGCCTGGTAGACGATACTGAAGCCACCACCGCCGAGGGTTTTTTCAATGCGGTAACGGTCGATCCGGGTACCGTCTGGGAGTGAGGGCGGACGTTGTCTCATCAGATCAGGCGGTCACTGTTTGGCGGTTTGAAAAAGATTGCTGGCACGGTGCGGTTCCGCTCTCGCGCTGGAAGCCTTACCATGTGTCACCCATCGGCCGCGAGGCCCTGTGACTTAAGGTCCAGGCGCGCAAAATCATTACCTTAGGAAAATCTATGATCCGCAGCATGACCGCCTTTGCGCGCCAGGAATCAGAGGGCGACTGGGGTGCTCTGACCTGGGAATTACGTTCGGTTAACCACCGGTATCTGGAAGTCAGCCTGCGCCTGCCTGACGAATTGCGCAGCCTGGAGACCGCCATCCGCGAACGTGCTTCACGGCGTTTGGGGCGCGGTAAGCTGGACTGCAACCTCCGTTATAAGCCTGCCCAGCGGCGGGCTGCCCTGGTACTGAATACCGACGCACTTGCGCAGACGCTTACCGCCTGTGAGCAGATCCGTGAGCAGCTGACCGGGGGCGCCGCGACCCTGAGTCCACTTGATCTGCTGCGCTGGCCCGGGGTCATCCAGGAGGAAACGACTGATCTGGCACCCCTGGCTGAATCCGCGCTGGCGCTGTTTGATCAGGCGCTGAACGAACTGGTGGCAACGCGTGAGCGCGAGGGCGCGCAGATCCTGGAGATATTGAGCAGCCGGCTCGATGCGATGGAACCCCTGGTGGCGAGTGCGCGGGCACGGTTACCGGAGATCCTTGAACGGATTCGCGACAAACTGCGCACCCGCGTCGCGGAACTGACCAGCAGCCCGGACCCGGATCGTCTGGAACAGGAATTGGCGTTCCTCGCCCAGAAGATGGATGTGGATGAAGAGCTGGACCGCCTGACGGGCCACATCAGCGAGACGCGCCGGGTGCTCAAGCTGAGCGAACCGGTCGGTCGCCGGCTGGATTTTCTGATGCAGGAATTTAACCGCGAGGCCAACACCCTGGGCTCCAAATCCGCCGACAGCGAGACCACGCGTATTTCGGTGGAGTTGAAAGTGTTGATCGAGCAGATGCGCGAACAGGTCCAGAACGCCGAATAGAGTTTATTCAAGTTCGTTGGTGTTTGTTATTTGGATGTTCTACGGACGAGGAATAACGCGTTCCCACTTTACATTTTTGCCACGCGCAATAGCCCATTGAGCATGTCGCTAGCAGTCTTTTCCCATTTAAAATCGCCTGATCTCTGCAGACTCTTTGCCCGCAGTTCCTGACGCAGCATGTCATCGGTCAGTGCGGCCAGCATCTTGTCGGCGAAGCCGTCGGGATCATAGGGGTCCGCGAACAATGCGGCCCCGCTGCCGACATCCGCGCTGCCGCCGCTGTTTGCCACGACCATTGGACAGCCGCAGGCCATGGCCTGAAGCAGGGTTCCGGGGCAGCCCTCGTAATATGCCGGGTTCACGAACAGTTCGGCAAGGTTGTAGAGCTTTGGCATTTCCTCATAGGGCACGAAGTCGAGAAATCTCACACGCTCGAAATTCACGTCCGGGCCCTCGGTGTGCAGCAGATAGTCGCGCACGCGACGTCCAGCAAAGACCAGCTCGTGTGGCACGCGATCACGGATACGTGCAAAGGCGCGGAAGGTTGTCTCGGGATTCTTGCCTGCGTGGAACGAGGTTGAGCCTTCCAAGCCCGGGTGGTCGACGCGCGTTACCGACAGGATGAAGCGCGCCGGGAGTTGATATTCGCGCTGGAACGCTTCCAGCAAGCTAGCGTCGCCTATGCGCTGAAAGTGATTATCCGCTGCAGCATAGGCTAGAGTGGCATTGGTGAGTGGCAAGCCAAACACGCGGCGATTTTCTTCCAGAATGAAATTGGACATCGGAAACAGATGCGCGGCCTTGTGAATATAACGTGGCAGCATCAGCTTCTGGTACAGCACGTCAAGCTTCTCGTAGTGTTGTGGCCAGGTCCACCATGCCGGTTCCTGAAGCCCCATGGCGACCGGGCAGTGACTTATCAGCGGTATGCTGAACTTGGGATTGAAGATAACGTCCGCAGCTTCCTTCCAGGCGCGATACGGTACCGCGATCTGGTCCCATAAAAACTTGTGAGGTGCATGCACAAGCATCTCACGCACATTCGGGTAGGCCGCGAAGCGGCCCAACCATTTCGATGTGCGGTACAGCAAAAGGTAAGTGACCGTGGGATCGAGTGGAACCATGTTATCGATTAGGGCTTCGACATTGGCGCGGAACCCGCTGTCCTGGTCCATAGCGCGCATGATGATTGCAATTTTCACTATAAATTATTCCAACTAAAGCAGTTGACGGTGAATCATTACTCAGTGCTGTGAGGTCGTGTTTCCGGTCGCAGACTTCCCCTACCCATTACATAAGCGGCCCACCAGGGCAGCCACGTCAGGATCTGCAGGATGCGCCCGATCATTGCTATGGCGACCGATTCGGCCGGCGACACACCGGCTAGTGCCATCAGCAGGATAAAGGCCCCGTCGTAGACACCAAGGCCATCGATTGAGATCGGGATGCGTGCTATCAGCAATGACAGCGGTACCGCGCCGGCGATGAATAGCAAACCCACATCTATGCCCATGCCCACGGCGATCAACCACGAATGCAGAATCGGCAGCAACTGTTCGGCGAAGCTTAAGCCGAAGAAGACAGTCATTCCGGACTTGTGCTCCTGATAGGCGCGGTAGGTCTCATGAAAACGCCGCAACCGCGCCATGACACCGGACTCGCGGAAGCGTGCTAACAGACGCTCATGGATAAGTTGATAGGTGCGGTGGCTGAAAGACGCGCTGAAGGCGCCGAGCGCGCCGATCAACAGTGCCAGCGCTATCCACCACAACGGCGCGAAACGCGCCTCAAGCACGCCAAGCTTCGATAATAGCGTGAGGCTGCAAAGTGCCAGCACCAGGGCGGACATAAATCCCAGCATGCGTTCGATAATGATGGACGCAGTGACCTCGCTCAGCGGCAGGCCCATGCGCGAGGCGCTGACGGCGCGGATCGCGTCCGCGCCCACGGTGGCCGGCAGGAACATACCCCAGATCATCGCGGCGCAATACATCTGCACACCGCGCCACAGTGGCAGGTGCAGTCCGCGCAGGCGCAGCAGCAAGCCCCACTTGTAGGTCATGAGTATCCGGTCCAGCGTCATGACCATAACCACCAGGACCATATACAGCGGTGCCATCCGCTGCATCGCGGCGCTGATTTCACCTAAACCACCCGCTTGCCACACGATCAATGCGACGAACGTCAGCGTCAGGAGGATTTTAAGCAACCGCCTGTGTGATGGCCTCAAGGGCTTTCCTTACAAAAGTCATAATGTGCTGAAACGCATGGGTTGCTGGTAAATTTCGGCATTGGTGCGTCGCCTATGCCAACGTGTATCAGGAGTGAGTGTCCTGGTTGGTTGACTGGTAGATGTTTTGTATTTCTTCGTCATTCAGGACGCGATTATAGATGCGCACCTCGTCGATCTTTCCAGTGATCTCGTCAACGATTTCACCGCTGTCATTCAGGTACCCGGAAATGGTGAAGGGGGCATCCGGCATGGCCATAGGCCTGCTCAGCCAGCGCCACTTACTGCAGATTTCCACGCCATCCACATACAAACGTAGCGCTCTGCCGTCGTAGGTTCCTGCCAAGTGAAACCAGCGGTCGAGCGCTGCCAGATACTTTGGGTCCGCATAACAGCTGAACTTTTTACCGTCCGTGTTTGCGATCTGCCATTTGAAGCGCGGTCCGTGGAATCCCAAAAACATGAATGGATATGCATGCCCGACAAGATCGACGTTATGTTCCGCGGTTCGGTACGCCCATCCCATTACTGTGACACTATCGGCTGTCGATCGCAGGCTGTCAGAGAGCGGTATAGTGACGATGCCCTGGTTGTTGCCAGCCATCTGCAATGCGTTGCCGACTCTCCCGATGCTCCAGGTGCCGTTACGGATGGTCCCGTTATTACCATTGCCGGAAGCATCTAACGCCATGGTGCCGTTACCTTCATCGAACTTCCACCAGCCTATCAGTCCATTGTCGTTAATCTGGTCAGTCGATGTGTCTGGTGCGCGGGTGCAAGACGCCATAAGCACTAGCGGCAGTAAAATGATGATGCGTGCGATTTCTACATTCATACATAATCTCACTTATCTAGCGCCTCGTAAGCAAAGTATCGGCTGGCCATTGGTCACGCAAGCCCGCAATTACCTGCGGTTGCCCGCAGATATTAGATTATTCAGGCGGGCCGAAATGCCTGCTTTAAGTGATCGGCGAGGCGTAATGCCAATGCGACAATAGTCAATGTTGGCGGCACATAGCCCGCTGTTGGAAATACAGAGCTACCCACGACATATGTATTAGTTACTGTATGCAGGCGGCAATTTCGGTCCACTACGCCGGTACGGGTATCATCGGACATTCGTGTCGTGCCCATGTGATGGCATCCACCCCAGAGCGGTTGTGGCCAGGTATTGTCATCGTCAGTGAGCCATTCTGCTAATTCGATACGGCCGAGTTGCAGGCGCCCCAGTTCTTCAGCTATGCGGTGCGTTGCTTCGATAATCGAATGCTTGTCGAATTGTGACAGTTGCCAGTCGACCTTGATTTTTGGAAGCCCAAACGGGTCCCGGTCTTCACTCAGTGAAATGCGGCTGTGAGCATTGGGTGATTGTTCGGCACGCACATACAGTTGCACATCATATTGGTCCTGCTTGTAGATGGCGTCCCCGATCGACCCCAGATCCGTCAATACTGTTTGGAGCTTGGTGGAAAAATTATTTGGCCAACGACCCTGTTTCAAGTCCACCCAGAGATTCCTCAGGGACTTGTAACCTGCGCCTCGTACGACGCTGGCATCGATTGTGAAGCCACTGTCGAGGATACGATGTTTGCGTTGCGCCTGTTCCGATAGAGAGATTTCCGCGCGTACGCCCACGCCTTCCTTTACATACTTACTGTAAATACGCTCGAGTTTCTCCGGGTCAGAGGCCAGAATGCGCCCGACCATTCCCTCAATGTGTTGCATGAAATACTGACCCACCAGTCCGGAGCTGTTCCCCAGGCCAGCGTGCGCGACTTGATTGGATAACAGCAGTAGCCGCGCATTTTCCATCCCGCCGCAGGCCAATACGACGATGCGTGCTCGAACTGATCCGCTACGGCCTTGCAGTGTTTGCAGGCGCACATAACGTACTTCGGAAGCCGGCTCGTCAGTTTCCAGTCCGATGGTGTTTGCGTAGAGCATGACCTGGACATTGGCGGCCCGCTCCAGACGTTCACGATAGACTGTGCCGAAGCGCGTCGGTGGACTGAATTGAAAATGGCGTGTCACGGCCTTGTCCGGTGCAAACTCCGGAAAGCGAAGACCTGTATCCTGTAACGCATCCGTTGTGAAGTCGAAGTATCCGATCTGGCAGATCTCCTGTGCGCGTTCGTAGTAAGGAGCCAGATCAGCCTTGCGTATCGGCCAGCCACTGTTGGGAACCCAGGGCCGTGGTTCGAAATCAATGTTCCGCAACGGTGCGCACCAGCCTTCCCAGTGGTTGGTCGTGCCGCCGAAGTAACGCAGTCGACAACCGATCGGACTGGCATTTTCAAGACCGACGCTGTCTCCCTCGTATAGAGCCTGGATATCCGCGGCGTTTTCCAACCCCCCGCTTTCCAGCAGGCACACCTGAATGCCGGTGTCGATGAGCGCGCAGGCCAGCGTGATCCCCGCTGCGCCGGCGCCGATGATGCACAGATCGCATTGGATGTCCTGCGGGGTTTCTGGCGATCGAAAATCTACAAACACGACATGGCCTGCATGATCAGGCTAGGGCGAGCAGCGCACATATGCTTGCCTCGGTGCGGGACAATATCCAGCGATTGACCGTTACGGTATCGCCGGTGATGAAATCCCGTTGCTGTCCGTCGCGCAGGTGGTTGAGTAAGGACGGAGCATCGTGCATGCCTGCCCCGGCGGTATCCAGGCCGAGGTCGGTCAAGAGCTGGTGGCGGTCGGATCGTTCCGGGTATTGCCGCAGATAGGAAATACCCACAGCACGCGCATTCGCAGGCCTGGGAAACAAGCCTGCGAGTGTGCGCATGAGCGCTCGGGAGTCCGTGCGCTGTGCTGTGAGCGTGGTTGCCTTCAGGCCACGTAGTCGCGGCAATGCGGTAGCGGCCAGAAAACCCGACAGCAGCATTAAGCAGGTTCTTCGTTTCAATGCAGGAATACCCCTTTCATTGGCAAGCTAATGCACGTGTGCTTGCGCGTCAATGCGCCGGCTGTCTTGCTCCGCAGGGTGTCCGACAGCTCGCCGTCTCGGCCAGCCGATGCGAATCAGCGTCAGATCCACTGGAATCCACCCTGTGCGTCGGGCAAACTGTCCCGGGTGTCATTGCCTCATTGTCGCCAGTGCCGCGCCCCCGATTAATAACTGTATTTATATCATTGCTATATGCACATTGGTCGTGTTCGGACCCAGAACCCCTGAATTAAAGGAATCAGCCCAGGATGCACGGTAATCTTTTTATAGTTTCAGCCCCCTCCGGCGCCGGCAAGACCAGTCTGGTGCGGGCCATGATGGAGCGCCTCGATGGGGTGGTGTTCTCGGTTTCGCACACTACCCGCGCCATGCGGCCGGGTGAGCAGGACGGGCGCGATTATCATTTTATTGATAAGGCCAAATTCGAGGCCATGATCGCAGCGGGCGATTTTCTGGAACACGCCAAGGTATTCGATAACTATTACGGTACCGCCTCCGCCTCGGTCGAGTCACAACTGGCGGCCGGCCAGGATGTGTTTCTGGATATCGACTGGCAGGGCGCGCGCCAGGTGCGCTCGGCCTGGCCGGGCGTGGTCAGCATTTTCATCCTGCCGCCCTCGCGGGCTACCCTGGAAACCCGGCTTCGCGGTCGCGGTCAGGACAGTGACGAGATTATCGCCAGGCGCATGCAGGGCGCAGTCAGCGAGAGCGCCCATTACGAAGAGTATGAATACCTTATCATCAACGATGATTTCCAGACGGCCCAGGATGAGCTGATCGCGATCGTGCATGCACAGCGGCTGCGCCTGATACCCCAGGCCCGGCGCCATCGGGAGCTGCTCGCCAGCCTGCTGGCATCAAAGAGTTGAATTGGGTAGACTCCCCATCCCCTCAATCCGTAGCACAAGGTCGTAACCATGGCGCGCATCACTGTTGAAGACTGTCTGGACAATGTAGCCAACCGATTCGAGCTGGTACTGGTCGCCTCCAAGCGCGCCCGTCAGCTGGCGAATGGTTCGACCACCACGCTGGACTGGGAAAACGACAAACCCACGGTGCTGGCGCTGCGCGAAATCGCCGAGGGCCTGATCGGCCCCTCTATCCTGGATGTGGTTGACGAGCCCGTCGAAGAAGCGCCGGATGTAGTCGCGCGTGCCGAGGCCCTGTTCGCCGATGCCGCCGACGGTGTCATGGTTGCGCCGGACACCGAAGAGAATGATGCAGCAGCTGCGTCCCCCGCTGCTGATACGGACGACGAAGGCTAAAATCCCCCTCGCCACGGCGGCTTTCTGCAGCCGTGGCAGCCGTTCAGGTGACGCTGGCGTGCCCTTGCCCTATGATCCCAGGTGACGCAACGTGGCGTGTACCTGGATTTCCCCGAGATGTAGTCACGCGCTGCGAACCAGGCTCCCGCCGCCATGCTGGGGATTCCCGGATTAATTTGGTTCAGCGCGCCAGACGTGCCGCTGCAGTGAATAAATCTTCAGGTTTCCCTTTCGCCAGGCAGGTTTCCAGGTTGTGTCCGAACGGCATCCAGGCTGAATGCGGAAAACCATGGCAGTTATTCCAGAACACATTGTGAATCCCGACGGTGAGCCGCGCTTGCTGATCAGCGACCTGTGCCGCCAGTTGGATTGTTATCTGGATGAGGAACAGATCCGCGAGGTCTATCGCGCCTATCTGTTCAGCGCCGAGGCGCATGAAGGCCAGCAGCGTGTCTCCGGCGAGCCCTATATTTATCACCCGCTGGCGGTGGCGCAGATCCTCGCGGATATGCGCATGGATTACAAAAGCATCATCGCCGCGATTCTGCACGACGTTATCGAAGATACCGGTACGCTCAAGGAGCAGGTCGACAAACTGTTCGGCGAAGAGGTCGCGGAACTGGTTGATGGTGTCAGCAAGCTCACGCTGATCAAGTTCGAAAGTCAGGCCGAGGCCCAGGCGGAAAACTTCCGCAAAATGATGCTGGCCATGGTGCGCGATATCCGCGTCATTATGATCAAGCTGGCCGATCGCCTGCACAACATGCGCACGCTCGGTGTCATGCCGCCCGACAAGCGCCGGCGCATCGCCCGCGAAACCCTGGATATCTATGCGCCGATTGCCAATCGTCTGGGCATGAACAATCTGCGCCTGGAACTCGAGGACCTGGGCTTTGCCGCCTACTATCCGCTGCGTTCGCGGGTGCTGGCCGAGCGGGTCAAGAGTGCGCGCGGCAACCGCAAGGAGATCCTCAGCAAGATTGAGGCAGCCATCCGCCAGCGTCTGGAACAGGATGGCATCTCAGCACGAGTGCTCAGTCGTGAGAAGCACCTATATAGTCTCTATCTGAAAATGCGCAGCAAGCGACTGTCGTTCCATGATGTGTTTGATGTCTACGCCTTTCGCGTGGTGGTCGACAGCGTCGATACCAGTTACCGCGTGCTCGGTGTTGTGCATAGTCTGTACAAACCGGTGCCCGGCCGTTTCAAGGATTACATCGCCATTCCGAAAGCGAATGGCTATCAATCGCTGCATACTGTTTTGTTCGGGCCGTATGGCGTGCCTATCGAAGTGCAGATCCGCACCGAGGATATGGAGCGCGTCGCCGAGGCCGGCATTGCCGCGCACTGGCTGTATAAGAGTGGCGGCGATGGTGCGAGCAGTGCACATGCGCGTGCACGCGAATGGTTGCGCGAATTGCTGGAAATGCAGAAGCATGCCGGTAATTCACTGGAGTTTCTTGAGAACGTCAAGATCGATCTGTTTCCTGATGAGGTCTATGTGTTCACGCCCAAGGGCGAGATCATGGAGCTGCCGCGCGGCGCCACGGCAGTGGATTTTGCGTATGCCGTGCATACCGATGTCGGTAACACCTGTATCGCCGCCAAGATAGATCGGCGTCTGGCACCGCTGCGCACAGTGTTGCACAACGGCCAGACGGTTGAGATCATCACCGCGCCCGGCGCGCATCCTAATCCCAGTTGGTTGAATTTCGCCGTCACCGGCAAGGCGCGTTCCAATATTCGCCACTATCTGAAAAACCTGCACACCGAAGAAGCCGTGAGTCTCGGGCGGCGTCTGCTCGACAAAGCGCTGCTTAGCATTGGTGTGACGCCTGCGGACGTGAATGAGGGGCGTCTGCAGGAAGTCGCCGTATCCTATGGGCTGAAAACGGTTAATGATTTGTTGGAGGATATCGGTCTGGGTAATCGTATGCCGATGCTGGCGGCGCGGCGTTTGCAGGCCGGCGACGAGATTTCCGAGCCGGCAACCGACGCCAATACGCCGCCTGCAAGCGGCGCGCCGCTGGCCATTCGCGGCACGGAAGGCATGGTGGTGAGCTTTGCCAAATGTTGCCGGCCGATTCCGGGCGATCGTATCGCCGGCTTCGTCAGCGCCGGCCGCGGTATCATCATTCATACCGAGACCTGCAAGACCATCGCCGATTACCGCAACCGCCCGGAGAAGTGGGTGGACGTGGAATGGGAGCGCGATGTCAGCGGCGAATTCTCGGTCGAGCTGCGCGTGGATGTCGCCAATCAACGCGGCGTGCTGGCCACGGTGGCGGCAGCTATCGCCGACATGGGGTCGAATATCGAAAACGTGGGCATCGAAGAACGCGACGGTCTCAACAGTACCTTAGCGTTTACCGTCACGGTGCATGATCGCCTGCATCTGGCGCGCGTCATGCGACGCATCCGGCATATTCCATTGGTGCTGCGCATCAGTCGGACGAAGAGCTGAAGGTGGTTTAAAGCGGTCTCGCGCGAAGACGCAAAGGCGCTAAGTTAACTTCAAAACCTTATTAGGGGAAACTCTTAATAATTAGTCATTCCGGCGCATGTCGGACAAAAGCGCAAAGCGCGTTGAACGCCGATCAGGCGGCCCGCAGGGTGAGCGAAGCGAGTAATCTAGCACCTCGAATCGCATGGATTCCGGCATGCGCCGGAATGACGACTTTGAATTTAGCAAGGGTTTCGTGATTTTGCTTAGCGCCTTTGCGTCTTTGCGCGAAATAATTTTGTTGAATTTTATAAGGAGAAAACCGTGGCTCGTGAAATCATCGCGACCGATAAAGCGCCGCAGGCAATCGGTACTTATTCGCAGGCGGTCAAGACCGGCAATATTGTTTATCTGTCGGGGCAGATCCCGCTGGTGCCGGAGACCATGGAAATGGTGGTCGGCGACATGCAGGCGCAGATCCGTCGCGTATTCGATAATCTGTCGGCAGTCTGCGCTGCCGCCGGCGGTTCCTTGGCCGATATCGCCAAACTGAACATCTTTCTCACTGACCTGAGTCATTTCCCGCTGGTCAATCAGGTGATGGCGGACTATTTCCAGCAGCCCTATCCGGCGCGCGCCGCAGTTGGTGTCGCTTCACTGCCCAAAGGTGCGGCGGTGGAGATGGATGCGATCATGGTGCTCGGCGACTAAGTCGTCCATTTCAATGAAGGGATGTCTGTCTGTTATGGCTGGAATGGAAATCTGAACCTTGTTAGAACAGACACGTCAATGCAACTGCACAAGGATGTGCCCGTGACCCAATCACCCGACCTGCAATCACAGCCGGTTACACTTCTGCGTGGCGTCGGTCCGCGAGCGGCGCAACGCTTGGCGAATCTGGGTATTGAGACCGTTCAGGATCTGCTCTTTCACCTGCCCTCGCGTTATCAGGATCGCACCCGCGTCGTGCCGATGGGGAGTTTGCGCCCCGGCGATGAAGCGGTCGTCGAGGGCAGTGTTGATCTCGCCGAAATAAAATTCGGTCGTAAGCGCATGTTACTGGTGCGCATATCGGACGGTACCGGTGCAATCACACTGCGTTTTTTCCACTTCAATGCCAATCAACAGGCCGGTTTCGCGCGCGGTGTACGGTTACGATGTTATGGAGAAGTGCGCCCGGGCACAGTGACGTTGGAGATGGTGCATCCCGAATACAAACGTATCGATGAGCATGCCATCGAAGCGGTCGAAGAACATCTGACGCCGATCTATCCGACCACCGAAGGTTTACATCAACTGAGTTTGCGTCCGCTGACCGAACAGGCACTGGAGCGCTTGGCGCAATCCGGCGATGCGGGTCTGCGCGATTGGCTGCCTCCGGCGATTCTGAAGAAATTTAAATTACCCTCGCTGGCCGCGGCGATCCGCTACGTGCATCGCCCCCCGCCTGAGGCCAGTGTCGATGAACTGGAGGCGGGTCGACATCCCGCGCAGCAGCGTTTGGTGTTCGAAGAGCTGCTGGCGCATCACCTGAGTCTGCGGCAACTGCGCTATGCCGCCAAGGCGCAGCTCGCGCCGGTGTTGCAGGGGGATGGAAAGTTACGTGCACGGTTTCTCGATGCACTCAGCTTCACACTCACGGCGGCGCAGCAACGTGTCGTTGCGGAGATCGCTGCGGATCTGCAACGCGAGCATCCCATGCTGCGGCTGGTGCAGGGTGATGTCGGCTCCGGCAAGACCGTGGTCGCTGCGCTCGCTGCTTTGCAGGCCGTCGAGGCCGGCGCCCAGGTGGCCATCATGGCGCCGACCGAACTGTTGGCCGAACAACATTATCGAAATTTTCATGCCTGGATGACGCCACTGGGTCTTGAGGTTTCCTGGTTGTCGGGCAAGATCAAGGGCAAGGCGCGCACTGCGACACTGGCGGCCATTGCCGACGGTACTGCCGCCGTGATGGTCGGAACGCATGCCCTGTTTCAGGAGGATGTGCAGTTTGCGCGTCTGGGTCTGGTCATTGTCGATGAGCAGCATCGCTTCGGTGTGCACCAGCGTCTGGCCTTACGCGATAAAGGCAAGCAAGGCGAGACTCGGCCGCATCAATTGACCATGACTGCGACACCGATACCGCGCACCCTGGCGATGACGCTGTATGCGGATCTGGATGCCTCGATCATTGATGAATTACCGCCGGGCCGCTCACCGGTGCAAACCGTGGTGATACCCGATAATCGCCGTCCCGAAATCGTCGAACGGGTGCGTCAGGCCTGCGCGCAGGGCCGGCAGGCCTATTGGGTTTGCACCTTGATTGAAGAATCCGAGGCGTTGCAGTGTCAGGCCGCCGAGGATACTGCGGTGCAACTGGCCGAGGCGTTGCCGGATTTGCGTGTCGGTCTGGTGCATGGGCGGATGAAGTCGCGCGACAAAGAGGCGGTGATGGCCAGCTTCAAGGCCGGTGAGTTGAATCTACTGGTGGCAACCACGGTCATCGAAGTCGGGGTGGATGTGCCGAACGCCTCGTTGATGATTATCGAGAACGCCGAGCGTCTCGGTTTGGCGCAGCTGCATCAGCTGCGCGGTCGGGTCGGTCGCGGCGCGGCGCAGAGCAGCTGTGTCTTGATGTACCGCAACCCGTTATCCGAGCAGGCGCGCGCGCGGTTGGGTGTGTTGCGCGACACCACTGACGGTTTCGAGATCGCGCGTCGCGATCTGGAGCTGCGCGGTCCGGGCGAAGTGCTCGGAACACGCCAGACCGGTTTGCTCAGTCTGCGTATCGCCGATCTGCTGCGTGATCAGGATCTATTGCCGAGTGTGGAGCAGGCCGCGGAAACCTTGCTGGAATCCTACCCTGAAAGCACCGCACCGCTGATCCGCCGCTGGTTGGGTGATGCCAGCCGCTATGGTGAGGTGTGATTGCTGTGCATGATTGTCGGACGCGCGGCTGACGCTGCCTCCGACGGGATCGGCCATCCGCACTACTTTGCGGCGGTAGAGGGGCTCAAACGCAGGCCCGAGGAGATCTGGGGGCGGCGCTCGGTATTCCGCGCAAAGACGCCAAGACGTTAAGTCACGCCCACCCCGTAACGCTCCACCAAAGTGGGGACAGATCTTCAGCTCTGTCCCCGTCCGTGCGGACCACGAGGTCAAGCGAAGCCGCAGTGGACCTCAGAGATGATTGTTGAGTGGTTCCGCTTTATTGTGTGGAACCACAACGGGGACAGAGCTGAAGATCTGTCCCCACCGCGGCGGTATATTCGGAGCTGGTCAGGGTCATTCATTCACACGGCCGGATGCGTTAATCTGCGGCGTAATTGCCAACCGATAGCCCGATATGCATCTCCAAGACCGCCTCTATCAATATTATCTACTGACCCGGCTGCATAAGCCGATCGGTATTCTGTTGTTGCTGTGGCCGACATTGTGGGCCTTGTGGATTGCTGCGCAAGGACTGCCGCCAACACAAATTCTGCTGGTGTTTGTCGCGGGCGTGGTGCTGATGCGCTCGGCCGGCTGCGTGATCAACGATTATGCCGACCGGAATTTCGATCAGCATGTAGAGCGCACTCAAGATCGTCCTATCGCGGCGGGTCGCGTCAGCCCGCCGGAAGCCTTGGTGCTGTTCGCGTTGCTCTGTGTCATTGCCTTTATTCTGGTGCTGACGCTCAACCGCTTGACGCTGTATTTGTCCTTCGGCGCTTTGTTGCTCGCGGCGCTTTATCCCTTTACCAAACGCTACACGTATCTGCCGCAGTTGGTGCTCGGCGCGGCCTTTGGTTGGGCGATCCCGATGGCCTTTGCCGCCGTGCAGGATCAGGTGCCGAAAATCGCCTGGTTGTTATTCGTGGTGAATATCCTCTGGGCCACGGCCTATGACACCTTCTACGCCATGGTTGATCGTGATGATGATGTCAAAATCGGTGTGAAATCCACGGCCATCCTGTTCGGCTCGGCCGATCGCCTGGTCATTGGGGTGTTGCAGATTCTGGTACTGGTTGGCCTGATTCTGATCGGGCGGATGGCCGGGCTAGGCCTGTATTTTTATCTGGGGCTGTTGATCGCTGCTGGCTTGGCGCTGTATCAGCAATACCTTGCACGTAATCGGGATAAATCGGGTTGCTTCCAGGCGTTCTTGAATAACAATTGGTTCGGCGCGACGGTATTTTCTGGAATATTTCTGCACTATCTGGCGTCTCCCTTTCCGCTTTGATTTATCGAAGCAGATTCAAGTGATTGGGTGAATTACCCGATACCCTCTTCGGTTGTCCAGAATAGTCCTATGAACAAGCCGCCAAAACCCGTTCAATTTCGCAGTGCAAGCACGGCGTCGGAGCCAAAATTGGACTCTGAGCTGGAACGTGAACTGCTGCGAGCTTATATCGACAGTGCCAATGACGGTATTTTCGTCATTTGTGATGAAATGAAATTCCATGTTGCCAACCCGCTGCTGGAGCAGTGGTTGGGGCTGGGTGAGGCGGAGTTAACCGCCCATGGGCGGCGGATACCCATTACCGAGCTGTTCGGCTCCGCGGAAACCGAAGCATTGTTCTGCAGCCAGTTTATAAAGGTGCTGCAGGGTAAGCCGGCCAGTTTCGAAGCGGCGTTGAATCCGCCCAAGGGGACGCCACGCTGGGTGGAATTCAGTCTCAGCCGCGTGCAGCTTGAAGTGGGCGACTTGGTCATTGGCATTCTGCGCGATGTCACCGAACGTCGGCGTCTGCATACCACACTGCAGCACAATGCCAGTCATGACGATCTCACCGGACTGCTCAATCGGCGCGAATTTCAGATGCGCCTCAATGCGCTGGTGGATACCGCCCATACCCGTGGTGGACAGCACGCCCTGATCTATGTCGATCTGGATCAATTGGGTGTCTGTCTTAATGCCTTGGTGAAGGATCAGGGTGTGCTTGCGCGACTTGGTGGCGATGAATTTGGGTTGCTGTTGAACGACATCCCCATCGAACAGGCCATGGCAGTGGCGGAGGCATTGTGTGATGCCGTGGCTGCCTACCGCTTCACTTGGCAGGAACAGCATTTCGACATCACGGCCAGTATCGGCGTGCGCGCCATTACGGCAGAGACGGTATCCGCTGAAGATGTGCTCAGTGCGGCGGATGCCGCCTGCTATGTCGCCAAGGATCAGGGACGCAACCGTGCACAACTGTATTTCGGCGGCAAGGCCTGTGCCGGGAAGCGTCAGGAAATGCAATGGGTCGGCAAGATCCAGAAGGCCTTGGAAGAGAATCGGCTGCAGATCTGGCAGCAAAGCATCCTGAATTTATCGGCCCAGGGTGCAACACAGTTCGAGGTGTTGCTCCGGCTGGTGGATGAACAGGGTGGGATTGTTGCCCCTGGACAGTTTTTCCCCGCGGCCGAGCGTTACGGCCTGATGCCGGCAATTGATCGTTGGGTGATCAATCATTTGTTGCTGGACGCACAGCATGCAGGATTGCGTGCCGCGTTGGATAACCAGACTGTCACGCGTTGCGCCATCAATCTTTCCGGTGCCAGTCTCAATGACGACCGGTTTGTGGAATACCTGGAAGCCATCTTGAAACGCAATCCATTGCTGTGCTCTGCGCTGTGCTTCGAGATTACCGAGACGGTAGCCGTCGCCAATTTCGGACGCGCACGGGAAGTCATCAATACCGTCAAGCAATTCGGCTGCCAGTTTGCCCTGGATGATTTCGGTAGCGGCATGTCCTCGTTTGGCTATTTGAAAAATCTGCCCGTGGATTATTTGAAAATAGATGGCTCCTTGGTGCGGCAGATTGACAGCAATCCGACCGACCTGGCCATGCTGGATGCCATCAACCGTATCGGTCAGGTGCTGGGGCTGCAGACAGTTGCCGAATTTGTAGAATCCGAACGCTCCCTTCAACTGCTGCGTGATATCGGCGTTAATTACGCACAGGGCTATGCCATACATCGGCCCGAGTTGCTCGCCTGGAGGTGATCGGCAGTACGCTGCCAGCCCTGCCAGCAGTTCATCTTCTATCATGCGTTCCGGTGCGTTCGCGCACACACCCATACGTCGATTCGTTCCGCCCCCGCCTTGCGCAGCAATTTAGCCACGGCGTTCAGGGTGCTGCCGGTGGTCAGTACATCATCGACCAAGGCCACATGGCGCGCCTGCAAGGGGCGTGTCAGCGCAAAGGCGTCGCGCAGATTGCTGCGCCGCTGGCTGCCGCTGAGCAGCGACTGCGGTGGCGTTGGCCGGGTGCGGATACAACTCTCAATATCGAGCGGACATCGCAGCTGTTGGCTCAACGGCCGGGCAATCTCGATGGCCTGATTGAAGCCGCGTTCACGCTGGCGGCTTGGATGTAACGGTACCGGGATAATGCAGTCGGGTGACGGTACCTTGGCTAAGCGGGCTCCCAGCAGCGCGGCAAACAGGCGCG
This sequence comes from Gammaproteobacteria bacterium, assembly GCA_018819175.1. Taxonomy (GTDB): domain Bacteria; phylum Pseudomonadota; class Gammaproteobacteria; order Thiohalobacterales; family Thiohalobacteraceae; genus JAHJQQ01. Next base: position 101,994 of record JAHJQQ010000011.1, read on the forward strand.
CTTGATGGAGGCCGGCAGCGAATTTGAGTTGCAGGATCAATTGGTCCACAGGTGGCGCATAGTGGAACAGGGCAATGCCGGTATCGAAGATTGGCGGATGGTGCTGACAGGCACCGCACAGCTGACCGGGATAATGCAGCGGTAGCGAGCAGCGCGGACAGGCCAGGGTCAGCCAGGGCAGATCGTCGTGACAGGCGCGGCAGAGATTCAGTCCGCTGGGGTCCTTTGCCAGGCACAGCTGGCAATGGCTGGGAATGAGCCATTGCGGCCTGAGTGGCCAGTTGTAAACCATATGAATTCCCTTTCAGTTGACAGATAATGCACCCCGGTAGCCATCCTGGTCCCGGCGGTCTTCAGTTTAGCAGCAGGTTATATGTCAGATCCCAGCGCGATGCAGTCTCCACCGCAGCAGATCTCCGCGCGGAGCGCGCGCTTCAGCGCTTCCCTGTTCAATTATGGCAATGTCATCGCCATGATTCCGGGTCTGCTGTTGGCACCCTATATTCTCTGGGCGCATCCCACAGGGACTTCCACGGTCCTGCTGTTCGTACTGATGATCGTGCCGCCGATCCTCTGGTTCGGCGCCTCCATAGTGGTTTATGCCCTGGCCCGGCATCACCCCGATCCGCAAGTTGGGCACTGTACCCAGCAGGCGGCCTATCGCTTTTACGGCATGTTCGGCCTGGTCATCCCGGTCGGCACTTTTTATGGCACCGACTGGCGACTGTGGATTATCACCGGCGGCATCGTGGCGCTGATACTGATCCCCTGGTCGGTGCTGGAACTGCGGCGCATTGCGCGCCTGCCCTGGCGGGACATTACCTTGAATGAGGAGACCCACACATGATAGCAACGGCAACCTCACGGGACACTCGGCCCGCGGATGGCGAACTGCGTCACGATTGGACGCGCGCGGAAATCCTGGCGCTGTTCGCGCAGCCCTTCAATGATCTGATGTTTGCGGCGCAGCAGACGCATCGCGCGCATTTCGATCCGAATGCGGTGCAGATCAGCACGCTGCTGTCGATCAAGACCGGCGCCTGCCCGGAGGATTGCGCCTACTGCCCGCAGAGTGCGCATTACAAAACCGAATTGAATATCGAGCGTTTGCTGCCCCTGGAGGATGTGCTCAACGAGGCGCGTGCCGCCAAGGCGCGCGGGGCGAGTCGTTTCTGCATGGGCGCGGCCTGGCGCAGTCCGCGCGACAAGGATCTGGAACAGGTCGCGGCGATGATCGGTGGCGTCAAGGCACTGGGGCTGGAAACCTGCGTCACGCTGGGCATGCTCACAGAACCACAGACCGCGCGGCTCAAGGACGCCGGCCTGGATTATTACAATCATAATCTCGATACCTCGCCGGAATTTTATGGCGAGGTCATCACCACCCGTACCTATCAGGATCGTCTCGATACCCTCAAGCATGTGCGTGATGCCGGTATCAACGTTTGCGCCGGCGGCATCGTCGGCATGGGCGAGAGTCGCGAGGATCGCGCCGGTCTCTTGCAGGAGCTCGCCAACCTGCCGAAGCATCCGGAAAGCGTGCCGATCAATCTGCTGGTGCGTGTCGAAGGCACGCCGCTGGCCGAGGTCACCGCGCCAGACCCGTTCGATTTCGTGCGCACGCTCGCCGTCGCGCGGTTGATGATGCCGAAATCCTATGTGCGGCTATCGGCCGGCCGCACCGACATCAGCGATGAGCTGCAGGCGCTGTGTTTCCTGGCCGGTGCCAATTCGATTTTCTACGGTGAGCGGTTGCTGACAACCGAAAATCCAGAGTGCGATCGCGATCGGAAATTATTTGACCGTCTTGGGTTAACACCGGTTTAGATCTGTAATGTAGGGCGCATTAGGCCGCAGGCCGTAATGCGCCGGATGTTACAACGCTGCTCGATAGCTCAGGATAAACATGCGGCGCAATACGCTACGCTATTGCGCCCTACATGATTCAATTTCTCAAAACCTATGAAAGACCTTCGCCACGAGCTTGAACAACGCAAGGCGCAACGGCTGTATCGGGCGCGGCGTGTCAGCGCTAGTCCGCAGGGCGCGGAGATGCAGGTCGACGGTGAACGGCTGCTCAGCTTTTGCAGTAACGACTATTTAGGGCTGGCCAACCATCCCGAGGTGATCAGTGCGCTGCAATCCGGCGCGCAAACCTGGGGTGTCGGCAGTGGCGCGGCGCATCTGGTGAGCGGGCACAGTGCGGCACATCATGCGCTCGAAGAGGAACTGGCCGATTTCGTTGGTCGGCCACGCGCCTTGTTGTTCTCAACCGGCTATATGGCGAATCTCGGTGTCATCGGCGCCCTGCTGGGACATGCCGATCGCCTGTTCGAAGATAGATTCAATCATGCCTCGCTGTTGGATGCCGCGCGTTACAGCGGCGCGCGTCTGGTGCGTTATGCGCATGCCGATGTGACGGATCTGCGCGCCCGTGTGCAGAGCAGCGGTTCAGGTGAACGATTGATCGCAACCGATGGTGTGTTCAGCATGGATGGCGACATCGCACCGTTACCGGAGCTGGCCGCCTGCGCACGTGATAATCATGCCTGGTTGATGGTGGACGACGCCCACGGCATCGGTGTGCTGGGCAAGCACGGTCGCGGAACTGTTGATCACTGCGGTTTGAATGCCAGCGATGTGCCAATTCTAATGGCAACGCTCGGTAAGGCCTTCGGCACCTTCGGTGCCTTTGTGGCGGGCGACGATGATCTGATCGAAACCTTGATCCAGCAGGCGCGTACCTACATCTATACCACGGCGACACCGCCGGCCTTGGCCGAGGCGACGCGTGCGAGTCTGCGGCTGGTACAGCAGGAATCCTGGCGGCGCGAAAAATTACATGCCTTGATCACGCGATTTCAGCGTGGTGCGGCAGAGCTGGGCCTGACGCTCATGGCCTCTGAGACACCGATACAACCCTTGTTGGTAGGCGAATCCGCGCAGGCGCTGCAGTTCAGTGCGCGCATGCAACAGCGTGGCATACTGGTGCCGGCCATGCGGCCGCCAACCGTGCCGGAAGGGACCGCGCGATTGCGTATCACCTTGAGTGCGGCGCACGAAGAGGCGCATATAGATCGTCTGTTGACGGCTCTCGAAGAAGTGTTCTGTCATCCTTTCAGCGAACTGTTAGGTTGATCATGTCTCAGCCGTCGCTGCATTGTCGTTGTGTCGGTCAGGGGCCGGATTTGGTGCTGCTGCATGGTTGGGGCATGCATGCCGGTATTTGGCATCCTATCGTTGAGTCTTTGGCGACTAATTTTCGTTTACACCTGATCGATCTGCCCGGTCATGGACTGAGTGCGCCGATCGGGTCGTTTACGCTCGAGAGCGTTTGTGATGTCCTGGCGCAGCATGTGCCGGAGCGTGCGCACTGGCTAGGGTGGTCGCTAGGCGGGCTGTTTGCATTGGCGTTCGCGGCGCGCCATCCGCAGCGCGTCGAACGCTTAATTATGCTGGCGAGTAATCCCTGTTTCGTGGCGAATGACACCTGGCCGCAAGGTATGGCGCGCAACGTGCTGGAGGGTTTTGCCGAGGACCTGCTGCAGGATCATCAAGCGACGCTGACCCGATTTCTAGGTTTGATTGCGCGTGGGGCGCCCGATAACACTGTGTTGCGCGAACTGCGCCGCGCTGTGCGTGCGGTGCCGTCGCCGCATGTTTCCGCCCTGCGTGGTGGTCTGACGATTCTGCGGGATACGGATCTGCGTTCCAGCCTGGACGCGTTGTCAGTGCCGACGCTCTGGATGGGTGGTGTCTGCGACACCCTGGTGCCCATCGCGGCGTTGCGTCGCGTGCATGAGCACTATCCGCACATGCCGTTACAGGAAGTTGCCCTGGCGGGCCACGCACCCTTTATTTCACATCCGCAGGAAACGGCCGCGGCAATCTCGGAGTTTCTACTGTGAGTGGTCCGGATGACTTTGATGTCGATAAACGCGGGATGCGTTCGAGTTTTGAGCGCGCGGCCGCCGACTATGATCGTGTCGCCGTGCTGCAGCGTGAGGTCGGCGACCGCTTATTGGAACGGCTTGGTGTGATCAAGCTGGATCCGAAAACGGTGTTGGATCTGGGCGCAGGTACCGGCTATATCGCGCGGGCATTGTTGAAGCGGTATCGCAGTGCACGGGTGGTGGCCTTGGATATTGCCTCGCCCATGCTTGTGCAGGCGCGCAGACAATCCGGTTGGTGGCGACGTCCGGGTTTTGTCTGCGGTGATATTGAACGTCTGCCGTTCGCTGATCGCAGTGTTGATCTGGTTATGTCCAATCTGGCCTTGCAATGGTGCAATGGTCTTGATGCGGCCTTCGCTGAATTCAAGCGGGTGCTCAAGCCCGGTGGCGCGCTGCTGTTCACCTCGTTTGGCCCCGATACGCTGCGTGAATTGCGCACAAGCTGGGCGGCCGTTGATGGCTACAACCACGTCAACAGCTTTCTGGATATGCACGATGTCGGTGATGCATTGCTGCGAGCCGGGTTGGCGGAGCCGGTCATGGATGTGGAGAAATTAACCTTGACCTATACCGAGGTGAATGGACTGGTGCAGGATCTGAAAACCCTGGGTGCGCATAATGTCACCGCCGGGCGTCCGCGTGGTTTGATGGGGCCTGGCCGTTGGCAGCGTATGTGTGCGGCGTATGAGCAGTTCCGCCAGCAGGCTGTGTTGCCGGCAAGCTATGAAGTGATTTATGGACATGCCTGGGCGGCGGAGTCATCGGCCAAGGCCTCCGATGGTGTGGTCACTGTGCCTTTGTCGGTTTTGAAACGTCGCCCGGGATCCGATTGATGATGCTGAAGGGCTATTTCATCACCGGTACCGATACCGGCGTCGGCAAGACACTGGTCAGTCAGATTCTGATACGACGTTTGCGTCAGGAATACGCGAACGTCGCGGGCTTCAAGCCGGTGGCCAGTGGTAGTTGGATGACGCCAACGGGCTTGCGCAATGCTGATGCGCTCACCTTGCAGCAGGCCAGTTCCATCGAACTCCCCTACGACACAGTCAATCCCTATGCCTTCGAACCTGCCATAGCGCCGCATCTCGCTGCGGCAGATACCCATATGACGATTGATCTTGCAAGCATCACTGAACGCATAGCGTCGATCAAGGCGGATCGCATTGTGGTTGAGGGGGTGGGGGGATGGCTGGTGCCGCTCAATGCGCAGGAATCAATGGCTGATCTCGCGCGCCGTTTGCAATTGCCCGTGGTGCTGGTGGTGGGGCTGCGGTTGGGCTGTCTCAATCATGCCCTGCTGACAGCGGCGGCGATCCGGCAATGCGGCCTGCCTTTGGTGGGCTGGGTTGCCAATCAGGTTGATCCGAATTTCGCGCGCTGCGAAGACAATATTGCGACGCTTAATGCCAGACTGGGTGTGCCCTTGCTGTTGTCGTTGCCCTGGCTATCGCAGCCGGACGCCATCGAACAGATAGTGCCGCTTTGCTTGCTGCCCGAGGCGAGTGGAGTAATGTAGTTACGTCCAATTTTAGAATTGTCACTAAGGTGAAATGAGTCATTCGTAAATTGAATATTATAATATTATGAAATAATGCATATATCATTTATAAGATGCTGTTATAGCGAAGTTTTATAGCCTATTTTTTCCATTTGCTTGCGCCTTAAAGGTGCATCAGTTAGCATCCCAATCCATTCGAAAACACACAGTATTGTGTGAAATAACGCACTAAGAATATTGACTGGCTGCAATCCGAGAGGGCGCAGTGGTAGCAGCGGAGTGTGACGCCCAGACGGCGGACTGTTGTGTAGTGATACGGCCAAATTGTTCGCTGTCCTGGCAGAGAACGGTCGCAGTGTACTGCGGCATTTGCGTAGTTTCCCTCACGATTGCCCTGGGTTTCGCCCTCCTGGGCTTCTGGCTGATTCTTCCCTTCGCAGGTTTGGAGCTGATCGCATTGGCGGCGGCCTTCTATCACTGTGCAGTACGTACTAACAGCCGCGAGGTGATTTCGATTCAAGGCGGGACGGTGGCAGTGATGAGGGGTCTGCACCAACCAAAAGAATCGACGCAGATACAGCGCGCCTGGGCCAGTGTTGAGTTGGCGGAGCCGCGGCAACGCGGTTATCCGGCGCGGTTATTGATTTGCAGCCATGGCCGGAAAATAGAAGTTGGCCATTGCTTGAATGACACGGAACGTCGCCAGCTGGCAGTTGACCTTCGCCGCTGGATTCGACTGCCGTCCGCGCCTGTGCAGGCAGCGTGACGGCGGTTCGCGCAATAACGATTTAACGATAAAAATTGAAATCCGACCAAAGGAGAGTGAAGGCATGTCTGCGAGAACCAATCTGAGGGTACCGCAGGTGCTGACGGGGCTTGCGCTTCTGTCAGTTGCCGGGATTGCGGCCGCCGAATACGGCCTTAATCTGCGACCAGGTGTTACGACTATCGCCCAGGAAGCCTACAGCTTGCATATGCTCATTTTATGGGTGTGTGTGGCGATCGGCATTGTGGTGTTCGGGGCCATGTTTTACTCCATACTGAACCACCGCAAGAGCAAGGGCGCGGTCGCGGCGCAGTTTCATGAAAGCACCGCCGTCGAAATCGCCTGGACCATTATTCCGTTTCTGATTTTGATCGGCATGGCGATTCCCGCCACCAAGGCGCTGATCGCGATGGAAGATACCAGTAATTCAGATCTCACTATCAAGGTCACGGGTTATCAGTGGAAGTGGCAGTACGAGTATCTGAATGAAGGTGTGAATTTCTTCAGCACGCTGTCCACGCCAAAAGAAGAAATCTTCAATCGTGCTGACAAGAATCCTGATTACCTGCTGGAAGTCGACAACCCTGTTGTGGTGCCCGTCGGCAAAAAAGTCAGACTGTCCATTACGGCCAATGATGTGATTCATGCCTGGTGGGTGCCGGATCTGGGTATGAAGAAGGATGCCATTCCCGGTTTCATCAATGAAATGTGGTTCAATATCGACACGCCCGGCACCTATCGCGGCCAGTGCGCCGAGCTGTGCGGTAAGGATCATGGCTTCATGCCGATCGTTGTTGTTGCCAAAGAACAGGCCGAATACGACACCTGGGTTGCTGATCAGCTGAAAATGGCCGATGCCGCAGCCGCTGATTCCAATCGTGATTTCACGATGGCTGAATTGATGGCGCGGGGCGAGAAGGTCTACACCAGCAACTGCGCGGCCTGTCATCAGGCTAACGGTGAGGGTGTGCCGGGGGCTTTTCCGGCTCTCAAGGGCGGTGTGATCACGACAGGGCCCGCGGCAGAACATCTTGCACTGGTCATGAATGGCAAGGCGGGTACTGCCATGGCCGCCTTTGCAGGTCAGCTTAACGATGCTGATCTTGCAGCGGTTGTGACCTATGAACGCAACGCCTGGGGCAACAACAAGGGCGATGTTGTTCAACCGGCCGCTGTCAAAGCCGCCCGCTAACGGATTCCGAGGAGGAGAGAGCTAATGAGTACTGCAGCTGCACACGACGCGCATGACCACGGGCCGGCATCCGGACTATCCCGCTGGATATTCACCACTAACCATAAAGACATCGGAACGCTGTATCTGCTGTTTTCGCTGCTGATGTTCTTTGTCGGCGGCGCCATGGCCATGGTGATTCGTGCCGAGCTTTTCCAGCCGGGTCTGCAATTCGTCAACCCGATGTTCTTCAATACCATGACCACCATGCACGCGCTGATTATGATTTTCGGTGCGGTCATGCCGGCCTTTGTGGGTCTGGCTAACTGGCTGATTCCGATCATGCTGGGTGCGCCGGATATGGCGCTGCCGCGCATGAACAACTGGTCGTTCTGGATCCTGCCATTCGCATTCACCATGCTGCTGTCCACGCTGTTCATGGATGGCGGTGGCCCGGCCGGCGGTTGGACGCTGTATCCACCCTTGGTGTTGCAGACGGGTGATGCCTTCCCGTTCGTGATCTTCTCGATTCATATGATGGGTCTGTCTTCCATCATGGGCGCCATCAATGTGGTGGTGACCATCTTGAATATGCGTGCCCCCGGCATGACCCTGATGAAGATGCCGCTGTTCGTCTGGACCTGGCTGATTACCGCTTATCTGCTGATTGCGGTGATGCCGGTGCTCGCCGGCGCCGTGACCATGCTGCTCACCGATAAATTCTTCGGTACCAGCTTCTTCAGTGCCGCTGGTGGTGGTGATCCGGTCATGTTCCAGCACATCTTCTGGTTCTTCGGTCATCCCGAGGTGTACATCCTGATTCTGCCGGCGTTCGGTATCGTCTCGCAGATCATTCCGACCTTCGCGCGCAAGCCGCTGTTCGGTTACAGCTCGATGGTGTACGCGACCGCCTCGATCGCCTTCCTGTCCTTCCTGGTCTGGGCGCATCACATGTTCACGGTGGGCATGCCACTGGCCGGTGAGCTGTTCTTCATGTACGCCACCATGCTGATCGCCGTACCAACGGGTGTGAAGGTGTTCAACTGGGTGTCGACCATGTGGAAGGGTTCGATGACCTTCGAAACGCCGATGCTGTTCGCGCTGGGCTTCGTGTTCATGTTCACCATCGGCGGCTTCTCAGGACTGATGCTGGCCATCGCGCCGGTGGATTTCCAGTACCACGATACCTATTTCGTGGTGGCGCATTTCCACTACGTGCTAGTGACCGGTGCGATCTACGCCATCATGGCCGGTGCCTATTACTGGTTGCCCAAGTGGACCGGCAATATGTACAACGAGACGCTCGGCAAGTGGCATTTCTGGCTGTCGACGATCTTCGTGAACGTATTGTTCTTCCCGCAGCACTTCCTGGGTCTGGCCGGTATGCCGCGCCGTATCCCGGATTACTCGATCCAGTTCACCGAGTTTAATGTGATCTCATCGCTCGGCGGTTTCGCCTTTGGTCTGACCCAGCTGCTGTTCGCGTACATCGTGATCTCGACGATCCGCGGCGGCAAAAAGGCGACTGATCAGGTGTGGGAAGGTGCGGAAGGTCTGGAGTGGACGCTGCCGTCCCCGCCGCCCTACCACAGCTTCACGACGGCGCCGGTTATCAAGTAGTGTTATACCGGGAGTGGCTCTCTGAGCCATTCCCGGTGTGCTGAGAGTTGCGATGGATGAGCTGAAGCAAAAACGTGCGAACGTAAGACTGGCCCTGATCCTGGGTGCGGTTGCACTGGGGATTCTCGCCATGTTCTTCTGGACTGTGGCCGGAGGTGCGCATTGAACGACGCCATCCGCAAAACGTCGTTGCGGTTGCTCCTGGTGACCCTCGCCATGTTTGGCTTCGGCTTTGTGATGGTTCCAATCTATGACGTGTTCTGTGATTGGACGGGACTGAATGGGCGTACAGCGGATGGCCCGATCGCGAATGCACAGGCTTACGAGATTGATTCATCCCGTCTGGTGACCGTGGAGTTCATAGCCAGCGTGAATCAGAATTTGCCTTGGGAATTCCAGCCCGAAGTGGTCAAGATGCAGGTGCATCCGGGGCAGGTTTATAGAACCCAGTTCTATGCGCGTAACCTGGGCAAGCAAGCGATTGTCGGTCACGCGGTGCCCAGCGTCGCTCCGGGTATCGCGGCGCAGCATTTCCATAAGACGGAGTGTTTCTGCTTCACGGAACAGCGTTTCGAAAGTGGTGAGGGTCGTTGGATGCCGGTGCAGTTTGTGGTCGATCCACAACTGCCGGACAAGTACGAAGTAGTGACCCTGTCATACACCTTTTTTGATTCCGGTAAAACGACGACCCAGCAACCCAGGTTGGAGATTTTGTGATTGTGCGCTGCAGCTGAGTATTGCTGCGGTGAATTATAAGAATTGGAAAACCACTAAAATGAGGATTGAGGCATGAGCGAAGCACATGGCGGCTATTATGTCCCCCACGGCAGCCACTGGCCGATTGTGGGATCGATTGGCCTGTCGATATTGCTGGCGGGCGCTGCACTATTTCTGAACGGGTCGGGTACTGGCTCGATGATGATGTTGGCTGGCTTGGCGGTCCTGGTATTCATGATGTTCGGCTGGTTCGGTACGGTGATTCGCGAAAGCGAAGCGCATATGTACAACAGTCAGGTGGATAAGTCGTTCCGCTGGGGCATGAGCTGGTTCATCTTCTCGGAAGTGATGTTCTTCGCGGCCTTCTTCGGCGCCCTGTTCTATGCGCGCATCTACTCGGTGCCATGGATTGGTGGCGGTGACCCGGGTACCAATGAATTGCTGTGGAAAGGTTTCGAGTCGGCGTGGCCGACCAATGGTCCGGCCAATCTGGGCGGTGATTACAAGCTCCTGGATCCCTGGCACATTCCGGCGTTAAACACCCTGCTGCTGCTGACCAGTGGCGTGACCATTACCTTTGCGCATTGGGCCTTGAAGAAAGGTAACCGGAGTGCACTGGTCCTGTGGATGTGGGCCACCGTGATTCTCGGCGCGACCTTCCTGGGTTTCCAGATTTATGAATATGGCGAGGCCTACAGCGAGCATTACAATCTGACGCTGGAATCCGGAATCTACGGTTCAACCTTCTTTATGCTGACCGGTTTCCACGGTTTCCATGTGACGGTCGGCACCATCATGTTGATCGTGATCAGCCTGCGCTGCATGAAGGGTCACTTCGACGCCCATCACCACTTCGGTTTCGAAGGCGTGGCCTGGTACTGGCACTTCGTCGACGTGGTCTGGCTGGGACTGTTTATCTTCGTCTACTTGCTATAACACCGACTGGCAGTATCCAAAGGCGCTGCATTGCAGCGCCTTTGTTTTTATTGGGTTGCGGAATGGGTGGGTGCTGCGCTGTTGGTCGTGTTCGACGTTGCTGCATACGGGTTGATACCATGCGGCTTGATGACGCCGGTGAAGATGCCCAGCATCAACATCAAAAACAGGAAGACTGACAGGCCGATGCGCACCGTCAGCGCTTTCACGGTACGCTCCGTGCTGCCATTGTCCTTGATCAGGAAGATCAGGCCGCTTGCGAGGCTGCCGAGAATGGCGAGCAGTACCAATACAATCAGGATTTTGGTTAGCATGTGAGTCCGCGAAGTAAGTCGATGAGCATCGGTGGGCGCCCAGTATAACCAAGCCCGGTGGGGCCTGCGAGGTGGTAGTGAGGCTAGGCAGTATTGAGTTTCGCCCGGGATTCTGGCCCAGTCTGGCAACGGTACTATTGATGACGTTGCTGTTGTCGTTGGGTTTTTGGCAAATGGATCGGGCCGCGCAGAAGCGCGCTTTGCTGGATGCCTATGGCGCCCGGCCTGAGGATGCCGCGGTGCGCCTGAGTGCTGATTTCGCGCCGGGCGCGGATTGGCGCTATCGGCGTGCCGAGGTTGAGGGTAACTATTTAGCCACGCAGCAATTCCTGCTGGATAATCGCGTGTATCAGGGGCGGGTGGGTTATCAGGTGCTCACGCCGTTACGCCTAGCGGACGGCGAGCATGCGGTACTGGTCAATCGGGGTTGGGTGCCGCAAGGCAACTCGCGCGCCGATCTGCCGATGCTGCCGGTCGAACAGTCGGGCAGGGTACGTGTGGAAGGATTGATTGACCTGCCGGCGCCGGATGTTTTCGTGCTGGGGGAGGGCGAGGACCGCGATCCGGGCTGGCCCAAGGTGTTGCAGCGCGTGCGTCTGGATCTGCAGGCGCAACAATTGAATGTGAAGCTGTTGCCGATGGTGTTGTTGCTGGGTGCGGATCAACCGGATGGTTTTGTCCGCGACTGGAAGCCGGTGGTGTTTGGACCGGAGCGGCATGTAGGTTATGCCGTGCAATGGTTCTCCTTAGGCGCGGCATTGTTGGCTATCTACATAGGTGTGAATCTGAAGCGGAGGCCAAAGACCCCCACGCCTGATGATGCAACGGATGATGAGAAAGCGGGACCGGAGTAATGATGGAAACTATTATGACTAAGCCTTCGAACACATTGCGATCACGTTTGACCTTGCTGTTGCTCGTGGCCTTTTTCGCGCTGCCGGCAGCATTGGCCTGGCTGTTGAATTTCAGCGGGGATTACACACCGCAGGCGACGGCTAACTACGGCGCTTTGATTCAGCCGGTGAAGCCGGTCTCAGCAGAGGGTTTTGTCGATCCGCAAGGTGCGCCCTTGGCGGCGGATTTTTTTCTGGGCGAATGGGTCTTGGTGTATCACCTGAACGGTTCCTGTACAGAGGCCTGTCAGCAATCGCTTTACCGGATGCGGCAGGTGCGTCTGGCACAGGGAAAGAATATCGATAGGGTCAAGCGTCTGTTGGTTGTGGATGATGGGGCGACGGCGGAGTGGCTGGCTCAAGTGCAAGAGCATTATCCTGGGCTGGTGCTGGTGCGCCCGATGGAGGCCGGGGTTGCAGCCGCTTTTCCAGCGGGAGATCACCTTTATCTCGTCGACCCCTTGGGCAATCTGATGATGGATTACGCGCCGGAGGTGGAGCCGCGCGGTTTGATCAAGGATCTGGAACGCCTGTTGCGGATTTCCTATATCGGTTGATCCTATAAACCGCATTTGCCACGGAATCACACGGAAAAACCCGGACCAGATCATAAGCTTCACGCCGGCACTGCCATTACCCGCAAGGGGGTGAATAGTCGTTTCAGGAATGCGCTGTGTTTCAGTGTCTTCCGTGTGATTCCGTGGCTGAAATGATTATTTAGGTTGATTGTATTAATCATAGACTTTGAAGAATAACCGCGAAGCCGGCATGCCTGCATATGCGCCGGAGAGCAGTACAATCAGGGCAGGATTGAATGATGGAGAACGCCGACGTGGCGACAGCGGTGCAGCAACAAAGCTTGGGTTGGCGTGACTATATCGGTCTATGCAAGCTCAAAGTCGTGGCGTTGATTGTTTTCACGGCCGTCGTCGGAATGTTCCTGGCTACGCCGGGTATGGTGCCGTTGGATGTGCTGGTGTTCGGAACTCTCGGTATCGGCATGGCGGCGGCCTCGGCGGCGGCTATCAATCATCTGGTCGATCAGCATGTGGATGCGCGCATGGCGCGCACCCGCGATCGTCCCTTGCCGACCGGCCACATGAATTCCAGCAGCTGCTTGTGGTTCGCGCTGTCCCTGGGCGGCTTGGCGATGCTGATACTGGTGTTGTTCGTTAATACGCTGACCGCCGTGCTGACCTTTCTGTCGCTGATCGGCTATGCGGTGGTCTACACCATGTATCTGAAACATGCGACGCCGCAGAACATTGTCATCGGTGGGGCGGCCGGCGCCGCACCGCCGGTGTTGGGCTGGACTGCGGTGACCGGGCAGGTCGATCCGCATGCCTTGCTGCTGTTCCTGATCATTTTCATCTGGACGCCACCGCATTTCTGGGCACTGGCCATCCACCGGCGTGCTGAATATGCCGCGGTGGAGATTCCCATGTTGCCGGTGACCCACGGTGTGCCGTTCACGCGCCTGCAGATTTTGCTCTATACCGTGTTGCTGCTGGCGGTTAGCGTGTTGCCCTATGCCACCCATATGAGTGGCCCTTTGTATCTGGCCGGGGCATTGGCGCTGGGACTCGGATTTCTGCGCCATGCTCTGCGTCTGATGCGTAGCGATCAGGCCGCCATGCCGACCTTCGGCTACTCCATTATCTATTTAATGGGCATCTTCGCCTTCCTGCTGGTCGACCATTACGTCCCGGTTATCAGTGCTTTACTGAAGTAGTCCCGGCAATGGAATGTATCGCCGGTGGCGTGCATCTCATCGTCTACACTTCTAATCTTGTGATTCATAAGGTGCTTGCGGAATTTGCGGGGTCGCCCTGATGGTCAGCTGGGACCTTCATCTGCTCCGGGGGTTTGCCAGTAGTATGTCCGTATATTAGAATGTCCTGATATTTTTCTTCGGCGTCAGGGTCCCCGTGCGCCGGTAATTCAGCATGATGTAAGAAATAGAAAGAGGCTATTTATGGCACAGGGTGCAGTATTGGGTACTCAACAGTACAACTATGCCGTCATACGCAAGTTTTCGGTCATGGCGTTGGTATGGGGTCTGCTCGGCATGGCCGCCGGTTTATATGCCGCCCTGGAACTGGCCTATCCCTTGCTGAACATGGGCATCCCGGAGATCACCTTCGGCCGACTGCGTCCGGTGCATACCACGCTGGTGATTTTCGGTTTCGGCGGTAGCGCGTTGTTCGCGACCTCTTATTATGTTGTGCAGCGTACCTGTCAGGCACGCCTGTACAGCGACTCGCTGGCGACCTTCACCTTCTGGGGTTGGCAATCGGCGGTTGCCCTTGGCGCCATCAGTTACATGCTGGGTTACACCCAGGCGAAGGAATATGCCGAGTTCGAATGGCCGATTGATCTGTTGATCACGGTGGTTTGGGTGGCCTATTTCTGGGTCTACGTGCAAACCCTCAAGCGTCGTTCGCAGCCGCATATCTATGTTGCCAACTGGTTCTACCTGGCCTTTATTCTGGCAACGGCCATTCTGCATATCTTCAATAACATCTCTGTACCGGTAGGCATGTTTACGCTGAAGTCCTATTCCATGTACTCGGGCGTACAGGATGCGATGACCCAGTGGTGGTACGGCCATAACGCCGTCGGTTTCTTCCTGACCGCCGCCTTCCTCGGCATGATGTATTACTTCGTGCCCAAACAGGCCGGTCGTCCGGTGTATTCCTACCGCCTGTCCATTATCCATTTCTGGGCGTTGTCGTTCCTCTATATGTGGGTGGGCGCGCATCATCTGCATTGGACCGCGTTGCCGGATTGGACTTCCACGCTGGCCGCGACCTTCTCGATCATGCTGCTGCTGCCGTCCTGGGGCGGCATGATCAACGGCATCATGACCCTGTCGGGTGCCTGGAACAAACTGCGCACGGATCCGATCATGTTGTTCCTGATCACTGCGCTGTCGTTCTACGGCATGTCTACCTTCGAAGGTCCGTTGATGTCCCTGAAGAGCGTGAACGCGCTGTCGCATTACACCGACTGGACCATCGGTCATGTGCATTCCGGTGCGCTGGGCTGGGTGGCCATGATCTCGTTCGGCTCGTTCTATCACATGATCCCGCGTCTGTATGACACCAAGCTCTACAGTACGCGTCTGGTGTATGTGCATTTCTATCTGGCCACCATCGGCATTGTGCTGTACATCACCGCGATGTGGGTTGCCGGTATCGGTCAGGGTCTGTTGCTGCGCGCCTTTGATGATTTCGGCTCCTTGGCGTACACCTTCATCGAGACCGTCAGCTTCCTGCATAAGCCTTATGTGGTGCGTGCGCTGGGTGGTGGGTTCTTTGTCTCCGGCGTGCTGGTGATGGCCTATAACATTTTCATGACCATCCGCCAGGCGAGTAGAGAAGAGGCGGCGATCGAGGCCAAGTTGGCGGCCAAGCTGGCGCGTGCCTAAAAATTCCGGGGAATTGAACAGTGAAATTCAAACACGAAAGTATTGAAATCAATGCCGGCCTGCTGATCGCGCTGACGATGGTGGTGATCTCCATCGGTGGTCTGGTCGAAATTGTGCCGTTGTATTTCATCAAAGACACTGTCGAGCAGGTGGATGGCGTGCGTCCCTACACGCCATTGGAGCTGCGCGGTCGCGATATCTATCAACGTGAAGGCTGCTATCTGTGTCATTCACAGATGATCCGTCCGTTCCGCGACGAGCAACTGCGTTACGGTCATTACTCGCTGGCGGCCGAAAGCCAATATGATCACCCGTTCCAGTGGGGTTCCAAGCGCACCGGGCCGGATCTGGCGCGGGTCGGCGAAAAATACTCCAACGAGTGGCATGTGGCACATTTGATTGATCCGCGCGCGGTAGTACCGGAATCCATCATGCCGGGTTATCCCTGGCTGATGCAGCCATTGGATTATGCGGATGTTGCCGATCGCATGCGGGCGCTTAAATTTGCGGGCGTCCCCTATTCCGAAAACCAGCAGGAATTCGATGCGAATGTGGAAAAGTTCGGTCCGGACGTTGCCAACGAACTGAATATTCTGCGTGCCGAATCGAATCTGGTGCAGCAGGCGCAATCCGCCAACTATGACGGTGACCGCGCCAAGCTGACGGAGATGGATGCCTTGGTGGCCTATTTGCAGATGCTGGGTACCCTGGTGGATTTCAGTAAATACGACGAAGGCTATTTCGCCGAGTTCCGATGATCGGCGGATTGCGTGCAGAGTGAAGCTACATGATTGAAATGCTGCAATGGTTGGGTCGTCTGGAGAACAGCAAGATCGTGGCGTTGCTGATTTTTTTCGTGACCTTCTGCGGCATCCTGTTCTACGTATTCACCGGCAAGCAACGCAAGCAGCGGCTGGAGTCGTACAAATATATTCCGTTCGCCGATGAGGATGATGCCGAGTCGGATGAGACACGCAAGGTAGATAAGCGATGAGCGAAACAAAAACGAAACAGCAGGGTGCCGTACAGACCACAGGTCATGCCTGGGACGGCGATATCCAGGAGTTCAATAACCCGCTGCCGCGCTGGTGGCTGTGGTCGTTCTACGCCACGGTGGTGTTCTCGGTGTTGTACTGGGTTATCTATCCTGCCTGGCCGGTCGGTAAGGGTTATACCACGGGGTGGTTCAACGACATCACCTATACCGTGAATGGTGAAGAGCGCAGTCGTCATTGGAATACCCGCTCACTGCTTATTAAAGACATGCAGGAAGGCAAAGAGGCGTTGCTGACCCAGGAATACATGCAGAAAGTCGAAGCGGCCGATTACCAGCAGATCCTGGCCGATCCTGACATGATGACCTTTGTGCGGTCGGTGACCAAGGGCTTGTTCGGCGATAATTGCGCGGCTTGTCATGGCGCGGGCGGTGCTGGCGTGATCGGATTGTTCCCGAATCTGGCCGACGACGACTGGTTGTGGGGCGGTAGCGTTGAGGATATCCAGAATACGATTGCGCTGGGACGCAATGGTTATATGCCGGCCTTCGCACGTACCCTCAATGAAGAACAGTTGGATGATGTCAGCCTCTATGTCCTCAGTCTGTCCGGCCATGAAGTGCCCGCGGACAAGTTGATGCGCGGTAAACAATTGTTCACCGGCGAAGCGGGTGGTTGTTACTACTGTCACACCGCCCAGGGTACCGGGCTGAAATCGCAGGGCGCCGCGAATCTGACCGATAACATCTGGACCATTGCCGATGTGCCGAGTCAGGCCGAGCTGGCGGGTAAGGCCGCTGTGGTCAAGGAAGTTATCCGCAATGGCGTCAATCGTGTCATGCCTGCCTGGGAGAATCGTCTGGATGAGAATCAGATAAAACTCCTTACCGTGTACGTGCATGAACTCGGCGGAGGGCAGTGAATGAGTGTCGAGTAAGTTCTTTTGGATTCTGGGCGGCGCAGTTTTTTACAAGCGAGCGTCTGCGGATCCAGCACTCGGCGCTCGGTACGCTGTACTGAGGCATGGCTGGCGGCACATCTCAAGAGCTCTACCAGACACGCATTCCGATCTATCCCCGATCGGTCAAGGGGCGTTTTCGGACGCTTAAATGGGGCATCCTTGCCCTTGCCTATGGTGTTTATTTTCTCTTGCCCTGGTTGCGTTGGGATCGCGCCATGGGGATTCCGCAAGCCGTCGCTTTTGATATCGAAAGCCGGCGTTTCTATCTGTTCGATCTGGTCGTGCATGCGCAGGATATCTTCTGGCTGGCCGGCCTGCTGGTGATCGCGGCGCTGCTGCTGTTTTTCGTCACCGGTATCGCCGGGCGCGTGTTCTGCGGCTACTTTTGTTTCCAGACGCTCTGGACCGATGTTTATATCCTGATCGAACGCCTGGTGCAGGGTGAGCGACCGGCGCGCATCCGTTTGGATAAGCAGTCTTGGAACGGCGAAAAGATTGCCAAGAAACTGCTGACACATCTGCTGTGGTTGCTGGTGGGTTTCTGGACTGGCTTCACCTTTACGCTGTACTGGGGTAATGCGCCGGGACTGTTTATGCAGTTCTTCTCCGGCACGGCGCCCTTCCCGGCGTATGCCACCACCCTGTTCCTGATGCTGACAACCTACGTGATGGCGGGGTTGGCGCGTGAGCAGGTCTGTACTTACATGTGCCCCTATGCGCGTTTTCAAGGCGCGATGTTCGATCGTGACACCTTGATCGTGGCCTATGACGAAAAGCGCGGTGAGGGCGAGGCCGGACGACATAAAATCGCGCGTGGCTTCAAGTCGCATGATGATCGTCAGATCGAGGGTGCGGGAGACTGTATTGATTGCGGTTACTGTGTGCAGGTCTGTCCGACCGGTATCGATATCCGCAATGGCATGCAGTATCAATGCATCTCCTGCGCATTATGCATTGATGCCTGCGACACCATTATGGATTCCCTGGGTTGGGAACGGGGTCTGATCAAATATACCTCCGAAGTGGCGCAGCAGGGTGAAAAAACGCGTTTCTTCAAGGCCAAGAATATCGGCTATGGCTTGGCTGTGATCGGTAGCCTGGTCGCATTGATCATGAGCATTGTCGGGCAAGTGCCGCTGGAATTCAGCGTCTCGCAGATTCGTCAGCCACTGTTTGTGCAAATGTCGGATGGTCGCGTGCAGAATACCTATGAGATCAAAATCAATAACAAGTCCCAGCAGGTCATACCCTTTGAGGTCGAACTGGCTGGTTTGGATGGCGCCGAATTGGATTTCGGTCAGCTGGTGCATCTGCAGCTTCAGCCCGAACAGAGTCTGCGTCTCCTTGCGCGCGTGCGCCGCTTGCCTCAGGTGCAACAAACCGGCCCGCAGGCATTTCAGTTCATAGTGCGCCCGCAGGCGGATACGGGTCTGCCGGAACTGCAGCAACCGGCATTCTTCTATATCTCCGGGATGCGTTGAGTATGCAGGTGCTACTGACAATCCCCTTCGGCGTTACCCTGCAAATTCTGGTGTTCCTGATGTTGCGGCGGGTGTTGCGCATGCAGGCCAAGGCCGCCGCATTGATTGTGGCCTTGGCATCGATCGCCTTGTATGTGCCGTATGCCATTCTCGATTGGCCCGGTGCCGATGTGCTTGCGTTGCATCTCGCAATCTATCTGGTCGCCGCGTATGCCTTAGGCTTGATCACGGGATATCGTGATGCGAGCGCGGCAGGGGAAGCCAAATTTCACTGGGCGCCAACGTTGATCATCGCTTTCTTTGTGGTGTTGGTGTTATTCGATTCGGTACTGGTGGTGGTCGCCACGCGCGGATTGCCCGAACCGGTCGCGCGGGTGCTATTGCCACAGACACAGAATCAGCGCGATATCAGTTCGGCGTTTCCGGGTGTCGTGGATAAGAATTTCCAAAAGAAAGAGGCGCTGTATAACGACTATCTGAAGCAGGCCCAGCATCAGCAGGCACGCGGCTGGTTGGTGCAGAAGGGTTGGTTGACGCCGGTGCGGGTCGGGCAGCCTGCGCAATTCCAGGTGACCGTGAATGATCGCACCGGTGCTGGCGTGCAAGGCGCCCTGGTACAAGGCAGCTTCCTGCGTCCGGCCGATACCCGTCTGGATCAGCGCTTCGAGCTTGCTGAATCAAGTCCGGGTGTTTATCAGGGTGAATTGGTCATGCCGGCTCCAGGTGATTGGGATCTGGTGCTGGAGATCCGCAAAGGTGATGAGCTGCACGAAGTCCGCGCCAAAACGGCAGTAGCCGAATGACAGTCTCCTTCAGATAAGATGCTGCCATGAATGTCATTAGAGAATCCGTTCCTGCTGAACCCGCCAACGCGGCGCAGGAATGTTTTCATTGTGGTTTGCCCGTGCCGAAGGGAAGCCATTATCACGTGACAATCGATAATGCTGTCCGGCCTATGTGCTGCCCCGGCTGTGAGGCGGTCGCCAGCAGTATTGTCAAAGCGGGGCTGACCGACTTCTATCGTTATCGCACCGAAACCTCGCGTACCGCTCAGGCATTGGTGCCTGAGGCGCTGCGTCAGCTGGAACTCTACGACCGGCCGGAAATTCAGCAGACTTTCGTCAGTGTTGATCCGCAACATCAACGCGAGGCGTCGCTCATTCTTGAGGGTATCGTTTGTGCCGCCTGTGTCTGGCTGAACGAACGCCATGTTGGGCGTTTGCCCGGCGTGATCGAATTCCAGGTCAACTACGCGACGCATCGCGCGCGCGTGAAATGGGACGACAGTAAAACCCATCTCAGTGAAATTCTGCGTGCCATTGGCGATATCGGCTATATCGCGCATCCGTTCGATCCCGGTCGCCAGGAAGCAGTGTTCAAACAGGAACGCCGTCAAGCGCTGCGGCGGGTCGCCGTGGCCGGGCTGGGCATGATGCAGGTGATGATGATCGCGGTCGCGCTGTATGCCGGCGATTATTCGGGCATGGATGCCGGGCTAGAACAGTTCTTGCGCTGGGTGAGTCTGCTCATTGCGTTGCCCGTTGTGGTGTATTCCGCGCGGCCGTTTTTTCAGGCGGCCTGGCGTGATTTGCGTTATCGCCAGCTTGGCATGGATGTGCCGGTGGCCTTGGCTATCGGTGGCGCCTTTATCGCCAGCGTCTGGCACACCGTCATCAATGCGGGCGAAATCTATTTCGACTCCGTGACCATGTTCAGCTTCTTCCTGCTCACCGGGCGTTATCTGGAAATGATCGCACGGCATCGTGCGGGGCAGGCGGCCGAGGAGCTGGTGCGACTGTTGCCGGCCACGGCAACGCGCATCACCGCGGACGGTGACGAACTGGTTGCCGTGGCGGAATTGCAGCCGGGCGATCGAGTGCGCATCAAGCCAGGCGAAACCGTGCCGGCGGATGGCTGCGTCGTCAGTGGTATCAGTTCGGTAGATGAGGCATTGCTGACCGGTGAAAGCCTGCCTTTGCCACGTCGGGTGGGTGATGCGCTGATCGGTGGTACGGTGAATATTGAAAGCCCGCTGATTATGGCAGTGGAGAAGGTCGGTAGTGAAACGGTGTTATCGGCTATTGTGCGTCTGCTGGATCGCGCGCAGTCAGAGAAGCCGTATCTCGCACAGCTCGCCGACAGGGTTGCGGGTTGGTTTATTGCGGTTCTCTTGGTGCTGGCATCGGCGGTGGCCTGGTACTGGTGGCAGGTTGATCCCGAGCGTGCCTTTGCCATCACCCTGTCAGTATTGGTCGTCACCTGTCCTTGCGCCTTATCCTTGGCGACGCCGGTTGCGCTGACGGCGGCGACGGGTGCCTTGACGCGTTTAGGCGTGCTGACAACGCGTAGTCATGCGCTCGAAACCCTGGCGCGGGTGACGCATCTGGTGTTCGACAAGACCGGCACGCTCACCGAGGGTCGTCTTAAGTTGACGCAGATCGTGCGTCTAGGTGCCTTGACACGCGATCGTTGCCAGGCACTCGCCGCGGCGCTGGAACAGGGATCGGAGCACCCGCTGGCGCAGGCCTTGACCGCGGCCGTGGATACTCAACGCCTCGCCGTCAGTGATCAGCGCGCTGTGCCGGGTGAGGGTATTGAAGGTGATGTGCAGGGCACGCTCTATCGCATCGGCACGCGTGAATTCGTGTTGGGGCTGGGCGGTCGTCGCGCGATTGAGTTACCGGAATCGTTGCAGGATACGATCGGTACCGTGGTTTATCTCGGCGACAATCGCGGGCTGTTGGCGGGTTTCGTCTTCGAGGATCAGATTCGCGCCGGTGCCGCGGATGCCGTGGCTGAATTGCAGCGACTGGGTATTGAGGTGCAACTGCTGAGTGGTGACGGCGAGCGTCCGGTGCAGCATGCCGCCAAGCTGCTGGGGATCGCTAACGCCGAGGCGCGCCTGCGGCCGGCCGATAAGCTGGCGCGTTTGCAGGCGCTGCAATCCACCGGCGCTGTTGTCGCCATGGTCGGTGACGGCGTGAATGATGCGCCGGTGTTGGCCGCGGCCCAGGTGTCATTGGCGATGGGCAGTGGCACCCAGTTGGCTGCCGCGGCCGCAGATATGGTGTTGCTGTCCGAGCGGTTGCCACATCTGGCGCAGGCCGTGGTGATGGCGCGCAAGACACGGACGATCATTCGGCAGAATCTTGCCTGGGCTCTGCTCTACAATCTATTGACCGTACCCTTGGCGGCCGCAGGCTGGTTGGCGCCCTGGATGGCGGCTATCGGCATGTCGGCGAGTTCCTTGCTGGTGGTGGTGAATGCCCTGCGTCTGCGCGAACCACGCGCGACGGGTGATAACAGGCACTAGTCTATGGATATTCTGTATTTACTGATCCCACTCGCGGTGATCATCATGATCGTGGCCGGTGCCGCCTTCATGTGGGCGGTAAAAAGTGGTCAATACGAAGACCTGGAAGGGCCGGCGCATAGAATCCTGATGGACGACGATGATCCACGGATTCCGGGTAAGGGCGCCAAGTCGGATACGGATGGGTTGAAGGATGATCCGTCTTAATATAAGATTTCGCTAATATTTAAGCCTTGCCGCAGGTGCGAAACGCCATGTTCACCTTTGAAAACTTCTCGCTCACAATCATTATCACCTTGATTGTCATTGCCTGGCTGAGTTTTTTCTCAGTAATTCTGGCCTAAGCAGGAGCGGAAGCACTAACGCAAACGGCCTCCCACTGGGAGGCCGTTTGCGTTAGTGCCGGTTGAGAACCTGCTTAGCTGGCGAGTGCCGCCTTGAGTTTCTTCATGGCGTTGTTTTCCAGCTGCCGTATACGTTCCGCCGAAACCTGATAGCGGTCGGCCAGGGTCTGCAGCGTGGCCTTGTCGTCCGTCAGCCAGCGTGCCGCGACGATATCCCGGCTGCGCTCATCCAGCTGCCCCATCGCATCCTGTAAGGCATCCGTGTTATGGGTTTCCCAGTCGGTGGCTTCCAGGATCTGGGCGGGATCCATGCGTGCATCCTGCAGATAGGCAGCAGGAGAGAAGGTGCGCTCGTCATCGTCATCATCGGATGATAAATCGAAGGCCACATCCTGTCCGCTCAGGCGGGATTCCATTTCCAGTACGGTTTCCGGTTTGACGCCCAGGTCCTTGGCGACGGCGGCGACCTCGTCACTGTTCAGCCAGCCGAGGCGTTTCTTGGCGCCGCGCAGGTTGAAGAACAGTTTGCGCTGCGCCTTGGTGGTCGCGACTTTGACAATGCGCCAGTTGCGCAGAATGAATTCATGGATTTCGGCCCGGACCCAGTGCACGGCGAATGACACCAGGCGCACGCCGACAGTGGGGTCGAAACGCTTCACCGCCTTCATCAGGCCGATATTGCCTTCCTGGATCAGGTCGCTGAGCGGCAGGCCGTAGCCGCTGTAGCCGCGTGCGACATGCACGACAAAGCGCAGGTGCGAGAGCACCAACCGACGCGCCGCGTCCAGATCGTTGTCGCGTCGCAGGCGTACCGCAAGTTCCTGTTCTTCCTCCGCGCTCAGGACAGCGATACTGTTGGCGGCTTGAATATAGCCGTTCAGATCGCCGCTGGTCAGGGCGAAAGTGGGGTCTGGATAGGTGCGAACCAACGCGCTGCTCATTACCGGTCTTCCTCCAAGAAACATGCCCCCTCGGGCGCATTAAATACTAGCACTCGATCCACCTGAGTGCCAATTTGGAGTGCCAATCAATGGATAAGTTCCTTGAGCCTACTGAGTGATATGGGATTCAGGCACAGACTTGATTACGGCCGCGTGCCTTGGCGGCGTAGAGGGCGCGGTCGGCCAGGGTCAGCAGCTGGGTGAGGCTGGGCGTGGTTAGCGAGGCGGTTGAGGCGAGGCCGATGCTGATAGTTATGGGATATCCCGCGGGACGGAGCGATTCCACCTGGGCGCGCAGCGATTCCGCGCGCCGGTGTGCCTCGTCGGGGCCGCAGCGCGGGATGAGTACCGCAAACTCCTCGCCCCCGAAGCGGATGACCAGGGTGTCATCGCGCAGATTGCTGATGAGTAGCCGGCCAAGCTCTTCGAGAATCCGATCTCCGGTTATATGGCCGTAATTGTCGTTGATCTTCTTGAAATGGTCGATATCTAACAGCATTGCCGCAACCGGCTGCTTGCGTCGATCGGCGATAAACTGCTCGCCGTTATCCAACAAATAGCGTTTGTTCCGGACGCCGGTCAGGCTATCGGTGATCGCCAGTTGATGCATTTCTTCCGTCTGGGCCTTGAGGGCATTGAACTGCTGTTTGATCAGGAGCAGGGAACGAATCCGCGCCAGTAATACCTCTTCGATAATGGGCTTGCTGACAAAATCGTTGGCACCGGCATGGAAGACCTCGGCCTGACGGGCGTCGCCGGGTTCGGTTGCGGTGATGACCAGAACCGGCATTTCCTGCTGCGACAGCCGGAGCTTGACGCGAATGGCATGCAGCAGATCACCGCCGGTGAGATGACCCTTGAGATAGAAATCCGTGACGACGATGTCGACGCCGGTGTTGCGATCAGGGCCCAGTGACTTTGTCAGCAGGATATCCAGGGCGTCCTCGGCGTTCGTGGTGTGCTGCACCTGCAGACCATGCCGTTCCATCAAGCGAATGGTTTGCGCCGCGACCGTGGCGCTATCTTCAACATACAGGATACGTCCGACCAATCCGCAGTTACGGCGTGTGAAATCTCTGAGAAAGACGGCAAAGGCCTGATAGCCGAGTGCTTTGTCGAAGTAGTCGGTGACACCGGCGGCGAAGCCCTCGCGCAGCAGTCGCTCATCGGCATTGCCGGATACGACAATGATGGGTGTGTATTGATGAATATGGTCATCGCGGATCTGGCGGCTCAGATCCAGGCCATCCATGTCCGGTAGCATCAGGGCGGTGCTGATGAGGTCAAAATGCTGGGACCGCATGCAGGTGATCGCCTCCTGACCCGTGCCGCACAGAGTAATGCGAGCATGCGGCAGTTCTTCTGCAAAAATGCGGGTCACGATGGTACGCGCGACTTCCGAGCCGTCGACCACGAGGATCTGGGTTACACGAGGATTCATTGATTGTTTGACCGCTGCTACCCATAGCTCCCTGCCCGGGTTCTATGACGGGTAGCGGCCCCTCGTCAGATTGTTTTAGGCGGCAGGCGCCTGATCTTTGAAGGACTTAGGTGGGTTCGATGTCGTCAAGATGGCGACCGACGGCCAGCCAGGAACCGGCCAGCCCAAGGCCGATGCCGGTCAGCAGCAATATCCCGATGCCCTGCCAGGACAGACCCGCGAGCAGGAAACTGCTGTCGTAGAGTGTGGCGAGCTGGCGGGCGGGCGCATCAATGAGCAAGAAGCCCAGGCTCACCAGTATCCAGGCCAGCAACGCGCCCAGCAGGCCGTACCACAAGCCTATATAAAGGAACGGGCGGCGGATGAAGGCATCGGTGCCGCCGATCAATTTGCTGACCTCGATTTCGTCACGGCGGTTCTGAATATCCAGACGGATGGTGTTACCGACAATCAGCAAAACCGCGATTGCCAGCAAGGCCCCGACGACCAGAATGCCGCGCCGACCAATATCCATAAGCGTGCCGAAACGGCGTACCCACTGCAGATCAATCTGTGCCAGCTCGACTTCAGGCAGGCGTCCCAGATCGTCCAGCAATGCTTCGGTCTCGTCCGGGTTGCCCGGTTTGACCACCAGCACGCCGGGCAACGGATTTTCTTCGAGTGCGTTCAGCGCCTCGCCGAAGCCAGACAATTCGCGGAATTCTTCCAGGGCCTGATCACGATGGATGATATGCACCGCAGCGATGCGTGGCCAGCTCTTCAGTTCGTTCGCCAAGCGATCGGTCTGCGCGTCGCTGGTTGTCTGACGCATGAACAGGGAAATGCTGCTGCTGCCATCCCAGGTGGTATTGAGGCGCTGCAGATTGTCGAGTATCACCAGCAGACCGCTCGGCAAGGCCAGGGCGATAGCGATCACGGCTGTGGTCAGCAGGCTCGAAAACGGATTGCGGTATAGCCGCCCTAGACTGGAAATGAATACTTGCGCATGCAGCCGGCCATAGCTGCGCAGCCATTGATTCAAGGCGAGATGTTGTCGCCGTGTCGCGCCCGGGCCCTGCGGAGGTTGTGGTGCGCGCGTTGTGCGTTGAGGGCGTTTCATGTTTCGGGTATTCCGCCCGTCTCGATCAAGCGTCCCTGTTTCAGGCGCAGAATCGGGTGCGGCATTTGTGAGATAAGGTCCAGGTCATGACTGGCTACCAGCACCGTGACGCCGACCTGATTGAACTGCGCGAACAGTTGCATGATTTCCCGCGACAGCTCCGGATCGAGATTGCCGGTCGGTTCATCGGCCAGCAGCAGCGTGGGTTTGTTGACCACGGCGCGGGCGATGCCGACGCGCTGCTGCTCACCGCCTGACAAAGTGATCGGATAAGCGCGTTCCTTGCCGAGCAGGCCGACCTTGTCGAGCGCGGCGCGCACACGGCGACCGATCTCGGCCGTGCCATAGCCGGAGATCACTAATGGCAGTGCAACGTTGTCGAACACGGTGCGGTCGAACAGCAGCTTGTGGCTCTGGAAGGTGATGCCGATCTTGCGGCGTAAATAAGGGATGCCGCGCCGACCGACGCGGGCCAGGTTGACGCCATCGATATGGATCTGGCCCTGATTGGCGCGCTCGATCAACGCAATCAATTTCAATAGCGTGCTCTTGCCGGCGCCGGAATGCCCGGTGAGAAAGGCCATCTGTCCGCGCGGCAGGTGGAAATTGAGCCCGCTCAGGGCTTCGTAGCCACCCGGGTAGCGCTTGCTGACGTTATCGAAACGGATCATGTTTTATACGGGTCGGAATGCTGTCGAGTGGGCGCAAGCTGCGCAAATGCATACTACCGAATTATTTTTCAAACAGCGCGTTGACGAACTGATCGGCGTCGAACTCGCGCAGATCCTCAATAGTCTCACCGACGCCGATAAAGCGTATCGGTAGGCTCAGTCGCTTGGCGATGGCGAAAATAATGCCGCCTTTGGCGGTGCCGTCGAGTTTGGTCAGGCAGATACCGGTCAGCCCGACGGCGGTGTTGAATTGCTCCGCCTGATTGATCGCGTTCTGGCCGGTGCCGGCATCAACCACCAGCAGTACCTCGTGCGGCGCCGCGACATCGAGTTTGGTCAACACACGTTTGATCTTCTTCAACTCTTCCATCAGATTCGACTGAGTGTGCAAACGCCCCGCGGTATCGGCGATCAATACATCGATGCCGCGCGCCTGCGCCGACTGCAGCGCGTCGAAAATCACCGAGGCCGAATCCGCGCCCTGATGCTGCGCGATCACGGGAATGTTATTGCGCTCGCCCCAGACTTCCAGCTGTTCGACGGCGGCGGCACGGAAGGTGTCGCCGGCGGCGAGCATGACGGATTTGCCGGCGCTCTGCAGACGTCGCGCGAGTTTGCCGATCGTGGTGGTCTTGCCGGCGCCATTGATGCCGACCATCAGGATCACGAAGGGGTGCTTGGCGACGTCGACCTGCAGCGGTTTGCTGCACGGGCGCAGAATCGCCGTCATGTCCTCGCGCAGCGCATCCATCAAGGCCTCGGCATCAGCCAGCTGCTTGCGCGCGACACGCTTGGTCAGATCCTCGATAATGCCTTGTGTGGCATCGACGCCGACATCGGCAACCAATAGTTGTGTTTCGATGTCTTCCAGCAGCGCGGCATCGATCTGTTTGCGTCCCAATACCAGATTGGCAATGCCATCGGTGAGGCTGCCGCGGGTCTTGGTGAGGCCGGCCTTGAGGCGCGCGAACAGCCCTGGCGTCGCTGCCGCCGCCGCGACAGCGGTATCTGTCTCGGGACCGGGCTTGACGCCGCCGTCATCACTGGATTTTTTTTTGCCGAAACCAAACATCGTATTTAGTGTCATTAGGATAATTCGTGGGACCGGCATATCCTACCACCCGGCTCCGCCCAAGGTAACAAATGGCAACACAGGATGCATAAAAGAATGAAGTCTTATATCACGCAAGGGTTCGCATGGCTCATGGCCGGCTGCCTGTTCAGCAGTATCGCTGTCGCAACCTCATCACAAGTGCATGAATATCAGCTTGACAACGGCATGAAGCTGATCGTCAAGGAAGATCACCGCGCGCCCGTCGTGGTCTCTCAGGTCTGGTACAAGGTCGGCTCCAGTTACGAGGCCGATGGTTATACAGGTCTTTCGCATGTACTTGAACATATGATGTTCAAAGGCACGAAACAGCGTGGCCCCGGCGAATTCTCGCGCATCATCGCCGAGAATGGCGGCAGCGAAAATGCCTTTACCAGCCGTGATTACACGGCCTATTTTCAGCGCCTTGAGAAAAGTCGCCTCCCGATTGCCTTCGAACTGGAAGCCGACCGCATGCGCAATCTGCGCCTGGATGCGGACGAGTTCGCCAAGGAGGTCAGGGTGGTCATGGAGGAGCGGCGCCTGCGTACCGAGGACAGCGCCACCGCGCTGACCTTCGAGCAATTCAATGCCGTGGCCTTTTTGAACAGCCCGTATCGCAACCCGATCATCGGCTGGATGGATGATCTGGAGAGCATGCGAATCGCCGATCTGCAGAAGTGGTATCAGCAATGGTATGCGCCGAACAATGCCGTGTTGGTGGTGGCCGGTGATGTCGATCCCGCGGAAGTGCTGAAGCTGGCGCAGCGGCGCTTTGGTGTGCTGACCGCCAGCGATATTCAGCCAACCAAGCCGCGCCGTGAAATCGAGCAGCGTGGCATCCGTCGGCTGGTGGTCAAGGCGCCGGCCGAGGTGCCCTATCTGATCATGGGCTACAAGGTGCCGGTGCTGCTCACGGCAAAGGAAGACTGGGAGCCCTACGCGCTGGAGGTGCTGGCCGGCATCCTCGACGGCGGCGACAGCGCGCGTTTCTCGCGCGATCTGGTGCGTGGCAAGCAGATTGCCGTCAGTGCCGGTGCGGGTTATGACCTCTATGATCGGCAGCAGAGTCTGTTGCTGGTGGATGGCTCACCGGCCAACGGCCACGACATGGCGGCATTGGAAAAGGCCCTGCGTGCCGAGATCACCACATTGCAAACTACCGCTGTCACGCCTGCAGAACTCGAACGCGTCAAGGCGCAGGTGCTGGCGGATCATGTCTATCAGGATGACTCCGTGTTCTATCAGGCCATGCAAATCGGTACCTTGGAATCGGTAGGATTGGGTTGGCGGAAAATGGATGAGTATCTACCGCGCATTCAGGCGGTGACCGCCGAACAGGTGCAGGCGGTGGCGCGCAAATATCTTGTTGACGATCGGCTGACCGTCGCGGTGCTGGATCCGCAGCCAATGGACGACGAAACACGCGCCGCCGCACGCGCTGCTACCAAGGGGGCCGGTCATGGTCATTAATCTACGAAATATTATGAACGCAGGTCTCTGGCTGTTCGCATTGTTGCTGGTGGCGCCAGTTAAGGCCATGGCGCCTATCGAGCATTGGCAGACCACCAACGGTGCGCGCGTCTATTTTGTACCGGCGCCGGAGCTGCCGATGTTGGATATCCAGGTGGTGTTCAATGCCGGTGGGGCGCGGGACGGCAAGCATCCCGGTCTGGCGCAATTCACTCACACCTTGTTGGATAAAGGGGCAGGTGGCTTATCGGCAAATCAGATCGCCGAGCAACTGGAAGGTGTGGGTGCGCGCCTGAGCGGTAGTTCACTGCGCGATATGGCGACACTCAATCTGCGCAGCCTCAACGATGCGAAGTATCTGCAGCCGGCGCTCGCGGTGTTTACCAACGTTCTGGCGCATCCGGACTTCAATGATGTCGATGTCAAGCGTGAACGCGAAAGCATGCTGATCGGTCTGCAGTACGCATTGCAGAAGCCCGATAATGTCGCCGAGAAGGCTTTCTATGCGGGCTTGTATGGCGAGCATCCTTACGCCTCGCCACCGGAAGGTACGCCTGAAAGTCTCAAGGCGATCGATCGCACCGCGCTGGTGGTGTTTCACAAACAATATTATGTCGCGCGCAATGCGGTGGTCGCCATTGTCGGCGCCGTTGATCGCGCACAGGCCGAACAACTGGCGGAAACCGTAACGAAAGAGTTGCCGGCCGGTGAACCGGCGCCCGCTTTGCCGGAAGTGGCGGATCTGACTGAGGCCCGGGAACAGCGCATTGTGCATCCCGCCAGCCAAACGCATATTCAGATCGGCGCGCCCGGCATCCGCCGCGATGATCCGGATTATTTCACCCTGTATGTCGGCAATTATGTATTAGGTGGTGGCGGTCTGGTATCGCGGCTGAGTAATGAGATCCGCGAGAAGCGTGGTTTGTCGTACAGCGTCTACAGCTATTTCATGCCCATGGCGGAGCGCGGGCCGTTTGAAGTGGGCTTGCAGACCCGCAGCGATCAGGTCGCCGAGGCATTGGAAGTGACGCGTGAGACCTTGGCGACCTACGTAGCGGAAGGACCGACAGCCGCGGAACTGGATGCCGCGAAGAAACATATCACCGGTGGTCAGGCGCTGCGGATCGATAGCAATAAAAAGATTCTCGAATATCTCGCTGTCATCGGATTCTACAATTTGCCCTTGGATTATTTGCTCACTTTCAACGATAAGATCGATGTAATCACGTTGGAGCAGGTACGCGATGCGCTCAAGCGGCGCGTACATCCGGACAAAATGTTGACAGTGTTGGTTGGCGCCGAATGATATCGCGGGTTATGTCGACGTTGCGCATGCGTAATGGCTGACAAAGCACGCGTGCAAATCTGATAGTAGTTTCTCTAAGACTGTTTAGGCTCTGTGCCTGGCCTATCAAGGATTGATGGGTCAGTGTTTCACTAAGCCAATAACAGTTACAGTCTTGGAGAATAACGCCATGGAACGGTATGTCTCTCAGGGGGCTGTTTGCGCCCTTTGTCTTGTTTTATCCAGTCTATTTGTACCCGCAACATCCAATGCAGTAGTGATTTCGGAAATCCTCTACGATGCCACGAGCAGCGATGCCGGTAATGTGTTCGTTGAGCTGTTCGGTGCACCGGGTACCAGCCTGAGTGGTTGGTCTCTGCAAGGCATTAACGGTGGCGACGGTTCGCTGTACAAAACCGTCAATCTGAGCGGAGCGATTCCATCGGATGGGGTGTTTGTCATCGCCGAGCCTTTGTCGGGAGGAGGCACCAACGTCAGTAATGCCGATCTGGTCATCAGTGTTGATTTCCAGAATGGTCCGGATTCGGTGCAGCTGTTCGATGGCGCAATCCTGATTGACGCCATCGGCTACGGCGACTTCACCGGCCTGTTTTTCGCCGGCGAAGGTACTGCGTCACCCGATCCGGCAGCGGGTAGCAGTCTGGCACGCAGCAATCCACTCATCGACACCCATGACAATCAGACAGATTTCGTCGTGCTGACGGCGCCGACGCCGGGAACTGTGCCGATAAGCGCAGTGCCGTTACCCCCGGCGTTGTGGCTGTTTGGCTCGGGGATGGGGCTGCTCATGCTTCGATGCAAGCGCTATCTACCCGCGTCGGTTATCCCAAGCTGATAGTGAATGTTGTAGGAGCGGCCTTGGTCGCGAACAGATGGTTCGCGACCAAGGCAGCGCCTACCGGTGTTTTGAGTGACGCCAGCGGTAACAGAAGTATGCGTGCGCGCAAGTCGTTTGACGGGCCGGCCCAGGGACGGGATTATGGACAAAGGGATTGTCCCCGGCCCACTTTTAAACTAACGCGATGCCAGCACGCACCTCACTCAATCAAGTCCGTATCGTCGGTGGCCAATGGCGTGGCCGCAAGCTGAGTTTTCCCGATCTGCCAGGACTACGTCCCACGCCGGATCGTGTGCGCGAGACGCTGTTCAACTGGCTGGCGCCGGTGATTGCCGGCAGTCGCTGTCTGGATCTGTTCGCCGGCAGCGGGGCGCTGGGCTTTGAGGCCGCCTCGCGCGGTGCCGCCGAGGTGGTGTTGGTGGAGCGCGATCCCGCAATCGCAAAGTCCTTGCGTGAACAGGCGCAGCTGTTACGCGCGGAAACTGTCGAGATCATGCAGGCTGATGCGCTTCAATATCTACAAGGCACGCCACGTAAGTTCGATATCCTGTTACTGGATCCGCCCTTCGAAAAAGGTTTGCTGGAATCCGCATTGGCCGCCTTGGCGCCAGATCAGCTGGCGTCGGTATCCTGGATTTATCTGGAGGCCGAGCGCGCGCTCGGAAGCGAACAGTTAAGCGCCCTGTTACCGGAAGGTTTCGAGCTGTACCGCAGTAAAGCGACCGGGCAGGTGGGTTATCACTTGGCGCGGCGATTGTAAGTGTGGTTTGTGATGGTAGTGCGGTGCGATAGGCGCGGAACAGGATATCGGCGATGCTCTGTTTGAAATTGTTGCTAGGCTTTCTAACGGGGCTCAAGTTATTGGTTCCGTTAAGGGTGAATTTTTTTATGGAGCCCAATTGCGCCGTTGACAACGGAGCTTTTAGGCTCCCCAATTGTAGTTAGGCCTCAAAACACGGTACACGAATAATGGAAAAACAAAAAAGTACGGTCAGGCAACGAGCTGAAGAAATCAAGGATTACCGCTGTAAGAATTTAATTGCTGTGATTGAAGAACCGAGTGACATAAAGAATATTGGCACAGTAATTCGTAACGTAAATGCTCTAGGCGTTGAAAAAACCTATATCGTCGATAGCCGGAAGGCATTGCCTGATGATTGGCAAGAAATGAGAGAGCGTAAATCACTAAGTAAAACATCTGTTTCGGCAATAAAATGGAGCTTTGTTAAGCGCTTTGACAGCACGGAGCAGTGTCTAGAGCATTTGGAGAAAAATCGTTTTACCTCCATTGTTACTTCGCCGCATGTCAAAGGAAAAGAAAATGTCATTCTTCACGAAACAGATTACACAAGCTTTCCACGTCTAGCTGTTTGGTTTGGTAACGAGTCACGCGGAATCAGTGATCTAGCAGTAGACAAAAGCATGCTCTGCGTTTCAATTCCAATGTTCGGAATGATTGAAAGCCTTAATCTTGGAACAACAAGCGGAATTGTCCTTTACGAAATAACGAAGCAACGGCGTGAGTATCAGTTGAAATACAAACGCGCAAACAGAGGACCTAACAAAAAGGTCAACAAAGAAGCTTCGCGCTAACGCGCTTGCGCCTGTTACCTTAAGCGTTCGGCTTCACAAAGGAACTGAATGAGCCCAACCATCTTCAGGGAGCGAGGCTACAGGTTTTTCTTCTTTTCTAGAGAAGAGGCTAGGCCCCATGTCCATGTCTATAGTCCTGATGGAGAAGCAAAATTCTGGTTGGAGCCCCAGCTAGGGCTGGCGCGAAATTATCGCCTTACTAAGGTACAATTGCGCGAAATAGAAACAATTATCGAAGGGCATATTGATGAGCTCAAGGCCGCTTGGCACCACCACTTCGGGAGTTGAGATTACAAATATCTCAGCCCATGGTGTCTGGCTGCTTGCCGGTGATAGAGAGCTATTCATGTCCTACGAAGACTTTCCGTGGTTCAAGGATGCTCCAATCGGAAAGATCCTCAATGTTGAGGAGCCAAACCCTGGCCATTTCTATTGGCCGGAGCTTGATGTGGACGTGGGAATCGAAACCATCGAACACCCTGAACGATTCCCACTCAAAGCAAAGTGACATAACAAATCGTTCCACCATCCACTCCTCCACGTCGGCACGAGAACCGCAGCCCATGAAGACCGCCGTCTACCCAGGCACCTTTGATCCCATCACCAACGGTCATACCGATCTGGTGCAGCGTGCCGCGCGGCTGTTCGGGCGGGTCATCGTGGCGGTCGCCGCCAATCCGGGCAAGACGCCGGCCTTTCCCCTGGAGCGTCGGGTGAGTTTGGCGCGTGAGGTCCTTGCCGATCTGCCCAATGTCGAGGTCTGCAGCTTCGATACCCTGCTGGTGGATTTCCTCCATCAGCGTGGTGCCGATGTCATCCTGCGCGGCCTGCGCGCGGTGTCGGACTTTGAATACGAGTTCCAGCTGGCCAGCATGAACCGTCAGCTGGCGCCCGATATCGAAACGGTGTTCCTGACCCCGGCCGAACAATATGCCTTTGTTTCCTCTAGCCTGGTCCGCGAAATCGCCACTCTGGGCGGGGATGTCTCGCACTTTGTCCACGCCCAGGTTGTGGCTGCATTGCGCGAACGGGTCCGGTAATATTATCCGCAGCTAATATTCATGCGGCGCATATTTGCCGGGAGACGACCATGGCCCTGATGATCACCGACGAATGCATCAACTGCGATGTCTGCGAACCCGAGTGCCCGAACGGCGCGATTTCCCAGGGTGAGGAGATCTATGTCATCGACCCCAATCTCTGTACCGAGTGCGTAGGCCATTTCGAGACCTCCCAATGCGTCGAGGTCTGTCCCGTCGATTGCATCCCGCTCTGCCCGGATCATGAAGAGACCCGCGAAGAGCTGATGCAAAAATACGAACGGATCACGGCTGAGAAGGCATGATGACTGACCGGATCAATCAAACTCTGCGAGGGCCCCGTTACGGGGCCCTTCTGCTTTGGGCTTGGTTGTCATTATTTGTTGGCGCTGTCTGTGCCGAAGCGCCGCGTACACCGGTCCCGCCGGCGGCGGCGATTGCCAGTGCGCACCCGCTGGCCACAACCGCCGGCTTCGATATTCTCGCTGCGGGCGGTAATGCCTTCGATGCGGCAGTGGCTGTGAGCGCGGCGCTTGCCGTGGTCGAACCTTACAGCTCGGGTATCGGGGGTGGCGGTTTCTGGCTGCTGCATCGTGCCGCAGACGGTTTCGAGACTATGCTCGATGGCCGGGAGCGCGCGCCGTTGGCGGCGACCCGTACAATGTATCTGGATGCCAAGGGCGAAGTGGTTCCCGATCTGTCCATGGATGGCGCCTTGGCCGCCGGTATCCCGGGTGAACCGGCTGCACTCGCGCATCTTGCGGAAAAATACGGTCGCCTGCCCTTGAGCCAAAGTCTCGCGCCGGCGATCCGTTATGCGCGCGAGGGTTTCGTTGTTGATGAATACTATCGACGTCTCGCCGAATTTCGTCTCGATGCGTTGAATAAATCGTCAGAAGCCGCGCAAATATTTCTGAATAAGGGCAAGCTGCCCGAGCTGGGTTACAGGGTCTTGCAACCCGACCTGGCTGTGACGTTGGAAGCCCTGGCGCGCGAAGGTCATGCCGGTTTCTACAGTGGTGAGGTTGCCAAGCGGCTGATCAAGGGTGTGCGTGCTGCCGGGGGCATCTGGACCGCAAAAGATCTCGAAGATTACCGCGTCGTCGAGCGCGAGCCCATTCGCGGTGAATATCACGGCATCAACATCACCACGGCGGCGCCCCCTTCATCGGGCGGTGTGGTGTTGGTGACCATGCTCAACATTCTGGCTGGCTATGATCTCGCTGCCTTGGATGACGTGACACGGACCCATGTGATTGTCGAGGCCATGCGCCGCGCCTATCGCGATCGTGCCGACTATCTGGGCGATCCGGATTTTGTCAGCATGCCGATTGCACGATTGACGCATCCCTTCTATGCGGAAGGTCTGCGTGCCTCAATTCGATTGGATAGGGCCACGCCCAGTACCGATCTGCCCGGCGCGCAACCCGCAGTCGATGGCCCGCACACCACGCATTTCTCCATTCTGGACAGCGAAGGCAATCGTGTTGCGGCGACGCTCAGCATCAATTATCCCTTCGGCGCGGCCATGGTGGTGCCGGGAACGGGTGTGTTGCTGAACGATGAGATGGATGATTTTTCCGCCAAGCCCGGCGTGCCCAATGCGTATGGGCTCGTGGGTGCCGAGGCCAATGCCATCGCGCCGGGCAAGCGCATGCTCTCGTCCATGACGCCGACCTTTATGGAGACGGCCGACCGCGTTGCCATCCTTGGTACACCCGGCGGATCGCGCATTATCAGTATGCTGCTGCTCGGCGGTCTGGAGTTCGCGGCGGGTGAAGCGCCGCAGGCCTGGGTGACGCGGCCGCGTTTCCATCATCAATACCTGCCGGATGTCATTCAATTCGAACCTGGTGCCTTTGATGCGTTGGTGCAGGAAGATCTGAATGCGCTCGGTCATAAGCTCAGCGAACAGAGCAGCAGCTACGGCAACATGCAGGCGGTGTTGTGGGAGAAAGCGACAGGTAAAGTGGACGCCGCCAGCGACCCGCGTGGCGTGGGTTCAGCGGAGGTGCGTGGCGTTGTTGTGCCGCAGATGCTGGCCAGGTAGCAGTCGCGTCCCAGGATTGTTGTTGATGAACCGCCAAGAACGCCAAGAAAGATGATTGAACCGCAAAGGCGCGGAGGCGCAAAGAAAAGAATTTAGGGAAACTCTGAATAATTCGTCATTCCGGCGCAGGCCGGAATCCATGTGATTCAAGGCACTAGATTCCGGCCTGCGCCGGAATGACGGTTTAATAATAAATCGGAGGGCCCTTAGGACAAAACACTCATTAACAAACCCATTAACAAACCTGATTTATTAATGATTTTCTTTGCGCCTCTGCGCCTTTGCGGTTCACAATCACTAGCCACTTAGTGATTCACGGACGTACAGCCAAGTATGTATCCCATGCTGATCAGTTTCGCTGCCGATCTGCTTGTAGCGCTACATCTCATCTTCATTCTGTTTGTAATCTTGGGCGGCTTGCTGGTGCTGCGTTGGCGCGGGCTTGTCTGGCTGCACCTGCCTGCCGTCGCCTGGGGGGCGCTGATTGAATTCAACAGTTGGGTTTGTCCGCTGACACCCTTGGAAAACCACTTACGCGAATTGGCGGGTGAGGCCGGCTACACGCACAGCTTCGTCGAGCAGTACATTGCACCAGTTGTATATCCGATAGGGTTGACGCCGCACATTCAGATCTATCTTGGGATAGGTGTTATCGTGATTAACCTAGTCATCTACGCAATAATTTTCCGTAGGGTGTGGTGAGCAAAGCGAACCGCACCACCCAGCATAAATCCGATGTCTATTCACCAAAATCATTGCCATTATCGCTCTTCATATTGCCGCCCCAGTCTTCTGGGTACTCACCTCGCCGAACAAATTGATGAAACGATGACCACGGCCAGTCGCACACCTTGCGTACATATCTATGTTTGACAGGATTAAAATGAATATAATTCAGATGACGTTGCCAATCTGCTTCATCCCGGATCGTGTACTCCCAAAACCGCCGCTGCCAGATGCCGCGTTCACCACGCCTGATTAAGCTGGCTCGGAGCGGTTCAGTGGTTTTGATTCGGCGTGAGAAATTGGCCTTGATAAGTCCCCATCGCAAGGCGTAATCGGTGTCGTTTTCTGGTAATCGCCATAGGCAGTGAAGGTGTTCGGGTAGAATGACGATGGCTTTTATCTGAAAAGGATGGCGCGAGCGAACCTCGCGAAAGACGGCGCGCAGAGTATCGATATTCTCGGTTAGTAACGAGCGATGGCGTTGTGCGAGGTTTACGGTGAAAAAATACGTGCCACCAGGCTGGTGCTGGCGAATGTAGAGCGACATCCGTGTCCCTCATGTAGTGAGTTGTATTGGTGCGGTTCGCTGCGCGCACCACACCCTACGATGCATTGTTTTTTTATATCAAGATCAGGCCGCATTCGCCTTCGGCAGGATCACCGCGCGCGCATCGTCGAACTGCCGGTCGGCTTCGTTGATGATGTCTTCCATGAGGGCGATAGGTAGGCCGGTAAGATCCCAGGCAGCGGCTTCCATGGGTGGGACGCGGCCGGTTTCGCTGTCTGAATCGTAGATGGCGCAGGCGATGACGTCGGCGAGATGGACGATGGTGGTTTCCAACGGGTGGTTTTCAGCCAGGAGTGGTTGATGGTGGAAGCGTATCGCCTCGACCAGCCCTTCGGGCAGATGCCAGGCGCGCATCAGTTCGCCGCCGATTTCGCCGTGATCGAAACCGAGTGCTTCCTGTTCGATCATGTGTAGTGGGGTAAGCTCTTCGCGCGCTCGACGTAGGGTGGTGGCGCATTCCTTGGGGAGTTGTTTGTACATTGCCAGCGAGCCGATGTCATGCAGCAGGCCGGCAATGAAATAGCGTTCGGTGTTGGGTGCGCGCATGTGCCTTGCGATGATGCGTGCGATGACACCGGTATACAGACTGTGTTCCCAGAAGCTGTCCATGTTCACTAAATCGGTGGGAATGCCGCGAAAGGTTTTGACGACACTGGTGGCGAGGATCAGGTCCAGTAGCTCAAGGGTGCCGATCACCGTGATGGCGCGCGACACCGTATCGATGCGCGATGGGAAGCCATAAAACGGGCTGTTGACGATCTTGAGCAGCCGCGCCGTGAGGCCTGGATCTTCGCCGATGACTTGGCCAATTTCGGCGGCTGAGGTGTCCGGGTCATTTATGAGGTCGATGGTGCGCATCACGACCTCTGGCAGTGATGCCAGTTGCAGCGAGCCTTGTACCAGTGCCTGTGCGCTTATGGTCATTCGGTATCCTCTTGATTACCTGTCAGGCGTTTGCGGTACAGGCGTCGCAACTCATGAATCAGCGGTTGCTGTTCATCGCAAAACCGGAATTTGGTCTCCAGTTGTGCACTGATCTCTGCCGGGTCTAAGCCAGGTGCCGGTGGAGTTGCCGGGGGCGGTTTTATCATAATCTGCTGTACTCGATGGGAGCGCAGCACGTCCAGATGTTTGCCCGTCAGGGTGGCGCCGGCGCAGAGCAGTAGCTGGCCTTTGGCGCCGAGCACATCCTGACCTACGACCATGCCCGTCTGTACGTCATCCAGCTTGAGCTGCAACATCGAATGCGTTTCCTCCGTCCCTGAGGTAGATTCTGTGCGGTGGTTGAAGTGTGGACTGCCGCCAGTACGTCATTATTTGTCTCGATTCTACACAACTCCCCGGAATATCGAAAAAAATCTATTGGTGTATCCTAACTGCATGAATGCCGTTAGGTTTTTACTCCTCAATATGGGGTCTATGGTAATCATGGCGTGGTTGACGAATGTCAAAAGTCATTCATTTACAGCCTGAGCCAAGGTTGTCAGAATACGCGCAGCTTTTTTGAGTCCGGTTCGTTTCGCCGGGCACGATTAACCACCCGTAGTGGAGAGAACTTAATGAAAAACGTAATAGCTGCAATGTTGGTGAGTGTTACCGTTATGGCCAGTGGTGCTGCCGTTGCTGGCGATGCCGCGGCTGGAAAGGCCAAGTCGGCTACTTGCGCCGGTTGCCATGGTCCGGCCGGCGTCAGTGCCAATCCCCTGTGGCCGAATCTGGCCGGTCAGAAGGAAGCCTATCTGGCCAAGCAGATGAAGGCTTTCCGTGATGGTGGTCGGTCCGATCCGATGATGGCACCGATGGCCAAGCCGCTGACCGACGACGATATCGCTAACCTGGCGGCGTATTACAGCAGCCTTTAAGCAAGGCGGTCAGTTTGCTGACCTAAAAGCCCGGACCATCTGGTCCGGGCTTTTTTATGCGCGACTCAAACGTATGTTTGCGATTCCCTTCAGCCTAAAAAAATCATTTCAGCCACGGAAACACACGGAAGACACTGAAACACAGTGCACTCCTGGAGCGACTATTCACCACCCTGCGGGGAATGGCGGTGCCGGCGTGAAGCTGATGATCTTGTCCGTGTTTTTCCGTGTGATTCCGTGGCAAATGCGGTTTATGTGTTCAGGTCCGCGCCTGATGCAACCCGTGCAGCAGATAGAGCGTGAGTGTCAGCAATACCAGTGCGCCTGCCTGATGCGCGGAGGCCAGGGCTAGCGGTACATGCAGCAGCAGCGTTGAAATCCCCAATGCGACCTGCAGGCCGATCATACCCAGTAACAGATGCGCGCGCAGACGCAATGCCGCTGGAAGTCCGCGTGCATGGATCCAGAGCGCAATGCCGCTGACCAATATCAGCATCGCCAATAGCCGATGGTTGAACTGTACCGTGGCGATGTTTTCGAAGAAATTATGCCAGCGGGGTTCGAGCAGGAAGATGGCCTCCGGGATCAGTTTTCCGTCCATCAGCGGGAAGGTGCTGTAGGCATATCCGGCCTTGAGGCCCGCCACAAATCCTCCTGAGGTGATGGTGATCAGCACAAGCACCAGAAAGAGTAGTGTACCTGTATGCAGACGAGCTGGAGATGCGGCAGGACGATCAGGTGGTGTCGATAACAGGCCCAGCGCAACCCAGAATATGTAGCCGTAGATAATGAACGCGGCCACCAGGTGCGCCGTGAGACGGTACTGGCTGACATGCGGATTATCGACCAGACCGCTGGCAACCATG
The DNA here is from genome assembly GCA_018819175.1 of Gammaproteobacteria bacterium. Lineage (GTDB taxonomy): Bacteria > Pseudomonadota > Gammaproteobacteria > Thiohalobacterales > Thiohalobacteraceae > JAHJQQ01. Next base: position 141,953 of record JAHJQQ010000011.1, read on the forward strand.
TACCAGCCGAGCGCCCCTTGCAGCCCGCCGAGTACAAACATGGCAACCAGCTTGGGGATCAGCGCGCGGCGTAACCAGCCACGCCAGAGGAAGAACAGAAACGGTAGCAGGAACATCGTGCCGATGGTGCGCCCAAGCAGACGATGGGCGAATTCAAACCAATAGATGGATTTGAAGTCATCCACGTCCATGTGCATGTTGACCTTCTGATATTCCGGTGAGGTGCGGTACTTGTCGAAGACGATCTGCCACTCTTCCTGGTTGAGTGGCGGGACGACGCCGAAGATCGGGTCCCATTCCACCATGGACAGACCGGAGCCGGTCAGGCGGGTGACGCCGCCCAAGACCACCATGGCGAAGATCATAACGCAGCACAGCAACAGCCAACTGGCGATAATGCGCTCGCGGCCCTGGTCAACGCCGATACTCGACATCACTGCTCCCCTCGAAAGTCTATTCGCCCATGTCGATTGTGGCCTGTTCGGGCCGAACTCTGCGCCAGGATTGTACCCGAATCACTCTGTGCGGCGAACGGTCGTATCTTTGCGCCGGTGCTGGTTTGCGGCTGCGCTGTATTCGAGCATGCTATGCTCGCTACAGGCTGTTACGGAAAGGAGGCCGGCATGAGTTCAAACGCCAAATCGACGCGCTTTAGCCTGCTGCAGGGGCTGGCGATGAGTGTCTTGTTTGCCTCATCCTCGTTGAGTAATGCGCTTGAGCCAGCGAACGATGCGTTGGATCTATTGCCGCCGCCGCAGGGAACGCTGGGACAAGATGAGCAGCCATCCACGGTCTATGACCTCAGTGTGCATGACCCACAGACAATGCAGGCACTGCTGGTACGCCTGGATCAGCTTGCCCGGCAGCCCAGCCCGCAGTCGCAGGCTGCGCGCATCGCGCTGGTGTTGCATGGCCCCGAACTGGAATATTTCACTATCCGCAATTACGCGATGCACCGTGAGCTGGTGGATCTGGCGGCCAAGCTGGACGCCTTTCAGGTGATCGAGGTGAAGGCCTGCAACAGCATGCTGCGCCAGATGGGTCTGGAGGCGGCAGATATGCCCGCGTTTATCGAAATCGTGCCCTATGGCCCGGACGAAGTGAATCGTCTGGTCGGGTCGGGCTATCTGAAGATGTAACCCTTCCGGGCGTATTCAATCAGCCGGGATAGCCATCGAAGAAATCATCTTCGGCACTGTCGTCCGCGTGTTCGAGATAAGCGCGTTTGGTGGCTTCGGATTCGAAATAGATCTTGAGCGCGTATTCGCCTTCGCCTTCGATCAGGAAAGGATGCGTCTCGAGGTTGATGACCTCTTTGCCCGTGACGGGATCCGTGGTCGTGATAATCATATACCTGCCTCCGGCGCCGGTCTGGCGCACTTCACTATCGCTGTGCGGCGAAGAGTATAGGATAGAATTGTTCCGAAACAACTATTGAGCATTACATGATGGCATGACATAGATATGCTCGATTTAAGAACTTCGCCACCCTCTCCCCAACCCTCTCCCGCCCCGGCGGGAGAGGGGGGTTATCCCCTCTCCCCGCTTGCGGGGAGAGGGTTAGGGAGAGGGG
>JAHJQQ010000012.1 GCA_018819175.1 Gammaproteobacteria bacterium
CGTGACGGGTGCGTGCGATCTGCCGGAAGGTATCGAGATGGTGATGCCGGGTGACAACGTGAAGATGGTTGTGAGCCTGATCAACCCGATCGCGATGGAAGAAGGTCTGCGTTTCGCGATTCGCGAAGGTGGCCGTACCGTCGGCGCCGGCGTCGTCGCGAAGATTATCGAGTAATTATTATTGCGAGTATAAGCGCGGAACGTCGTTTCGTGCTGTATACTCGCCGGCCTTATCTGAACTGGATTAGACATGACCAATCAGAGAATTCGTATCCGCCTGAAGGCTTTCGATCATCGCTTGATCGATCAGTCGGCGCGTGAAATCGTTGAGACGGCCAAACGAACCGGCGCGCAAGTGCGTGGCCCGATTCCGTTGCCGACCAAGAAAGAGCGTTTCACTATTTTGATCTCTCCGCACGTGAACAAAGACGCGCGCGATCAATATGAAATCCGCACTCATAAGCGCCTGATGGATATCGTCGATCCGACGGATAAAACCGTTGATGCGCTGATGAAGTTGGATCTCGCCGCAGGCGTTGATGTACAGATTAAATTGAACTGATAAAGGCCGTAGGAGCGGCTTTGGCCGCGGACATATCGCGAGCGAACTATCGCTCCTACAGGGGTAACGGAAATGACAATCGGTGTCGTAGGACGTAAAGCAGGCATGACGCGGGTCTTCACAGAAGACGGCGCATCGGTTCCTGTCACGGTGATCGAAGTTGAGCCGAATCGCGTTGCTCAGCTGAAGACTGTTGAGATTGACGGCTATCGTGCAGTACAGGTGACTGTGGGTACTCGCCGTGCAACACGTGTGACCAAGCAACTGGCGGGTCACTACGCCAAGGCGAATGTTGCGCCGGGTCGCGGTCTATGGGAATTCCGCCTCGCTGATGGTGAGGGTGACGATCTGGCCGTGGGCGGTGAGATCAAGGCCGATATGTTCGAGGCTGGTCAGAAGGTGGATGTCACCGGTACCACTATCGGTAAAGGCTTTGCTGGCGCCATCAAGCGTCATCACTTCAGCATGGGTGATGCCACGCACGGTAACTCGCTGTCGCATCGTTCCGCGGGCTCGATTGGTCAGAACCAGTCGCCAGGTCGCGTGTTTAAAGGCAAGAAGATGGCCGGCCATCTGGGTAACGCGCAACGTGCAGCGCAGAATCTGGAAGTGGTGCGTGTTGACGCCGAGCGCAACCTGCTGCTGGTCAAGGGTGCGGTTCCTGGCTCCAAGGGTGGCGATCTGATCGTGCGTCCCGCGGTCAAAGCAAAGACCAAGGCCAAGGCGTAAGGGGAAGCAGAGATGGAATTGCAGGTTAAAGGTGGTAAGTCCGTCAGCGTCTCCGACAAGACCTTCGGACGTGACTTCAACGAAGCGCTGATTCACCAGGTCGTGACCGCTGTTTTGGCGGGTGCGCGCCAGGGTACTAAAGGTCAGAAGACCCGTGCTGAAGTTCGCGGTGGTGGTATCAAACCGTGGAAACAGAAGGGGACAGGCCGCGCGCGAGCTGGTACAATCCGCAGCCCGCTATGGCGGGGTGGTGGTAAGTCCTTCGCTGCGAAGAACCGTGATTTCTCGCAGAAGGTCAACAAGAAGATGTATCGCGGCGCAATGGCTTCGATTTTATCCGAATTGCTGCGTCAGGATCGTCTCATCGTGGTTGATTCATTCAGCCTGTCCGCGCCGAAAACCAAAGAGCTGGTGGCCAAGCTCGAGGATATGGCGCTGGATGATGTGCTGATTGTGCATGACGATGCGGACGAAAATCTGTATCTCGCGGCACGGAATCTTTACCACGTTGGTGTCTGTGATTCCGTGAGTGTTGATCCGGTGAGCCTGGTCGGTTTCGGCCAGGTGTTGATGACCGTCGACACGCTGAAGAAGTTTGAGGAGAAGCTGGCATGAGTGAGCAGCGTTTGATGAAGGTGCTGCTGGCGCCGCTGATGTCTGAAAAGACCGCGCGCCTGGCTGACCGTAATCGCCAGTTTGCCTTCAAGGTCGTCACCAATGCGACCAAGCCTGAGGTTCGTCAGGCTGTTGAAATGCTGTTCTCCGTCAAGGTTACTGGCGTGCAGATGGCAAACGTGCGTGGCAAGACCAAGCGTCTTGGCAGTCGTTCGAACTGGAAGAAGGCGTTCGTAACGCTGGCTGAAGGCAACGACATCAATTTCATGGGAGCTGAGTGATCGCCATTGTTAATGGTGTGTGACTCGCAATTGAGCAAGGTTTTTGTGTAATGGCAATCGTTAAAGCAAAACCGACATCCGCTGGACGCCGCTTTGTGGTCAGTACGGTGACCGAAGGCCTGCATAAGGGGGAGCCTTATGCCCCGCTGGTGGAAACGAAGAAAAGAACGGGTGGGCGTAACAACGTCGGCCGTATCACCACGCGCCATATCGGCGGTGGTCATAAGCAGAAATATCGCGTTATCGATTTCAAGCGCGACAAGGACGGCATCGCCGGTCAGGTCGAGCGTATAGAATATGATCCGAACCGCAGCGCACATATCGCGCTGGTGCTGTTCGCTGATGGTGAGCGCCGCTACATCCTGGCTGCCAAGGGTCTGGAAGCGGGTTCTGCTGTGCTGTCCGGCGTCGATGCGCCGATCAAGCCGGGCAGTGCCATGCCATTGCGTAATATTCCGGTGGGTACCCAGGTTCATGCGATTGAGCTGAAGCCGGGCAAGGGCGCGCAAATGGCGCGTAGCGCGGGCACCTCGGCGCAGCTGATCGCTCGCGAAGGCGATTACGCCACGCTGCGACTGCGTTCAGGTGAAATGCGCAAAGTGCATTCGGAATGCCGTGCCACCATCGGTGAAGTGGGTAATTCAGAGCACAACCTGCGTTCCCTGGGTAAGGCCGGCGCGAGTCGCTGGCGCGGTGTTCGTCCGACCGTTCGTGGTGTTGTCATGAACCCGGTTGATCATCCGCACGGTGGTGGTGAAGGCCGTACCTCGGGTGGTCGTCATCCTGTATCGCCTTGGGGTATGCCGACCAAGGGTTACAAGACGCGCAGTAACAAACGTACGGACGGCATGATCGTTCGCCGGCGTAACAAGAAATAAGTATTGAGAGGTCGTAATCGTGCCACGTTCAGTGAAGAAAGGGCCTTTCGTTGATCTCCACCTGATTAAGAAGGTGGATGAGGCCATTGCCAGCAACAGCAAAAAGCCGATCAAGACCTGGTCGCGCCGTTCAATGATTATGCCCGATATGATCGGCCTGACCATCGCGGTGCACAACGGTCGCCTGCATGTACCGGTGCTGGTGAACGAGAACATGATCGGACATAAGCTTGGCGAGTTTGCCGCGACACGTACCTTCAAGGGTCACGTGGCAGACAAGAAGTCGAAGTAGGAGAGATCCAATGCAAGTCAGTGCCAAATTAGTTCATGCGCGGATCTCGCCACAGAAGTGCCGCTTGGTTGCTGATCAGGTGCGCGGGCTGCCGGTTGAGCGCGCCCTGCAGACGCTGATGTTCAGCAACAAAAAGGCTGCCAGCATGGTCCGCAAGGTCCTGGAATCCGCCATCGCGAACGCCGAGCACAACGAAGGTGCCGACATTGACGAATTGAAAGTGGCGGCAATCATGGTCGACGAAGGTCCGGTCATGAAGCGCATGCATGCGCGCGCCAAGGGCCGTGGTAACCGTATTGTGAAACGCACCAGTCACATCACTGTGACGGTGGGTGACAAGAAGTAAACGATTCATCTTGAGGTTCACCGGTTGGTGGATCTCCTGTAACTGGACACGAGAGAGAACTCGGAATGGGTCAGAAAGTACATCCAACAGGCATCCGCCTGGGTATCGTGAAGGACTGGACGTCCAAGTGGTATGCGGACTCCCGTAACTTCGCAGACTATCTGAATCAGGATCTGGACGTCCGCGGCTTCCTGAAGAAGAAGCTTGCGCATGCATCGGTAAGCCGGATTCAGATCGACCGCCCTGCGCGTAATGCCATGATCACCGTGCATACGGCTCGTCCGGGTATCGTGATCGGCAAGAAAGGCGAAGATATTGAGGCGCTGCGCAAGGAAGTGTCCAAGAAGATGGGCGTGCCTGTGCACATCAATATCGAAGAGATCCGTAAACCGGAGTTGGATGCTCAGCTGGTAGCGGAAAGTGTTGCTCAACAGCTGGAGCGTCGCATCATGTTCCGTCGTGCCATGAAGCGCGCGGTGACAAATTCGATGCGCCTGGGTGCCCAGGGTATTCGAATCAACGTCGGTGGCCGCTTGAACGGTGCGGAAATCGCCCGTAGCGAATGGTACCGCGAAGGCCGCGTCCCGCTGCATACCCTGCGCGCGGATATTGATTATGGTTTCGCTGAAGCGCATACCACCTACGGTGTAATCGGTGTGAAAGTCTGGATCTTCAAAGGTGAAGTGTTCGGTATGGCGGATCAGGCCGCTGCCGATGCGGACGCCGCGAAGAAAACGGCGAGCAATTAAGGAGCATTTAAGCCATGTTGCAGCCCAAAAGAACTAAGTTTCGCAAAATGCATAAAGGCCGTAATACCGGTCTGGCACAGTCAGGCGCGCGCGTCAGTTTTGGCGAGTATGCGCTCAAGGCGACCACGCGTGGTCGATTGACCGCTCGTCAGATTGAATCGGCTCGTCGTGCCATTACCCGTTTCGTTAAGCGCGGCGGCAAGATCTGGATCCGTATCTTCCCGGACGTGCCGATTACCAAGAAGCCTTTGGAAGTGCGTATGGGTAGCGGTAAAGGTAATGTCGAATACTGGGTGGCGAAGATCCAGCCCGGTCGCGTGTTGTATGAAATTGAAGGTGTGACTGAAGAAATCGCGCGCGAGGCTTTCAAGCTTGCCGCTGCGAAATTGCCGGTCCAGACCACCTTCGTGACCCGGACGGTGATGTGATGAATGCGACTGATATGCGTGGTAAATCACCTGTTGAGCTGCGTCAGGAACTGACCAGTCTGCTCCGCGAAGCGTTCAATTTGCGCATGCAGAAAGTGACTGGACAGCTGGCCCGCCCGCACCAGTTCAAGCGCATCCGCAGGGACATCGCCCGTATCAAAACGGTGCTAACTGAGCAGGCTAAGGCAGGTAACGCAGCATGAGCGCGAGTGAACATATTGCACATACGCTTACCGGTCGTGTGGTGAGCAACAAGATGGACAAGTCCGTCACGGTGAAGATCGAGCGACTGGTCAAGCACGAGGTGTATGGTAAATACATTCGTCGGTCCACGAAATTGCATGTGCACGATGAAGCCAACCAGTGTCAGGAAGGCGATCTGGTGACGATTCGTCAGTGCCGGCCAATCTCCAAGACCAAGTCTTGGACGCTGGTCGAAGTTGTAGAAAAGGCAAGCTGAAGAGTTCGGCACTGGGTTTTAACCCGGAGTCGAGTGAACGGTTTTATAGAAACTGCTGGTCAGGATTAACCCATGATTCAGATGCAGACCATGTTGTTCGCTGCGGATAACAGCGGAGCCCGCCAGGTGCAGTGCATCAAGGTGCTGGGCGGCTCGCACCGCCGTTATGCCGGTATTGGCGACGTGATCAAGGTCAGCGTTAAGGAAGCAATTCCGCGCGGCAAGGTCAAGAAAGGTGAAGTGTACAATGCAGTGGTAGTGCGTACCCGCAAGGGTGTGCGTCGTCCGGACGGCTCGCTCGTGCGTTTCGACACCAATGCGGCGGTGCTTCTGAACAATAAGTTGGAGCCCATCGGCACCCGTATTTTTGGACCGGTGACCCGTGAATTGCGCAGCGAACGTTTCATGAAGATCGTTTCGCTGGCCCCGGAAGTGCTTTAAGAGGCGGATCGCGTCATGCGCAGGATTAAGAAAGGTGACGAAGTAATCGTCATTGCCGGTAAAGACAAAGGCAAGCGCGGTTCCGTGCTGCGTGTTTTGGGCGATGATAAATTCATCGTTGAAAACGTCAACATCGTAAAGCGGCATACAAAACCGAACCCGCAGGCCGGTGTATCGGGTGGCATCATTGAAAGAGAAGCAGCTATTCAGGCTTCTAATGTGATGCTGTTCAATGCTCAGACCAAGAAAGGCGATCGGGTTGGTATTCGGACGCTGGAAGATGGTCGCAGGGTGCGATATTTCAAGTCTACGAATGAAGTCGTAGACATCTGATCGAGCAGGTTGAAGCCATGGCAAGATTGCAGAAACACTACAATGACGTTGTGATCAAACAGCTTACTGAGCAGTTCGATTACAAGAACGTCATGGAAGTGCCAAAAATTATCAAGATCACCCTGAACATGGGTGTTGGTGAAGCGGCCGCTGATAAAAAGATCATCGAGAACGCTGTCTCCGATATGGAAAAGATTGCCGGACAGAAAGCCGTGGTTACGCTGACTCGTAAAGCGAACGCTGGTTTCAAGATCCGTGAAGGCTGGCCTATCGGTTGCAAGGTGACCTTGCGTCGCGAGCGTATGTTTGAATTTTTGGATCGCTTGATCACCATCGCAATTCCGCGTATTCGCGACTTCCGTGGCCTTAATGGCAAGTCGTTTGACGGTCGCGGCAATTACAGCATGGGCGTGCGGGAGCAGATCATTTTTCCCGAAATCGACTATGACAAGATTGATGCTGTACGTGGCATGGATATCACTGTTACCACGACAGCCAAGTCGGATGCGGAAGCCAAGGCGCTACTTGCAGCGTTCAACTTCCCCTTCCGTAACTGAGGACAGAGACAGATGGCGAAGAAGTCGATGAAGGCTCGTGAGCTCAAGCGCATCAAGATGGTGGCAAAATTCGCCGCCAAACGCGCCGAGCTGAAAGAGAGCATCCGTAACCCGAAGGCGTCTTTGGAAGAGCGTGCCATAGCCGTTGCAAAACTGCAGAGCCTGCCGCGTGACTCCAGTCAATCACGGGTGCAGCGCCGCTGCCGGATAACCGGGCGCCCGCGTGCTGTTTATCGCAAGTTCGGTCTGTGTCGTAACAAAATCCGTGAAGCGGCTATGCGCGGTGATATTCCAGGCCTGGTCAAGGCCAGCTGGTAAGCGCGGCTAGACTAAGAGATTGAGGATTAGTAGATGAGTATGACGGACCCCATCGCGGACCTGTTGACCCGCATCCGCAACGGCCAGGCAGCCAGTAAGGCGCAGGTGAGTATGCCGGCGTCGAAGGCGAAGAAGGCATTGGCGAACGTATTGAAGAGTGAAGGTTATGTCGGTGATGTTGTCGAGCAAGACGTCGATGGCAAACCGCAGCTGACCATTACCTTGAAATACCATGATGGCAAACCGGTGATCGACACGTTACAACGTGTGAGCCGCCCTGGATTGCGCATCTACAAAGCTAAAGATGAAATACCCAAAGTGTTGGGTGGATTGGGTGTCGCTATCGTATCCACCTCCAAGGGTGTGATGAGCGACCGTGAAGCACGCGCACTCGGTGAGGGTGGCGAGGTGCTGTGCACCGTTTGCTGATAGGGCTGTGTAATGTCAAGAATTGCCAAACAACCGATTGAAATACCCAACGGCGTTGAAGTCACACTCAGCGGCGATTTGGTGACCGTGAAGGGCGCTAAAGGCAGCCTGCAGCAGAATCTCCACCAGCATGTGGAAATGAAGCAGGAAGGCAAAACCTTAGTGTTCGCAGCGCGTAAAGAAGTGCCGGGCGCCTGGGCGCAGGCCGGTACCGCGCGTGCCGTGATCAGTAATCTGGTCAAGGGTGTCAGCAAGGGTTTTGAGCGTAAGCTGGACCTGGTCGGCGTTGGTTACCGCGCCCAGGCGCAGGGTAAAAACCTGAACCTGACCTTGGGCTTCTCGCATCCGGTCGTTTACTCGCTGCCCGACGGTGTTACCGTTGAGACGCCGAGTCAGACGGAGATCATTGTTCGTGGCGCGGATAAACAGAAGGTCGGTCAGGTCGCTGCTGATATTCGGTCCTACCGCCCACCTGAGCCCTATAAGGGCAAGGGTGTGAAGTATTCCGATGAAGTGATTGCCCGTAAGGAAGCGAAGAAGAAGTAATTCGCGCTGTTGAATTGAGTACCGGACCGGCGACATGTGTCAGCCAGGCCGGAATGAGCCAGGCACTAAGGTGGCAGTAATGGACAAGAAAGAAGAACGTTTACGTCGCGCTCGCAAAACCCGGGCACGGATTCGTCAGGTGGGCAGTTTCCGCCTGTGCGTTTACCGTACCCCGCGGCATATCTATGCCCAGGTGATTGCACCGAACGGCAGTGAAGTTGTTGCGGCGGCGTCTACGGTTGACAAGCAATTGCGCACGGACCTGCCGTATACCGGCAATGCCTCAGCAGCTGTTGCGGTTGGCAAGATGATTGCGGAAAAGGCCAAGGCGGCCGGAGTCACCAAGGTGGCTTTCGATCGCTCCGGATTTAAGTATCACGGTCGGGTCAAGGCGCTGGCGGATGCCGCTCGCGAAGCCGGCCTCCAATTCTAAGGGTTGAATCATGTCGAGTGTTGACGCGCAAACGCAGAGTGGCGACGGCCTTCTCGAAAAACTGGTTTCAGTGAACCGCGTGGCCAAAGTGGTCAAGGGTGGTCGCCAGTTCGGTTTTGCAGCACTGACCGTGGTCGGTGATGGTCGTGGCCGAGTTGGCTTCGGAACGGGTAAGGCGCGCGAAGTGCCGGTCGCCATTCAGAAGGCCATGGATAGTGCCCGACGCAATATGCGTACGATCAGCCTGCGAGAAGGTACTTTACAGTACGCAGTGACCGGTAATCATGGTGCGGCCAAGGTGTATATGCAGCCGGCATCTGAAGGTACCGGCATCATCGCCGGTGGCGCGATGCGCGCTGTATTTGAAGTGCTGGGTGTGAAAGACGTGCTGGCCAAGGTTATTGGCTCGCCGAATCCGATTAACGTCGTGCGTGCCACGGTAGCGGGTCTGGAGCAGATGCAGGCACCAGAGCAGATCGCTGCCAAGCGCGGCAAGTCTGTGAACGAGATTCTGGGGTAAGTCATGGCGGGTCAGAAAAAAATCAAAGTCACCTTGGTGCGGAGCACGGCAAAGCGTCTGCAATCGCACAAGGCCACGGTTATCGGCCTGGGTCTGCGTCGTATGCACCACACGGTTGAAGTCATCGATACGCCTGAAGTGCGTGGGATGATCAACAAGATTTCATATATGTTGCAGGTTGAGGAAGCCTAACATGCGCCTGAACACACTCAAGCCAGCGGCGGGTAGCAAACAGTCGCCGAAGCGCGTCGGTCGCGGTATCGGTTCCGGTCTGGGCAAGACCTGCGGTCTGGGTCATAAGGGTCAGACATCGCGTGCCGGCGGTTTCCACAAGGTCGGATTCGAAGGCGGCCAGATGCCTTTGCAGCGTCGCATGCCGAAGGTTGGCTTCAAGTCACGTATAGGTCGTACCCGTGCGGAAGTGCGCCTGAGCGAGATTGCCAAGCTGGATACCGACATTATCGACTTGTTGTCACTGAAGCTGGCGAACATCGTCAGTCAGGAAGCCGAGCAGGCCAAGGTGATCCTGTCAGGAACAATCTCCAAAGCAGTCACACTGAAAGGTGTGGGTGTGACCAAGGGTGCGCGCGCAGCGATCGAAGCCGCGGGCGGCAAGGTCGAAGAATAAGTGGCGAGTCCGGGCGCAACCCTTGCTGGTACGGTAGGCGACCTGGGTAAACTCAAGGAGCTGCGTCAGCGCCTGTTTTTTGTGCTTGGCGCGCTGATGGTCTTCCGGTTAGGTACCTTTGTGCCCATTCCAGGAATTGACCCGCACGTGCTCGCCGGCCTTGCGGAACAGCAGCAAGGCACCATCCTGGACATGTTCAACATGTTCTCGGGTGGCGCGCTGGAACGTATGTCGATGTTCGCGCTGGGTATCATGCCGTATATTTCGGCCTCGATCATCATTCAGCTGCTGACGGTGACCGTTCCAACGTTAGAGCAGCTTAAGAAAGAAGGTGAGTCCGGTCGCCGGAAAATAACGCAGTACACGCGTTATGGCACCGTTGGTTTGGCGACCTTGCAGGCGTTTGGTATCGCCGCGGGTTTGCAAAGTCAATCCATGGGCGGCAACCCGCTGGTGATTGTTGCCGGGCCAAGTTTCATATTGACCACAGTGGTAACGCTCGTCACAGGCACGATGTTTTTGATGTGGCTGGGTGAGCAGATAACCGAGCGTGGTGTTGGTAACGGCATATCAGTGATTATTTTCGCCGGTATTGTTGCGGGTTTGCCCTCGGCCATCGGTGGCACGTTAGAGCTTGCGCGCACCGGTGAATTGAATGTCATTACGATTTTGTTCCTGTTCGGCCTGGCATTGGCAGTTACAGCGTTCGTGGTCTTTGTCGAACGCGGCCAACGGCGGATAACAGTGAACTACGCGCGGCGCCAACAAGGCCGCAAGGTGTATGCGGCCCAGAGCACGCATCTACCGCTGAAACTGAATATGGCAGGCGTTATACCGCCTATCTTTGCTTCAAGCATCATCCTGTTCCCGGCAACGCTGGGTAGCTGGTTCGGGCAAACGGAAGGTATGGGCTGGTTGAAGGACATAGCGTCCACCCTGTCTCCAGGGCAGCCGTTGTATGTGTTGATGTACGCATTGGCGATTATTTTCTTTTGCTTTTTCTATACGGCATTGGTCTTTAATTCGCGCGAGACATCGGAAAACCTGAAGAAATCCGGAGCATTCATCCCGGGTATCCGCCCAGGTGAGCAGACGTCACGCTATATCGACGGTGTGATGACCCGGCTGACCTTTGTCGGCGCTATTTACATCACGGCCGTATGCTTGATACCGGAATTTTTGATTTTGTATTGGAACGTCCCCTTCTATTTCGGGGGTACCTCGCTGCTGATTATCGTGGTGGTGGTCATGGATTTCATGGCCCAGGTACAGGCTCATTTGATGTCCCATCAATATGAGGGGCTGATGAAAAAGGCCAACCTGAAGAGCCAGGGTAAGGCAGGGATGTTGCGCTGAGGTCAGGACAGGTAGCGCCATCGATTTGGTGAAGACCTGGTTATTTTTTGCTCTATACATTTGGGTGTTGTCATGAAAGTTCGAGCTTCCGTCAAAAAGATCTGCCGGAACTGCAAAATCATCCGCCGCAAGGGTGTGGTTCGGGTGATTTGCACGGATGCCCGCCATAAGCAGAGGCAGGGCTGAGGCAGTTTTCTGGTCGCCTGGCGTCCGTATGGCGCAGGTGTGAAGTTGGTTTGGTCATTGATTTTTTACGACCCGCGGGATAACCTTACGCGTTTCCCGAGAGCGGGTTGTTGTAGATCGTGTTAGGAGAGCCTTAATGGCCCGTATTGCTGGTATCAATATCCCGGTGAACAAGCACGCCGTCATCGCGCTGACGGCCATTTATGGTATCGGCCGGACCCGTGCGCAACAGATTTGTGCGGCCGCCGGGATTCAACCCGACCGTAAAATCAAGGATTTGGCGGAAGGTGAAGTCGAATCACTGCGTACCGAGGTAGGCAAGTTCACTGTTGAAGGTGACCTGCGCCGGACCGTGTCCATGAGCATCAAGCGTTTGATGGATCTGGGTACCTATCGTGGTCTGCGTCATCGTCGTGGTTTACCGCTGCGTGGCCAGCGTACCCGTACCAATGCGCGTACCCGCAAGGGACCGCGTCGTCCGATCCGCAAGTAATACATAATTTATTTATCAAGTAATTTGGCCGAGTGTGCTCGGCACACAGAGTTGAGACTAGGAATTTATGGCTAAACCGGCTCCCCGTACTAAGAAGAAGGTCAAGAAGAATGTGGTCGATGGTATCGTCCATGTGCACGCCTCCTTCAACAACACCATTATCACCATCACCGATCGGCAGGGTAATGCGCTGTCGTGGGCGACGTCAGGTGGTTCCGGATTCCGTGGTTCGCGCAAGAGCACGCCGTTTGCTGCTCAGGTCGCGGCAGAGCGTGCCGGTAAGGCTGCGCTCGAATTCGGCATGAAGAATGTCGAGGTAATGGTAAAGGGACCTGGTCCGGGCCGTGATTCGGCGGTGCGTGCGCTGCACAATGTCGGGTTCAAAGTCACCAACATTCAGGACGTGACGCCGATCCCGCACAACGGTTGTCGTCCGCCCAAAAAGCGTCGCGTTTAACGCCCAAAGAGTTTAGCGAGAGTCGAAATGGCAAAGTATACCGGTTCCAAATGCCGCCAGTGCCGCCGTGAAGGCAGCAAACTGTTCCTCAAGGGTGAGAAGTGCTTCACCAGCAAGTGCCCGGTGGAGACACGTCCGTTCCCGCCCGGTCAGCATGGCCAGCGCCGCACACGTCTGTCGGGTTACGCGCTGCAGCTGCGCGAGAAGCAGAAACTGCGCCGCATCTATGGCGTGCTGGAAAATCAGTTCCGCAAATATTACGCCGAGGCTGCGCGTCGCAAAGGCTCCACAGGTGAGAACCTGCTGCAGTTGCTCGAATGCCGCCTGGACAATGTTGTGTACCGCATGGGTTTTGCGGCTTCCCGTTCGGAAGCGCGTCAGCTGGTGCGTCACAATGGCGTGAATGTCAACGGCACCAAATTGAACATTCCTTCGGCGCAGATCAGCCCAAGTGATGTCATCGCAGTATCAGCTCAGGCACAGAAGCAGCTGCGCATCCAGAACGCGAGTGAAAGTGCTCAACAGCGCGGCATTTCGGACTGGATCGATGTGGACGCGAAGAAACTGGAAGGTGTCTTCAAGTCACGTCCGGAGCGTAGCGAGCTGCCGCCGGAAATCAACGAGCAGCTGGTTGTGGAGCTGTACTCCAAGTAAGCATTTAGGAGAGAGGACTTTCCATGCAGGGCAAGGTCAACGAATTCCTCAAGCCGCGTATTGTCGATATTCATACTGTGAATGATCGGCATGCCAAGGTGACTATCGAGCCGCTGGAACGCGGATTCGGCCATACGCTGGGTAACGCCCTGCGCCGCATTCTGTTGTCGTCCATGCCGGGCGCCGCAGTTGTGAATGTCGAAATCGATGGTGTGTTGCACGAATACTCGACCGTTGAAGGTGTGCAGGAAGATGTCATTGACATCATGCTGAACCTCAAGGGGCTGGCTATTAAGATGCACAGCCGCGACGAAGCGTCATTGGTCCTGAAAAAGAAAGGCCCGGGTATCGTGACGGCTGGCGACATCGCGCTGGATCACGATGTAGAGATTGTGAACAAGAATCATGTCATCGCCAATCTGACCAAGTCAGGTGAGCTGAGCATGAGTCTGAAGATTGCCAAAGGACGCGGTTATGTGCCCGCGACCCAGCGTGATAGCGCTGAGGGTAGCGAGCGTCCGATCGGCAGTTTGCAGTTGGATGCCTCGTTCAGCCCGGTGAGCAAGGTTACCTATTCAGTCGACCGCGCCCGTGTTGAGCAGCGCACCGACCTGGATAAGCTGGTTATCGACATCGAGACCAATGGCACGATTGATCCGGAAGAAGCGGTGCGCCGTGCGGCCACGATTCTGCAGGAACAGCTGTCGGTGTTTGTCGATCTGCAAGGCAAGGAAGTGGAGCACGTGGAATCGCGTGCCGCGGATATCGATCCGATCCTGCTGCGTCCGGTCGATGATCTGGAACTGACCGTTCGTTCCGCGAACTGCTTGAAGGCGGAAAGCATTTATTTCATCGGTGACCTGATTCAGCGTACCGAGGTCGAGCTTCTCAAGGCCCCGAATCTGGGCAAGAAGTCGCTGACCGAAATCAAAGACGTGCTGGCAACCCACGGTCTCTCGTTGGGCATGCGCCTGGATAACTGGCCGCCGGCCGGTTTAAAGGACAAAGAGAAGGTTAGCGCTTAAACAACAGGTGTTAGATACTAGGTGCCAGGGCCAAGGGGGAAAACTTATCCCTGACCCCGCCTAGAACCTAGTGCCTAGAACCTAGTACCTGAGGTATCAACATGCGTCACCGTAACACTGGACGGCAACTGAGCCGCAACAGCAGCCACCGCAAGGCCATGATGCGCAATATGGCCGCGTCACTGCTGAGCAATGAAGTGATCAAGACCACGGTTCCGAAGGCGAAAGAACTGCGCCGTGTTGCTGAGCCGCTGATTACTCTGGCCAAGATCGATAGCGTGCATAAGCGTCGTCTCGCCTTCTCGCGTCTGCGTGACCGCGATGTGGTGACCAAACTCTTCAATGAACTGGGTCCGCGTTATAAAGAGCGTCCCGGTGGCTACATGCGCATTCTTAAAATGGGCTTCCGTGCCGGCGACAATGCCCCGATGGCGTTGGTGGAGCTGGTCGATCGTCCTGAAATCGCAGTAGAAGCCGCGTTAGCCGAATAGGCCTAACGTTGTGACATCAAAAAAGGCCGGGCATTGCCCGGCCTTTTTCGTTTCCGCTTTTTGCGATCCTAATCGGTTCGTGGACGATAGAACATTCGTGATTACAATGTAGCGACCTCTCACAAGGCGGGTTGCAGAGCCATGATCATCATTTCCACAGATTTTGGTAGCGAGGGGCCCTATCTGGGTCAGGTGAAGGTAGTGCTCGCGCGTGAGGCGCCGGGTGTGGCAGTCATTGATCTGTTCGCCAATCTGCCGGCCTTTGAGATTCAGGCGGCAGCATATTTATTGGCGGCCTACATTGATGAGTTTCCCTCGGGTTCGGTTTTCCTCTGTGTCGTTGATCCCGGTGTCGGTAGTGATCGACGCGCGGCTATCGTCAAGGCCGATGGGCGCTGGTTTGTGGGGCCTGATAATGGCCTGTTCAATGTTATTTTGCAGCGCGCGGAGCAGGTCGAGTGGTGGGATATCCTGTGGAGGCCCGAACATTTATCCCGCAGTTTTCACGGTCGTGATCTGTTCGCGCCAGTCGCGGCGCGCATTGCGCGTGGCGAGACAGTAGAAGGCTTAGCCATAGAGCCTGCGGCGCGGTTGCTGGAAGGATGGCCTCCGGAGCTTTCCAAGATTGTCTATGTGGATCATTACGGCAATCTAATGACGGGTATACGGCTGTCCAGCGTGGATGAGAGCAGTGTCATGGTGGCTGGCGATCAGTCCTTACACCGCGGTATAACGTTCTCATCTGTGGCGCCAGGCCAGGCGCTCTGGTATGGCAATGCCAACGGTCTTGTCGAGATTGCAGTGAATCAAGGCCGCGCAGATCGGGTGTTGGGTTTGAAGGTTGGTGATCGCGTGCATTTCCAAGGCCGGTTGTGATCATCATATGGCATGACTATGCGTAGCCTTCTGGTCACTCTGGTCGTCCTTGCGCTGCTGGCCTGCTCAGCGGCGCTGCTACTTCAGGACGTGCCTGCGGTGATATGGCGGCATGTGTTGTTCAGCATGGGTGTCCTGCCGCTCATTCTAGGTGCCATGCTGTATTTCATTCCGGTACTCACCCGCACGTCACCAGCAGAGGGCGCGATTTTATTAGTGCCTATTGGTGCATTCCTGTCGGGTGTCGGCACGGTTATTGGTTTCAGATCCGCGCCTGACCTTATTCCCTTTGCCGCGGGTTTGGTGCTTGTGCTGGTCATGCTGGAATTTGCATGGGCATGGCGGCGACGTGCGCAGGTCCTTGGCAGCACTCACCCGGGTGTTGGCTGGTACTTGGCTGCATTGGTTGCGTTGATGCTGGCGTTGAGTCTGGTTGTAAGCAGTGTTGTTTGGCCGGAAGGCTGGGTGATGACTCGGGCGATGCACCTACATCTGAATCTGTTCGGTTTCCTGGGTCTCACGGCCATAAGCACGTTGCGTGTGTTACTGCCGACGGTCCTTGGGGAACAAGACAAGTCTGCGCATGTGTTTCTGCGGCGGCAGTTGCCCATCGTGGTGATTGGAACTATCGCTATTGCCATTGGCGCAGCGTACTGGCCGGCGCTGGCGGTGCTGGGCGCTTTGCTGTGGATCTGGTCAACCCAGTCTATGTTGCGCGATTTCTGGCGCTGTAAGCAGTCCTGGTGGTCAATTCGGGGTGCGGGGATTTCATTGGGTGGTGCGGCAATCGGCTGGGTGCTCGTGCTTTGCGCGGGCATCGCCCATGGCGTCGGTGTGGTGAGTGCGGATGCCGTCATGGCATGGTTGCTGTATCTGTTTTTGCTGCCACTGGTGACCGGTGCGTCAAGTTACCTGCTGCCGGTATGGCGTTGGCCTGGGCGGCAATCCACCGCACATGCGCACATGCGTGAGCGGCTGATGGCCTTCAGTGGCGCGCGTATCCTGGCGTTTTGGGTGAGTGCGGGTCTGGTTGTGACAGATATTCCTGCTGCACCGTTACCCGCTGCATTGGCGCTGCTGAGTTATCTGCTGCAGGTGTTATTTGCTTTTCTGCGCGTGCGTCAGTCCGCAGTTTAGACCATGCTTTAACCTAATAAATCATTTTAGCCACGGAAACACACGGAAGACACTGAAACGCAGTGCATTCCTGGAGCGACTATTTACCACTTGGGTGATGGCGGCACCTGCGTGAAGCTTATGATCTTATCCGTGTGCTTCCGTGGCAAATGCAGTTTATTAGGTTAACGCTGTGCCTTGGTCTTACCGCTGCCCGTTCTAGCCTGCGTAAAAGCCGCCAGCATAGGCGCCAGGAACTGGCCTGTATGAGATTCAGCGACGGCCGCGATGTCCTCGGGTGTGCCGAAGGCAATAATCTGACCGCCCTTGTCGCCACCCTCCGGACCAAGATCGATCACCCAGTCAGCGGTTTTGATGACATCCAGATTATGCTCGATGACGACAATAGTGTTGCCGTGATCGCGCAGGCGGTGAAGCACTGCCAGCAACTGTTCGATATCGTAGAAGTGCAGGCCGGTGGTGGGTTCGTCCAGGATGTAAAGTGTATTACCGGTATCGCGTTTCGATAATTCCCGCGCCAGCTTCACGCGTTGTGCCTCGCCGCCCGAAAGCGTTGTAGCGTTCTGACCCAGGCGGATATAAGTCAGGCCGACATCCATCAGCGTTTGTAATTTACGGGCAATGACCGGCACGGCATTGAAAAATTCCAGCGCGTCTTCAACTGTCAGTTCCAGCACCTCGTGGATGCTTTTGCCTTTGTAGCGGATCTCCAGCGTCTCGCGGTTGTAGCGCTTGCCGTGACAAACATCGCAAGGGACATAGATATCCGGCAGGAAATGCATCTCGACCTTGATAACGCCGTCACCCTGGCAGGCTTCGCAGCGACCGCCTTTGACATTGAAACTGAAGCGCCCCACCTTGTAGCCGCGTGAGCGCGCCTCCTGGGTGCCGGCAAACAGATCGCGGATCGGCGTGAACAGGCCGGTATAGGTGGCCGGGTTGGAGCGCGGGGTACGTCCGATAGGGCTTTGATCAATATCGACGACCTTTTCAAACTGATCCAATCCATTCACTGCATCGCAGGGAGCGGGATCTGTGCTCGCGCCATTCAATGTGCGCGCGGCATGCAGATGCAAGGTATCGTTGATCAATGTCGATTTGCCGGAGCCGGATACGCCTGTGATACAGGTCATCAGTCCCACGGGTATATCGATATCAACCGCTTTGAGATTGTTGCCGCGCGCGCCGCGGATCTGCAGTTCACGCTGCTTATCATAGGGCGTGCGCTGCGGCGGTATTTCGATGCGGCGTTTTCCGGACAGGTACTGACCGGTGAGTGAATTGGGATTGGCTAGTATGTCCGCGGGTGTGCCCTGGGCGACTATACGGCCACCGTGCACGCCGGCGCCCGGTCCCATGTCGACCAGATGGTCCGCGCTGCGGATCGCATCTTCATCATGTTCAACAACAATGACGGTATTGCCGATGTCGCGCAGATAGGTCAGCGTGTTCAGCAGTCGTTGATTGTCGCGCTGATGCAGGCCGATGGAGGGTTCGTCGAGAATGTACATGACGCCGACCAGCCCCGCGCCGATCTGACTGGCAAGACGAATGCGTTGTGCCTCACCACCGGATAGCGTGTCGGCGCTGCGTTCCAGCGATAGATAATCGAGACCGACATTGACCAGGAAATTCAGTCGTGCGCCAATCTCTTTTTGGATCTTTGCCGCAATTTCACCGCGCCGTCCCGGTAGCTGCAATTCGCTGAAGAACGTCTGCGCGCGCCCCACCGGTAATGCGGCGATTTCCGGTAGTGTATGACCGGCTACGAAGACATGCCGTGCGGCGCGATTCAAGCGTGTGCCGGCGCAATCCGGGCAGGGTTGGGTGCTGAGATATTTTGCCAGCTCCTCGCGTACGACGTTGGATTCGGTTTCCCGATACCGCCGTTCCATATTCGGCACGATGCCTTCGAAGGCGTGACGGCGGATGTTGAAGCCGCTGCGTTCGGTGACGTACTGAAACTCGATGGTCTCGCGACCGGAGCCGGTCAGGATAATCTTCTGTATTTTCTCTGGCAGTTCCTCAAACGGTGTTTCAATATCAAACTTATAATGCTCTGCCAGAGAGCTGATGAGCTGGAAGTAATAGGCATTACGTTGATCCCAGCCGCGTATGGCTCCGCCCGCCAGACTCAAATGCGGATTGGCAACAACACGGCCCGGATCGAAATATTGTTTAACGCCCAGGCCATCGCAGGACGTACAGGCGCCGGCTGGATTGTTAAATGAGAACAGGCGTGGTTCGAGTTCACTTAGGGAGTATCCGCAGGTCGGGCAGGCGAACTTGGCCGAAAACACCAACTCTTCACGCCCGTCTCTATCAGAGGATGCATCCATGAAGGCAATGCGCGCCAAGCCATCGGCGATGCGCAGGGCGGTTTCGAAAGATTCGGCCAGGCGTATGGATAAATCGGGGCGCACCTTGAAACGGTCCACAACGGCTTCGATGCTGTGCTTGCGTTTCAGATCCAGCGCTGGCGGTTGATCCAATTCAACCAGCTTGCCATCGATGCGCGCACGTACGAAACCCTGAGCGCGCAATTCTTCCAGTACATTGATGTGCTCACCCTTACGATCCTGCACCACGGGCGCCAATAACATCAGCGGCGTGCCTTCCGGTAAGGCCAGGATATGATCAACCATCTGACTGACGGTCTGTGCTTCCAGCACGGTGCCATGGTCCGGGCACTGCGGAGTGCCGACGCGCGCAAACATCAGGCGCAGGTAATCGTAGATCTCGGTGATGGTTCCCACGGTCGAGCGCGGATTGTGCGACGTCGATTTCTGTTCGATAGAGATGGCCGGTGACAAACCCTCGATATGATCGATGTCCGGTTTTTCCATCATGGACAGGAATTGCCGCGCGTAGGCCGACAGCGATTCGACATAGCGGCGCTGACCTTCGGCATAGATGGTATCGAAGGCCAATGACGATTTGCCGGAGCCGGACAGTCCGGTGATCACGATCAGCCGGTCGCGCGGCAGATCGATATCGATATTCTGCAGGTTGTGCGTCCGCGCACCGCGTATACGAATAGTATCCATGTCGATTTTCGGGTCCCAGGGAACCTGTTACTATACGGCCCTGCCTCAGGTGAGATCAAAGGTATTCCCGTCTTGAATTCCACACCCCCCGAGCGCCATGCCATGTTGCCCGGTGAGCGCCGTGCGGCGCTATCGCTGGCGGGTATTTTTTCCCTGCGTATGCTGGGGATGTTCATGATCCTGCCGGTGTTCGCCCTTTATGAGGGGCGGCTGGAAGGGGCGACTCACGCCATGATCGGTCTGGCTATCGGTGCTTATGGTCTGACGCAGGCTATCCTGCAGATCCCCTTCGGACTCCTTTCTGACCGCATCGGGCGCAAGCCGGTGATCGCTGTGGGTCTGCTGCTGTTTGCATTGGGCAGTGTTGTCGCTGCTCTTTCAACCAGTATCTACGGCATTATTCTGGGTCGCGCAATTCAAGGCTCCGGGGCCATCGCCGCAGCGGTCATGGCCTTGGCGGCTGATCTTACCCGTGAAGAGCAACGCACCAAGGCTATGGCGATTATCGGGATGACCATCGGTCTGTCTTTCTCGGTAGCGATGGTGGTCGGGCCGGTGTTCGATCATTGGGTCGGCCTATCCGGTATCTTCTGGTTAACCGCGATTCTTGCGAGCTGCGGGATCGCCGTTCTTTATCTGATCGTGCCGTCGCCGGAGATCAGTCGCCGTCACCGCGATGCGCAACCGGTGCCGGCACAGTTTGTGGCGGTACTGCGTGATGGTCAGTTGCTGCGGCTTAACTTCGGCATACTCAGTCTGCACATGATTTTGACCGCCAGTTTTACCGTATTGCCGCTGATCCTGCGCGATAACGTCGGCTTGCCTTCGCAGCATCATTGGTACGTTTATCTGCCGATCCTGGCGTTGTCCGTTGCGGCCATGGTGCCGTTCATTATCATTGCGGAAAAGCGCAGACGTCTGAAGCAGGTGTTCCTGGGCGCAATCATGGTTGTCGCCTGTGCTGAATTCGGGTTGGCGTTTTGGCATATGACGTTAGTCAGCGTTTGCGTGCTGCTGTTTTTGTTCTATGTGGGCTTTAATCTGTTGGAGGCCACTTTGCCTTCGCTGATTTCGAAAGTCGCGCCGCCGGATAGCAAAGGCACTGCGATGGGTTTCTATTCCAGTTCACAATTCTTCGGTGCCTTCCTGGGCGGTTCGATGGGGGGCTGGCTACAGGGATGGGCGGGCGTCAGTGGCGTGCTGCTGTTCTGTAGCGGCGCCGCCGTTCTCTGGCTCCTGGTGGCCGCGTCCATGCGCAATCCGCGCTATCTGAGTAGCCATTTGCTGCAGGTGGGTATCGTCGATGCCCAGCGCGCCCGGGTACTGGCGCAACGCTTCACCCAGGTGCGCGGGGTTGCGGAGGCCGTCGTGATTGGCGAAGAGGGCATCGCTTATCTCAAAGTCGATAAACACGCCCTTGATGAACAGGGGCTTGCAGCGGTTCTTGCGACTTGAAAGTGGCGTCGTGACTAGGTGTTTGTCAGTCCCGTTGCGAACCCCGTATGATGCAGCCTGCTGCGCAGCCTCTGGCGTATGAAAAGCTGGCAAACAGGCAGCGCCTTCGCGCAAGCGCGAGTGGCGGCATCTATATCAACACACATCTGGCGGGAGAAAAGGTCATGGCACGCGGAGTGAACAAGGTCATTCTGGTAGGCAATCTGGGTAAAGACCCGGAAGTTCGCTATATGCCGAGCGGTGGCGCTGTTGCCAATGTCACCCTTGCCACCAGTGAGCAGTGGAAAGACAAGCAGAGCGGTGAACAGAAAGAACGTACCGAATGGCATACGGTGGTGTTTTATCAGCGCCTGGCGGAAATTGTCGGTGAATACCTCAAGAAGGGTTCGCAGATCTATATCGAAGGCAGTCTGCGTACCCGTAAATGGCAGGACAAGTCCGGCAACGACCGCTATACCACCGAAATCATCGCCAGCGAGATGCAGATGCTGGGCGGCCGTAGCGGTGGGGGCGGAGGCGGCGGTAGTAGTGCCTCCTATGGTGGTGATCGTAACTCATCGGCTCCGGCGCCTGCCGGCGGTGATGAAGGGCGTTTCAATGAGGGGTTTGATGACGACATCCCGTTCTAGGTATCGCCTGCCTTGGTTGTAAACAGCGGGACCTCAAGGGTTCCGCTTTTTTTTTGGGTAAGGATTGTGATTATTTCCAATGTCGCTGGTATTACAGCCCCGCCTTTCGTAGCGCATCGAGCTGATCGCAACGTTGTTCGAACAGCCGTCGATAGAGTTGACTCAATGAACGCTCGTAGGCGCAATCACCATCACTGCTGTAACGCTGCAACTGGCGCTCAAGGAGCTGTAAGGCCGTGGAGTCGGGGGCATGATCAGGTACCCCGGCATTGAGGTTGGTGGTAGGCATTGTTTGTCCTCCTGGGTGGCGTTCAATTCCAGCGCAGCCTAGCCCGCTTGCATGACGCCTGTGTGACATCCGATCCGATGAAGTCGATAGCGGCGCCGGTTTTGACCTAGCGTTGCTGGAGGCATGGCTATTTGCCGTAAAAAAACGGTTGATTTATGTGTTGTTTCAGGGCTGACACTAGCTCCTAAAGCCAAGGTGCTGATGTTCCAAGAGAATTGCCTCTAAGCAGTGCAATCGACGCTAAGTTACTGTCCACAAAGCCAGATTTATTCATTTCAGCCCGGCATTTCCCTTGACAGAGTGGGTTAGCGGTTCCTATAGTGTCAAGAAGTGGGAGAGGGTGGTTATAAGTGGCAAAAATGGCCGTCAGAGGGGGTCTTCTTGTTCAGGGGTGGTAACGCCGTCAACCTTGATACCAAGGGTCGTCTTGCGCTCCCTACCCGCTATCGCGGGCAGCTGGATGAGGAGTGCGGTGGCCATTTGGTCTTGACCGTGCACGACGACGGCTGCCTGCTGCTGTACCCCGCCCCGGAATGGGAGGACATCGAGCGCAAGCTGGTGCGTCTTCCCAATCAGAACAAACAGACCCGGCATCTGCAGCGCATGCTCCTGGGGCATGCCACCGAGGTCGACATCGACAGTCATGGCCGCATCCTGGTGCCACCCCGCCTGCGCGATTTTGCCAAGCTCGACAAACGTGTCGTGCTGGCGGGTTTGGGCAAGAAATTTGAAATCTGGAACGAAGAGATCTGGGAACAGGGTTGCAATGACTGGGTGGCTACGGCGGGCGATGAAACCAATATGCCCGAGTCCCTGGAAAGTCTGATTCTCTGATTCCATGGGCCAGCAATTAACGCATCGTCCAGTGCTTCTAGAAGAGGTGCTGGCAGCACTGGCTGTGAAACCGAATGGTATCTATATCGATGGCACCTTCGGGCGTGGCGGCCACGCAGCGGAAATTTTGAAACGGCTGGATGCGCAAGGACAGTTGTACGCAATCGACAAGGATCCGGTCGCAGTACAGGCGGGCATGGATCGATTTGGAAATGACGCGCGGTTTCACATGCAACGAGGCACGTTCGCCATGCTGGCCCAGCTAGCGCGGGAACAGGGTATCGCGGGCCGGGTCGCTGGCGTGTTGTTGGATCTGGGGGTGTCTTCGCCGCAACTGGATGACCCGGAACGAGGCTTCAGTTTTCTTAAAGACGGGCCACTCGATATGCGCATGGATCCGGAACAGGGTGTGAGTGCGGCGCAATGGCTGGCGCAGGCGGATGAAGCAGAGATCGCGCGAATATTGTTTGTGTACGGAGAGGAGCGTTTTGCCCGACGTATCGCCAAGTCAATTGTGCAGACGCGTGACGAGCAACCGATCACGACCACACACCAGCTCGCGGAACTGATTGCCGCTGCCGTACCCACGCGCGACCGCCATAAAAACCCGGCGACGCGCAGTTTTCAGGCGTTGCGTATTCAAGTCAATCAGGAATTGCAGGATTTGGAATCGGCGTTGGAGCAGGTTGTTGATGTCCTGGCGCCGGGAGGGCGTCTTGCTGTGATCAGTTTTCATTCACTGGAAGATCGCTTGGTAAAGCGTTTTATGCGTCGCGAGAGTCGCGGTGAAGAAATGCCGTTGGATCTGCCCGTGACGGGTGGTCCGGCGCCGGGGCGTTTGAAGCTGATTGGCAAGGCTGTGCAGGCAGGCAGCGACGAGATAGCGGTAAATCCACGTGCGCGCAGCGCCATCCTGCGTATAGCAGAGCGGCAGCAATGAAGGGTCCGGGTTTGCTGCTGCCGTTGCTGGTGCTCGCCGTGATTGCCTCGGCCATTGGCGTTGTTTACAGCAAACACCTGAGTCGCAAGCAGTTCGTTGAATTGCAGCGACTGGAGTCGGATCGGGATGAAATGAATATCGAATGGGGTCAGTTGCAATTGGAGCAGAGCACCGTGGCAACGCATGGTCGAATTGAAGAGCTGGCGCGCTTGCAGCTCAAAATGACCATGCCCGATCCGAATGTCGTGGTGATTGTGCAGCCATGAAAAGTCGCGGCGGTATGTCGGAATATGTTGTGCGTAGACGGATTGTGCTGGGGCTGTTCGCCACGGCGTTCGTTGCGCTGGTCTGGCGAGCGGTGGACCTGCAGGTGTTCAATCAGGATTTCCTGCAGAACCAGGGCGATGCACGACATCTGCGTGTTGTGACCCTGGCTGCGCACCGAGGCATGATTTTGGATCGTAATGGTGAACCGCTGGCGGTAAGTACGCCGGTGGATTCCGTGTGGGCGAATCCCCAGGAACTGGCGACCGGACGTGAATATTGGTCGGCACTCGCCAAGATTCTGCAGCTCGACCCGGATCAGATGCGGCGCCAGTTGGAAGCGCGCTCCGAGCGTGAGTTTGTCTATCTGAAGCGTCATGTCGACCCCACCGTGGCCGCGCAGATTCGTAGTCTTGGCGCGCCGGGTGTTGCCTTGCAGCGTGAATATCGTCGTTATTACCCCGATGGTGAAGTGACCGCGCAGGTGCTGGGTTTCACGGATGTCGATGATGTGGGTCAGGAAGGTCTGGAGCTGGCGTACGAAGATTGGATGCGCGGTGAGTCCGGTGCCAAGCGTGTCATCAAAGATGGTAAGCATTCCATTATCGAAAACGTCGAGAGCATCCGTCCGGCGCGACCGGGGCGCGACCTTACGCTGAGTATCGATCGGCGTATTCAATATCTGGCCTATCGCGAATTGAAGGCTGCCGTGCAGCAGCACAAGGCGCGTTCAGGTTCGGTTGTGGTGTTGGATACCACGACGGGCGAAATTCTGGCGATGGTCAATCAACCGTCCTATAACCCAAATAATCGCAGCCATTTGAAGCCGAGTCAGATCCGTAACCGCGCAGTCACGGATCTCTTTGAGCCGGGTTCGACACTCAAGGCCTTTACCGTTGCCTGTGGTTTGGAGTCGGGTAAATACCGTCCGGAGACGCAGATCGATACCACGCCGGGTTTCTATCGCGTTGGCTCGAATCTGGTGCGCGATGTACATAACTACGGTCCTCTGGATGTAGTCGGTGTGATCCGTAAATCCAGCAATGTGGGCTCCAGCAAGATTGCCCTGTCGCTCGATAAAGAGATGTTCTGGAACAAGTTGCACCAGCTGGGCTTCGGTACGGTCTCGGCCAGTGGGTTTCCCGGTGAAGCCTCCGGGCTGCTGGTGAACTATCGTCGCTGGCGTATTTTCGAACAGGCGACACTGTCATTCGGTTATGGGATGTCGGCAACGCCGCTGCAGTTGGCGCAAGCCTATGGCGTACTCGCGGCCGATGGCGAGATGCGGCCGGCCTCATTTCTCAAGCTCGACAAGGCGCCACGCGGTGAACGTGTTTTCTCCCAGCGTACCGCGCGGGAAATGCGTTTGATGCTTGAAGAGGCTGTCGGTCCCGATGGCACAGCTCCGGCGGCGCGCGTTTCTGGATACCGCGTGGGTGGTAAGACCGGTACCGTGCGCAAATCGATTGCGGGTGGTTATGCCGACAACCGTTATGTCTCCGTGTTTGCAGGTTTTGCCCCGTCCAGCAAGTCGCGACTGGCGATTGCCGTGATGATCGACGAACCAAGCAATGGCGATTACTACGGCGGCAAGGTGGCTGCGCCGGTATTTTCCGCCGTGATGGCGGGCGCATTGAGGTTTCTGAATGTGGCGCCGGATGCGCTGGAGAAACCGGATGTTCCAACGGCACAGCATGTGGCGCTGGGAGGTCAGCTATGATGGCTGCGCCTTCGTTGGATCAAGCGCCATTACTGTCCCAGCTGTTGCAGGGCGTCATACGGGTAAACACCGCGCAGGATGTCAAAGTCATCGGGTTGGCAACGGATAGCCGCCAAGTGCGTCCCGGTTACCTGTTTCTGGCCGTGGCCGGAACGCAAGTGCATGGTGCCAAGTTTGTCGCGGATGCGATCGCTGCCGGCGCGGCGGCTATTCTCTGGGAACCCACGGAGGCTGTCACTGAGATTGCGCAGTCGCAATCTGCCGCAAGGCTGCCGATTATCGCTGTCACCGATTTGGGTCGGCGGGTCAGCATCATTGCCGATCGTTTCTACGGTCATCCTTCACAGTCGTTGTTCGTGGTCGGTGTGACTGGTACTGACGGCAAGACGTCCTGCACCCATTTCATCGCGCAAGCCCTGCATACAGCAGAGGCGCCCTGTGGCTTGATCGGTACCCTGGGTTATGGCTTCTATGGTGCATTGCGCGCCGGGCTGCATACCACGCCGGATGCCTTGACGCTGCAGCAGGAGATGGCCGCGTTGAATGAAGGTGGCGCGCAGGCCGTTGCCATGGAGGTTTCATCGCACGGTCTTGATCAGGGGCGCGCGATCGGCATTGCGATCGATGTTGCGGTGCTGACTAATCTGAGTCGCGATCACCTTGATTATCACGGCAGTGAGGCAGCCTACGCCCACGCCAAGCGACGTTTGTTCATGCATCCCGACCTGGGCAGTGCTGTAATCAATCTTGATGATGATTTCGGCCAGGCATTGCTGGCCGAGCTGCCGTCTGAGTTGCCGGTCATCGGCTATACCCGGCAGGTCGAAATACTGGAGCGAATCACTCGCCCGAATACCCGTTGGGTTGCATCCCGCTCAATCGAAACCAGCATGCAGGGTATGCGCATCAGTGTGCACAGCAGCTGGGGCGATGGTGAATTGCGTACCCGTCTGCTGGGGCGGTTCAATGCCAGCAATTTGCTGGCGTCACTGGCTGTATTGCTGGTGCGCGGTATTGCCTTTGAAGATGCCTTGGCTCGCTTGGCGCAGGTGCAGACCGTACCGGGGCGCATGGAGGCTTTCGGCGGTGGAGCGCAGCAGCCGTTGGTTGTGGTCGATTATGCGCATACGCCGCGTGCACTTGAACAAGTGCTGATCGCTCTGCGCGAGCATTGCAGTGGCCACCTCTGGTGTGTCTTCGGTGCCGGCGGTGAACGTGATGCCGGCAAGCGCCCGTTGATGGGTGAGGTGGCTGAACGGTTGGCGAATCACGTTGTGCTGACGGATGACAACCCGCGTCACGAAGATGCAACCCAGATCGTCATGGATATCCTGGCCGGCATGGCTAAGCCGGATGCAGTCTATGTGGAACGCAACCGCGGTCAGGCAATCGCGCAGGCGTTGTCCAGCAGCGGGCCCGGTGACATTGTGCTGGTCGCCGGCAAGGGGCATGAGAATTACCAGCAGATAGGTTCACGACGGATTCCCTACAGCGATCGCGATCAGGTGCGTGCACTGCTGGGAGACGACGCATCATGATGGCCATGCAGCTGTCTGAAGCCGCGGATCTGCTGCAGGCGCAGTTTACCGGGCCGGATGCGCACTTCTCCGGCATCAGTACGGATACGCGTGGCATCGCCGCGATGAACCTGTTTTTCGCCTTGGTTGGCCCGAATTTCGATGGGCATGACTATGTTGGTCAGGCGCAGTCGAAGTCCGCGGCTGCCGCTGTTGTCAGTCGTTCGTTGGTCACCCCGTTGCCGCTGTTGCAGGTTGCCGATACCCGTTTGGCACTCGGGCAGTTGGCGCGGCATTGGCGCGCCCGTTTCAGTATCCCGGTGATCGGTATCACCGGTAGCAATGGCAAGACCACGGTCAAGGAAATGATTGCGGCCATTCTGGCTTGCCAAGGTCCGGTGCTGGCGACCAAGGGCAATCTCAATAATGACATTGGCGTGCCACTGACGCTGGCCGGGCTCGGTAGCGATCATCGCAGTGCGGTTGTGGAAATGGGTGCAAATCATGCCGGTGAGATTGCTTATCTGGCGGGATTGGCGCGTCCCACAGTCGGGATTGTCACCAACGCCGGTCCCGCGCATCTGGAAGGTTTCGGTTCACTCGATGGTGTGGCGCATGCCAAGGGCGAGATGTTCAAAGCCTTGAGCGATGATGCCGTGGCCGTCATCAATGCGGACGATCATTATGCGCCGCTCTGGAAGGGTTTTGCGCAAGGCCGTCAAACCCTGACGTTCGGTCTGCAGGCTGCAGCCGATGTTACGGCGACTTATAGCGCCGAGGCTACGGGGACTCGTCTCGAATTGCGTACCCCGCAAGGCCTGATCAATGTACAGCTGCCGTTGTTGGGTCGCCACAATGTGATCAATGCATTGGGTGCCGCGGCGGCTGCGTTGGCGGCCGGTGCGCAGCTCGAGCAAGTGCGTCAGGGTCTCGAAGGTTTAGGTGGAGTGTCCGGTCGATTGCAGCGTAAGCAGCGCCGTGACGGCGGACTGATTATCGACGATACCTACAACGCAAACCCGGCTTCGATGCGTGCCGCCATCGATGTGCTGAAGGAATATCCCGGCGAGCGTTGGTTGATACTCGGTGATATGGGTGAGCTGGGCGACAACAGCGCTGCACTGCATGCCGAAATCGGTGCCTATGCCGCGCAGGCGGGCATCGATCAGCTCTTTACCCTGGGTGAATTGGCGCGACAAACCGCGCGTGCCTGGGGAGCGCGCGCGCAGGCCTTTGTTGATCTCGCGCCGCTGATGGTGGCGCTGGAAAACAATCTGCGCCCCGACATCACCGTGCTGGTGAAAGGTTCACGCAGTATGGGTATGGAGCGTGTGGTGCAGGCATTGACCGGCACAACACAGGGAGGGCATGCCTGATGTTGTTGCTGTTGGCCGATTATCTGAGTCAGTACTATCGTGGCTTCAATGTCTTCCAGTACCTGACCCTGCGCGCCATTCTCGGTGTTCTCACGGCGCTGACCATTTCGCTGATGGTCGGTCCCGCCATGATCCGTTGGTTGAGCCAATATCAGATCGGCCAGCACGTGCGTAATGACGGACCGCAAACGCACCTCAGCAAGGCGGGTACGCCGACCATGGGTGGCGCGCTGATTCTGGTCGCCATCGCCATGACGACGTTGTTGTGGTCGGATCTGCATAACCGGTATGTCTGGGTGGTGCTTGCCGTGACCATGCTGTTCGGTGTGATCGGCTGGGTCGATGACTATAAAAAGCTCGTGTTGCGCAACTCCAAAGGCTTGGCCGGACGTTGGAAATATTTCTGGCAATCCGTGATCGCGCTGGCAGTCGGCGGCATCCTGTTCGCTACCGCGCAGACCCCGGCCGAAACGCAATTATTGGTGCCGTTTTTCAAGGATGTCGCCATTGATCTGGGGCTTGGCTATGTGTTGCTGTGCTATTTCGTCATTGTCGGATCGAGTAACGCCGTCAATCTTACCGACGGGTTGGATGGGCTCGCCATTCTACCGACGGTGATGGTGGCTGCTGCGCTGGCCGTGTTCGCCTATGCGACGGGCAATTTCAATTTCGCCAGCTATCTCAGCATTCCCTACATCCGCGATGTCGGCGAGGTGGCGATCTTTTGCGGCGCCATCGTCGGCGCCGGTTTGGGTTTCCTTTGGTTCAACGCCTATCCCGCTCAGGTATTCATGGGCGATGTGGGGGCCTTGGCGCTTGGCGCGGCCTTGGGTGTGGTTGCCATTGTGGTCCGTCAAGAGCTGGTCTTGCTGGTGATGGGCGGCGTGTTCGTCATGGAAACCGTATCGGTCATTTTGCAGGTAGCCTCGTTCAAACTGACGGGGCGCCGCATCTTTCGTATGGCGCCGCTGCATCATCATTTTGAACTCAAGGGATGGCCGGAGCCGCGCGTGATTGTGCGTTTCTGGATTATCACGGTGATCCTGGTGTTGGTCGGTTTGGCAACGCTGAAGATTCGTTAGTGAGGACTGTCAAATGAGTATGCGCAAACAGATGCAAATCGTTGGTCTGACCTTTGTACTGATGTCGGTGATGTGGCTGGTTTATTGAACGATGGGCGTGGTGACGGCGAAACAATTTCAAGTGATGGATGATAAAGCGTCAAGGAAAGTGTTGGTCATCGGTCTGGGCAAGACCGGGCTGTCCTGCGCGCGCTATCTGGCGCGTCAGGGTCATCAGGTTGCCGTAACCGATGACCGGCTGGATCCACCGGGCCTGCCGGCCGTGCAGGATGAGCTGCCGGATGTCGCCCTGTTCCTGGGGCGTTTTGATCCGGATGCCTTCGAGCATGCCGAACAGATTGTTGTCAGTCCGGGCGTGCCGCTGGCGCAACCACTGATCAGCGCGGCGCGTGAACGTGGTGTCGAGATCATCGGCGATATCGAATTGTTTGCGCGTGCGGTCACAGCACCAGTAGTCGCAATCACCGGCTCGAACGGCAAGAGCACGGTAACCACGTTGGTGGGTGAGATGGCGCGTGCCGCAGGCCGTAACGTCAAAGTCGGTGGCAATCTGGGTACGCCGGCATTGGATCTGTTGCCGGCCGATGGCATTGAGCCGGACCTGTATGTGCTGGAGCTGTCCAGCTTCCAGCTTGAGTCGACATTCACATTGGCGCCACGCGCAGCCGTGATTCTGAATATCAGCCCAGATCACCTGGATCGTTATGCCGGCCTGGATGATTACGCCAAGGCCAAGCAGGCCATCTACCGGAATGCGGCCGTGCAGGTTGTCAATCTGGATGACGCATACGCGGCGCAGTTGGCGGATGCCAAGCGTCCCAGCGTTGGGTTTGGTGTGCAGCCGCCGAGTTTCGGTAATTACGGTGTGCGCGATTTCGGCACTCAGGCCTGGTTGATGCGTGGCGACGAACGCCTGATGCTGGCCTCTGAAATCCGCATGGCCGGTCGTCACAATCTCAGCAATGCACTCGCGGCATTGGCGTTGGGTGATGCAATCGGCCTGCCGCATAAGGCCATGTTCGAGACCTTGCGTACCTTTGGCGGTCTGCCGCATCGCACTCAATGGGTTGCCGAGAGCAAGGGCGTGGTCTGGTACAACGACTCCAAAGGCACCAACGTCGGCGCAACCTTGGCCGCCGTGTTGGGCATGGATCGTCCGGTGGTACTGATCGCGGGCGGTCTAGGCAAGGGTGCCGACTTCAGTATGTTGCACGATGCCCTCAAAGGGCGAGTTCGCGCTCTGGTGCTGATCGGTCAGGATGCGCCGCAACTCGAAGCTGCGCTGCGAGGTGTGGCGGCCATTGTGCGCGCTGAAAGTATGGAGTCCGCCGTCAAGCTGGCAGCGGAACTTGCGCAGCCGGGCGATGCCGTTCTGTTGTCACCGGCCTGTGCAAGCTTCGATATGTTCAAAGGCTACGACCATCGTGGCGATGTGTTTATCGATGCCGTGCGGAGGCTGCTCAAATGAGTTTCGCCTTTGCCCGGTCTCGTCCTGCAATGCGTAACGCTGTACGTCCCAGCGGCCTGCGTTGCCCGCGCCTGGATTATGAATTATTGGGTGTCGCGCTGACCTTGTTATCGCTGGGCTTGGTGATGGTCGCCTCGTCCTCGATCGCCATGGCCGATCGCCAATTAGCCGATCCCTTTTATTACAGTCTACGCCAAGGCATTTATCTGGTTGCGGGATTGGGTATTGGTACGCTCATCTTCCAGGTGCGGCTGGCCCACTGGGCGCGTGCGGGTGTGCCCGTGTTGGTCTTGGCATTCGTGTTACTGATTGCGGTATTGATTCCGGGCGTTGGCCGTTCCGTCA
This sequence comes from Gammaproteobacteria bacterium, assembly GCA_018819175.1. Classification (GTDB taxonomy): domain Bacteria; phylum Pseudomonadota; class Gammaproteobacteria; order Thiohalobacterales; family Thiohalobacteraceae; genus JAHJQQ01. The sequence goes on from JAHJQQ010000012.1 coordinate 31,187, forward strand.
ATGGTGCAGCGCGCTGGATCGCGCTGGGCCCCGTGAATCTGCAGGCCTCGGAGCCGGTCAAGCTGCTGCTGTTTATCTATCTCGCGAGTTATCTGGTACGGCATGCCGAGGAGGTTCGCAGCAAGGTCAGTGGTTTTATCAAACCAATGGGCGTGCTGGGCCTGGCGGCGATTCTGTTGCTGGCGGAACCCGATTTCGGCGCCACGGTGGTGCTGTTGTCAGCGGCACTGACAATGATGTTCATGGCCGGTGTGCGCTGGTGGCAGTTCGGGGCACTGATCGGTGCAGCGGTGGGTGCGATGAGTCTGCTGGCGATCACCTCGCCGTATCGCATGGCGCGGCTGACGACCTTTATCGATCCCTGGGCGGATCCGTTCAACAGTGGGTTCCAGTTGACACAATCGCTGATCGCGATTGGGCGTGGTCACTGGTTTGGCGTCGGTCTTGGTGGCAGCGTGCAGAAGCTTTTCTATCTGCCCGAGGCGCACACCGATTTTGTGTTTGCCGTCTGGGCGGAAGAGTTTGGCCTGGTCGGTGTGCTGCTGCTGGTCGCGCTGTACGGCTATCTGTTGTGGCGCGCCTTCTCCATCGGCAGCGTTGCGCAGCAGGCGGGCGATCACTTCTCCGGTTATCTCGCCTACGGTATCGGCACTTGGCTGGGGCTGCAGGCCTTCATCAATATGGGCGTCAACATGGGCGCGCTGCCGACCAAGGGTCTCACGCTGCCTTTGATGAGCTATGGCGGCAGTAGTCTGGTCGTCGTGTGCATCGCCATCGCCTTGCTGTTGCGTATCGATTACGAAACGCGCTGTTCAGTGCACACACTGCCGACCAATGCCGATCCCGGACCATCACCACGGCGCATGCCCGCGCGGAGGCCGGTATGACGGCGGCAAAGCGGAATGCCTGGCCGCGTGATGCCGTGTTGATCATGGCCGGTGGCACCGGTGGTCATGTGTTTCCTGCGTTGGCGGTGGCCGACGAATTGCGCCGCGCCGGACAGCCGGTGCTGTGGCTGGGAACACAGGCGGGATTGGAAGCGAAAGTGGTTCCGGCTGCAGGTCTGCCGATTGCCTGGATCAGTGTGCGCGGCCTGCGTGGCAAAGGTCTGATGCGACTGCTGACCGCGCCCTTCATGCTCGCCGGCGCGTTGCTGCAAGCCGGTAGCATTCTGTTACGCGCGCGTCCTCGCGCCGTACTTGGGATGGGCGGCTTCGTCACTGGGCCGGGTGGTTTCATGGCCTGGCTGTTGCGACGGCCCTTGCTGATCCACGAACAGAATTCCGTTGCGGGTTTAACCAACCGGCTGCTCGCGCCTCTGGCCTCGCGCGTGATGGAGGCTTTCCCCGGCAGTCTGCCACAGCGACTGCAGGTTCTGCACACCGGCAATCCGGTGCGCGGAACGATCACGCTTGTCGCGCCGCCGCAGGAACGCTTCGCCGCACGGCAGGGCGCGTTGCGATTGCTGGTGCTGGGCGGCAGTTTGGGCGCACAGGCCTTGAATGAAATCCTGCCGCAGGCCTTGGCGTTGTTGCCGGCCGAACAACGTCCCGAGGTACATCATCAAGCCGGTGTTCGTCATATCGATGCGGCGCGCGCGGCATACCACCAGTCAAACGTCACAGCGCGTGTAGATGCCTTTGTTGAGGATATGGCTGAGGCGTACACCTGGGCCGATCTGGTGGTGTGTCGCGCGGGTGCGCTGACCATCGCGGAACTTACCGCCGTGGGTGTGGCCTCGGTGCTGGTGCCGTTCCCGTATGCCGTCGACGATCATCAAACCAGTAATGCGCGCTACCTGGTGGATGCACGGGCTGCGTTGCTGATCCCGCAAGCTGATCTGAATGCGCAGCGACTGGCGGACGTGTTGAAAGATTTCATTACTCATCGAGAGAAGCTGTTGAGCATGGCCATTGCGGCACGGGGTTTGGCGCGCATCGATGCCGCGCAAGTCGTTGCGCAGCAATGTCTGGCGCTGGCAGGGCTTGGTTTGAAGGGGAAGGCCGCATGAGCGACGCAGGCATGCCAAATAATATTGCCGTACAGCCGGGTGGCATGGGCCGCGTGCGCCGCGTGCATTTCGTGGGTATCGGCGGTGCCGGCATGGGCGGTATTGCAGAAGTGCTGCGCAATCTGGGTTATGAAGTCCAGGGCTCGGATCTGCGCGCAAACAGCGTGACCCGGCGTCTGGAATCTCTTGGGGTGACCATCTTTACCGGACATAGCGCTGAGCAGGTGCGCGACTCGGATGTGGTGGTCATCTCCAGTGCGGTCAACAGCAGCAACCCCGAGGTGCAAGCAGCACGTGAGCGGCGTATCCCGGTGGTGCCGCGCGCCGAGATGCTCGCCGAGCTGATGCGTTTCCGCTACGGCATCGCGGTAGCCGGCACGCATGGCAAGACCACGACCACCAGCCTGGTTGCCAGTCTGCTGGCCGAAGGTGGTCTAGATCCGACCTTCGTGATCGGTGGCCTTCTCAATAGTGCCGCCAGTCATGCGCGCCTGGGCGCCGGACGTTTCCTGGTTGCCGAGGCCGATGAGAGTGACGCTTCATTCCTGTATCTGCAGCCCATGGTTGCCGTCGTGACCAACATCGATGCCGATCATCTGTCCACCTACGGCGGTGATTTCGGCAAGCTACGCTCGACCTTCGTGGAATTCCTGCATCACCTGCCTTTTTACGGTCTGGCCGTGCTGTGCATCGAAGATGCCGGCGTGCGCGACATCCTGACACAGGTGACGCGCCCGGTGCGCACTTATGCGATCAGCGCCGAGGCCAATGCCGACCTGTGGGTGAGCGAACTGAGCCAAGAGGGGATGCAGATGCATTTCCAGGTGCATCGCAAAGGTGTGGCATCCGTGCTGCAGGTCACGCTGAATCTGCCGGGGCGACACAATGTGCTCAATGCGCTGGCGGCGATCGCCGTGGCCACTGAATTGGGAATCGGTGATGCCGCGATCCAGTCTGCGTTGGCCAATTTCGCCGGCATCGGTCGGCGCTTCCAGGTGTATGGCGAATGTCAGGTGCCTGCAGGCCGGGTGCTGGTGATCGACGACTACGGCCATCATCCGCGCGAACTTGCCGCGGTGATCGATGCGGTTCGCAACGGTTGGCCGGAGCGCCGACTGGTGGTCGCTTTTCAGCCGCATCGCTATACCCGCACGCGCGATCTGTTCGAAGACTTTGCGCAGGTGTTGTCGGAAGTCGACGCCCTGGTGCTCGCGGATGTCTATGCCGCGGGCGAGCAGCCGATTGCCGGTGCCGATGGTCGTGCCCTGAGCCGTGCCATCCGCCTGCGCGGCCAGGTCGATCCGGTGTTTGTCGATGCGGCAGCAGACCTGCCGGATGTATTGGAAGGGGTGCTGGCCGATGGCGATGTGCTGCTGATGGCAGGCGCCGGCGATATCGGCGCGGTATCGGCGGAGTTGGCCGCGCGCTGGCCGACAGCTGGGGAGGTATAGAGATGCATCAAAACCCTATCGGTGCTCATCCGCGTTTGCACATGGGCTGCGGCGAATCCTTGCGCAGCAAGTTGCTGTTGGCGGTGCCGCAGCCGTTGCGCAATGAGTCGGTGGATCAGCCGCCGCGCAAGATCAGCGCCGGCAAAACCAAACATGGTCGGGCACGCGGATGATGGTGGCGCATCAGACAACCCAGCTGCGCGGTACGCTGAGCCGGAACGAGTCGATGGCGCGGCATACCAGCTGGCGCGTGGGCGGACCGGCGCGGTGTTTCTATACGCCCGCGGATCTGGACGATCTGGCGAATTTTCTCGCGACACTACCGGCGGATGAGGAACTCTACTGGGTGGGTTTAGGCAGCAACTTGCTGGTGCGTGACGGCGGTATCCCGGGAACGGTTATCGCCACCTTCGGCGGCATGAGTGATCTGCGTCTGCTGGACGATTCTACAGTGCGCGCCGAGGCTGGCGTGACCTGCGCCAAGCTTGCGCGCTTCATGGCACGTCAGGAGTTGGTGGGTGGTGAATTCTTTGCCGGTATCCCCGGCAGTGTGGGCGGCGCCTTGGCGATGAACGCCGGTGCCTGGGGTGGCGAAACCTGGCAGCAACTGCTTGCTGTCGAGACGATCGATCGTCATGGCGAACGGCATCTGCGCCGGCCTGATGAATATGAAATCGGTTACCGGCATGTGCGTGGTCCGGCCGACGAATGGTTTGTCGCCGCGCATCTGCGTTTTGAAAAGGGCGACAGTGCCGCGGCACAGGCGCGCATCAAAGAGTTGTTGGAACGGCGTGGCGCGACTCAGCCGACCAATCTGCCGAGCTGCGGCTCGGTGTTCCGCAATCCGCCCGGTGATCACGCGGCACGCCTTATTGAGGCCTGTGGTCTGAAAGGCTATTGCATCGGCCAGGCCTGCGTGTCCGAGAAGCATGCCAACTTCATTATCAATACCGGCGGCGCCCGCGCCGCGGACATCGAAGCGCTGATCGCCCATGTCCGCGACAGCGTCGAGCGTGAGCAAGGCGTGCGGCTGATCCCCGAAGTGCGCATCGTGGGGGTGGCTGAATGATTTGCCGCAACCTCAACAACTTTGGAACCACCAAGACGCCAATGCGCCAAGAATTTTGGAACCGCAAAGGCGCAAAGGCGCAAAGATGGACAAATCAAAGAACCCGACATGTTTTCAAATCATTTTCCTCTGCGCCTCTGCGCCTTTGCGGTTCGCATAATTTGTTGTTAGCGGTTCATGACGCAGACACTATGGGGATATGCCCATGAGCGACCCGAAACGGTTCGGCAAGGTCGCGGTGTTGTTCGGCGGGACATCGGCGGAGCGCGAGGTGTCGCTCAAGTCCGGGCGCGCCGTGCTGGAGGCCTTGCAGCGTCAGGATGTGGATGCGCATGGCTTCGATGTTGTGGACGCCGCCATTCTGGAACAGCTGCGCACCGGCGGATTCGCGCGTGCCTTTATCGTTCTGCACGGTCGCGGTGGTGAGGATGGCGTGATTCAGGGTGCGCTGGAGACCATTGGCTTGCCCTATACCGGCAGTGGTGTGTTGGGTTCGGCATTGGGTATGGACAAAGTGCGCACTAAACAGATCTGGCAGGCGGCGGGACTGCCGACGCCGAAGTTTTTGGTGCTGGAATCCGAGAGTGATCTCGATCATGTCAGCACCGAGCTGGGATTCCCGGTCATGATCAAGCCGGCACACGAAGGTTCGAGTATCGGCATGAGCAAGGTGGAGCGTGCCGAAGATCTGCCTGCCGCTTGGCGTACGGCCATGCAATACGATCATGCGGTGTTGGCCGAGGCCTGGATCACCGGGCGTGAGTACACGGCATCGATACTGGGTGATCAGACGCTACCATTAATCCGTCTGGAGACGCCGCGCAGTTTTTATGACTACGAGGCGAAGTACCGCGCCAACGACACGAAGTATCACTGTCCTTGCGGCCTCGATGAGCAACAGGAACAACAGTTGCGTGCGCTCGCGCAGCGAGCATTTCGTACCGTCGCTGCGAGTGGTTGGGGTCGCGTCGACTTCATGTGTGACAACAAAGGTCAGCCCTATCTCATTGAAGTGAACACAGTGCCGGGTATGACCGACCACAGTCTGGTGCCAATGGCGGCGCGTGCGGCAGGCATCGACTTTGAAAGTCTGGTGATGCGCATTCTGGACATCAGTATGACGCGTAATGTGCAGCGCGATGTGACGATACAGCATGCGTAAAACCGCAGGACAAGCGCGACTCAGGCAACCGGCGTTACCGCTGCGCGAACGCATGTTGCCTTGGGTGAAGTTAAGTTTGCAGGCGTTGTTGATTCTGTTGTTGGGTGTCGCTGTAAGTTTCAGCGTGACGTGGCTGCGTAACCCGCATAATATGCCGCTGCGTTCGGTGCAGATTGAAGGTGAGTTTCGCAAACTGACAACCGCTGCATTGCAGGAAGCTGTCGGTGGCGTGGCGCAGGGTGGTTTCTTCACGGTGAACGTCGATGCTGTACGGCGCGCCGCTGAATCTCTGCCTTGGGTTGCATCGGTAACGGTGCGGCGGATATGGCCGGACACCTTGGAATTACACATCGTCGAGCGCCGTGCCGCGGCGCGTTGGGGTGAAGCAGGGTTATTGAGCATGAGTGGCCAGCTGTTCATGCCGGATGTGGCCAGCATCCCGCCGAATCTGCCGCAGCTGAACGGTCCGGAGGAATTACGCCGGCGGGTGATGGAGAACTACATCGCCATGACCGCGGCGCTGGCGCCGATCGGGCGGCGGGTTGCCGAGTTGCGGGTGGATAAGCGCCGTGCCTGGTTGTTGCGTCTGGATAGCGGTGTGGAGTTGCGGCTGGGTAGGGACAAGACGCTCGCCCGTGTGGAGCGCTTCGTTCAGGTCTACCCGAAAGTGTTCGCGGTACGGGAGGCTGAATTGAAAACAGTTGATTTGCGTTACAGCAACGGATTTGCCGTGCGCTGGGACCCGTCGCCCGAGGCGGCCGGCCAACAGCATGAGGGCTGAATACAAAATGTCCAAGAAGTCAGAGAAGAACATGATCGTCGGCCTGGATATCGGGACTTCCAAGGTGGTCGCGATCGTCGGTGAGGTGACTGCCGAAGGCAGTATCGAGATCATTGGTATCGGATCGCACCCCTCGCGCGGCATGAAGAAGGGCGTGGTGGTCAATATCGAATCGACGGTGCATTCCATTCAGCGCGCCATTGAAGAGGCCGAGCTGATGGCCGGCTGCCAGATCCATTCGGTCTACACCGGTATCGCCGGCAGCCATATCCGCAGTCTGAATTCGCACGGCATTGTGGCTATCCGCGATAAAGAGGTTACGCCGAGTGATGTCGAACGGGTCATCGACGCCGCGCGCGCGGTGGCGATTCCGGCCGACCAGAAAATTCTGCACATCCTGCCGCAGGAATTCATTATCGATAACCAGGAAGGCATCCGTGAGCCGGTCGGCATGTCCGGCGTGCGCCTGGAGGCCAAAGTGCATCTGGTGACCGGCGCGGTGAGCGCGGCGCAGAACATCATTAAATGCGTGCGTCGTTGCGGCCTGGAAGTCGACGACATCATTCTGGAGCAGCTGGCCTCCAGCTATTCGGTGCTGACCGAGGATGAAAAAGAACTGGGCGTCTGTCTGGTCGATATCGGCGGTGGTACCACGGACATCGCCGTATTCACCGAGGGCTCCATCCGCCACACCGCAGTGATTCCGATTGCCGGCGATCAGGTCACCAACGACATTGCGGTGGCCCTGCGCACGCCGACCCAGTACGCCGAAGAGATCAAAATCAAATATGCCTGCGCACTCGCGCAACTGGCGAGTTCCGAGGAAACCATTGAGGTCCCCAGCGTGGGTGATCGTGCCTCGCGTCGGCTGGCTCGCCACACTTTGGCCGAGGTCGTCGAGCCGCGTTACGAAGAATTGCTGGCGCTGGTGCAGGCCGAATTGCGCCGCAGTGGTTTCGAGGATCTGGTCGCCGCCGGCATTGTGCTGACCGGTGGCAGTTCCAAGATGGAAGGTCTGGTGGATCTCGCCGAGGAGGTGTTCCACATGCCGGTCCGTCTCGGTACGCCGCAATACGTTGCCGGCCTGGTCGATGTGGTACGTAATCCGATTTATGCCACCGGCGTGGGCCTGCTGTTATTCGGCAACCAGAATCGCACACAACGCAGTATGGAGGCGCAATTCGGGAGCGGTATGCGCGGCGTGCTGGGTCGTATGAAGAGTTGGTTTCAAGGAAATTTTTGACAACGACAGGGACGAGGTTCTAGGGACTAGGACCTAGGAGTAAGAGGTATGGTTTTTTAAGCGCGAACCACAGAAGTAGAGCAGTGATGTGAGGTGTGAGTTTCGAGGTGGCGAATGAGGCTGAAGACCTCGGCCCTAGAACCTAGCACCTGGTACCTGAATTAATCAGAGGAGACGAGACAATGTTTGAATTAATGGATGCATACAGCCAGAACGCGGTAATCAAGGTCATGGGTGTCGGCGGTGGCGGCGGCAATGCCGTGCAGCATATGGTCGAGGCCAGCATCGATGGTGTGGATTTCATCTGCGCCAACACCGATGCACAGGCGCTGCAGAACATCAATGCCCGCGTGGCATTGCAGTTGGGTTCCGGTATGACCAAGGGCCTGGGTGCGGGTGCGAATCCGGATATCGGCCGACAGGCCGCACTGGAAGATCGTGAACGTATCATGGAAGTGATCGAAGGTGCGGACATGCTGTTCATCACCGCCGGTATGGGTGGCGGTACCGGAACCGGCGCGGCACCGATTGTCGCGCAGGTTGCACGCGAGATGGGCATTCTGACCGTGGCTGTTGTGACCAAGCCATTCCCGTTCGAGGGTCGCAAACGTATGGCCATTGCCGAACGCGGTATCCAGGAGCTGGCGCAGTATGTCGACTCGCTGATTACCATCCCGAACGAAAAACTGATGGCGGTGCTGGGTAAAAACATCAGTCTGCTGGACGCCTTCAAATCCGCCAATGACGTGCTGCTCGGTGCGGTGCAGGGCATTGCCGAACTGATCACCCGTCCGGGTCTGATCAATGTCGACTTTGCCGACGTGCGTACCGTGATGTCGGAAATGGGTATGGCCATGATGGGTTCGGGACGTGCGTCCGGTGAAGACCGTGCCCGCGAGGCCGCCGAGGCCGCAATCGCCAGCCCGCTGCTGGAAGATGTGAATCTGATGGGGGCGGCCGGAATTCTGGTCAATGTGACTGCCGGCATGAATCTCTCAATCGGCGAATTCGAAGAAGTTGGCAACGTAGTCAAGGAATTTGCCTCCGAGAACGCGACCGTTGTGGTCGGTACTGTTATTGATCCGGAAATGAATGACGAGCTGCGGGTAACCGTGGTGGCGACCGGTCTGGGTAACCCGGCAGCCAAGCAGGCACCGATTCCGGAAGAGCCTAAGGTCAAGCTGGTGGAGAAAAAGTCCGACGGCGAGCCGGACTATCATCAGTTGGATCGTCCGACCGTGATGCGCAACAAGCGTGCCGTGGGCGCGGATTTCTCGACCCCGCCGAACTATGACACCGATCTGGAATACCTGGATATTCCGGCTTTCCTGCGTCGCCAGGCGGACTGAGGTCGGTTGCAGCGTTGTCGCCGCAACCGGTCGGTACCGGCCTTCTCGTCTCCTCGGGACGGGCTGGCCGGTTGCGGTCCTTTTTGTGTTGTATGGACGCAACGAATGAGGGTTGATTTTGCGCTGACTGTTCAGCGGCTTATCTTAGGTTGCCGCAGCACTTAGCTTTCCGCTCTTGTAGGCATGTGGTAAGATGCCCGCACTTTCGCGGCAGCCAGTGGCGCTGGCGTCTCAGAATTTCGAGGAATCAACCTACTAATGATCCGTCAGCGTACGCTCAAAAATGTTATCCGGGCTACCGGGGTTGGTTTACACACGGGAGAAAAAGTCTACCTGACGCTGCGTCCTGCCGCAGTCGATAGTGGCATCATTTTCCGTCGTGTTGATCTGCCAGAACCGGTCGAGATAAAAGCCAGTCCCGAGAACGTCGGTGATACCCAACTATCCACCACGCTGATTAAAGACGGCGTGCGTATCTCCACAGTGGAACATCTGTTGTCTGCGTTGGCCGGCTTAGGTATCGACAATGCCTATGTGGAGCTGAGCGCACCGGAAGTTCCGATCATGGATGGCAGTGCGGGTCCGTTCGTCTTTCTGGTGCAGTCCGCCGGTATTGAAGAACAGAATGCACCCAAGCGTTTCATCCGTATCAAACGTCCTATTCGCGTCGAGGATGGCGACAAGTGGGCCTGTTTCGAGCCCTTTGACGGTTTCAAAGTCGGTTTCACCATCGAATTCGATCATCCCGCCTTCCGTGACAATGCGCTGCGTTCGGAAGTCGATTTCTCGACAACGTCTTTCGTGCGTGAAGTCAGCCGTGCGCGCACCTTTGGATTCATGCGTGACATCGAACGCTTGCGCGAACGCAAGTTGGCGCTTGGCGGCAGTCTTGATAATGCCGTGGTCGTCGATGACTATCGGGTGTTAAACGAAGATGGTCTGCGTTACGAAGACGAGTTTGTTAAACACAAAATCCTGGATGCCATTGGTGACCTCTATCTATTGGGTCACAGCCTGATTGGCGCTTTCCATGGACACAAATCCGGGCACGCCATCAATAACCGCCTGTTGCGCGAGTTACTGGCCAATGAAGCCTCCTGGGAAGAAGTGATTTTCGAGGATGCAGCGACTGCCCCGATTTCATTCCTGCAGCCGGTACCGGTCGCTTAAACCGGGCATCGTTGTTGCCCGCAGGGATCGCGGATGTCTCGCCTGTATCAGCGCTTCGGCCCGGCACTGTTGTGCCGTGCCAATCTTCGTAGTGCCTGCGCCAACCCCGGGTCTTCGATCGCCTTGGCGGTCTGTTCCAGCAACCGGGCATTTTCCGCTGCCAGGTGGGGCTTGCGTGAGGGCTGTGTCGGTTTGGCGGCCAGCGGTATGATACGCACCTGCACGGTGCGCAGCGTTGCCAGTCCTTGGTGCGTCAGCTGTTTTAGCAGTCGCGGGCCTTGGAAGCGCAGCCGCGCAGCCCAGGCGGGGCTATCCGTCGCCAGACGTAGGCAGCCATCGCCGATACCGGCAACTTGGCAATGCTCCGCCAGATCGGTGGGCAGGCAGGCCCTGACCTGACGCTCAATGACAGCCAATTGGCGGACCTGGGCGGTAAGTGACGAATGACCGGAAATGCCAACCTGTTCAATAATTTTGGCTATAGAACGCGGGTATTTGGTCGACATGGGAGTATCGGTCTGGCTCTTGCATTAAATGGGTCGGACAGTCAAAGGCTGTATGAATTATGAACATTATCCTCTTCACCACTGTACAGGGCAGACCGGGTAGTCTCAATCTGAGTCGGCCGGGCTTCTATCTGCCGGTGCTGGCCCTGGTAGCGATGGTCTGCAGTCTGCTGTTCTATACCGGCTATCGACTGGGCGGCAATGCCACAGATTCTGTGGTCCAGGCTGCCGTCACGACGCCGGACTGGCGTTCCGATCTGGAAAAACAGCAGCAGGCCATCGAGCAGACCCGCCGTACCAGTCAGGCGCATCTGGACGCCCTGGCGCTGCGGGTGGCACAGATTCAGGCCCAGGTTATGCGCCTGGATGGACTGGGGCAGCGGCTCGTCGATCTGGCCGATCTGGATGAGGGTGAATTCAATTTTGGACAGCCGCCGGCTCAGGGTGGGCCCGTGGAAGCCTCCAACCTGGACGTCAGCTATTCCGCGCCGGCCTTTATGCAGGAATTAGAGACGCTTTCGGCGCAGCTCAAGGACCGGGAACGGCAGATGATCGTGCTCGAGGATCTGCTCCAGGACCGCAATATGCACAGTCATTCGCGGCCGACGGGACGACCGATCAAGGAGGGTTGGATATCCTCCAACTTCGGAAAACGCACCGATCCCTTTACCGGGCGCCCTGCGCGGCATGAAGGTATGGATTTCGCCGGTAAAATGGGTGCAGACATTATCTCTGTCGCCGCCGGCGTAGTGACTTGGTCGGGGCAGCGGTCGGGCTATGGCAATCTGGTTGAGATCAACCACGGCAATGGCTTCGCCACCCGCTATGGCCACTGTCAGAAGAATCTGGTCAAAGTGGGGCAGACCGTGAAGCGCGGCCAGCTCATCGCCAAGATGGGCAGCAGCGGTCGTTCCACAGGCCCGCACGTCCATTTCGAAGTCCTCCGCAACGGTAATCCCGTTGATCCCACGCGTTACCTGACTGCCGCGCGCTGATTTTTCCGGCCGGACATTGATATACCCTTGTCCTGTCTGCAAATCCGTGGGCAGTTGGGGTATCATGCCCCCCTCCGCGCAAGTCGCCTCACAGACCAATAACGATCCACATGTTAGGAAATCTCGCTCGTAAAATCTTCGGCAGCCGTAACGATCGCCAGGTCAAACGCATGTTCAAAACGGTCGCGCAGATCAATGCGCTAGAACCGGAACTCGCGAAACTCAGTGATGATGAATTACGGGGGCGCACCGATCAATTACGCCAGCAACTCGCCGCCGGTGCAACGCTGGATGACCTGCTGCCGGAAGCCTTCGCAGTCGTTCGCGAAGCCGGTAAGCGCGTGCTCAATATGCGTCACTTCGACGTGCAGATGGTCGGTGGCATGGTGCTGCATCAGGGACGCATCGCGGAAATGCGTACCGGTGAAGGCAAGACCCTGGTGGCAACCCTGGCCGTGTATCTGAACGCATTGCCGGGCAAGGGCGTGCACGTTATTACGGTCAACGATTATCTGGCGCGGCGCGATGCCGGCTGGATGGGGCAGCTGTACAGCTTTCTGGGCATGACCACCGGTGTGGTCGTTCAAGGCATGTCGTCGGAAGATAAGCGCGCTGCCTATGCCTGCGATATCACCTACGGTACCAATAACGAGTACGGCTTCGACTATCTGCGCGACAATATGGCCTTCCGTAGGGAAGACAAGGTCCAGCGTGAAACGAATTATGCAGTAGTTGACGAAGTCGACTCGATCCTCATCGACGAGGCGCGCACGCCGCTGATCATTTCGGGTCCCACCGACGATAACAGCGATCTATATACGCGCATGAATGTGGTGATTCCGGAGCTGGTGCGTCAACAGGAAGAAGACGGTCCCGGTGATTATTCGGTCGACGAGAAGAACAAACAGATTCTGCTGACCGAAGCCGGTCATGCGCACGTCGAGGAACTGCTGACCGGCATGGGTCTGCTGCGCGAAGGCGAAAGTCTGTACGACGCCACTAATCTAGGGCTCATACACCACCTCAATGCCGCACTGCGCGCGCAGGTGATGTTCCATCGTGACGTGGATTACATCGTCAAGGATGGCGAGATTGTCATCGTCGATGAATTCACCGGCCGTACCATGCCAGGCCGGCGTTGGTCTGAAGGTCTGCATCAGGCCGTGGAAGCGAAGGAAGGTGTGCGCATCCAGAACGAGAATCAGACGCTCGCCTCAATCACCTTCCAGAATTATTTCCGCCTGTATACCAAGCTGTCCGGCATGACCGGCACGGCCGATACCGAGGCCTACGAATTCCAACAGATCTATGGTCTCGAAGTCACGGTCATCCCGACGCATCGCCCCATGGTGCGCAAGGACATGGGCGACCTGGTGTTCCTGACCAAGACCGAAAAGTTCGACGCCATCATTGAGGATATTCGCGACTGTATTAAGCGCACCCAGCCCGTGCTGGTCGGTACCGCCTCGGTGGAGACCTCGGAGTATTTATCTGGCTTGCTGACCAAGACCGGTATCAAACACGAAGTGTTGAATGCCAAGCAGCATGAACGCGAAGCGCATATTGTTGAACAGGCCGGTCGTCCCGGCGCGGTGACGCTGGCGACCAACATGGCCGGTCGTGGTACCGATATCGTACTCGGCGGCAGCCTGGAGGCCGAATTGCGCGGACTCGGTGAGGCAGCTACCGAGAGCGACCGTGCCAAGGCGCGTGAGGTCTGGCAGAAGCGCCACGATCTGGTACTGGAAGCGGGTGGTTTGCACATCATCGGCACCGAGCGTCACGAATCACGGCGTATCGACAATCAGCTGCGCGGCCGCGCGGGGCGTCAGGGTGATCCGGGTTCCACGCGTTTCTATCTGTCGCTGGAAGATAACCTGATGCGTATCTTCGCCTCAGACCGTGTTTCCGCGCTGATGCAGAAACTGGGTATGAAGGAAGGCGAGGCCATCGAACATCCCTGGGTGACCAAGGCCATCGTCAACGCCCAACGCAAAGTCGAGGCGCACAACTTCGATATCCGCAAGCAGCTTCTGGAATACGATGATGTCGCCAACGATCAGCGCAAGGTCGTCTACCAGCAGCGCAACGAGTTGATGGCGGAGGATGATATCTCCGAGACCATCGCGGATATCCGCAATGACGTGATTGGTGCGGTGATTGAGACCTATATTCCCACGAACAGCTTGGAAGAACAGTGGAATGTCGGTGGGCTGGAAACGGCTCTGGAATCCGAGTTTGGTCAGCGCCTCGACATCAAGCGCTGGCTGGAGAAGGACGCCAAGCTCAACGAAGAGACGCTGCGTGAACGTATCCTTCAGGAGATAGCCGATGCCTACCATGCCAAGGAGAATTTGGCTGGCGTGCAGGTAGTCCGCCATTTCGAAAAATCCATCATGCTGCAGGTGCTGGATCAGGCCTGGAAAGAGCATCTGGCCGCGATGGATTATTTGCGTCAGGGTATCGGTCTGCGTGGTTACGCTCAGAAGAATCCCAAGCAGGAATACAAGCGTGAGGCATTCGAGATGTTTTCGGCCATGCTCGAGCGCATCAAACATGATGTGGTCAGTATTGTTTCCAAGGTGCAGGTGCGTAGCGAATCGGATGTTGCCGCCGTGGATGAACAGCGCCGTCAGACCGCGCCCATGCAGTTCCAGCATGCCGATGCCAGCGCGATGGCCAGTGCCGATGACGCTGCCGAGACTGGTGATGATAAACAATCACCGCATGTGCGCGGACGGAAGGTCGGTCGAAATGACCCCTGTCCCTGTGGTTCCGGAAAGAAATACAAGCAGTGTCATGGGCAGCTGCAATGACTTTTCGTCAGAGACAAGAGACAAGAGGCAAGAGACAAGTAGGTAATACGGTCGCAGTTACTTGTCTCTTGTCTCTTGCCTCTTGTATCTTATAAACACATGCCCGTTGGTCTCTCCGCACCTGTCGAATTACACCCTGTCCCCGGTATCCGTCTCGGCATCGCCAGTGCCGGCATCAAAAAACCGGGACGTCGCGATCTGGTCCTGATGGAGCTGGCGGTTGGCAGTACCTGCGCAGCTGTCTTCACCCGCAATGCCTTCTGCGCCGCGCCGGTGATTGTGGCGCGTGCACATCTGGATGCGGCGACACCACGCTATCTGTTGATCAACACCGGTAACGCCAATGCCGGCACGGGCGAGCCGGGTTTGCGCGATGCGCGGCGCTGCTGTGCGAATCTGGCGCGCCAGATGGGGTGCAATGAAACCGAGGTATTGCCGTTTTCCACCGGCGTGATCGGCGAGCCCTTGGCTGTGGAGAAAATCGAAGCCGCCTTGCCGGCCGCGCAGGCTGCCTTGGATGCGGAGAATTGGATCGCCGCGGCCAATGGCATCATGACCACGGATACGATTGCCAAGGGCGCTTCACGACAGCTGGAGATCGAGGGCAAATCCATAACCTTGACCGGTATCGCCAAGGGCGCCGGCATGATCCGCCCGGATATGGCGACCATGCTGAGTTATATCGCCACCGATGCCGCACTGCCGCAGGCCTTGTTGCATCGTGCGCTGGTGGACGCCGTGAATGCCTCGTTCAATCGCATCACCGTGGATGGCGATACCTCCACCAACGACAGCTGTGTACTGGTTGCCACCGGCGTATCGGGTGTCAGCATCTCTGCTGACAGCGCGGCCTATACGGCCTTCAGCGCGGCGTTGACCGCGCTGTGCATCGAGCTTGCCCAGGCCATTGTGCGCGATGGCGAAGGCGCCACAAAATTCATTACCATTGAAGTGGCCGAAGGCCGCGATGTCAGTGAATGCCTGCAAGTCGCTTATACCATTGCCCATTCACCGCTGGTGAAGACCGCGCTGTTTGCCAGCGATCCCAACTGGGGGCGCATCCTCGCCGCCGTCGGGCGTGCGGGACTCGATAATCTGGTGTTGGAGCAGGTGCGGGTCTATCTCGGTTCGGTCTGCATCGTCAGCGCCGGCAGTCGCGACCCAGCCTATACCGAGGCGGCCGGTGCCGCGGTAATGCGTGAAGAAGAAATCCTGATCCGTGTCCTGTTGGGACGCGGCACAGCCAGCGAGCGCATTTGGACCACGGACTTCTCCTACGACTACGTCAAGATCAACGCCGAGTACCGTACCTGAGCATGACGTCGTAGGGTGTGGTGAGCGCAGCGAACCGCACCATGCCTGATATGTGTGCGTCAAAGATGCGTTTCGCAACCGCTCACCACACCCTACAAGTATTCTCTACAATTAACCTCAACCCAGGCAGCGGATTTGCATGACATCGCCTACATCTAATGCTGTTCCTGTCCACGTCGCTGCCGCCGTCATCACCAACGCGCAGGGCGAGGTACTGATCAGCCTGCGGCATGCGCAGCTGCATCAGGGCGGTCTGTGGGAATTTCCGGGCGGTAAAGTCGAGCCTGGTGAAGAGGTTTACGCCGCACTAGCGCGCGAACTGCACGAAGAGCTTGGTGTGACCGTGCAGGCTGCGCGTCCGTTGATCCGCATTCCACACGCCTATCCGGACAAACAGGTGCTGCTGGACGTGTGGCAGGTGACTATTTTCAGTGGTACTCCGCACGGACGCGAAGGCCAACCGATTCGCTGGGTGGCACCGGACAAGCTGGTGGACTTCGCGTTTCCCGCTGCCAACCAGCCTATTGTCACTGCGGCGCGATTACCCGATCGCTACCTGATTACGCCCGAACCGGACGTGGATTTTCTTGATCAGCTGAAGCGAGCATTTCAGAGCGGTATACGCTTGGTGCAACTGCGAGCCAAGTCCCTTGATACGGCGGCCTATCGCGATCTCGCACGAAACGTCTGCGAACTGGCGCATGCTCAAGGCGCGCGGGTGTTGCTGAATGCGGACCCCGCTGTGGTACTCGATGTGGGAGCGGATGGCGTGCATCTCACCACCGCGCGCTTGGCGGCATTGTCACAGCGTCCGTTACCGACGGACCATTGGGTGGCAGCCTCCTGTCACAATGCCGCCGAGCTGCGGCAGGCTACCGCGATCGGATGTGATTTCGCGGTGCTCGGGCCGGTGCAGTCGACCGCCAGTCATCCTGGCGCGTCATATCTTGGTTGGGAGGGTTTTCAGGTGTTGGCTGATAACGCGGTGCTGCCGGTCTATGCCCTGGGTGGAATGCAGCCGCCTGATCAGACGCGTGCCTGGGGTGCGGGTGCCCAGGGGATAGCCGCGATTCGCAGTCTATGGCCGGCAAGCGTATGAACTGCCGACGTCGCGGCTGTTGGATACTGTTGTTCGGCACAGTGCTGATTATCGCCATGTCCGGTGTGTGGCAGCGACCGGCTGATGAGGTCTTACCAACAGAGCCGTTGCCGCTGCTGGCTGCCGCCGAGTGTGATAGCGCCCAAGCTGCCTGTGTGGCGCGTGGTGAAGGGTTTGCGCTTGAACTGAGTCTCGGTCCTCCTGTGCAGCCCATGCAGCCGTTCGGCATCCAGCTGCGAATACTGCAGGGCCAGCTCAGTTCGGACGCCACGGTCGTGCTGCAGTTTCAGATGCAGGATATGGATATGGGCCAGAACCGTTATCGATTGATAGCAGACGAGCAGTCTGTCTGGCGTGGTACTGCTGTCTTGCCGGTCTGCAGTCGCGGGCGTAGTGATTGGTTCGCGCAGATTGATATTCAGGATGGCGAGCGACGCTGGTCGGCGGAGCTGCCGTTTACCGTTATTGCGCAACAATAATCGTAGGGTGTGGTGAGCGAAGCGAACCGCACCATTGTCTACCTCTGCTGGCAGGATTGAGGTGCGGTTCGCTTCGCTTACCACGCCCTACTGACCTTCCTCCGGTTCCTCCGGAAATGCATCATCCCCCGCTATGCGGTTGTTCTCACTCAGCCACTCACCTAGATCGATCATGCGGCAGCGTTGCGAACAGAAGGGGCGCCAGGGATTGGCGGTCGACCAGGCCATCTTTTTACCGCAGGTGGGGCAAGCGACTTTAAGGCCCGGCCGGGAGGTTGGTTTTTCCTGGGTCACAACAGTAATCCTATAAACCACATGTGCCACGGAATCACAGCGAAAAACAACGAAGTTGTGTTACTACGCAATGCCTGTCGGGTTACGCAAACTGCGCTAACCCGACCTACATTGAACCGTGTTTCAGTGCCTTTCGTGTATTTCCGTGGCTGAAATGATTTATTTAGGTTGAACGTGAGATGTAGGGCGGGTTAGGCGCGTTGTTTGCGCCGTAACCCGCCACGCGTGCCGTCAGGCACACCTTTACAAAGGCCTGTGTTGCTGCGCAACGCCTGTCGGGTTACGCACACTGCGCTTAACCCGCCCTACATAGAACTGTGTTTCCGTGGCCGAGATGATTTTAGGTTCAACTCTGTTGGCTTAGATCACGCAACAAGATAGCTCAAACGGCACATTCTCGGTGGACTGCACGGCGCGCTCGCTGGTGCTGGGTTGACGCAGGAAACGCACCGAAAAGCGGTGGCGGCCACCACTGATCTCGGCGAAGTAGAGGCTGTTGGCCGGGATGGCGACGCGCACCATCTGGCAGGGCACGTTCGGATCGAGCGTACGCTGGTAGAAGCCGCCTTCGGCAACATGATCGTGAAACAGATTACTGCCGCGGGTCAGCTTGAGGATGAGCATGATGCCGCGACCAATCACATCGAAACTGTCCAGCCATTGCGCCAGATCGCGCATGCGTTCCTCATTGGGACGTTCCAGCCAGAAATGGAAGGCCGGTAGATCGAAGTCGCAGAGGCCGCCAGGGATGGAGCTGCGCTGCTGAATAGCGCTGAGGAATTCGTTGGTCTTGAGGTGCGCGCCGACCGGACCGTTGTGGGCGTGCAGCTGGTCGATGAGGGTGTCCATCTCGTCCAGAAGTTCGCTGAGCTGGGCGCGATCAACGTCCGGATTCTGTTCCAGACGCGCCAGATTGGCGGTGTGCCGCTCCAGTTCCTTCATGACCTCGGACTTAAGATCGCTGCGGCCGAAGATGTTCATAATGTCCAGCAGGCTCGCCAGACTCGCGCGGCTGTCCCAGGGGCTGCTGCCGGCCAAATGATGCCGCACTTGCTGGAACAGGAATTCGAGCCGTAGAAAAGCGCGAATTCGCTCGTTAAGTGGTTGTTCGTATATGACTTTTTGAGACACTTGTGGCGCCGGATGTGAGACTGCGCTGGATTAGGGCGCCTATTGTTCCACGAGCCCGGCAATGCTGGCAAATCGGATCGCTTACGGGAGAGGATGTAGGGCGCATTAGGCCGCAGGCCGTAATGCGTCGGATGTTTGAGCAGAGGAACACATTCGGCGTATTACGCTTCGCTAATGCGCCCTACAGGGGCAAAAATGTAGGGTGTGGTGAGCGCAGCGAACCGCACCATTTGTGGAACTATGAATATTTCGTCATTGATCAGACGTTTCCTAGGCTTTCGCGAGAGCCAGATACCGCCGGTGCAAGGTATCAACCTGCTGTTCGAGCGCGGCGAGATCGCCAGAGTTGTCGATCACATCATCAGCGCGCTCGATACGATGTTCGCGGTCCAGCTGTGCGGTGAGGATCGCTTCGATCTGCTGTTGGGAGAGCGCATCACGCGCGGCCACGCGTTCACGCTGCACCTCGGGCGATACATCCACCACCAGTACCCGATCCACCATGTCCGTCTGAGCGGCCTCGAACAGCAATGGGATAACCAGCATTACATAGGGAGCATTTAATGTCGTAATACGCGTCGTCATCTCTGCGCGGATACGTGGATGCAGAATGGCCTCCAATTGCAGCCGCTGTTTTGCATCAGAGAACACACGTTCTCTCAGCCGCGAGCGGTCGAGCGCACCCTCAGCATTCAATATCTCGGAACCAAAGGCGGCGACAATTGCTGCCAGCGCAGGCTGGCCCGGTGCAACCAGCTCACGGGCGATGACATCGGCGTCGATCACCGGCACGCCGCGTGCCGCGAACAACTCCGCGACCGTGGATTTCCCGGAACCGATACCGCCTGTGAGACCGATACGTAGCATCTATGTAGCTTAGTCGGAATGGCGCGAGGATTGAACTGCTGTGGTGAAAAGGGAGGAATACAGTTGTGAACCGCCAAGACGCCAAGGTCGCCAAGAAAAGATAGTTGAACCGCCAAGGCGCCAAGAACGCCAAGGTTTTTTGGGTGTTCGCTATGGGTTGTTCTACGAGATGAAGTAGCGCTATCCAGAGGCTGATTTCATTACCAACAAAAACATTCACCAGATTTTCTTGGCGTTCTTGGCGCCTTGGCGGTTCAAATAATCTTTTTCTATGTTTTAGCGGTTAAGCACACTCACGCCAGCCCCGCAAAGCGCAAATACGCATCGGTGATGTCTTTGCCCCAGAGCATTGCCAGCCAACCAGCGGCGGCGATGTAGGGGCCGAAGGGAATGGGGATGTTGCGATCACGGCCGCGGATGAGTATCAGGCTCACGCCGACCACGGCACCGACCAGGGACGACAGCATGATGGTTACCGGCAAGGCCTGCCAGCCGAGCCAGGCACCAATCGCCGCGAGCAGTTTGAAGTCCCCGAAGCCCATGCCTTCCTTACCCGTGACGAGTCGGAACAGCTGATACACCGACCAGAGCGAGAGATAGCCCGCGGCCGCGCCAATGATGCTGGCGCGCATATCGACGAAGACTGTGTTCAGACTGAGCAGCAGCCCCAGCCACAGCAACGGCAAGGTGATCGAGTCCGGCAGCAGCTTGTGATCAAAGTCGATCAGGCTCAGCGCGATCAAGGACCAGGTGAAGAACAAACCGGCCAGCAGTGGCCAGCCCCAGCCCAATTTAAAGGCGACAACGGCGGAAAGTAGGGCCGTGACAAATTCCACAATGGGATAGCGTGCCGAAATGTGTGTACCGCAGGCCGAACACTTGCCTCGCAGGAACAGATAACTCAGTACCGGAATATTTTCCAGTGCGGTGATCTGATGCCCGCAGGCAGGGCAACGCGAGCGCGGTACGACCAGATTGAAGCGTTCGCCCGGTTCAATGGCCTGGTCAGGATGCAGGTATTCCAGGCATTGCTGTTTCCAGTCGCGCTCCATGATCACCGGTAAACGATAGGCGACCACATTCAGGAAACTGCCGATGAGCAGTCCGAGTAAAAAGACGGTGCTGATCAGCGCAAGCGGCGATTGGGCGAGCAGGTTGAACAGATCCATGGTTCGTTAGTGTTTCCTTACCCAGAACAAAAGATCGCCACGGAAAACACGGACAAAACCCAGTTAGCCACGAAATCCACGAAAAGGTTTTATCCCTTAATCAGTTCCGTGGATTTGGTGGGTTTCGTGGCTATAGATAGGATTGGTTTTTGGTCCGTGTTTTCCGTGGCTAAAAACGCTGCACCCGCGTGATCAGATCGCCGAACCCATCTTGAAGATCGGCAGGTACATGGCGACAACGAGTCCGCCGACCAAAACGCCGAGAATCGCCATAATCATCGGTTCCAACAAGGCGCTGAGGTTATCGACGGCATCGTCCACTTCACGCTCGTAGAAGTCGGCGACCTTGCCGAGCATGGAATCCAATGAGCCGGATTCCTCGCCGATGGCGACCATCTGCACCACCATGTTCGGGAACAGTCCGGTCTGGGTCATGGTCAGTTGCAATTGCTGGCCTGTGGCGACCTGATCGCGCATACGCAACACGGCATTGGCGTAGACAATATTACCCGTTGCACCGGATACCGAATCCAAGGCCTCGACAAGCGGTACACCGGCGGCAAACATGGTTGCAAGGGTACGTGAATAACGAGCGATAGCGGCTTTAGTGACGATATTGCCCATAACAGGCATTTGCAATGCTAACCTATCCAGGTACTCATTAAATTTTCGAGAACGCTTTTTGGCTTGCATGATCCCATAAACTATTCCGCCTACTATCGCGGCCACAATGTACCAAGATTCCTGCATGAATCGTGACAAACCAACAACCATTTGTGTGAATGCTGGTAGGTCGGCGCCAAAGCCCTTAAATAAATCTTCAAATTGTGGCACCACAAAGATCAGCAGAATCGTCGTGACGATAAAGGCAACCACGATCACGGCAATAGGATAGGTCATTGCCTTTTTGATCTTGGCCTTGAGGATTTCGGTCTTTTCCTTGTAATGGGCAATTTTATCCAACAGGGTATCGAGCACACCGGCCGCTTCGCCAGCTTCCACTAGGTTGCAGACCAAGTCATCAAAATATAACGGGTGCTTGCGCATCGAGTCGGCGAGATTGCTGCCACCTTCGACATCACCTTTCACTGTCATGACCAGCGTCTGCATATTCGGGTTTTCATGGCCCTTGCCAATAATGTCGAAGGCCTGCACCAACGGCACGCCCGAGGCCATCATGGTCGCGAGCTGACGCATGAATATTGCGATATCCTTCGGCGTGATCGCCTTGCCCTTGCCGGCCGTGGCCAAGGCCGATCTTTTCTTGACCTTGATAGGCACAATGCCTTGCCGGCGCAGTTCGGCCTTGATCAGGTTCGGATTATTGCCGCGGCTTTCGCCTTTGACGCGATTGCCCTTTTTGTCCGTGCCTTCCCAGGCAAACAGATCGAGTTTGAGTGCTTTTTCCGCCATGGTTTAGTCCTTGGTCACGCGGTTAACTTCTTCGAGACTGGTTACGCCCTGTTTCACTTTGCGCAGGCCGGACAGTCGCAGGTCGGCGATGCCTTCCTTGCGGGCCTGATCGGCCAGTTGGATGGCATTGCCGCCATCCATAATAATGCGCGACATCGCTTCGGAGATCGGCATTACCTGATATATTCCCACGCGGCCCTTGTAACCGCCCGTGCATTGGTCACAGCCGTCGGGGTTGTGCGCATTGATTTTGAGACCCGCATCAATATCCGCCTGGGTGAAGCCTTCTTCCAGCAAGGTATGGGCCGGAATCGTCACCGGTTTCTTGCAGTTGGCGCACAGCCGGCGCGCCAGTCGTTGCGCAATGATCAGGTTCACCGCCGAGGCGATGTTATACGACGGCACGCCCATATTGGCCAGACGCGCCAGGGTCTGCGGCGCATCGTTGGTGTGCAGGGTCGACATCACCATATGACCGGTTTGCGCCGCTTTGATGGCGATCTCGGCGGTTTCCAGGTCGCGAATCTCGCCGACCATGATGATGTCCGGGTCCTGGCGCAAGAAGGCGCGCAAGGCCTCGGCGAAGGTCAGCCCCGCCTTGGGGTTCATGTTGCACTGGTTGATGCCTTGAAGGTTGATTTCCACCGGGTCTTCGCAGGTGGAGATATTGCGGTCCGGGGTATTCAGAATATTCAGGCCGGTATACAGCGATACGGTCTTACCGGAACCGGTCGGGCCGGTGACCAGGATCATGCCGTACGGCTTGTTGAGATTTTCCAGATAGATCTGCTTCTGATCGTCGTCATAACCCAGGGCATCAATGCCGAGTTTGGCGCTGCTCGGGTCCAGAATACGCAGCACCATCTTTTCGCCGAACAGGGTAGGGCAACTGTTAACGCGGAAATCAATGGCGCGGGTCTTGGACAGGTGCATCTTGATGCGGCCGTCCTGCGGCACACGCCGCTCGGCAATGTCCATGCGGCTCATCACCTTCAGGCGCGCGGTTATGCGCGGGGCCAGCGCCAGCGGTGGCGCGGCCACCTCCTGCAGCACGCCGTCCTGGCGATAGCGCACCCGGAAGGCCTTTTCATAGGGTTCGACATGGATATCCGAGGCGCCCCGGTTGATGGCATCGAGCAGGATCTTGTTGACGAAACGCACCACGGGCGTGTCGTCAATATCCGAGGTGTCTTTCTCGTCAACATCGTCTTCGCCGCCGGCGACGATATCCAGATTTTCCAGATCCTCATCCAGAAGATTGGACATGCCGGTATCGACCTTGTCCAACGCCTGGTCGATGATTTTTGAGAGCTTGTCCTCTTCCACCAGGATGGCTTCGGTGGTGACGCCGGTGTGGAATTTCAATTCATCCAGGGCGGCGAGATTGGTCGGGTCTGAAACGGCGATGAACAACCGGTTGCCACGTTTGAATAGCGGCAGGGCGCGGTGCAGGCGGATGAGCTTTTCATCCACCAGTTTGATCGGGGCCGCGTCCAGATCCATGACCGCAAGATCGAACACCGGAATACCGAATTCCTGACAGGCGGTATTGGCGAGCAATGAGCCCGTGACGATCTTATTTTCGACCAGATAGCTGGTCAGAGGCTGACGCTTTTTCTGTGCGGCCTCGATGGCGGCCAGTGCGGCGGCCTCGTCCAGGACGCCGTCATTGACCAGGCGGCGCGACAGACCGGTCAGTTGGATGCGGGGATTGGCGGTTGCCATGTATTACCCTCAGGCTGAATTACTTCCATTATTCTGTGCCAATGCCCCGGTGGTGACAGGCGGCAAGGCTAAGTCGTTGGCCGGGAACGATTGTGGGCGTAAAGGCTCGCCCGGGCAAGCCCCGGTTATCTTCATTATATGGCGTCTGGAGACTGAGGAACTTTACCCTGGCGCCATCACATAAAGCGTTTTAGCAATACTGAATTTAATGGGCTTCCACTCGACGCAAATGATAGGCAAAAAAAGAGACCGCCGAAGCGGTCTCTAGATGTCTTAGGTTGTTAGCCCTGAGATATCACAGCTGTGTACCCAGTGCCATTCAACATAAGAATATTAACGGCAGTTTGCAGGCAGGTATTTTGATGCAATAGTTGTATTGGCGTTACACGTCCACACAATCGGTGTGCCAGCAACGGGGGCAGCAGCCGGTTCCAGCACAAAATTGCCCGGTGCTGCAGCAATTAATGACGCGATAGTGATCGCTCCAGCGTTGTACGTTAAAGCACCCGCATGGGCGGTTGGGTTGCTGACGCAGCCAGCAGTAGCAAGATCCGCAGGCAGTGCACCTGTTGATTCAAAATACTCTGCCACCGAGTTCTTGCAGGCGGAAGCGGCTACAATAATTTCGCTGACTTTCGCTCTGTTTGTGTAGTCGCTATAAGCCGGCAGCGCGATGGCGGCCAGAATGCCGATGATCGCGACAACGATCATCAGTTCGATAAGGGTAAAACCCTGCTGTACTTTATTCATGGTGACTCTCCCGTAATGGATTAAGTGATCTTTCGATCGGGTGTAGTGCCCTGGCTGCAGGGTATGGTTTCCGCCCCTGGGTGCGCCGATCTTGCCGTAAGGAATAGCAGGTGCCGTGCCAGGATTGGTTTGGGTGGCCTGCTGTCTTTGGTGGACAGGATGGTTTGCGTGCAAATGGCTGATTTCTTTATTTGATTATTCGAGAACTGTGAGCGGAATGGGATTTTCTGCGGCGACTGGGTCACAGGTTTGGTCTGAAAGTGACGCTCCACGTCACCCTGCTGGGTACTGCGCCGGGGCAGGTGGTGACGCTGAGCGTCAGTTCAGTGGGTGGTGGTCACTATATATTTTTGTAGGAGCGGCCTTGGCCTCGAACCTGATTCGGTCAGATCACTTTTCGCGGCCAAGGCCGCTCCTACGGGGGCTGTTTGTTGGTCGCGGGGTTTGTCGGACGCGCCGCTACGCGGCAGAACCCGACTTACGCAACGGCGCATTACCCAATGTAGGTCTGATTCAGGCCGAAGCCCGCGTCCGACAGGCCCCTCATGAATTGTTCCTTTGTTTACTGGCCAGGGCTTGGAGATTAGTTAGTTGTCTAATTATGCCTGTATGGGCATAATTGCCTCTATGAAACCTCTGTATTGGATTGCCTCGTCCAGGAAGGACTTGAAGGCGATGCCGGACGTTGTACAGGACACGTTTGGTTTCGCCTTGCACTTGGCACAGATCGGTAAGAAGCATGAGCAGGCAAAGCCGCTCAAGGGCTTTGGGTCGGCGGGTGTTCTGGAAGTGGTCGAAGATACGGATGGCAATACTTACCGTGCTGTCTACACCGTGAAGTTCGGTAATGCGGTCTACGTTTTGCATTGCTTCCAGAAAAAATCAACACGTGGCATAGCAACGCCCAAGCCGGATATGGATGTGATCCGTGAACGGTTGAAGGTGGCTCAGACGCATGCACTGGGAGAACAGGAATGATTGATATCGAAACAGGCAGTGGCAATGTGTACGCCGATCTAGGCAGTGCCGATGCTGACGAAATGCTTGTGAAGGCACAGCTTGCGACAAAGATCGGCGAAATTATCAAAAGTCGTAATTGGAGCCAGCAGCAGGCTGCTGAAGTACTCGGTATGACGCAGCCAAAACTTTCGAAGATGCTGCGCGGCCAGTTTCGAGGCATAAGCGAATCGAAGATGCTCGATTGCTTGACTCGCCTTGGCCGTGATGTGCAAATCGTCGTCGGCCCCGCGCGCCGAAGCACCACGGCTGGCCGTGTCGCTGTGGTATTCAGGGTATAAGTCTTGTCGGACGCGGCCTTCGGCCTGAACCCGACCTACGTTTGGTAAAGTGCCATTACGTAGGTCGGATTCAGCCGCGTAGCGGCGCGTCCGACAGGCCCCACCTGGTTTGCGGGTATATGGTAAGGAAAATGTAATATTGCAAGGATCATACGTTATGAGCATCGCGACACTCACTTCCAAGGGGCAAGTCACTATCCCCAAACCCGTACGTGAGGCACTCCGGCTCACGACGGGTGACCGGATCGAGTTTGTTGACGTGGGCAATGGTCGTTTCGAGCTGATCGCTGCGACGCGTGATGTGACTGAGCTGCGCGGCGTGCTGGGTCCTGCCACGGCGACAGTTACGACTAAGGAGATGGATAAAGCCGTCGCCGAGGCCGTGGTTGATCGATATCACCGCACGACGAAATAACTCATCACGCGCAGGGAGGCGCCATGATCGCCTTGGATACCAATGTAGTGATTCGTTACTTGATGCAGGATGAGCCGCAACAGTCTGCGCGTGCATCTGCGTTTATCGAACAAAACCTCAGTACCGAGAACCCCGGTAACATTTCATTGATTGTGCTGGCTGAGATTGCCTGGGTGCTGCGCAGTTGCTACGGCATAGATCGCGAGAAAATTTCCCGAACCTTCAGAGCGCTGTTGGAAACACGGCAGCTATGGATTGAGCGGGCTGATCTGGTGGTGCGCGCGTTGCGACGATACTCAGATAATGCGGTGGATTTCAGTGATGCTTTGATTGTTGAGCTGGCCCGCGATCAGGGTTGCTCTGAAACGGTCAGTTTCGATCGCAAAGCGAGCAGTCTTGGTGTGCGGATGCTTTGAAGGTGATTTCGGGTTCAGGTCTTCTGTCTGTGTATTGACCTCAAACTTACATTGAACTAGCGTAAGAAGCAGAGTGTGTCTGAACAATCTTGGGATTAGGTGTGGTGACCGAACGCAATCACATTCGCGAATTGATCGAAAAGCTGGAATCGCTATCACCGGAACGGATGGCTGAGGTTGAAGATTTTGTTGATTTTCTCAAGAGTCGAGATCAAAGCTCGCGGCTAGTGCGTGTGGCGGCAAGGGTGGCCGAACCGAGTTTGAAAAAAGTTTGGGATAACTCGGAAGACTCGATTTATGACACGCTTTGATTATGGTGACATTATTCTGGTGCCGTTCCCGTTCACCGATCAATCTACCAGCAAGAAACGTCCAGCCATCGTAATCAGCTCTGCAGCGTATATTAGCGAACGTCCCGATCTCATCATTATGGCGGTAACCAGCCAGATCAGGCCGACTAAGGCTATTGGTGAAGTGACCGTTACGGGTTGGCAATCAGCAGGATTACTCAAGCCATCAGTCATCAAGCCCGTTATCACTACAATTGAGAAGGGCCTTGTCATAAAGATTATGGGCCGACTTCAGGGTGCAGATCGAGATGAGCTGGAAAAGGCTCTGAGCACAATTCTTGGTTAATTTGATCTACTCCAACCCCAACCTCTTCAACCGATAACGCAGCGCCCGAAAGGTAATGCCGAGCAGTTTCGCGGCGGCGGTCTTGTTATTCTGGGTCTTTTCCAGGGCTTTGAGGATGGCGTCGCGTTCGACCTGATCCATGTAGCTTTCCAAGGGCAGGTCAATGTGGTCGGATTCGATTGATGTCGGTGTGGTATAGGAAGACTTGTGTCCCGGTGCAATGGAGTCTGACCCCATCGATCCTGGCAGATGCAGATCCGCCGCGTGGATCGTGTTGGTTTCACACAGCGTCAACGCGCGTTCCAAAATATTTTCCAGCTCGCGCACGTTACCGGGGAAGGCATAGCCATTCAATGCAGCAATGGCGTCTTCGCTGAGTTGCGCGGAGCGTCCGGCCAGCCGGGCGATGTCGCTGAGAAAGTGTTGCGCCAGCCGGGCGATGTCGGCGCCGCGTTCGCGCAAAGGTGGCACCTTGAGTTCAATGACATTCAACCGGTAATACAGATCCTGGCGGAAGCTGCCGTCCTGCACCAGCTGAGCGAGGTTCTTGTGTGTTGCGGAGAGTATCCGCACATCGACGCTGACTTCATGTTGGGTGCCGATGGGACGCAGTGCCTTTTCCTGAATGACGCGTAACAACTTCACCTGCATGTGCAGTGGCAGCTCGGCAACTTCGTCGAGAAAGAGCGTGCCGCCATCGGCGGCTTGAAAGAGGCCGTCTTTATCGCTGCTGGCGCCGGTAAAGCTGCCTTTCTTGTGACCGAAAAACTCACTTTCCATCAGGTCGGCGGGAATGGCGCCGCAGTTCACGGCGATGAAGGGTTGTGCGCCACGCGGGCCTTTTTCGTGGATCAGGCGCGCGACCAGTTCTTTGCCGGTACCGGATTCGCCGCTGATATAGACCGGCGCCTGACTGCGCGCGAGTTTGGCGATAGTGGCGCGGATCGTCTGCATGGACGGTGCGTCGCCGATCAGATCGTCGCGCGTGCGCCGATCGCGTTCCGGGAAGTTCATGCCGTCCGACAGGCGCAAGGCGGTGTTGACCAGATTGCGCAGCATATGCAGATCGACGGGTTTGGAGACGAAGTCGAAGGCGCCGGCCTTGAGTGCCTGCACCGCGGCCTCCATGCTGCCGTGCGCGGTGATGACCGCGACCGGCAGTTCCGGGTATTTATCCTGGATGAATTCCACCAGCTCGATGCCATTGCCATCCGGCAGGCGCATATCGGTCAAACATAGATCGAAGGCGTGCTGCGCCAGCTGCGCGCGCGCACCGGCGAGGTCGCTGGCGGGTTGGCTGTCGATATTCATGCGCCCGAGCGTGATCTCCAGGAGTTCCCGGATATCAGGTTCGTCGTCGACCACGAGTACTTTGTGCTGTGCCATGCCCGCCATCTTACAGGATGCTTCGCACTCAACGCATCCGGCGCGATTCGCTTCGCTCATGGCGCCCTACGGTTGCATTTTCGTAGGGCGCATTAGACCAAAGGTCGTAATGCGCCGGATGTTTCAGAGTTAATTTAAAGACTGTGTTGCACAAAGGTGATGCGGAAGCGGCTGCCGCCACCGGCGCGGGGTTCGTAGGTGAGACGCGCGCGGTTCAGTTCACAGAGTTCGCGTGACAGATACAGGCCCAGCCCCGTGCCGCTGTTGGCCGTCGTGAAGAAGGGTTCGAAAATATGCGACTCGGCCTCGGTGGCGACACCGGGACCGCGGTCAAGGACATCCAGGCAGGGCAGGCGCGCCGCCGTCAGGCCGAGCCGCAGCTCCACCTGATCGCCGCCATGCTGCAGGGCATTGTGGGTCAGGTTCCAGACGATCTGCTGCAGATGGCCGGGATCGAAATGCAGGCTGATGTCAGTGTGCTGAATAGACAAGTGAAGCTGATCCGGCGCCAGGTTCTGGGTGCGTATCATTTCATCGACATAGTCCTGCAGCCAGCTGGCCAGTTGCAGATCCTTGGGATGGGCCTCGCCACGTCGCGATAGCTGCAGGACGTCTTCGATAATACTGTTCACGCGCTGGCTTTGGCTGCGGATGATTTCGGTCAAACGTTGCTCGCCGGTGTCCAGATGCGTTGATTCGGCCAGCAGCTGGCCGGCATGACTGATCGCCCCCAAGGGATTGCGGATTTCATGGGCGATGCTGGCGGTGAGACGCCCCAGGGCGGCGAGTTTCATCTGCTGTGCCTGCTGGGCCAGCGCGGTGGTGTCTTCCAGAAAGATCAATGTGGCGCCATGCCGGGTTTTTCCCAGCGCCGTGAAACGCGGCACCAGATTTGATTGGGAATGTTCCGGTGTGAAAATCTCGGGCGTGGCATTGGTATTCAAACGCCAGTCTTGCAGTTGTTGCGCCAGACGCGGGGAGAAGCGCTGCAGCTGCCCGCCTGCCAGTTCGCGTGGTGCCTGCAGCATGACCCAGGCCGTATCGTTCATGAGCCGCACCTGGGCGTATTCATCGACCACCAGAATGCCTGACTGCAGGCGTTGAATGACATGTTCATTGAGGCGCGACAGATTGGCCAGATCGACGCCGCGCTGTTCCGCCAGGGCCTCGGTTTCGCGAATGCGCTTGGCGAGCAGATGGGCGATAACCGCCGTGGTGAACAACACCGCGCCGAGCAGGCCGGCGCGTGTGAAGTCCTCACCGTAATTGCCGTGGCCCTCAAGCACGCTGAAGCTGAATTCACCCAAGACCGCAAGTGTGGCCACGGCCGCGAAGAAATACGCCATCTGACCCGGCAGCAGCAGGCCACCGACCGCCACCGTCAGGATCAGCAGGATGCCCAGACCACTCGTCACACCGCCGCCGGCATGCATCAGTAGCACAACCACAATGATATCCACCAGCACCTGCACGAACACCTGCACGCCATAGCGTGGCCGGCGCAATCGCGCCGCGAAGCCGGCCACCAGCGCGAAGCCGAGATAGGCCACGCAGGTAATGGCGAACAGCCAGGGGGACTGCGCGCCCAGCGATTGGCTGGAGGGCAGCAGGAAGAACAGCGTGGTGAGCAATCCGGCCAGGGTCAGCCGGTACAGGGTCAGAAAGCGTAATGGACGCCAGGTGAGGGAGTCCTGGCGGTCGGCATCCAGGCTGGCGATATCGCGCGGGTTGAGATCCATGCGTGGCTATGCCTGACCCTGACGATGGGCGGCCCGATGCGCCTCCGAGCAGAAGACCTGTTCTCCATCGCGCACGGCATCTTGTTCCGGGAAATACAGGCCGCAGTGATCGCAGGCCAGCATCTTGCCCTGATCCTGTGTGGTGGTTGAGCGGGTGGCTGCGTTGCGCGCCTGCCAATTGCGCCAGAAGCGGTAGAGCAGCACGCCCAGTATGACAAGCAATATCAGTCGGATTAGTCCCATCCGGCTAGTTTCCGGTTTCACGGCAGGCGGCGCAAGCAACGTGATTTTGCCTGACGGCGGGGATTGCTTCAGAATGCGCGCCTACGAAGGGCCGCAGTAGGGCGCATTAGACCTGCGGTCACAATGCGCCGTATGTTTTGAGACATCAGATGCAGGCGTATATTCCGATCGCCGTCATTCCGGCGCAGGCCGGAATCCAGGTTGACTGACGCAGTTTCTGGATCCCGGCCTGCGCCGGGATGACAAACACATCGACTCAAAGCTGTGTTATTGCGCTAACGCAATTTTTTACAACACCATTATCTCGGAATCGCATCACCCATGAATCTCCACGAATACCAGGCCAAACGTTTATTGACCGATTACGGCATCCCGGTGCCGCGCGGGGGCGTTGCGCGCACGACGCTCGAAGCCGTCTCTGCCGCGCGTGAACTGGGCGGCAACCGCTGGGTATTGAAGGCGCAGGTGCATGCCGGTGGGCGCGGCAAGGCCGGCGGTATTAAACTGGTTGATGATCTGGCGGCGGTTGAGCAGCAGGCCGGTGCGCTGTTGGGTACGCGCCTAGTTACCGGTCAGAGTGCCGCGGAGGGCCTGCCCATCGAGGCGCTGTTGATCGAAGAGCCGCTGGAGATTGCCCGCGAATTATATCTGGGCGCACTGGTCGATCGGGTGCGCCGACGCATTGTAGTCATGGCCTCGAGTTCCGGTGGTATGGATATCGAAGAGGTCGCCGCACGCGATCCGCAGGCGATTCTGATCGAATACGCCGATCCGGCCGCCGGCCTGCAGCCTTATCAGTGTCGCAATCTCGCCTTCGGTCTGGGGTTGAGGGGCGATCAGATCGCGCAGTTCACCCGTATTGTGTTGCAACTCTCCAAGCTGTTTCAGGATAAGGATCTGAGCCTGATCGAGATCAACCCACTGGTCGTGACCAAAGACGGTCGGGTGCTGGCGCTGGATTGCAAGATCAATCTCGACGACAACGCGCTGTACCGTCAGAAGACGCTTGCCGATTGGCGTGATCCCAATCAGGAAGAGATCAAAGAGCGCAGCGCGCACGAGCACGGTCTCAACTATGTCACCCTCGACGGCAATATCGCCTGCATGGTCAACGGCGCCGGTCTGGCCATGGCGACCATGGACCTGATCAAACTGCACGGTGGTGAACCGGCGAATTTTCTCGACGTCGGCGGCGGTGCCACGGCCGACAAGGTTGCCGAGGCGTTTAAATTGATCCTGTCCGACAAAAACGTGCGCGCGATCCTGGTGAATATTTTCGGCGGCATTGTGCGCTGCGACCTGATTGCGGAAGGCATCATTCAAGCAGTGCGGGAAGTCGATGTGCATCTGCCAGTGGTGGTGCGACTCGAAGGTACCAATGTCGAGCGCGGCCGCGAACTGCTGGCGAACTCGGGTCTGTCCATCATCGCCGCAGACGCATTGACCGATGCGGCGCAGAAGGCGGTTGCGGCGGTACGTGGTTGAAAAGATTTACTGGGAACCGCCAAGAAGCCCAGTACAAAAATATTTATGAACCGCAAAGGCGCAGAGGCGCAAAGAATGATTAATGTAGAAGCAAGCCAGTCTTTTTCATTAGTACCCTTTGCGCCTCTGCGCCTTTGCGGTTCCAATAATCCTTTCTTGGCGGTTCAATTCAAGTTTCTACAGCAAGGTTTCTGAGATGAGCATTCTCGTCGACAAACATACCAAGGTTATCTGCCAGGGTTTCACCGGCAAGCAGGGCACGTTTCATTCAGAACAGGCGATTGCCTATGGCACTCAGTTGGTCGGTGGCGTGACGCCTGGTAAGGGTGGGCAGCAACATCTGGATCGCCCGGTGTTCGATACGGTTGCGCAGGCGGTGCGTGACACTGGCGCCGATGCAACCATGATCTACGTGCCGGCGGCGTTCGCGGCCGATGCGATCCTGGAAGCGGCCGATGCCGGTATCAGGGTGATCGTCTGCATCACCGAAGGTATTCCGGTGTTGGATATGCTCAAGGTGCGCGCGGCGCTGACCGGCTCCGACGCGCGTCTGATCGGGCCGAATTGTCCGGGTATCATCACCCCCGGCGCCTGCAAGATCGGCATCATGCCCGGCGCGATTCACCAGCCCGGCAAGATCGGCATCGTGTCGCGTTCCGGTACGCTGACTTATGAAGCCGTCTTTCAAACCACCAATGCCGGATTGGGTCAGACCACCTGTGTCGGTATTGGCGGCGATCCTATCCATGGCATGAACTTCATTGATTGTCTGGAGCTGTTCCAGGCCGATCCGGACACGCAGGGCGTGATCATGGTCGGCGAGATCGGTGGCAGTGCCGAGGAAGAGGCGGCGGAGTATATCCGCGCCAAAGTCACCAAGCCGGTGGTCGCCTATATCGCCGGTGTCACTGCGCCCAAGGGCAAGCGCATGGGCCACGCCGGTGCGATAATCAGCGGAGGTCAGGGCACGGCGCCGGCGAAGATCGCCGCGCTCGAAGCCGCCGGTGTGTCGGTGGTGCGTTCGCCGGCGGACATGGGAATGCGCATGGCGGAGCGGTTGGCACTTGCTCCTTGAGGTCTAAAAAGCTTGAAACACGAAGGCGCGGAAGGCGCACGAAGGAAAACCATATTGAATGTGAAAAGATGAGCTCACTCTCCCTTAATGAGGCGGGCCAGGGAAAGGGTGATGTACTTTCCAACTCCCCCTCTCCCTGGCCCTCTCCCGCAAGGGGAGAGGGAATTCACGGTTTTACCTTGATTAGGATTTTCCTTCGTGCGCCTTCCGCGCCTTCGTGTTAAAAGCTTTTGAACTTGATTATGGTCAGTCACCGCATGCCGAATCTCAACCGCCTCCGCATTGTCATGGCTCAGCTCAACCTGCTGGTTGGTGACGTCCTTGGCAATACCCAGCAGGTGCTGGATGCGGCGGTCTATGCGCGCGACAAGTTGCAGGCTCAGGCGATACTGTTTCCCGAACTGACTCTGACCGGTTATCCGCCCGAAGATCTGCTGCTGCGCCCCGGCATGCAGATGCATGTGCTGGCGGCATTGGAGCGCATTAAACAGCAGGTCAGCGGTATCCACATCATTGTCGGACATCCGCAGCAGGGCACCGGCGGTCTGTACAACGCCGCGTCGGTGATCCGTGACGGGCATATCCTGGCCACGGCCTACAAACAGCATTTACCGAATTACAGCGTGTTCGATGAGAAACGCTATTTCACACCGGGTGTCGATGCCTGTGTGGTCGACATCGGTGGTGTCGCCTGCGGCATCACTATTTGCGAAGACATCTGGTGTCCAGGTCCTGCGCAACTGGCTAAGGCGGCGGGTGCGCAATGCATTCTCAATATCAATGCCTCGCCCTTCCATGCCGGTAAAGGCGATGAGCGTGAGGCGGTGGTGCGCGATCGCATCAGTGAAGTCGAGTTGCCGTTGATCTATGTGAATCAGGTCGGTGGCCAGGATGAGTTGGTCTTCGACGGTGAATCCTTCGTCATGAATGCGCAGGGCAAGGTGACGCAGCGTGCGCCGGGTTGTTTGACCGGTTTGTATCCCGTCGATCTGGATATTGCTGATGTGGTGAAGCCCGTTCCCGCTGAATGTGTGCCGCGACTGGATGCCGTGGCCAGCGTCTATCAGGTCCTGGTGCTGGGCGTGCGCGATTACATTCAGAAAAATGGTTTCACGGGCGCGGTCATTGGTCTGTCAGGTGGTATCGATTCGGCGCTCACCCTGGCCATCGCGGTTGATGCCATTGGTGCCGAGCAGGTCGAGGCGGTGATGATGCCGTCGCGTTACACCGCCGACATGAGTCTGGAAGATGCGCGCGCCGAAGCATTGGTACTTGGCGTGGCCTATCGCGTCATTCCCATCGAAGGCGCCTTCAAGGCCTTTCTCGCGGCGCTTGAAGACGAATTCAAGGGCCTGGCCGCCGATGTCACCGAGGAGAATATCCAGGCGCGCTCGCGCGGTGTGATTCTGATGGCGATTTCCAACAAGCTCGGCAAGATCCTGCTGACCACCGGTAACAAGAGCGAGGTCGCGGTCGGTTATGCGACGCTGTATGGCGATATGGCCGGTGGTTTCGCGCCGATCAAGGATTGCCCGAAGACGCTGGTCTACAAGCTCGCCGAATACCGTAACAGTCTGGCCGATGCCGAGAGCGAGGTGATCCCACGGCGGGTGATCGAGCGCGCGCCGAGCGCCGAATTGCGTCCCGATCAGAAGGACGAAGATTCGCTGCCGCCGTATTCGGTGCTGGATGCGATTCTGGAACGCTATGTGGAACTGGATCGCGCACCCGATGAGATTGTCGCCGAAGGTTTCGATGCCGCCACGGTACGACGGGTGGTCTGGCTGGTGGATCGTAACGAATATAAGCGTCGTCAGGCCCCGCCCGGCGTGCGCATCACCCGGCGCGCCTTCGGCCGTGACCGTCGTTACCCGATCACCTCGGGCTATTTTTCGACCCAGCTGGCGGATAAGGATTAAGAGTTGTTGATTGTATTCCCCTCACCCCGGCCCTCTCCCGATGGGAGAGGGTTTACTATGACGAAATTCAAGGCTGCGCCTTGCCAACTACATTTACCCGCGCAATTGCGCTATCTTAGTGCGCTATCCACGCCCAGCCGCCCCAGGGAGAAGGCAACATGAAAAAAGTCGAAGCCGTTATCAAACCATTCAAGCTAGACGATGTGCGTGAGGCATTGTCGGAGATTGGTATTTCCGGCATGACGGCCATTGAGGTGAAGGGGTTCGGTCGTCAGAAGGGGCATACCGAGCTGTACCGCGGCGCTGAATATGTCGTGGACTTCCTGCCCAAGGTGAAGCTTGAGATTGTCATTGGCGACGATATGGTGGATCGTTGCATTGAAGCGATCACCAATGCCGCGCGTACCGGCAAGATCGGGGACGGCAAGATTTTCGTGACTGAGGTGGACAAGGTTATCCGTATCCGCACCGGTGAGCAGGACAACGACGCCATTTGATTCAGCCTCTCGTAACGCACCGCCGCGGTGGGGACAGACCTTTAGTTCTGTCCCCGTTGTGGTTCCACACAGCAGAGCGGAGCCACCGTAACCAACCTTCGCGGTCCACAGCGGTTTCTTTCATCCGCGTGGTCCGCACGGACGGGGACAGAGCTGAAGATCTGTCCCCACCGCGGCGGTACGTTACGAAAGATCTGTCCCCACCTTGGCGGTATATCGGGGAGTGTCTGTCCCCACCGCGGCGGTATATCGGAGAATGTTTTTTCCCACAGCTGCGGTATACGAAGTAGCGCGTTACGGCAGCGCCCGGTCGGGATAATTCAGCTTGTAGACACGTTCTGAAGCAGCGGCCAGGTCATTCAGGCCGAGTTTCCGGTAGCTCTGCACCAGGGTTTCCAGCGCTGTGGGTACCGCAGGGGTTCCGTCGTAATTCTCCACCACTGTCTTTGCACGGTTGGCGGCGGCCACATAGGCGCCGCGGCGCATGTAATAATCCGCCACATGCATTTCATACTGGGCGAGATTGTTGCGCAGGTATACCATGCGCAGCCCGGCGTCTTCGGCATAGCGGCTTTCCGGGAAACGTTTGATCACCTCGGCGAAATCGAAGAATGACTGGCGCGCCGCGCCGGCATCACGTTCCGCTTCGTTGCGGGGCAGTATCCGATCCATGAAAGTATCACCACGGGTAAAGTTCACCAGGCCACGCAGATAATAGGCATAATCCAGATTGGGCTGACGCGGATAGGTCTTGATGAAGCGGTCCAGCGCCGAGATGGCTGAATCCGGTTCGTCGTATTTGTAGTAGGCGTAGGCCGATTCCAGCAGGGCTTGCTGCGCATAACGACCGAAGGGGTAGCGGGCCTCGAGCTTTTCGAACAGATCGATGGCGCGTTCCCAGTCGGAATCATTCATGGAGTCCGTGGCCTCAGAGTAAAGTTTCTGGGCCGACCAGTCCTTGGTTTCGTCAATCTGGTCCGGCAACAATGAGCAGCCACTCAACCAACTTACCAGCACGAACAGAATTGTAGCGAGACGCATGCAGTTACCTTGTAGATACATGACAGAGAAAGCCGTTGCCCCCAGCAACCTGTGGGACGCGCGCGGGCAGTATACCCCAAACCGGAGCGCAGGCCGATGACCCGGCAGGTGGCGCTGTCGGCGCAAATTCCGGCCACGGCAGCGGGTCAAAGACTGGACCAGGTGCTGGCCGAGTTGTTCCCGGATTATTCACGCAGCCGCCTGCAGCAATGGGTGCGCGCCGGTGAAGTCCTGGTCGATGGCGCACAGCGCAAGGCCAAGGATCGGGTGCTGGGTGGCGAGCAGATCCGGATCGCCGCCGAGTTGGAAGAGGCGACCGGCGTGATGGCGCAGGACATCACCCTCGATGTGGTCTATGAAGACCAGGATCTGTTAGTGATCAATAAGCCGGCCGGAATGGTGGTACATCCGGCCGCCGGCAATCCCGATGGCACGCTGCAGAATGCCTTGCTGCATTACGACGCTTCTCTTAACACGGTGCCACGCGCCGGCATTGTGCATCGACTGGATAAGGACACCAGCGGGTTATTGGTGGTGGCGCGCAATCTCACGGCGCATCAATCACTGGTCGCGCAGCTGCAAGCACGTACGGTCAAGCGTGAATATCTGGCGCTGGTGTGGGGGCTGCTGGTTGCGGGTGGCACGGTCGATGCGCCGATTGGTCGGCACTCGACCGATCGCAAACGCATGGCCGTGACCAGCTTCGGCAAGCCGGCCATCACGCATTACCGCATCGAAACGCGTTATCGCGGCCACACCCTGGTGCGCGTCAATCTGGAAACCGGGCGCACCCATCAGATCCGCGTGCACATGACGCATTTACGCTATCCGCTGCTCGGCGATCCCGTTTACGGCGGCAGACCGCGGGTGCCGGCGGGCATGAGCGCAACCGCGCGTGCCGCCGTATTGGCCTTCAATCGACAGGCGCTGCATGCGACGCGCCTGAGCCTGCGTCATCCAGCGAATGATGAAGTCATGGAATGGCATGCGCCGCTGCCTGCGGACATGGTGGAGATTATTCGTGTCCTGGAAGAAGACATCGAGGGTGTTGAAGAAGATTGATCGCTGGCACGCCAACGCTGGAAAAACATTGAACCGCCAAGGCGCCAAGTACGCCAAGAAATCTAAATGCGAACCGCCAAGGCGCCAAGACAGAAAATATTGAACCGCAAAGGCGCAGAGGCGCAAAGAAAACTCGATTAAGAATGCGTTTCTGTGCCGTCATTGCGAGAAGCGAAGCGACGAAGCAATCTCCAGCTCATTCGTATTTATATTATTTCATTGCGCCTCTGCGCCTTTGCGGTTCACAAAAAAAATCAGTCATTCACTCCAGCCAGTTCATCGACACCAATCGCTTCGCGTTTGCGTTCTTCC
The DNA here is from genome assembly GCA_018819175.1 of Gammaproteobacteria bacterium. Classification (GTDB taxonomy): domain Bacteria; phylum Pseudomonadota; class Gammaproteobacteria; order Thiohalobacterales; family Thiohalobacteraceae; genus JAHJQQ01. The sequence goes on from JAHJQQ010000012.1 coordinate 69,505, forward strand.
TGCTGCAGTTTCCATAGCCGACTGTAAATGCCCTCTTGTGTCAGCAATGCCTGATGGGTTCCGCGCTCGGCGATGCGGCCGGCCTCCATCACCAGGATAGTATCGGCGTCGATCACGGTCGACAGGCGGTGCGCGATGACCAAAGTCGTGTGATCGGTGGCGACTTTGCGTAACGCATCGAGAATGGTCTGCTCGGAATGCGAGTCGAGGCTGGAGGTTGCCTCGTCGAAGACCAGGATGCGCGGATTTTTGAGAATGGCGCGAGCGATGGCGACGCGCTGTTTTTCCCCGCCGGACAGTTTCAATCCGCGTTCGCCGACCAAACTGTCGTAGCCTTTCGGTAGGCCGGAAATAAAGTCGTGAATATTCGCCAGCTGGGCGGCGCGTTCGACCTCGGCGCGACTGGCGCCGGGGCGCGCATAGGCGATGTTGTAATACAGCGTGTCGTTGAACAGTACCGTGTCTTGCGGAACGATGCCGATGGCTGCGCGCAGACTTTCCTGGCTGACATCGCGCACATCCTGGCCATTGATGAGCACGCGGCCGCCCGTGACATCATAGAATCGGAACAGCAGGCGGGCGAGGGTGGACTTGCCGGCGCCACTGGGTCCGACCACCGCAACCTTATGACCGGACGGAATGTTGAAGCTGACCTCATGCAGGATCGGACGGTCGGGATCGTAGGCGAAAGAAACCTTGTCGAAACGCACCTCGCCACCGTTGACGGCGAGGGGTTGGGCCGTGGGGCTGTCGACGATCTCCGGCTGTTTTTCCAGCACATCGAACATCAGTCGCATGTCGATAATGGCATGCTTTAGCTGGCTGTAGACCACGCCAAGAAAGTTCAGCGGGATGAACAGTTGCAACAGAAACGCGTTGACCAGCACCAGATCGCCAATGGACATTTCGCCGGCCACCACGCCCTGCGCAGCGAGGATCATTATCAGCGTGACGCCCACCGCGATGATGGCGGACTGGCCGACATTCAATGCCGATAATGACGTCTGACTTTTGACCGCGGCGTCTTCCCAGACACGCAGGGTTTCGTTGTAACGGCGCAGTTCATGATCTTCGTTGCCGAAATATTTCACGGTTTCGTAGTTGATCAGGCTGTCGACCGCCTGGGTGTTGCCCTGCGAATCCATGGCGTTCATGGTCACGCGATAAGGCATGCGCCAGTTGGTGATGTAGAGCGTGAAGATAATGTAGGCGACCACCGAACCGAAGGTCACCACGGCGAACCAGGGGTCGTATTTCACCAACAGGATGCCGGCGATCATCAGCACCTCGACCAGCGTCGGCAGGATGCTGAACACCATGTAATTGAGCAGCGAGCTGACGCTGCGGGTGCCGCGATCGATGTCACGCGAGATACCGCCGGTCTTGCGTTCCAGGTGATAGCGCAGCGAGAGTTTGTGCAGGTGTTCCAGGACGCGCACCGAGACGCTGCGCATGGCACCGTGGCGCACGCGCGAGAACACCGAATCGCGCAGTTCGTTGAACAATGAGCTGCCCAGCCGCAGTGCGCCGTAGCCGAGCAGCAGCGCCAGTGGTAACACCAGTTCGGTCTGCGCGCTGATGTTCAAACCGGATCTGTCCAGCCCATCGACGATCTCTTTGAGCACCAGCGGTATGCCGACATTGGCGCCCTTGGACAAAACCAGGAAGCTCAGCGCCAGGAATACGCGGCCACGGAAATCCCAGAGAAAGGGCGCCAGCGAGCGCAGGGTGTTCAGATCACTGGAAGAGGGTTTTGGGACTTCCGTGGCGTGGATGTGATTGCGCATGATGTGGTCAGGGCCAAATGAGGCACCATTGTCACAAAATGCCGGCCAATAAGAAAATCACCTGTAACCAACACAGAAAATGCGCGAGGGATACAGCGCAGGGTGCGGTGAGTTGACGCCGCGAACCGCATGATGCCATGCACCAAACGTAGGTCGGATTCAGGCCGAAGGCCGTGTCCGACAATTCCCTTCGTCGTGGTAAGGTTCGCGACAAAGCCCGCAGGTAATTTTGGTGGCAAACCACCTTGACAATTCGCCCGCCCGCCCGCATGTTTCGCGGCAACTGCGCGCCCGGCCCCCGGGCGCTGAACCATACGATTGTTGAAGGTAATGCCATGCCGATTTACGAATATCAGTGCTCCATCTGTGGTCACCAATTGGAATCCCTGCAAAAACTGAGCGATGCGCCGCTGACGGATTGCCCGGAGTGCGGTAAGTCTGCATTGCAGAAGCAGATTTCAGCGGCCGGGTTCCGTTTGTCGGGCGGCGGCTGGTACGAGACCGACTTCAAATCCGGTGCCAAGCGCAATGTTGCCGAGAAGGACAATAAAGGCGGCTCCAAGGGCGGTTCAGGCTCTGGCGAGTCCGGCTCCGGTGGCGGTCACAGCTGCGGCAGCGGCGGCTGCGGGTCGTGTTCTTGATCATCAGGGTATAGGGTCTAGGCACTAGGTTTTAGGAGTTGGCTCTGGGTGAGCGTATTCCCGGCAGGTTATTACACTGGCGCTTCTGGCCAGGATGTCATATTGCTCTAGACTTTATGTTAGTCCCTAGTCCCTAGTCCCTAGTCCCTAGTCCCTAGTCCCTAGTCTCCAGCCGTCCCGGCGTGGTTGCCCGCCCCGGCCTGACCCCGTACCATTCCCCACCTTCTTAATCCCTCGACTCGATGCCCGGAGGCATTTGCGGTTATGAGCTCCATGCGTACCCACTACTGCGGGCAGCTGAACGCGTCCCATCTCGACCAAGACATCAGCATTTGTGGCTGGGTGCATCGGCGCCGGGACCATGGCGGGGTGATCTTTATCGACCTGCGCGACCGCGAGGGTTTGGTGCAGGTGGTGTTCGATCCGGACGCGCCGGAATCCTTCCAGGTGGCCGAGCGCGTGCGTAACGAATATGTCCTGCAGATCCGCGGCAAGGTGCGCCGCCGTCCGGACGGGACCGAAAACAAGAACATGCCTACTGGCGAGATCGAGATCCTCGGCAAGCAGGTCGAGATCCTCAACAGCGCCGAGACCCCGCCGTTCCAGATCGACGAGGACGACATCAGCGAAGAGCTGCGTCTGCGCTATCGTTATATCGATCTGCGCCGGCCGCCGATGCAGCAGCGCATGATGTTGCGTGCGCGCATCGCCCGCCAGCTGCGTCGCTTCCTGGATGACCGCGGTTTCCTGGATATCGAAACCCCGATCCTGACCAAGACCACGCCGGAAGGCGCGCGCGATTATCTCGTTCCCAGTCGCACCCATCCCGGCGAGTTTTTCGCGCTGCCGCAGTCGCCGCAACTGTTCAAGCAGCTGCTGATGATGAGCGGTATGGATCGCTACTATCAGATCGTGCGCTGTTTCCGCGACGAAGATCTGCGCGCTGATCGACAGCCGGAATTCACCCAGCTGGATATCGAAACCTCGTTCCTTAACGAGAACGAAATCATGGCCATCATGGAAGACATGATGTGCGGGCTGTTCAAGGACGTGCTGGATGTGGAGCTGCCGAATCCGTTCCCGCGCATGACCTATGCCGAGGCCATGCGCCGTTTCGGCGTCGACAAGCCGGACCTGCGGATTCCCTTGGAGCTGGTGGACGTCGCCGATCTCATGCAGGAGGTCGAGTTCAAGGTGTTCGCTGCGCCGGCCAAGGATCCCAAGGGCCGCGTCACGGCGTTACGCTTGCCGCAGGGCGGCAGTCTCAGCCGCAAGGACATCGACGATTACACCCAGTTCGTCTCCAAATACGGCGCCAAGGGCCTGGCCTATATCAAGGTCAATGAAATCGCCAAGGGTCGTGACGGTCTGCAGTCGCCGATCCTGAAATTCCTGCCGGACGCGACGGTGACGGGCATTCTGGAGCGTACCGGCGCCGCTGACGGCGATCTGATTTTCTTCGGTGCCGATTCCGCCAAGGTCGTCAGCGAGGCGCTCGGTGCCCTGCGCATTCGACTCGGTCATGACCGCAATCTGCTGACCGGTCCCTGGGAGCCGCTATGGGTTGTGGACTTTCCGATGTTTGAGCGTGACGAAGGCGAGAACCGCTGGGTCGCGTTGCATCATCCCTTCACCGCGCCAAACAGTGACGATCCCGCTGCATTGAATGCCAACCCGGGTGAAGCACTGTCGCGCGCCTATGACATGGTGCTCAACGGTACCGAACTCGGCGGTGGCTCGGTGCGTATCCATCGCGAGGCGATGCAAGCGGCCGTGTTCGAGCTGCTCGGCATCAGCCAGGAAGAGGCGCGCGAAAAGTTCGGCTTCCTGCTCGACGCCCTCAAATTCGGTTGTCCGCCGCACGGCGGTATCGCCTTCGGTCTGGACCGACTGGTGATGCTGATGGTCGGCGCGCAATCCATTCGTGACGTCATGGCCTTCCCCAAGACCCAGAGCGCCGCCTGTCTGCTGACCAACGCGCCGTCACCGGCCGGTGACAAACAGTTGCGCGAACTGGGTATCCGGCTGCGGGCGAAGGTGACAGAGTGATTGTTTGAACCGCCAAGACGCCAAGGCCGCCAAGAAAGCTTTTTGAACCGCAAAGGCGCAGAGGCGCAAAGAAAATCTTATAAATGCAAAACAATTAAACCCTGCTTTTGTAAAGTGGGTTTTAAGATTGATCATGGGTTTTCCTTTGCGCCTCTGCGCCTTTGCGGTTCAATAAAGATGTCTTGGCGGTTCATATTGAATGACGTCGAATAGCTACAAACGTCCCGAATCCGTTCTCGTACTGATCTATACCCAGCACGGCGAAGTTCTGATGCTGCGCCGCCGTCAGCCGGAGGATTTCTGGCAATCGGTGACCGGCAGTCTGGAATGGGACGAGACGCCTGCACAGGCGGCGCGACGTGAGTTGCTGGAAGAGACTGGTTTGAGTGCCGAACCGGTCGATTGTCAGATTACCAATCGCTTTCCTATTTTGCCCGCCTGGCGCGCGCGCTATGCGCCGGACGTCAGCCACAACGTCGAGCATGTGTTTAAGGTCGGCTTCAGCGAACGGCCGGAAATTCGCTTGGATCCGGGTGAACACCTTGAATTCCGGTGGCTGAATTTGCAGGCGGCAGCCGAGCTGGCAACCTCTTATACCAATCGTGCCGCCATTCTCGCCTTGACTTGAGTACCGTCACGACGCGTCAGATTGTTTTCCAAGCGTTTTCACATTCCTCCTCAAGAAACGATTAAATCGGTCGATCATTAGGCGGCCCCTTTTGTGGGTTGTTGTTTCGCGGGCGTACTCGGCGCCTTCCCGTCGTTAAGTTGGAGATTTCCTGATGAATCGCATTCCCGGACGGCTCACTGCCTTGTGCGCCGCCATCCTCCCCTTGGTGTCCGTCAATGCCCTGGCTACGAATGGTATGAACATGGAAGGTTACGGTCCGATCGCCGCCGCCATGGGCGGCGCCTCGATGGCCTATGACAACGGTTCCGCCGCCATGATGAACAACCCGGCCACCATTGGTCTGATGGATGAGGGTGATCGCCTGGATGCGTTCTTTGGTTTTCTGGGGCCGGATGTCGAATCCGAAACGATGGGTATGAAGGCCAAGTCGGACGGTAATGCCTATTACATGCCGGCAGTGGGTTTTCTGCGCAAGCGCGAGAATCTTACCTATGGCATCGGCATGTACGGTCAGGGTGGCATGGGTACGGAATACGGCAGTTCCAGTTTCATGAGCATGGGCGCCGGTCTGGAGAATCGTACCGAGCTGAGCGTGGGTCGCGTTATCGCGCCGCTGAGTTTCAACGTCAATGACAAGCTGGTGGTTGGCGGCAGTGTCGATTTCGTCTGGGCGGGTCTGGATCTGCGCATGGCGATGTCCGAAGCGCAGTTTGCCGATATGGCGAATCCCATGGCGCAGAACATCGGCACGGCATCCGGTTCGCTGGTGAATGCCTTCGGCGCGCTGTATGAGCCGTTCGGCGGCAGCGGTATCAGCCAGCTCAATTATGCCTACTTCGATTTCAGCAACGGCAGTCGTTTCTCCGGCAAGGCGCGCGGCTATGGTGCCGCCGGTAAGATCGGCGCGGCATACAAGGTCAACAATCAGTTGACGGTGGGCGCCACCTATCATTCCGAGACTCAGCTGGGTGATATGGAAACCGATGAGGCCGTCGTGCGCATGAATGTGAATGCGAACTTCGGTGGCGGTTATCAGGATTACGATATTCCGGTATCCGGCAAGATCAAGGTGAAGAATTTCCAGTGGCCGTCCACCTATGGCATTGGTGCCGCGTTCCAGGCGACGGACAAACTGCTGTTGGCCGCCGACATCAAACGCATCAACTGGGCCGACACCATGCAGGATTTCCGCATGGTGTTTACCGCCGATGCCGTGCAGTCCAATCCGTTGGCAATGGGTTTCGCGGGTCTGAATCTGGATGCCAATCTGTATCAGCGTTGGGATGACCAGACCGTGTACCAAATTGGCGGTGCCTATCAGGTCGACAAGCAACTGACCCTGCGCGCCGGTTACAACCGTGCGGACAACCCGGTGCCCAATAGTTATCTGAATGCCCTGTTCCCGGCAATCGTGGAAGAACACATCACTGCCGGTTTCGGTTACGGCTTCAACGAAAAACAGTCGATCGATTTCTCGCTGCAGCATGCCTTGCCGGTGTCGAATACCAATCCGGGTAATGGCAGCACCATCCCGGCGGTGACCTCGCGGCATTCGCAGACCAGCTTCCAGTTCATCTACTCGCATCGTTTCTAAGCGGGAAGTTTGTTGCACTCGACGGGCCGGCATCGCCGGCCCGTTTTTTTTGCCTTGAAAGAAATGTTTGAACCGCAAAGGCGCAGAGGCGCAAAGAAAAACCAATTAATAATAAGTTAGCTAGTTATAGCCGTCATTCCGGCGCATGCCGGAATCCATGACGCTCAAGACACTGGATTCCGGCATGCGCCGGAATGACGAATAAATGAAGTCCCACTAATTCATTATTCGCTTTTCTTTGCGCCTCTGCGCCTTTGCGGTTCAATAAAGCTTTTTTGCATTCTTGGTAGTTCTGGCAACTACAACGAACCCGGTTCATAGCCCGTCACTCCGATGTTAAACTTGGCCGTATTCTGAACACGGATCGAGGCAGATATGGCAGGTCACAGCAAATGGGCGAATATCCAGCACCGCAAAAACACTCAGGATGCCAAGCGGGGGAAGATTTTCACCAAACTGATCCGTGAAATCACCGTGGCGGCGCGCAGCGGCGATCCCAACCCCGCGGCCAATCCGCGCCTGCGGACGGCGGTCGATAAAGCCCTGGCCGGCAACATGACCCGCGACACCATCGAACGCGCCATCAAGCGCGGTTCCGGTGCTATTGAAGGCGAGCATTATGATGAGGTGCGCTACGAAGGTTATGGGCCGGGCGGTGTCGCGGTGCTGGTCGATTGCATGACCGATAACCGCAACCGCACGGCGGGCGATGTGCGGCATGCGTTTTCCAAATACGGCGGCAATCTCGGCACCGACGGTTCGGTCGCCTACCTGTTCACCAAACTCGGTGTGTTGAGCTATCCGGCCGGCAGTGACGAAGACGCCATTATGGAAGCCGCCCTTGAGGCCGGGGCGCAGGATATCGTCACGAATGACGATGGTTCGATTGATGTGCTGACCGATCCGGCCGATTTCGAGACCGTGCGCGATGCACTGGTCGCTGCCGGGCTGCCGCCCGAGAATGCCGAGGTTACACAGCTCGCCAGCACCAATGCGCCGTTGGATGCCGATGCCGCAGCGTCCATGGTCAAACTGCTGGATGCACTGGAAGATCTGGATGATGTGCAGCAGGTCTATTCCAATGCGGATATTTCCGAAGAGATCCTCGCGGGATTGTGATACTCCTGCTCGGACAAGGATCTTCGCCGGATACCGCCACTGTGGGGACAGATCTTCAGCTCTGTCCCCGTTGTGGTTCCACTTAGCTGTGGAGCCACCATAACCAACCTTCGTGGTCCACAGCGGTTTCTTTTATCCGCGTGGTCCGCACGGACGGGGACAGAACTAAAGGTCTGTCCCCACCTCGGCTGTACGTTACGAAGATCTGTCCCCGTCCGTGCGGACCACGCGGTCAAACAAAGCCATGGGGTTTGGATGTTTCTCCATACAGCGCGGTGTGCCGATGGGAGGAAACTTTTTGCTGAGTGGAACCACAACGGGGACAGAACTAAAGGTCTGTCCCCACCTCGGCTGTACGTTACGTAGGTCTGTCCCCACAGTGGTGGTACGTTACGGAGCTATACTCCCGCCCGCTAACCCGACATGTTACGCTTTCCCTCGTCCCTAGACCCTAGCAACTCGGCCCTGACTTTATGCGCATCCTCGGCATCGACCCCGGTTCACTGATCACAGGCTTCGGCATCATTGATGTCGACGGGCCGCGCTATGCGCATGTGCACAGTGGCCATATCAAAGTGGATGGCGAGGCGTTGCCGGAAAAACTGGGCGTGATCTTCGAAGCGGTGCGTGCGCTGGTGATCGAATGGCAGCCGCAGCAGGTTGCCATCGAACGGGTGTTCATGGCGCGCAATGCCGATTCCGCGCTCAAACTTGGTCAGGCGCGCGGCGCGGCGATCTGTGGTGCGATCAGCCAGGTACCTACGATTGCCGAATACAGTCCGCGCGAAGTCAAACTGGCCGTGGTTGGCAAAGGCAGTGCGACCAAGGATCAGATCCAGCACATGGTGCGTGTGCTGTTGAAACTCACTGCAAACCCGCAGCCCGACCAGGCCGACGCCCTGGCCATCGCCATCTGTCACAGCCATATGAGCCAGACGCTCGCCAAAATCCCCGGTGCACGCGCGGCGCGCGGCGGACGTTTCCGATGATCGGCTTCCTGCGCGGCAAGTTGATCGCCAAGCAGCCGCCGCAGCTGCTTATTGAAGTCAATGGCGTCGGCTACGAAGTCGATGCGCCCATGACGACCTTTTACGATTTGCCCGAGACCGGTGCCGAAATACTGTTGCATACACATCTGGTCGTGCGCGAGGACGCGCACATTCTGTTCGGTTTCGCCAAGCTCTCTGATCGTGCGCTGTTCCGTTCGCTGATCAGGATCAGCGGCGTCGGTCCACGCATGGCATTAGGGATTCTGTCGGGCATGAGCGCCGATGCCTTCGTCCGTTGCATCCAGGAAAACGACAGTGCGGCGCTGACCCGTGTGCCCGGCGTCGGCAAGAAGACCGCCGAGCGGCTGGTGGTGGAACTGCGCGACAAACTCGGTAAAGGTGATGCGGGTGGTGTGGATTTCATCAGTGCGACGGCGAAACCTGCCAATGCAGTGGAAGAGGCGGTCAGCGCGCTGATCGCGCTCGGCTACAAACCCCCGGATGCCTCGCGCATGGTGCGCGGCATCGAGAGCAAGGATCTCAGTGTTGAAGAGATCATTCGCCGCGCGCTGCAGGCAGCAGCGAAATAAACCTCGGATATCGCCGCCGTGGGGACAGATCTTTAGCTCTGTCCCCGACCGTGCGGACCACGCGGTAAAACGAAACCGTCGCGGAGCTTGAAGATGGCGGTGCAGTGGCTCCGTTCTGCTGAGTGGATCCACAACGGGGACAGAGCTGAAGATCTGTCCCCACGGCGGCGGTGCATTACGCGCCTGACATCTTGCGGTTCCGCCATAACGCAATATCAAGTATCTTCCCCCGCATGACCACCGAACGCCTGATCGACCCGACTGCCGCCTCCGCTGACGAGGAGCGCATCGACCGCGCCATCCGCCCCAAGCTGCTGGCCGATTATGTTGGTCAGCCGCAGGTGCGCGAGCAGATGGAGATTTTCATCGGCGCGGCACGTGGGCGCGGCGAGGCGCTCGATCATGTGCTGATCTTTGGCCCACCCGGCCTGGGCAAGACCACCCTGGCGCACATCATTGCCAACGAGCTTCAGGTCAATCTGCGCCACACCGCGGGTCCGGTGCTGGAGAAGGCGGGCGATCTGGCGGCGCTGCTGACCAATCTGGAACCACACGATGTGCTGTTCGTCGACGAGATCCACCGCCTGAGCCCGGTGGTGGAAGAGATCCTTTATCCGGCCATGGAGGATTATCAGCTCGATATCATGATCGGCGAGGGGCCGGCGGCGCGTTCCATCAAACTCGATTTGCCGCCTTTCACCCTGGTGGGTGCCACGACGCGCGCCGGCCTGCTGACCTCGCCGCTGCGCGACCGTTTTGGGATTGTGCAGCGGCTGGAGTTCTATAGCGAAGGCGATCTCGCCCATATCCTGCTGCGCTCGGCCGGTATTCTCGGTGTGGACATGACCCCGGAGGGTGCGCAGGAGCTGGCCAAGCGTTCGCGCGGTACGCCACGCATCGCCAACCGGCTGCTGCGGCGGGTGCGTGATTATGCCCAGGTCAAAGGCGATGGCCTGGTCGATGCGGATATCGCGGTCCGTGCGATGGATCTGCTGCGTGTCGATCATCACGGCTTCGATATGATGGATCGTACCCTGCTGTCGGCGGTGATCGACAAGTTCGACGGTGGTCCGGTCGGTATCGACAGCATTGCCGCTGCCATCGGCGAAGAGCGTGGCACGATCGAGGATGTGTTGGAGCCCTATCTCATTCAACAAGGCTTTCTGATGCGCACCGCGCGTGGGCGCGTCGCCACTCGCAAGGCCTATCTGCATCTTGGTTTGTCGCCGCCGGCAGGCCCAGCGGATGCCAATACACCGATGTTGTTTGACGAACCGGAAAATTGAGCGTATATAGTCGCGCCCGCGGGATGCCGGTTTTTAAGCGGTTTCCTGGGCAATCCCGGATGTTTCGGGATCTGGAATCCTCTGCTGGATCCTTTGAAAAAAATTATGTTACGAGTGCTCCCTGCAGTGCTCCCTCTCTTGATCGTGGTTGCCTTGGGGCTGCCATGGCAAACCCTGACGGCCGAGCCGATTTATCCCCACGCTGGAACTCCCACCCAGTGGTTCATGTCTCTGGATGCTAACCATGACGGTTATCTGGATGAGTATGAATTGCAGCTGCGGCCGGAATGGGCCAAGGCGCTGGCGGAGGCTGATCACAATCAGGATCAGCTCATCGATCACCGTGAATTTCTCTCCTTGCTGGATAGGATGCACGCACGTCGGTAAGCTATGCCGCTGATGGAGCAGATGCCGATACCGTGCAGTGTCGCCGGAGACGGCAAAGAGGAAGATCAGGGTGCGGGAATTTCGCTGGCCGGTGCGCGTTTATTATGAAGATACCGACTCCGGCGGTGTGGTCTACTACGCCAACTATCTCAAATTCATGGAGCGTGCCCGGACCGAATGGCTGCGCAGCCTGGGTTTTGAGCAGGATCAGCTGGCGCGTGATGCCGGAATCATCTTCGCGGTGACGGAAGTTGAGCTGCAGTTCCGGCGACCTGCCCGTTTCAACGATAAACTCAGCGTGACGGCGCGCGTGGTTGAGCGACGCCGCGCCAGTCTGCGTTTTGAACAGACCGTGTTCCGCGATGATCAGGCGCTGTGCACGGGGCGCATCCAGATCGCCAGCCTGGATTGCGCGAGTTTTCGCCCCCGGCCGATTCCGGGCGACCTTTTTGAGGAGATTATTGATGTCGACTGATATGTCCATTCTGCACCTGATAACCGGCGCCAGCCCGCTGGTGCAGGGTGTCATGTTGATGCTTGTGACGATATCGGTGGTTTCCTGGACCATGATCTTTCATAAATGGAAGATGATTGCGGATGCCCGGGTCGAGGCGGATGCCTTCGAAAAGCGTTTCTGGTCCGGGGGGGATCTGGCGGTGCTTTATAAGGAAGTATCGGAGTCCCCCGGCGAGACTTGGGGTATGGCCGATATCTTCGAGGCGGGCTTCAAGGAATTCGCGCGCCTGCGCAAACAATCGGGTAATGATCCGCAGACCTTGATCGAGGGCGTGCAGCGCTGCATGCGGGTGGCCCTGTCACGCGAGATGGATAGACTCGAAATGAATCTGCCGTTCCTGGCCACCGTCGGTTCAACCAGTCCTTATATCGGGTTATTCGGTACCGTCTGGGGCATTATGAATTCATTTCGGGCGCTGGGTAATGTGCGTCAGGCCACGCTGGCGATGGTGGCACCGGGTATTGCCGAGGCGCTGGTGGCAACGGCGATGGGCCTGTTCGCGGCGATCCCGGCGGTGGTGGCCTACAACCGCTACTCCGATGACGTCGAACGTCTGATCAACCGCTACGATAATTTCCTGGAAGAATTCTCCTCCATCCTGATGCGCCAGGTGAACGGCTGATGAATCACGCTGTCGCATTCGAGAGGCATTGATCCATGGCCAGGCAACGGGTCCGCAAAAAACCGATGGCCGAGATGAACGTCGTGCCCTATATCGACGTGATGCTGGTGCTGATGGTGATTTTTATGATCACGGCGCCATTGCTGCAGCAAGGCGTGGAGGTCGATCTGCCGCAGGCCGCTGCCGAACCGATGCCGCCCGAAGAACTCGAGCCGCTGGTGTTGAGCGTGGATGCGCAGGGTAACTATTATTTGAACGTTGGCGGCGAGACGAACACGGCAGTCGATGAGGACACGATAGTGCAACGTGTCGCTGCGGTGATGCGCTTGAAGCCAAAGACGCCGATTCTGGTGCGTGGCGACACTGCCGTGGATTACGGGGCGGTGGTGCGCGCCATGGTGTTGCTGCAGCAGGCGGGCGCGCCGAGTGTGGGATTAGTGACGGAGGATGCCCAGCCTCCGGCGGGTCGTTGATAGCTTATGTGGCACGTTGTTAAAGAACATCCGCGCGCATTTGTTTACGCCCTCGTCGCGCATCTGATTCTGGTGGGCATGCTGATATTCAGTATGGACTGGACGCCCAAGCCACCCGCCGGCGGTGCGCCCGTCCCCGAGGCGGTGCAGGCTGTGGTGATCGATGCGGAAAAGGTCGATGCCGAGGTGCAGCGTCTGCAGGATGATCAGCAGCGCAAAGAGCAGGAAGCCGCCGAGCGCGTAAAACAACTGGAGGAAAAGGCCAAGCAGGCCGAGGCCAAGCGTGAGCAGGAGCAGCAGCGTCTCGAAGACCTGAAGCAGAAGCAGCTTCAGGAGACTAAGCGCCTCAAGGAACAGGAATCCAAGCGCAAGATCGAGGAACAGAAGCAGGCCGAGGCTACAGAGAAGGCCGCCGCAGAGGCCAAGGCGAAAGCTGCAGCGGATGCCAAAGCCAAAGCCGAGGCCAAAGCCAAAGCGGAGGCTAAGGCGAAAGCTGACGCCGAGGCAAAAGCGAAAGCAGAAGCCAAGGCCAAGGCGGATGCGAAAGCTGCGGCGGATGCCAAAGCCAAGGCGGATGCCAAGGCGAAGGCCGATGCACAACGCAAAGCGGCAGAAAAGGCGTTGCAGGATCAACTGGCGGCAGAGCGTGCAGCATTGGACGCGGCGCGGACTCAGGGCATCATTAACCAGTATGTTGGTCTGATTGTTGGTAAGGTGGAGCGCAATTGGATTCAGCCGCCGAGCAGTCGCATCGGATTGTCCTGCATTGTTCAGGTGCAGCTGATGCCGGGTGGCGATGTGGCCAGTGTGCAGATTGTGCAGAGCAGTGGCGATGCGGCGTTTGACCGTTCGGTTGAGGCGGCTGTTTATCGCGCCGCACCGCTGCCATTGCCGCCGGAGCCAGGCATGTTCGATAGTTTCAGAACGTTACAGTTCAAATTCGCTCCTAAGTGATGGCGCATCTATAAGACACACCCTAAACAGATAACGACCGTATTTAAGGATAGAGATATGACCAGATTGCTACACTCGCTGCTGCTTGGCCTGACCTTGGGTCTCTGGGGTGCCGCAGCCCAGGCCGTGCTGACGATCGAGATCAGTCAGGGTGTCGAGGGTGCCCTGCCGATCGCGGTGGTGCCGTTCGGTACACAGTCGCCGCAAGCCATGCCAGAGGATGTTTCGGCCATTATCGCCGCGGATCTGCAGCGCAGCGGACGTTTCTCGCCGATTGCCGAACGCGACATGTTGTCGCGGCCGACCGAGGCCAGTCAGGTCAATTATCGCGACTGGCGCGTGCTGGGCGTGGACAATCTGATCATTGGCAAGATTGATGTCACGGGTCCTGATACTTACAACATCCAGTTTCAACTGCTGGATGTGCTGCGCGGCAATCAGCTGACGGGTATGAGTGTGCCGGCCACGCGTGCGCAGTTGCGGCGGGTGGCACATTACATCGCTGATCAGATTTATGAAGCACTGACTGGCGAACGCGGCGCGTTCAACACCCGCATCGCCTATGTGACCGCGACCGGCAGCGGCAAAAGCAAACTGTATGAAATGCAGGTGGCTGATTCGGACGGCTTCGGTCCGTTGACGATTGTGCGCTCCAAGGAGCCCTTGATGTCGCCGACCTGGTCGCCGGATGCGCAGAAGGTGGCCTATGTTTCTTTTGAGAAACGCCGTGCCGAGATTTATCAGCAGGATTTGCGTACCGGCAGTCGCACCAAACTGGCATCTTTCGCGGGCATCAACGGTGCGCCGAGCTGGTCGCCGGATGGCAGTCGACTGGCGATAACGCTGTCACGCGATGGCAATCCGGAAATCTATGTTATGCGTCTGGGCGATAACAGCCTGACACGGATAACTCAATCACCCGCGATCGATACCGAACCGACCTGGTCGCCCGATGGTCGCAGCATTGTATTCACCTCGGACCGTGCCGGTGGCCCGCAGCTGTATCAGGTGTCCGCCAGCGGCGGACAGGCGCAGCGACTGACCTTTGAAGGCAGCTATAATGCCACTGCCGATTTTTCCTCGGATGGTAAGCAGATCGCGCTGGTACATCGGGATGCAAGTGGCCAATACCGTGTGGCCGTCTATGATATGACGACACGCCGTTTGCAGGTCATCAGTGACGGGCGCCTGGATGAGTCGCCGAGTTTCGCGCCGAACGGACGTATGATCATTTACGCAAGTCAGGCCGGTCGCGGGGTGCTGTCGGTGTCTTCCGTGGATGGTCGCGTCGGTCAGCGTTTGAAGTTCCAGCAGGGCGATGTGCGTGAGCCATCGTGGTCGCCCTTCCTGCCCAGATAGGTTCTTGAGACCTGTTTGGATATAGTAAATCACCGGTATAATCCAGCCGCTTCGGTGAGGCGGTTATTTTTAATCTGAGGAGAGTGTTATGCGTGCAGCGTGGAAACCTTTGATGCTGGTCTGTGCCGTGGCGCTTGCCACCGGTTGTAGCAGCATGGGCAAGAAGAGCGAAGGCGATGTTGCCATCGAAGATCATGGTATGGGTACCGGTACTGATATGACCCAGGGTATCGGTGTCGGCAGTGGCACGTTCAATGGCATGTCCATTGATGATCCGAACAGCCCGTTGGCCCAGCGCGTAATTTATTTCGAATTCGACAGCAGCGAAGTACGCCCCGCTGATCGTGATGTGTTGACCAACCACGCTGCCTACCTGCGTGAGAATCCGCAGGCCGCTATCGTGCTGGAAGGCCATGGCGACGAGCGCGGATCACGCGAATACAACATCGGTCTGGGTGAGCGTCGTGCACAAACCGTGCGCCAGATCCTGGAACTGCAAGGCGTGGGTCCGCAACAGTTGAGCACGGTCAGTTACGGTGAAGAGAAGCCGGCGGTTGATGGCCATGATGAATCGGCCTGGTCGCAGAATCGTCGTGTCGAACTGATCTACCCGGGACGTTGATATGACTGCCCGTCACCTGATTCGCATAGGGGTGCTGCTGACTGCGGCGGTGTATGCCGCTGCCGCCAGTGCCGCACGTGAAGGCAGCCTCGAATATCGTGTCGAACGCATCGAGACCCTTATGCAGAGTCAGGGGCTGATCGACATGCTGACGCAACTGCAGCAATTGCAGCGTGAAGTGCAGCAGTTGCGTGGCGATGTTGAGCTGCAGGGGCATCAGTTGCAGGAAATGCAGCAGCAACAGCGCGATCTCTATCTGGATATCGATCGGCGTCTGCAGGGAAGTCAGCCGGTCGGCGCAGTGACGCCGACCGTGCCGACGACACCCGCGACGGATATTCCGCCTGTTCCGGCAACGCCCGCTGCTGATGCAGCGCTCACACCACCGCCCGCACCGGTAATTCCACAGCAGGCAACCGTGGCAACGCCGGATGAGCAGGCTGCGTATGAGCAGGCGCTGAACATTCTGCGTGAAGGGCGCTATGCGGATGCAGCTCAGGCGTATCAGCAGTTTCTGGTGAATTATCCGAACGGCCGTTACGCCGACAATGCCCAATATTGGCTGGCCGAGACGCAATATGTCACGCGTCAGTTCCAGTCGGGATTGGACGAATTCGGCAAGGTGGTCAGTCTGTATCCGAACAGTCTGAAGGTGCCGGATGCGCAGCTCAAAATGGGTTACATCCATTATGAAATGGGTAACTGGAAAGCCGCGCGTGAACAGCTGGAAACGTTGGTGCAACTGCATCCCGACAGTACGGCGGCGCGGCTTGCCAGTGAACGTCTGCAACGCATGAGCCGCGAAAAGCGCTGATGTTCGCGCGATATACCGCCGCCGTGGGGACAGACCTTTAGCTCTGTCCCCGTTGTGGTTCCACTCAGCAGAGCGGAACCACCCAGCAACCCAGCCTCACGCTTCCTTGGCGGCTTCGTTTGTCCGCGTGGTCCGCACGGACGGGGACAGAGCTAAAGGTCTGTCCCCACCGCGGCGGTACGTTACGTGTATAAAGTCCACGGTTTTCGTGGCTGTTGGGTGATGCTACCTGTAGTAAACTCGCCACCATGCCTGACATTACCATCACATCTGCGGATTCGCCGCTGGCTGACGCGTCACCCGCGCGTCTGCGTATCACCGAAATCTTTTTATCGCTGCAGGGTGAGTCGCGCAGCGTCGGCTGGCCCACCGTGTTTATTCGCCTCACCGGCTGTCCGCTTCGCTGCGGTTATTGCGACACTGCCTACGCCTTTCAGGGCGGAGAGTGGCAGTCACTCGACGCGATTCTCGCCCGAACCGCTGAACTGGGTGTGCAGCATGTCACCGTTACCGGTGGCGAGCCGTTGGCACAGAAGACCTGCCTGCCGTTACTGACACGGTTGTGCGATACCGGCTATGAGGTTTCGCTGGAGACCAGTGGTGCTCTGGATGTGGCACAGGTAGATCCTCGGGTCATCAAGGTGATGGATCTCAAGACACCGGGTTCCGGCGAGGTCGAACGCAATCGTTACTGCAATCTCGAACACCTCAATCCCCGTGATCAGATTAAATTCGTGATCTGCGACCGTAGTGATTACGACTGGGCGAAGCAGCAACTCGCGACCTATGAGCTGGCGGACATCTGCGAAGTGCTGTTCTCACCCTCGCAGGGACAGCTTGAGGCGCGTCAGTTGGCCGATTGGATTGTCGAGGATCGGTTGCGGGTGCGTTTTCAGATTCAGCTGCACAAGATCTTGTGGGGCGATGTGCCGGGTGTGTGAGCGGTCATGAATGAGTCACGCAAAGCCGTGGTGCTGCTCTCCGGTGGATTGGATTCGGCAACGGTGCTGGCCCTCGCGAAGGTGCAGGGATTTGCCTGCTATGCCCTGAGTTTTGATTACGGTCAGCGGCATCAGTCGGAACTGGCCGCAGCACAGCGCGTTGCCTCGACACTCGGTGTTGTCGAGCATAAGGTGATTGCCCTGGACCTTACTCAAATCGGTGGTTCCGCACTCACAGACGCCAGCATTCCCGTCCCGGAAACGCCCGGCAGCGGCATCCCGGTCACCTATGTTCCCGCACGTAACACCTTGTTTTTGTCCCTGGCGCTGGGTTGGGCCGAGGTGTTGGGTGCGCAGGATCTCTTCATCGGCGTGAACGCGGTGGATTATTCCGGTTATCCGGACTGTCGGCCGGAATATATTGCCGCGTTTGAGCGTCTAGCTAACTTAGCCACCCGGGCCGGCGTGGAAGGCGTGCCGTTTCGTATCAATGCCCCGCTTATCAAGATGAGCAAGGCCGAGATTATCCGGCAGGGATTGCTGTTGGGCCTGGATTACGGGCTGACGGTGTCCTGCTATGCCGCGGATCTGGAAGGTACCGCCTGCGGTCGTTGTGATTCCTGTCGGCTCCGGGCCGCGGGTTTTGCCGCGGCTGGCGTCGCAGACCCTACCCGCTATCAGGCCCCTGCAGGCTGATTTAGCACTATAGTTATATATAAGGCTGATCATCGCGGCTCTCTACGGTGCATGCGGTGCAGATTTGTTCGGAGGATAAAATAATGGTCTTTGAAAACTTTGCCGCGGCCCAAGGTTATTTTCTGTGGGGTACCTTTGCGATTGCGCTGGTACTGGGCGTGGTCGCGAACAAAACCAATTTCTGCACCATGGGTGCGGTCTCGGATTGGGTCAACATCGGTGACACGGGTCGCATGCGTGCCTGGCTGTTTGCGATTGCGGTTGCCGTTCTGGGTGTGGTTGGCCTGGAGTATTCTGGTCTGGTCGATGCCGGTCAGGCGTTTCCGCCTTATCGTGCCGGTCAGTTGGTGTGGTCGGAGAATCTGCTGGGTGGCCTCCTGTTCGGTATCGGCATGACCCTCGCCAGTGGCTGCGGCAATAAAACACTGATCCGCATTGGCGGCGGTAATCTGAAATCCGTGATGGTGCTGCTGGTGATTGCGGTGATCGCCTATTTCATGGTCAATCCCTTCCCCAATAGTGATAAAACGCTCTTCACCCTGCTGTTCTACGATTGGCTGCGCCCGCTGGCGATCGATCTCAAGACCAGTCAGGATCTCGGTACCCTGGTGGCCGGCACAGCGAATGCGCTGACGGCACGGTTGGTCATAGGCGCGGCGCTGGGTGTGCTCCTGTTGGTGGTGGTGTTCAAATCGGCCGATTTTCGCAGCCGTTTTGACAATATCCTGGGTGGTCTCGTGGTGGGGCTGGCGGTCGTGGGTGCCTGGTATCTCACCAGCAATGCCAACATCAATCTCGACGGTGAAGAGTATTCCCTGCGCAGCTACGCCCAGCAGTGGGACTTCCTGGCGGATTCCGCTGAGGGTAAGCCGGCCGACACACGGCCACTGAGCCCGCAGTCCTTT
The DNA here is from genome assembly GCA_018819175.1 of Gammaproteobacteria bacterium. Lineage (GTDB taxonomy): Bacteria > Pseudomonadota > Gammaproteobacteria > Thiohalobacterales > Thiohalobacteraceae > JAHJQQ01. The sequence goes on from JAHJQQ010000012.1 coordinate 88,481, forward strand.
ACGTTCATCAATCCGATGGGGCAGACCTTGGGTTACGCGGCTGAAGGCCTCAAACCGGCTTACCTGACCTTTGGGGTGATGTCGTTGTTCGGGGTGGTCGTCGGCTCATTCCTGTGGGCGCTGTTCAGTCGCAGTTTCCGCTTTGAATGGTTTGCCTCATTCCGGGATTTTCTCAACCATTTTGTCGGAGCCGTGCTGATGGGCTTCGGCGGTGTCTTGGCCATGGGCTGTACGATCGGCCAGGGCATCACCGGCATCTCCACCCTGGCGGTCGGTTCATTTATCGCGCTTGGCGGTATCGTCCTCGGCAGCGCCCTGACCATGAAGGTGCAGTACTACCGGATGGTTTATGAGGGGGAGGCCAGTCTGCTCGGTGCGCTGGTCACGGCGTTGGTCGATTTCCGGCTGTTACCCAAAGGCTTGCGACAACTTGAAGCGGTCTGATTGATGCTTTGACGAGCGCGGCATGTAGGGTATCATGTGCCGCCTTCGCGTCACGGGCCGTTAGCTCAGTTGGTAGAGCAGTGGACTTTTAATCCATTGGTCGAAGGTTCAAGTCCTTCACGGCCCACCATTTTTCCCTCCGTTATTTCCAGCTGTTCGACGCTCTACGACCCGCTCTGGGCCTCTGGAGAATCGACTGTTCCGATTATCCCCTTGTTTTTATTAAGGCTGATCAGCTTGTCTGAAAGTCAATATATTGACCTGGGTCAGCATGCGTAACTATTTCTCAAACATGAAGAAATAGCCCTCTTTGCCGTTACAGTGAAGGATCGATTTCCGTTCCTGTCATGACATTGGGGTGTTGTATGCGGGCTCCGAATATCCAGTTCACTATTTCCGCCTTCTGTGGGTTTTGCATGGGTATGCTGTCCATCTTTCCCGCATGGTCGGCCGATTCGGCGCCAGTGCTCTCGGTATTGACCTGGTCTGAATACCTGGATCCGGAGATCGTCGAGGCCTTTCAGGCCAAAACCGGTTATCAGCTGAAGTTCACCTATTTCGAAACCGACGAGACGCGTGACGATTATCTGATTGCCACGGACGGATCGGGTTATGACCTGATCATGATGAACGGCTATACGATGCAGATGTATCAGCAGCGAGGCTGGTTGGCGCAGATTACACCTGCCGATGTACCCAACCTGAAGCACATCGATCCGAAATGGTTGCCACGCGGGACTGCGGCAGAACAGCTTTATGGCGTCCCCTATTTCTGGGGCACGTTGGGCATAGCCTACCGAGAAGATCTCGTCAGTAAACCGATTACGCGATGGATGGATTTGTTTGATCCCGCGCCGGAGTTGCACGGTCGTATCGTGATGATCAAACACTCGCGTGATCTTATCGGCATGGCGCTACTGGCACGCGGGCATTCAGTCAACAGTACTGATCCGGCGCATTTGGCCGAGGCGCGCGATCTGCTGATACAGCAGCGCCCCTATGTTAAGAGCTATTCCTACGTCTCTCTTTCGGAAGATTCTTCCCTGGTTAAAGGTACGGTACTTGCCGCGCAGGTCTACAGTGGCGATGCATTAATGCTGCAGGAACACAATCCGCATATCCGCTATGTCGCGCCTGATGAAGGTACCAATCTCTGGATTGATTTCTGGGCAGTCGCAGCCAAGTCGCAGAACAAAGAGGCGGCATTTGCGTTTATCGATTATATCAATGAGCCTGAAAATGCAGCGCAGATTGCGGAGTTCGTGCATTACGCAACGCCCAACCTGGCGGCTGACAAGTTGCTTTCGGATGAACATCATGCGGATCCAGTCATCAACCCATCGTCCGAGATTCTGAAGCGTAGTGAGTTTTATAATGTGCTTCCGCCACGTGTAACGCGCAAATGGAATGCAGTGTTCGCTGAGGTTGTGAACTGAAGGTGATGTGGCAATGCGCCTGAAGCCAAAGCTACTGTCTCTGCTTATTCCCCTCCTGCTGATACCCTTGTTAGGTATGGCCTGGGTGGCTTATGTGCAGATGCATGAGCAGACCGAAGAAAAGATCGAACGAGAGCTGTCGACGCTGCTGAATCAGTTGAAGATGCACAGCATGGCCATGATGACAACGGCCGAAGCGAACCTGGATCTGTTTGCGAATTCCAGTCAGTTACATACCTATATGCTCAATGAGAGCGAATCAGAGCGCTATTCCTTATTGCAGCCATCGTTGATGCGGCTGTTTGCCAGTTATCAGGCGGCTTATCCGGAATATTATGAGATCCGCATCCTTTTGCCGGATGGGTACGAGGATACGCGGTCGGCGAAAGTTCAGTACGCAAATGTCATTGATGATGAATCAGGGACGGAACTGTTTCTTGAAATGCAGGGCAACCAGGATAAGGTCATAAGCAGCTACCAGGAAAATGTCGACGATGGACGTTTTGTGCTTTACGTCGGTAAAGCCATTAAGTTGCGAGACGCAGGCCAGGATCCGATTTTGAGCAAACCACTCTTGCGTGGTTATTTGGTGCTCACGGTTGACCTGAAAAGTATTGGTGATCTAGTGACGAAAAGCCTGCATGGCGCGGACGGTGGTCTGTTTGCCATAGATCGTGATGGTGTCATTCGGATGCATGCGGATGCGGCGCGGATCGGGACAAGCCTCGCGCCGGATGTGGTCGATGCATTACAAGATCTCGGTGAGTCGAATGCTGAATATGCGGGTCTGCTGGATGGTGAGAGATCGCATTTTCAGGCTGCCAAAATAAGCGATAATTTATGGTTTGTAGCAGCCTATCCGGAATCGCAGTTGCGCGCGAATGCCGATCTTCTGGCTCGGACTGTGGCGGGAATAACCCTGCTGGCAGTTATCATTCTTGTCGCCGCATCCTTCTGGTTCATGAATGCGGTATTTATCCGGCCAGTACAGAAGCTGAGTGCTGCTGCGCGGCAAGTGCGTGAGGGTAATCTGCGGGTGGATCTGGACGTCAGGTCTGGCGATGAGATTGGAGATCTGGCGAAGGCCTTCCGTGAAATGGGTGAGGGCTTGTATGCGTCGCAGGAGCAGATTCGTTTCCATGCTTATCACGATAATCTGACAGGGTTGCCGAACCGCTTCATGTTCAGAGAGCATCTGGAACAAGCGGTGACGCATGCCAAACACTCTAACGAAATACTGGGTGTTCTGTTCGCGGATGTGGATGGATTCAAACGCGTCAATGATACGCTTGGGCATCATGCGGGCGATGAACTTCTTAAAGCTATTTCCGAGCGCGTGCGTTCGGTTGTCAGGTCGCAGGATCTGATGGGGCGTGCGGGAGATCCCGAGCCTGCTATGAATGTGGTTTCCCGGATTGGCGGGGATGAGTTCGTCGTTCTGGTTACGCAAATGGAGTACCCGGTCGAGGCGGGAAAGATCGCGCAGCGCATTATTGATGTGATTTCCATGCCCTTCATGATTGCCGGGCAGGAGATCTATATTGGTATCAGTATCGGCATCGCCATTCTCCCTGCGGATACCGATAATGCGGAGGATCTTCTGCGGCATGCTGATGTCGCCATGTTTCACGCCAAAGCGGCAGGTAAAAATAATTTCCAATTCTACTCGCGCACCATGAACGCCGTCGCGACAAATACGCTAGCGCTCGAATCGCGTCTGCATCGAGCCATGGAGCGAGATGAATTGTTTTTGGTCTATCAGCCTAAAATCGATTTATGCAGCGGTCGCACATTGGGTGTTGAAGCGCTGATACGCTGGAACCATCCCGAAGAGGGCATGATACCCCCCGATGTCTTTATCCCCGTCGCTGAAGAGGTCGGGATGATTAATGCGATTGGTGAGTGGGTATTGCGCAATGCCTGTCAACAGGTTCGTGCCTGGGAGCAGACGCTTGCCCGTGATCTTATCGTTGCCGTGAACATTTCCAGCCATCAAATCGCCAATCAGCATTTTGGTGCGACGGTTCAGAAAATAATTCATGAAACCGGCTTGTCGCCCGGGCATCTGGAATTTGAGATGACGGAGACCGCTGTCATGCAGATGGAAAGTGTTGTCGATGAGACGTTTCGTATGATCAGGGATCTCGGTATAACGATTTCACTGGATGATTTTGGAACGGGGTATTCTTCATTAAGCCACCTACGCCGCTTCCCTATTAATTTTCTGAAGATTGATCGCAGTTTCGTCGATGAGGCACTCACCAATGTTGATGACCGGGCTATTGTGTCGGCCATAATTGGTATGGCCCAAAATCTAGGCTTGCAGGTGGTGGCTGAAGGTGTCGAGACGCGGGAGCAAGCGGACTTCCTGCGCGAGAAGGGATGCGATTTTGCGCAAGGTTATTTCTTTGGCAGGCCAATGTCGGCAGAAAATATCCTGACGCATTTGCACGATGAATTGGAGAGTGCTGCTGTGGCCAAGGCGGCTCTATAGATATCAGGCTGCAGTAGATGCGCAGCCAGCTACGCCGTGGAACTTATGTAGCTGACTGCGCGCAGAATTGAATAACCTTAGATCGGCGCGAAGCCGGGGTTACCATCCATACCCTTGATTTTGGGTTCGTTCAAGATGGTGGACTTGAGCGTCTTCTTGTCCCGCAGATATTCCGCAACAACGTCCCATATTGGTCGGCCCGTATCACCGGCAGGTGTTTCCTGTACGCTGGCCCAGCCGGCGACCAGGTAATCTTTGTTGGCATCGAGCGGCGCGCCGTCATATTCCATATCGCTGATCCGATTGCCGATCTCGGCAGTCGGATCAATGCTGTATTTGAGGCCACCGACACGCACCATATCACCGCCCTGCTGGTAATAGGGGTCCTGATTGAACAGGTTGTCGGCAACGTCTTCCAGAATTTCCTTGATCCGTGTGCCGTTCATGTTGTTTAGCGTGACATTCGGATAGGTGATGGCGGTTTGTGTCATCAACTGGTCCATGGTGATGGTTTCTCCCGGGAGCACGCTCACGCCCCAGCGGAAGCCTGGTGAGAAGGCTATTTGCGCGCCGGTCACTTCCATCAAGCCATCGCAGATTACCTGGTCGAAGGTGCCGTTGAAGTTGCCGCGACGGTAGAGCAGGTCGTCGGTGACGGCCAATTTCTCACTGAGTTTATCCTGGTATGGTGCGCGCACCTTATCGATATAGCCGGCCATCTCGGTGTCTGCCGGCAGCAGATTGGAGAACACCGGCAACAGACGATAGCGGTAATCGCTGACCTTGCCATTCTTCACATCCAGATCGAGTACGCCGAGGAATTTGCCGTTGGAACCGGCGTTGGTGACCAGGGTTTTGCCGCCGGCGTTGCTGACCACAACGGGAGCTGGTACGCCGTCGTGAGTATGTCCCCCCATGATGGCATCAATGCCAGTCACGCGCGTCGCCATTTTCAAATCCACATCCATACCATTATGCGAGAGCAGGATCACAACTTGGGCGCCCTCGCTGCGAGCCTTGTCGACCATTTCCTGCATGCGTTCGTCACGGATGCCGAAACTCCATTCGGAGATCATGTGGCGAGGATTGGCAATCGGGGTGTACGGGAAAGCCTGGCCGATGATGGCAGTAGGCACGCCATTGATCGAACGAATGACATAAGGTTTGAATACCTGCTCGTTCCATTCGCTGTCGACAATATTCTGGGCAACGAAATCGATGCGATCCTTGAAGTCATTTTCGACAATCTCGCGCACGCGGTCAGCGCCGTATGTCATTTCCCAATGCGCAGTCATGATGTCGACGCCCAGCAGCAGTTGCGCATCGACCATATCCTGGGCATTCGTCCAGAGCGACGTGGCGGAGCCTTGCCAGGTGTCACCGCCATCCAACAATAATGCGCCGGGGCGTTGTGCGCGGATGCGTTTGACCAGGGTGGACAGATGTGCAAAACCGCCGACTTTGCCGAAGCGCCGCGAGGCTGCTTCAAAATCGAGATAGGTAAAGGCATGCGCTTCGGCAGAGCCGGGCGCTATGCCATAAGCCTTTAATAGTGCTTCGCCGACGAGGTGTGGGGCATTGCCGGCCATGCTGCCAACGCCGAGATTGATATTGGGCTCGCGGAAATAGATGGGCAGCAACTGGGCATGACAGTCTGTGTAATGCAGCACGGACACATTGCCGAATGCCGGCAGTTCATAGAGGTCGCCCGGCCCCTTGCCGGGTTTGACGCCGGCAGCGGCCGTGGTCGAGTCGGTACCGGATTCGCAGCCAGACAGATTGATGCCCGCGGCGCTGGCAATGGCCAGCATCTGCAAAAATTCACGGCGTGAGATAGTCATTTCAATCCTCCAGAATATGGAAGCAATGGATAGGTTGTGCAGTGAGCCGACATTGAATTAAACCACGGGCGGCGGACAGAGTAGGGTCACGCATAATCAGAAAATAAACTGAACGTAGCTTTGAATTCAGACGCCAATAAGAAGGAGAATATTCCTCACCAGAGCGAAGCGTGTCTGTTTAATTCGCTTCACCCGTGCGCGCCCGAAGGAACAGATAGATCTGAATGTTCAGGCATTCGGGTTTATAAAACAATGAACCCGGTTTGGCTGGCCAAACCGGGTTCAGCTAACAACGTAAAAGCTTACTTACGGGAGCCGGGGCCATTCAGAACCAACCCATTGCTCATGTAGGACTCGTAATATTCCAGAGCCGTATATTCAGGACCCTGAGCATCATAAGCCTTGGCGCGAACCTGCTCGTTACAGCCACCGTAGCGGCGGTGCAGCGTGCCCAGTTCGCCCCATGCGGAACGGTAGACCGGGAAGTGCGTCACATGGCCCAGCATCGGGCTCAGCAGGTCGGCACGTACGTGCATGCCAGCGCTGGAGACGTGACAATCCGCGCATGCCAAGTTTAACTGGCCACGTTTAGCAAAGAAGTGTTGCTTGCCACGCTCATAGATGGCCAGGGCTCGTGGGTCGTTGGGAACGACGACTTTGAGCTTCTTGCCCCGTGAGGTGTAGGCCATGTAAGCAGCGATGTCGGCGATATCACCCTTCTTGTATTTGAGAGGCTTCTCACCATTTGACTCACGACACATATTAATGGCGTGTTCCACCGTGATCACTTCACCCGATGCTTTATCGAACAGGGGATAATTCTGGACGATGCCGATGCCGTCATTGGGAAAGCAGCTTGCGTAGGTCTTGCCGTTCTTGAAAGGAGTGTTGAAGAGTTTCTTGCCGTTATCAACACTCATTTCATAAGGCGGGAAATCCTCGATGGACTCCCACTGGGCGCGTGATTCAGCATCCAGTGCGTAAACGCCATTGGCATAATCCTGAAAGGGAACCTTGGGGAAGCGCTTCTTGAAATAGGCGCGCATTTCCTTCAGGTCCTGATCCGGGCTGGCGTCGGCTGTGTAGGGCAGCGTGGCTGCAATGCTTAGGGCCGCGACGATGCTCAGGAGTTTTCTCATTGATGTTGCCTCCTTCAGTGGATGGTCAGACTGCGCCTCACGGCACCCGTCTGCTGTTTTATTAGTCGATGACTGTTTCTTCGGCATCACTTTTGCCCGTGTTATCGACCCAGCGCAGGGTGAGCTTGTCGCCGACCTTGGCACCTTTGAAACGAAACGACAGGTAGGGATTTTTCGAAATTGCCACGCCCCACAAGGCTGTGAGTACATTGTTGCCATTGTGCTCGCAGGTAACTTCCTGGATGAAATGGGCGGGAATGAGTTGCCCCGTTTTCTTGTCTTTCACCAAACCGGTTTCCATCGGATGACTCACCAGTGCCTTCACGGTGGTCACATCGCCTGCTAGTTTGGCGCGAACTTTGATAGTGTTTGCCATTGTGCTACTTCCTCTTGCCTGTATCTTTAAGAATGCACGTTCGTATAGGTGAGCGTATTAACCGCCGCAACCACCGATCGTGACCTTGACTTCTTTGCCTGCGCTGTAAAGTTTGCCGCCGGCCTTCACAACAGCGATCACGCTGGAGGTTTTACCCAGCTTGATGCGTGTCGCGACGAAGGGGTCGGTGTTGCTGCCCAGGGTGTAAGAGGAGGTCAATGGTGTGGCATTCTTTTCAGCAAGGATGCTGATCGATTCAACACCCGTCATTTCGACCTCGACGGAGACAGGTACGACGGCGCCATTCTCAGCGATGTCCGGAACCTTGATCTTGATCTTGTCGTTGCCTTCGAGAGTTGATGAGCCAAATAAGCCATTCAGGGCCGCGTCGACGGTTTTGGCATCGAACGAATCCTTGGGCCATGCGGCGAGCACTATCCGCGGCGTCAACAGGCCGGTTCCGATTGCCATACCGACGGCGCTTGCTGCGAGGGTACCTTTCAGAAGGGTTCTACGTTTCATGTTAGTCACTGCTGCATCTCCTAACTGTGCCAGCGTCAACGGCTAGAGGGTGTAAATGAACTCAACAACTTTGTCGATTTCGTCATCCGAAATGATTTTGTGTCGACCGAAGGGCGGCATCATGCTGTTTGGGTTGGCCGATGTTGCATCCCAGATCTGGGCGCGTAGTTTAGCCTTGTCAGGGAAACGTGCCTGCATGGCGACGAGTGGCGGTCCGATATCGCCGGGCAGATCACCGCCTGCGATCGCATGGCAGGAGAGGCAGTTGCCTTTCTTGCGATCGAATGCGATCTCCTTGCCTTGATCAACAACGGACGCTGCTTTTGCTTCTTCGGCAGCGGTGACTGTTGTGGGTGCTAATATCAGCGCTCCCAACAGTGCTGCTGCAGAAGCGGCGGATGATAGGATGCTCAAAGGTTGCCGCATCGTTGCCTCCTCAGTGGTTGGTTATTGGTCGTACTTGTGAGTGGTGCGGCGCAGAGGTAACGATCTGCACCGTTGTCGTGAAAGAGTTTCAGAGACAGCTTCATTAAGTACGGAATATAGACGTGACTGAAGGACAGGTCAAAAGGTCTATGCTGTGCGGATGAAATAGGTTTTTGCATTAGCATTCTTTAATATACGCGCGCACCTGTCTCGGTGGCGTCTCCTCTCATGCCTGTTCTCAAAACTCAAGACGTGGGCAGGGGGTGTTTCATTCCATCTGGCGTAAAAATTTATTGTCGCTTCTCCTTGTCTTCTTCCAGTGCAATGGATTTAAGCTGCTGCATGCGTGCCTCTATGCGTGAAGATTGATAAAAATCCATTCCCGGGGTTTTGCTGGCAAGTGTCAGTTGTTCGACAGCTTCATGCGTTTGTCCGTTGAGAAAATAATATTCAGCCATTTCTTCATGCGCGATGGACTCCTTTCCCATGCCGGTAGCCGACTGCGCCAGGAGCAGATACAGGCTGGGCTCAGGCCGGTTCCGTTGTCGGCGGGCATCATCCAGGATCCGATAGGCATCGGCATACCGTTTGCCGTTCAATAAGGCATCGGCATAGCCCAGCGTCATGACTGGATTGGCTGGGTAGAGCTTGAGCATGCGCTGGTAACGGCTCAGTGCAGCTTGGAGTTGCCCGGCTTGCTGTTCGGTATGCGCCAACGCCAATTGGTAGGCGATACGGTCTGGATCGTTTTTAGCCAGGCGCTGAAGTATTTCAATGGCCTTGTCATGGTTGCCCGCAGCGGACGCGGCCAAGGCATGGCCATAGTTGCGCGCCGCTTCGGGCAACACAGGATCGGTCTTGGTCTGATTGAAATACGCAACAGCCCGCTGTGGATCGGCTGTGGTCAGTACGCGCAGCTTCGCCTGGGCCAGATAAAAATTCAGGTTGTCCTGGACCTTGTGCGGACGCTGCTGTTCAGCGCGTGCGGTCGAATCCGCGATGCGGTCCGTGGTGACCGGATGCGTGCTCAGGAAGGGCGGTATGCCATCTCCATAGTAGCGTGCGCTCTGCTGCAGGCGTTCGAAGAAGCCCGGCATGCCCATCGGATCGAAATCCGAACGAGACAACGTTTGCATGCCCACACGGTCGGCCTCTTTTTCGTTGTCACGGGTGAAATTGATCTGTTGCTGAATGGCGCCCGCCTGGACCGACATGACAGCGGCTACACCGGCATCGGTGTTTTGGGTGCCAATCAGTATCGCGGCCAGAATGGCGGCGGCGGTGGGCAAGCCCATACGGCTGGCGGAATCATAGGCGCGTACCAGGTGTTTTTGGGTGACATGTGCGATTTCATGGGCGAGAACGCCGGCCAGTTCACTCTCGTTATGGGCGGCGAGGATAAGTGCGCTGTGCGAACCAATAAAGCCGCCGGGGGCAGCAAACGCATTGATGCTGCTGTCTTTGATAATGAAGAAGGTGAAGCGTTGGCTGGGATCATCGCTATTGGCGACCAGGCGATTGCCCAGATTGTTCACATAGGTATTGAGTTCCGGGTCATCGACGAAGGGCATCTGCTGGCGTAGCCGACGCATGAAGGCTTCGCCCAGCTGACGCTCCTGGTCCGGTGTAATCAATCGCTCGGCAGGGTCGCCGATGTCTGGGAGATTCAGGGCCTGGGTCGCTAGGGATGGAAAAAACCACAGTGGAGCCAGTAACAGCAGGCGCATCAACAATGTCATGGGCGGACTCATGTGGATCTTCCGGTCAAGATTGGACCAAGATACCCGAGCCTATGTTCCCGTGCCAGTTTCATGCTTGTAATTTAATGTAAAAGCAGGGACTTGATGTAGTCGGGTGACAGCGACTATATATTAGTATAGCCTTATATACATCTTACGGAACGGGGGCGACCATGTTTGGCATACCTGAAATAGTTAGCCACGAGCTGGCAAAAATCCTTGCGGAAGCACCTGACAGTATTCAACTGGTGGATGTTCGTTCGCCGCAAGAAATGGCTCAAGGGGTCATCCAGGGGGCCGATATGTTGCCACTGCATTTGGTTCCGCTAAAGGCCGATGAGTTGTCAGGAGATCATCGGCCGATGATCATCTACTGTCGAAGTGGTGCGAGGTCGGCACAGGCCTGCGCATTTCTCGCAGCACGCAGTGGCGATAGGCAATATATCAATCTCCGCGGTGGCATTATGGATTGGGTACGACAGGGTTTGTTGGTGTCTCAACCGCCTGCAAATACTCTGGCAGGCATGGCTGGTTAGGCTGAAAACCGTAGTGTCGTACAGGGTTGCGTTTATTTGACAGTTAGCATATAAGTACGCTGTTTCATTCACACTTTCCCGACTGCACTGTTCTTAATAATATCGAACATATGTCTTTCTTAAGGAGTCTCACACATGGCTAATTTCGACGATGAGCTGGATGCATCCGGCCTGAACTGCCCGCTGCCTATTCTGCGTGCGAAGAAGGCGCTTACCGCCCTCGCCAGCGGCAAGGTGCTGCATATCATTGCGACCGATCCGGGTTCCGTGAAGGACTTCGAAGCTTTCGCCAAGCAGACCGGTAACACCCTGATGGAGTCCAATGAGCAGGGTGGCAAGTATCACTTCCTGATCAAGAAGTCCTAATTCGTTAGAGCTTCTCTCTCCGACGCCCTGCCAGGAACTCCCGTCATCGTCGACAGGTAATGGTTGGGTCGTTGGGACCCTTTCAAAAAAAACGCCCGGCGGTGCCGGGCGTTTTTTTTGTGCCTTTCGTTGATGTCTATGCCCCGGTCTGTCGTTAGAAAGTCCAATTCACCTGAGCGCTCAGGATATCGACTGACGCATCGTAGGTTCCTGTCAGATTGAATCCAGACAAGTCGGTGTGGTTACTACGGGGATCATCCACGAAAAGATGTGCATAACCGACATCGAAGGTGATGGCCGGCGAGTAACGGTAGTTCGCGCCGAAAGCCAGCCAGGTGCGATCATTGCCGGGAATGCGTGGTGTGCGATGCTGGTCATCGGGAATGGCTTCCTCGTCGAAAGCGATGCCGGTTCGTAGTAACCAGTCGCTGTTATAGCGATAGTTCAGTCCAAGTGAATATCGCATGCTGTTGTCCCAGTTCTCGATGGTGACGCTGTCAGGCTGGTTGGATGCGAAATCAATACGCAGCTCTTCGAAACGATTCCAGCGTGTCCAGGTTGCGTCCGCGAGCAGTGTCCAGTTGCTATCGAGTTCGTGATAGAGACTGAGAGATGCCGATTCGGGTAATGTAACATTTGCGTTTACATTGGTAGGGACCAGAACGCCTAACGCTGCGAATGCAGCGTGCGCACCAGCGAAGGTGGCGTCCCCTTCGAGTTCTTGTTTTATTTTTGAGCGGTAGGCGAAACCGATGCGTGTTGAGGGTGCAACTTCATAAAGCAAGCCAAAGTTATAACCAAAACTCCAATCGTCTCCTTCAATTTCCGCAAACGCATCGGGTGAGCCTGCAAGCGCTCCGCAAAGGCCGCCACCGCCACCGTTAACGCAAGCGCCGAGTTGATTTACAGCTTGGCTCAATGTGGCTTCGATACGTTGTGCGCTGACTCCGACACCCACTGAAAGATTGGGCGCTGCCTTATAGGCAATGGATGGGTTGATATTGATCGTTTTGACTTCTGACTCGATCGCCTGATAACGGCCGGTCCAGGTGGCGTCATACTCGGTTTTCAACCCGAAGGGGACGCTGATGCCCAGGCCCACCACGAAGCCGTTAGCTAGTTGCTGGCTATAGAATAAATTTGGAACAAGCGCCGTGCTGCCAGCATCACCACCGTTGCCGCCACTAATGGGTGTGCCACCAAGCGCAGGCGGGAGACTGCCTGTGCCTGAGAATTCCGACGAGGTCTGGATAATATGCACAGCCCCTGCAACTTGATTGCCTTGCAGATACATCATGCCGGCCGGATTGAAAAAAACAGTTGAGGCGTCTGCCGCGACTGCACCTGCTCCGGCATAGGCATTACCTAAACCGCTGGCACCCTGTTCTATTAACGCGAAACCCGCCGCATTAGCCTGTCCCCAGGCGGCTGCCATTAAAGTGACGAAAAGCAGCGTTTTGTTGGCGCTGACTGGGGTGTGCTGGGTCATGACCGACTCCTGTGGGTTGTTGTTTCCCAAATTGAAGCACAAATCAGACAGAAGCCAAGCGATATCTGCGTTATGAATTCGGGTGAGTTGTAAGGATGCAACGGTTCAATCGAAGCTAAGCTATGGCACAAGCTTTGCAATTGAGTTTCATTTGACAATTTGTGGCTTCGTTGTCATTCTGTGGCGAGCACCCAAAGGGATGTCTCTAAAAAACAACGATTTGCTCTGAATCCTAGCCAGGAGGGATGAGAAGATGAAAGGTAATATCACACGTTCATTGGTAGCAGTTGCTGTTGCCTCGGCCATCGCGGCCCCAGCAGCCTATGCCACCAACGGTTATTTCAAAATCGGTTACGGCACGAAGAACCGCGGCATGGCCGGCGCGGGTATAGCGTACTCGCAGGATTCTATTGCCCCTGCGACTAATCCTTCGGGTATTGCCTTCACCGGCAACCGTGTGGATTTCGGTATGGAACTGTTTAATCCGCGTCGTGACGCCAGTCTGGATGCGACAGGGATGTTTGGGGCAAACACCGGCAAGGTGGACAGTGGCGCAACCTTATTCGCTATCCCACATGCTGGTTTTGCATTCGGTATGGGTGATATGACAGTTGGTATGAGCATCTCCGCCAATGGTGGCATGAATACCCGTTACAACTCGAATCTCTACGCAAACGCGTTTGGTCCGGCGGTCGGTGCTTTTGCCGGCGTAATCGGTGGTATGGCTCCTGCAGTTGCGGCTGGTTTAGCGTCAGATCCTGATGTTTCATCTACCCTCGGTGTGAACCTGTCGCAGGTGATTATCGCTCCGACCGTCGCGTATCAGTTGAATCAAGATCACTCTGTTGGTGCATCTGCGCTAATTGGGTATCAGCGCTTCCGTTCGTATGGCCTGGGTCTTTTCAAAGGCCTGTCATCTTCGGGCGCGCATGTGACCAACAAGGGTGATGACGATGCCTGGGGTGCTGGCGTACGTTTGGGTTACACCGGCAACCTGACCAGCAATATTACCGTGGGTGCCCAGTATTCCTCCAAGATCTACATGCAGGAATTTGATCGTTACAAAGGCCTGTTTGCCGAACAGGGCGATTTCGATATCCCTTCCAACTTCGGTGTTGGTATAGCAGTTAAAGTGACGCCTGCAACCACAGTGGCGTTTGACGTGCAGCGTATTCTGTACGGTGATGTTGCCGCCATTGCCAACAAGGGTCCGACGGCTGATCAATACTTTACCGCGCTGAGTTCAGTGTTGGGGAGTGGCATGCCATATAGCGGTGCCGGCTCACTGGGTACTGATGACGGCTGGGGCTTTGGTTGGGAAGATACCACGGTATACAAACTGGGAATCAACCACGAACTCAACAGTCAGTGGACAATTCGTGGCGGCTTGAATTACGGTAGCGAGACCATCGAGCCTGACCAGAATCTGTTCAACATCCTGGCTCCGGGTATTGTGCAGAGGCATGTTACCCTGGGTTTCACCTACATGCCGACGCAGTACAACGAAATCAGCATGACCTTTATGCATGCGCTACGTGAAGAACAAAGTGAAACCTTCACAGCAACGCCGGCATTGGGGCCGTTCGCTGGAGCGAACTACGCTGCTGAAATTGGTATGGACCAGAACGCAATCGAAATCAGCTACGGTATGAAGTTCTAAGCACCGCTGCTGAAGAGAGGGCGATATAAAGTCCAGCGCAATACAAAAGGGCCATGCTTGACATGGCCCTTTTTTTTCGTCATTTAATGTGTCGCGAGCGCACGGTGTTTCGTCTAGACTTGCGGCACACCAACAACCAAAGAGTTTGGGATAGGAGGCACTAATGTCAAAAGTAATGAGAATGTTTGCCGGTTTGCTGACAGCGGCGTTGACGCTGCTGCCCGTGGCGGCCACTGTGCAGGCAGCCGATGTCTATAAGCCCTTTATCCTCGCATCGCGCGGGTCAGGTGACATGACTGTGAAGGTGAATGAAGTCAAGGAAGCCTTGAAAGGTGCTGGTTTCGAGGTTGTCACTGATTTTGAACCCTACGAGAATGCCCATGTCGTCGTTTTTACCAATGACGCAATCAAGTCTGTTGCTGCCAAGTCCGAGTACGGTGGTTACGCCATGGCGCAGCGCGTTGCTGTCACCAAAGTGGGTGATGAACTGCAGGTCAGCTATGTCAATCCGGTCTACATGGCCACTGCCTATCAGCTGAAGAGTGATTTGGCTAATACCGCGGAGGCCCTGGGGAAGGCCTTGGGCAATATGCAGGAGTTTGGTTCCGAGAAGGGTCTGAGCGCACGTAAGCTGGGCAAATATCACTACACCTTTGGTATGGAGTACTTCAAGGACCAGTATGAACTGGCGACCTATGGCAGTTATTCGGATGCCGTAAAGGCCGTCGAGAAGAACCTGGTCTCCAACAAGGTCGGCGTTCGTCAGCTCTATCGTCTCGACGTGCCGGGTAAGGAAGAGGCTATTTTTGGTGTCTCTATGAATGCCGGCCCGGATGGCGACCAGTACATGGATGACAAGTTCCAGATGGGCATCGTGGACTTTGGCGAACTCAAGGGTACACCCTACCTGCCTTACGAGATCATGGTCACGGGTAACCGCGTGGTCGCCATGAACATGCGTTTCCGTATGGCCGTGCATTATCCGGATTTGAAAATGATGGGTGACAACAGCTTCATGAAGCTGATGCCAAGCCCGGAGGCAATCCGCAAGGCGCTGACAGAGGCCGTTGGTGGCAAGCCGTAAGCTCTGAGTCAGAGTGATCGAGACAAAAGCCCCGGCCTGCCGGGGCTTTTGCATTTCAAGTGCACGTCAAATTTCTGTCCTCTTCGAATAAACCTTCCGTAACTGCTTAACCACAGAGTCCGGTCAAAGAACTTGCTGGAAACACTTAAAGTTTTCCCCTAGTTGCGTCGCTACCGAGGCTGAGATGCGGGTTTCAAATGCGGCACTTGAATTGAAGCCGAAAAGATAATTTCAGTACCCTCACGGGACGGAGAACGACACAATGGCAGCGGGAAAATCCAAACTGGTGCTGGCTGGCTTGATAGTTGCGGCCGTCATGGTCGCACTGGGAGTCATGGACGGGGCTTTCCTCGGGCTCATGCAGGGTATGGCGGCAGGCTATGGACTCGCAATCGGAGCCGTCTTGGCTGTGGCCGGCTGGGTCATGGCGAAAGCCTCGATGCAGAAACAGGCTGCGCTGGTAGAGGCGATGCAACGTCTGGCACATGGGGACCTGAACACCATGGTGGGTGGCGGTGTCTCACCCGATGCCGCGGAGGCCTTCAGCCATGTGTCCGAATCACTACGTACTCAGCGTCAGTCTATTGAATCCTTGGTGCCGGTCATGGGCGACCTTGCGGAACAGATCCGCGCGGTGTCTGAGCGTAGCCGCTCTGCGCTGGAATCCACGGCAAATGGTACCAGCGAAGCGGAAATCGCCGTGAATGAGTTGGTGCTGGCTGTGCAAGAGGTAGCTCAAAGTGCTGCCGCCGCCGCAGATTCCACACATCAAGCCTCCAAAGAATCAAATACTGGCAAGGTCACCATGACCGAAGCCATGGGTGCCATGTCCAGTCTGGGTGACCACATGGGTCGAGCCAGCGAGGCTGTAGCCCGTCTCGGCAAGGAGTCGCAGAACATCGGTGCGGTGTTGGATGTCATCCGTGGTATCGCCGAACAGACCAACCTATTGGCACTCAATGCTGCCATTGAGGCCGCTCGTGCCGGTGAGCAGGGGCGCGGCTTTGCCGTCGTGGCGGATGAAGTTCGCACATTGGCCAGCCGTACTCAACGTTCTACCCAAGAGATTCAGCAAATGATCGAGCGTCTGCAGGGAGAAGCGCACGGCGTGGTTGAGGTCATGAATGAAGGAACCAGTCAGGCCGCCGTCGTTGAAGAACTTATCGAGAATGCCTGCGTCTCTCTGGCAGAGATCGGTGGAGCTGTGACGAGTATCGAGGGCATGAACAATCAAATCGCCAGCGCTACTGAGCAGCAGCACGCGGCCGTGCAGTCTATTCACGGCATGATTGCCACTCGTGGTGCGCGTGGCGTGGCCATGAAGCAGTCCCTGGAAGATCTCGAAGAGATCGCCAGTGCCTTGGATCATGCGGGTGCACGCTTGGCCTGAGTTGAGTTGGCTGGTACGGCTCTTGCTTTATCTTCGATTGAAACGGTTGGGTGACGGAGAATTGTCACGGTTGCCGCCAAGCTTGGCGGCAACAGAGAGTTGACAGCTATTCCGATGGGCCTGGGTCTTGTGACGTTGTACGTATCTTAGGTGATTACATGAAACCGAGTATCTTGCGCAATCTGCTTATAGCCAGCCTGGCATTTGGACTTGTCATGGGTGGGTTGTTCCCGGTCTTTGCCCAGATTTTTGTCGATTTCAAACCCGGCATGTTGAGCTGGTTTGTTGGCGGGTGCCTGGTGGCAGGAGCTATGTTGGGTGTCACGAACTATTGGCTGGTCAACATGATTCTGCTGTCACGTCTGAAACGTATTTCAGAAGTGGCCAATGCCATCAGTAAAAATGATGTCTCCCATCACTGCGCCATGGAAAGCGATGACCTCATCGGTGAAATCGTCTCCAGCTTCAACCGCATGTCCGAAAACCTGCGGAATG
Source organism: Gammaproteobacteria bacterium (assembly GCA_018819175.1). Classification (GTDB taxonomy): domain Bacteria; phylum Pseudomonadota; class Gammaproteobacteria; order Thiohalobacterales; family Thiohalobacteraceae; genus JAHJQQ01. Next base: position 105,918 of record JAHJQQ010000012.1, read on the forward strand.
TGATCGGTGAGATCAGTGGCGCAACCACGCAGCTGGCCTCCGCAGCGGAAGAAATGTCAGCCGTCACCGACGAAGCTAGCCGCGGCGTACAGCATCAGCAAAGTGAAATCGAGCATGTCGCGACGGCCATGAATGAAATGACCGCCACGGTGCAGGAAGTTGCCCATAATGCCGCTTTGGCCGCGCAGTCGGCACAGCAGGCAGATAAAGATGCCAAGAAGGGCGCGTTGGTCGCAACGGAAGCCTTGGGCGGCATCGACAACCTGGTCAACGAAATGGAACGCGCCTCTGGCGTGATCCAGAAACTCGAGAATGAATCTGAAAACATCGGCATGGTGCTGGACGTGATCCGCGGCATTGCCGAACAGACCAATCTGCTGGCCTTGAATGCGGCCATCGAGGCGGCGCGCGCCGGTGAGCAGGGGCGCGGTTTCGCGGTGGTGGCAGACGAAGTGCGTACCCTGGCCAGCCGTACCCAGCAGTCCACGCAGGAAATTCAACAGATGATCGAACGCCTGCAGGTCGGCGCAGGCGATGCGGTTCGGGTGATGCATGAAGCGCGTGGCATGGCCAAGGACAGCTCGGACCAGGTTGAGAAGGCCGCCGAGTCTTTGGGTGAAATCGCCGGTGCGGTAGCACAGATCAACGATATGAATACGCAGATTGCCAGTGCCTCCGAAGAGCAGAGCGCAGTGGCTGCGGAGATCAATTCCAACGTCAGCAACATCCGCCATGTCGCAGACCAGACCGCCGCAGGCGCGCAGCAGACCGCGTCCGCCTCTGACGAGCTGGCACGACTGTCGTCGCAGCTGCAGGGGTTGATGACGCGCTTCCGTATGTAATCTTCTCAGCTGTATCTTGAGCTACATCAACAGACCCGCCGTATGGCGGGTTTGTCATTTCTACAGGCATTGCACATACTCAGACGTCCCTTATATTGAATTCGAGCAGGCTGTGTTACATACAGCAACGTGCTCGAAAGCTGTTCATCTGCCGGGAGATCATCAATGCCTGGGTTGCGTTTGAATGGGTTGTTGCCGCTGCTGATCCTGACCGGTTGTGTCTCTGCGCTGGCCGGTGAGCTGGAAACCCAGCCTGCAAGGTTGGAACGGATTCCGGATGAGCAGCGTTTCGAGGCCGTCATTGAAGCAGTTAATCGCGCGACAGTATCCGCGCAGACTTCCGGACGTATTGAGGAAATTCTGTTCGACGTTGACGATTACGTCGAGCGCGGCGCAGTGCTGCTGAAATTCCGTGCGACCGAGCAGGAGGCGCGAGTGCAGCAGGCTCAGGCCGGGCTCGAAGAGGCGCAGGCGCGTTTGCGCGAGGCACAAACCGAGCAGGCTCGGATAGCAAGCATCTATGCCAAGAAGCTGGTTGCCAAGGCGGCAATGGATAAGGCCAATGCCGAACTGAAGGCCGCCCAGGCGCGCAATGAAAGCGCCGCGGCGCGGCTGGCCGAGACACGCGAGCAATTGGAGCACGCGATTGTGCGTTCACCCTATGCCGGTATTGTGGTGGAACGGCATGTCGAGCCAGGTGAAATGGCTACGCCAGGACAGGCGCTGATGACGGGTATCTCGCTGGAAGCACTCCGTGCCGTTGCGTCCGTACCGCAGCGTTATATCAGCCGAGTGCGTGAACTGCATGCAGCAACGGTCTATGCCGACGGCCTCGCGCCTATCGCCAGCGATAAGATCACAGTATTCCCGTATGCTGATCCCAACGCACACAGTTTCCGTGTGCGTGTGAACATTACTTCCGGTGGCAAGGGGCTCTATCCCGGCATGCTGGTCAAGGTGGGTTTCGCAACCGGTGATGTTGAACAGTTGCTGATACCCACGCGGGCGCTGGTGCAACGCAGTGAAGTCACTGCTGTGTATGTTGTCGGGTCGGATGATGGAGTCCAGTTTCGGCAAGTACGTGCCGGTCGTGCATTGACTGATGGCCTGACGCCAATCTTGTCCGGTCTCGTCGCGGGAGAGTCGGTGGCCTTGGACCCGATCCAGGCCGGCAGTCTGCTCAAACAGCAGAGCACGGGCGCCGGTCAATGAGCGAACGTCTCGGCTTCTCTGGCGCCATCGCACGCAAATTCCTGCAGTCGCAGATCACACCGCTGCTGGCGTTGGTCGGTTTTCTGCTGGGATTGTTCGCGGTGGCGATCACGCCGCGCGAGGAGGAGCCGCAGATCAATGTCACCTTCGCGAATGTGTTCGTACCCTTTCCTGGTGCTACGGCGGTCGAGGTTGAGCATCTGGTCACCACGCCGGCCGAACAAGTGCTATCAGAGATCGAAGGCGTCAAGCACATCTATTCCGTTTCACGGCCGGGCATGGCTGTACTCACCGTTGAATACGAAGTCGGCGAAGATCGCACTCAGGCCATTGTGCGACTGTACAACGCCGTGTTCTCCAATCAGGACTGGCTACCGCCGAATCTCGGTACGCTCACGCCGATCATCAAACCCAAGGGTATCGATGATGTCCCCATTGTTACTGCGACACTGTGGACACAGGACCCAGAGAAGGGCGCACTGGAGCTGCAGCAGGTCGCGCATGCCATCGAAGCGGAACTCAAACGCATTCCCGGCACGCGGGAAATCTACACCCTCGGCGGTCCCGACCGGGTCGTGCATGTGTTGTTGGATGCGCAGAAGCTTGCTGGTGCGAATGTCTCGCTGGATGAATTGCGTACGGCCTTGACCGGTGCGAATCAGGTGCGTGATACCGGCGCGCTGGTGAACGCTAATCAGGAAATTCTGGTACGCGCCGGCGACTTCCTGAGCAGTGTAGAGGACGTTGGTCAGCTAGTGATTGCGGTACGTAACGACATGCCGGTATACCTGCAGGATTTGGCCGAGATACGTTTCGGCGCGGCGACGCCGGAACGTTATGTATGGCACGGCACGGGCCCCGCGTTACCCCGGGATCAGCAGGTCCAGGGCGAAGTTCCGGCGGTGACCATCGCCGTCGGCAAAAAACCCGGCACCAATGCGGTCGGCATCGCTACGCAAGTGGTACAGCGCCTGGATGAATTGCGTGGCACCTTTATACCGGACGGTGTGAACGTCACGATCACGCGTGACTACGGTGAGACGGCCAACGACAAGGCGCGCACACTGATATCCAAACTTGCCTTCGCTACGGCGTTGGTAGTGTTGCTGGTGCTGGTTGCGCTGGGCTGGCGTGAAGCCATCATTGTCGGCCTGGCGGTGCTCATCACCCTGGCTATCACCCTGTTCGCGTCCTGGGCCTGGGGTTTTACGCTCAATCGTGTCTCGCTGTTCGCACTGATTTTCTCGATTGGAATCCTGGTCGACGATGCCATTGTGGTGGTGGAGAACATTCACCGGCATATGCAAATAGGCGGACGCAGTCTGGTCGACGCCATCCCGCGGGCAGTCGATGAGGTTGGCGGTCCGACCATCCTCGCCACCTTTACCGTGATCGCGGCCCTGTTACCGATGGCTTTCGTCAGCGGTCTGATGGGGCCATACATGAGTCCGATTCCTATCAACGCCAGTATCGGTATGCTGATCTCGCTCGCGGTGGCCTTCGTGTTCACGCCCTGGTTGACCTTCAAACTTATCAAGGTGCATGCACCGTCTCCCGGCCATGATGATGGCGTCTCGCCACGATTGCTGGGTTTCTTTCAACGCCGCGTGGGGCCTTTCCTGGGCGGTGCAGCGGGCGCGCCACGCCGGCGTCGACTGGCGTTGGTGATATTGGTGCTGATCCTGTTGTCGCTGGGGCTGGCGGGTGCGAAATGGGTGGTGTTGAAAATGCTGCCCTTCGACAATAAATCCGAATTCCAGATCCTGGTCGATATGCCGGAAGGAACAGCGCTGGAGCGTACCACGCAGGTGCTCGGTGAACTCGGTCAATACCTTCGCCAGGTCCCGGAAGTGCGGGATTATCAGGCCTACGCAGGGATCTCCGCGCCGATCAATTTCAATGGCCTGGTGCGCCAGTACTATCTGCGCAGCGGTGCGCATGTTGGTGATCTTCAAGTCAATCTGGTCGACAAGCACCATCGTGATCGTAAGAGTCACGAGATCGCCAGTGCGATGCGCGCGCCCTTGCAGGAGATCGGCCGCCGTTTCGATGCCAATGTGAAAATTGTCGAAGTGCCGCCCGGGCCGCCGGTATTGTCGCCCCTGGTGGCGGAAGTGTATGGCTTGGACTATCCGGGCCAGATCCGCGTGGCCAAGGCCTTGCGTGGTGTTTTCGAGTCGACGACGGATATTGTCGATGTCGATGACAGTGTGGAGTCACCCGCGCCCCAATTGCATCTGCACGTCGATCGTGTCCGCGCCGGTCGTCTGGGTATTTCACAGGCCGTGATCGTCGATGCTATCACCACGGTATTGAGTGGCAGCGATGTGACCTATCTGCACAGTCCCGGCGCTAAGTATGCGGTGCCGCTGCGTCTGCAGTTTCCGGTCGCCGAACGGGATCGTCTCGACCGGCTGTTCGCACTCAAACTGACGGGGCAGGGCGGACGTCAGGTGGCGTTGGCGGATCTGGTCAGCGTCGAACAGGCCGAACGCGAACATGCGATCTATCACAAAGATATGTTGCCCATGGTCATGGTCACCGGCGATATGGCCGGCAGTCTCGACAGTCCTTTGTACGGTATGTTCGAGATGGTCGGCACTGTGAGCGACACCGGTCTAGCGCCGGCGGGTGGTTGGTTAGAGCAATATTTTGTGCGCCAGCCCGACAATCCTTATCGCTATTCCATCAAATGGGACGGTGAATGGCAGGTGACCTATGAGACCTTCCGCGATATGGGTATCGCCTATTCGGTGGGCCTGGTCCTGATCTATCTGCTGGTAGTCGCGCAGTTTCGATCCTATCTTGTGCCCTTGATCATCATGGCGCCGATCCCGCTGACCGTTATCGGTGTGATGCCCGGGCATGCGTTACTGGGCGCGCCCTTTACCGCTACCTCCATGATCGGCATGATCGCGCTGGCGGGCATTATCGTGCGCAACTCCATTCTGCTGGTGGATTTCGTCAACCAAGAGGTGCAGGCTGGTGTTCCCTTCGAGGCGGCGGTGCTGCGCTCCGGCGCGGTGCGCGCCAAGCCCATTATTCTGACCGGGTTGGCAGCGATGCTGGGCGCCCTGTTCATTCTGGACGACCCGATCTTCAGCGGCCTGGCCATCGCGCTGATCTTCGGTATTCTGGTCTCGACAGTTCTCACCCTGCTGGTGATCCCAGTGATGTACTACGCCTTTTTCTGGAAACGGCTGGAACAGCTCCAGACCAGGTCATAAATCAGCCGATATTCCCGCATAGCCACATCAGAATATTTTATGTTGGCCCCTGAAACTGGTAGGATGGGCGCCCGTTCAGGCTAGGCCGTACCCGCATGACCACCCCTGTCATGCTCACCGCCCCTGTTAACTGACCTGCACGCGTCCGCCGGGCGGGTGTGTCTTTCCGCAATCGTTAAGAGAAACTGAGTAACCTATGGCCGATCGCAGACTTCAGGTATTCCACACGGTCGCCCGACTGCTGAGCTTCACCAAAGCGGCGGAGTCTCTGCACATGACCCAGCCGGCGGTGACGTTCCAGGTGCGCCAGCTGGAAGAGTATTTCAACACCCGGTTATTCGACCGTACTCACAACCGTATCAGCCTGACCGATGCCGGGCAGCGGGTGTACGAATTCGCCGACCGCATTTTCGATCTTTACGGGGAGATGGAAAACGCCGTCCGTGAAATGACCGGCGATGTCAGCGGCATCGTCATGATCGGCGCCAGCACCACCATCGCCGAATATATGCTGCCGGTTCTGCTGGGCGATTTCCGGCAAAAATATCCGGATGTGAATGTGCATCTCAAGGTGTCCAATACCGAGGGTATTGTGTCCATGGTCGAGAATAATGTGATCGACCTGGGTGTGGTTGAGGCGCCGGTATTGAACAAGAATCTGGTGGTGGATGTCTGCCGCATGGATCAGCTGGTTGCCATCGTGCCCAAGAATCACCCGCTGGCGAATCAGAAAAAAGTCAAAATCGCCGAGCTGTTGAAGCACCCGTATATCTGTCGCGAGGAAGGCTCGGGTACCCGCGAGGTGATTGCCGAATACCTGAGCACCTGCGGCATTAACGTCAACGAAGTCTCCATCTGCATGGAGCTGGGCAGTCCCGAGGCCGTCAAGGGCGCGGTCGAGGCGGGCATGGGTGTGTCCATCGTCTCACGTGCGACCATCAACAAAGAGCTGCAACTGGGCACGCTGGTGGCGCTGACGCTCGATCCCAATCTGGAGCGGCCGTTCTCCTTCGTGCATCAGAAGCAGAAGTTTCGTCATCGGGCCACCGATGAGCTGCTGGAGTTTGCGCAGACCTACTGCAGCGAGCACCCCTGATTCCGCCTTGTCGCAACGAAATTCGCGCCGGTTGTGTTTGCCGGCCAGTTTGCGGATTATGGGCTGCAGATCAGGTCGATCAGTCGAGTGATGCGAGCCATGTCAAATCCGGATGAATTTCTGCTGTCCCTGTTCCGCAGCCTGCCGGGCGCGGAACAGGCAACCCTGTTGGCATTCGCGGAGTTTCTGCACAGTCGCAGCGGTGGTCAGGCGTTGCAGTCACTGTCTCCAGAGCCGGCGGTTATCCCCGAACCTGAGCCTATCCCCCGACCACCGCAGGAATCCGTGATCAAGGCCGTAAAGCGCTTGTCACAGACCTACCACATGCTCGACAAGAACAAGATGCTCAATGAGACGTCCACGCTGGTCACGCAGCATGTGATCCAGGGACGCGATGCGGCTGAAGTCATCGACGAACTCGAAGTGGTGTTTCAGCGCTATTACAGCCAGCTGACATCCCGCGAGGACTGAGACCACGCATGGATACAATCCGTAACTGGTTCCTGCGCCACCTGAACAATCCTCAAGTCGTTGGTCTGGCCATACTGCTGATCGCCGGTTTCGCTCTGATTATGACGTTGGGAGATATGCTGGCGCCGGTGCTGGCATCACTCGTTATCGCCTATCTGCTCGAAGGCTTGGTGCGCCTGCTGGAGCAGCGCGGCGTGCGCCGCATATTGGCCGTGACACTGGTCTTTACGGTGTTCCTGGCCGTGTTGATGTTCATGCTGCTCGGTATCCTGCCGCGCCTGTCCAATCAGATCACCCAGCTTATCCAGCAGTTCCCCGACATGGTGGCGCGCGGTCATGAGAAATTGCTGCTGTTGCCGCAGAAATATCCCAACTTCATTGCTGAAGAACAAATCACCCAGATGATCGCGGCGATTCGCACCGAAGTCGGCAGTTTTGGCCAGCGCGTCCTGTCATTGTCCGTAGCGTCATTGGTTGGCCTGATTACTTTCATGGTCTACGTGATCCTGGTGCCGATGCTGGTGTTCTTTTTTCTCAAGGACAAGAGCAGCATCGTCGGCTGGTTCACCAGCTACCTGCCGCGTGAACGCGCGCTGTCGGCAATGGTGTGGGCGGATGTCGATCGCCAGATCGGAAACTATGTGCGCGGCAAGGTGTGGGAGATCTTTATCGTTGGCGGAGTGACCTACATCATGTTCGTACTGATGGGGCTGCAGTACGCCGTGTTGCTCGCCACGCTGGTCGGCCTGTCGGTGATTATTCCCTACATCGGCGCCCTGGTCGTGACCATCCCCGTCGGATTGATCGCCTATTTTCAATGGGGCTGGACCGGCGATTTCGCCTGGTTGATGGTTGGCTATCTGATTATCCAAGCGCTGGATGGCAACGTGCTGGTGCCGCTGTTGTTCTCCGAAGTCGTCAACCTGCATCCCATCGCCATCATCGTCTCCGTCCTGCTGTTCGGCGGCATCTGGGGATTCTGGGGCGTGTTCTTCGCGATTCCGTTGGCGACACTGGTGCAGGCCGTGCTCAAGGCTTGGCCGAAGGCGTTGGAAGCGGAGGCGGGGTAGGTTGCATTATAGCCGCCGCGGCCTGTTGTTACTGCGCGTCACGCACCGCCGCTGCGGGGACAGATCTTTAGCTCTGTCCCCGTCTGTGCGGACCACGCGGACAAACGAAGCCGCCGAGGGAGCGTGACGTTTGGTTGTTGGGTGGCTCCGCTCTGCTGAGTGGAGCCACAACGGGGACAGAGCTGAAGATCTGTCCCCACAGCGCGGTATATCGGAGAGGTGGCTGACTCAACCTCTGTGGTCTGTTGTTACTGTTTGCGTCTTTGCGCGAGATGATAAATGCTTTACAGATTAGACGAGTTCCCTCTCCCCTCGCGGGAGAGGGTCAGGGTGAGGGGGTAGGGCACGACTCGTTTACCAATTGAGTTTCTTTCTTAGGGTAAGGTGAATGAAGCGAACCGCACCCTACGGTAGATCGGTTAACGGTTAGGTTGTCGCTCTGATAATGAGTAAACTCTCATTCCCGCCAACATCATTACTTTGGAAGCATGTGCTTGCTCTTGTGGGTTGTTCGCCGTTATTGCTTCATGTGCTGAATGCTTGGCTCGGGGAGGGTGATGTTGGGGCGGCAAAACTAGTTGTGTACTACGTAGTGTTCGTCTGGAGTTACTATTTTTTTATCGCTTTTATTTATGGTTTCACGATGTACATGGCTGGTTTTATTGCTGCTAATGATGGTGAACACACCAAGCCACGCGCCTTTGTGTTTATAACGTCAGTAGTTGCCATGGTTATTAGTGCCGCGCAGTTTCTCTGACAGATCAGTGCTTTTGGCGCCCCTCTCCCTAACCCTCTCCCAGTGGGAGAGGGGATACACGATTTTAGATGTGTTGAGGGTTTTACTTTCGCGCCTTTGCGTCTTCGCGCGAGACAAAACCTTACAGATTATTCGACGCGTAATCCGCCAATCTTGACCGCTCGCCCTGACGCAGGATGATGTGGCCGCTGTAACCCCAGTCCTTGAACCGATCCACCACATAGGTCAGGCCGGAACTGGTTTCGGTCAGATACGGCGTGTCGATCTGTGCGATGTTGCCGAGGCAGATCACCTTGGTGCCGGGGCCGGCGCGGGTGATCAGGGTCTTCATCTGTTTCGAGGTCAGGTTTTGCGCCTCGTCGATGATCAGATATTTATTCAGAAAGGTACGGCCGCGCATGAAATTCAGCGAACGGATTTTGATGCGGCTGTTGACCAGATCATTGGTTGCGGCGCGACCCCAGTCACCGCCAACCTCGGACTTGGTCAGCACTTCCAGGTTATCCATCAGTGCGCCCATCCAGGGCGTCATCTTTTCTTCTTCGGTGCCGGGCAGGAAGCCGATGTCTTCACCGACCGGGATAGTGACACGGGTCATAATGATTTCGCTGTAGCGTTTTTCATCCAGCGTCTGCACCAGCCCCGCAGCCAGGGCGAGGAGGGTTTTGCCGGTGCCGGCCTGACCGACCAGGCTGACGAAATCCACTTCCGGGTCCATCAGTATATTGAGTGCGAAATTCTGATCGCGGTTGCGCGCGTTAATGCCCCAGACGGCGTGGCTGGGTTTGCGGTAATCGGCCGCCACTTCCAGCACGGCGCTGTTGCCCTCGCGCTGACGCACCAGCACTTCCATTTGTCGACTGCCTTCCACGGACAGACACTGGTTGGGATGCCATTGTTCTGCGAGCGGTCCGCGCACGCGGTAGAAGGTATGGCCATCTTCTTGCCAGGACTCCATGTTGTCGCCATGCGTGTCCCAGAAATCATCCGGTAGTTCCGCGCTGCCCTTGTAAAGCAGATTGACGTCTTCCAGAACCTGATCGTTGAAATAGTCTTCAACATGCACGCCCAGTACGGTGGCCTTGATGCGCAGGTTGATGTCTTTGGTGACCAGCGTGACGGTGACGTCCGGGCGTTCGTTGCGCAGCGCCAGCGCCGTGGACAGGATGCTGTTGTCTTTTTTATTGCCCGGCATGCCCTCGGGCAGGTCGGCGTTGAGGGTATGGGTCTGAATGAACAGTGTGCCGGAGACATCACCCTGGCCGTTGGTGATGCGGTTGCTCAGTGGGACGCCGGCGGTGATGTCGGCGACACCACTCTGGGTGATGAGTTCGTCGAGAAAGCGATTGACCTGGCGCACATTGCGCGCGACCTCGGTCATGCCGACCTTGGAGTTGTCCAGTTCCTCCAGCACATCCATGGGCAGGAAGACATCGTGTTCTTGAAAGCGAAACAATGCGGTGGGGTCGTGCATCAGAACATTGGTATCAAGCACGAATAGCCGTTTTCCAGCGTTGTTTGCGTTACTCAAAGTACCCCCTTAAAGCTTATTGAGTGCCTTGACGGCGTCCAGAACTTCGTCGACATGGCCTTTGACTTTCACCTTGCGCCATTCCGCGCGCAAGACACCTGATGCGTCAATCAGAAAGGTGCTGCGTTCTATGCCCATGTGCTTTTTGCCGTACAGATTCTTTTCTTTGATAACGTCAAATAGGTTGCAGAGCGCCTCCTCAGTGTCTGATAAAAGATCGAAGGGAAAGTTCTGTTTGGTTTTGAATTTCTCATGCGATGCCAGACTGTCACGCGAGACACCGAAGATCAACGCCTTCTGGCGTTTGAATTTGCTGTATTGATCGCGGAAGTTCTGGCCCTCAAGCGTGCAGCCCGGGGTGCTGTCCTTGGGGTAGAAATAGAGAACGATGGGGCTGCCTTCGAGATCGGCCAAGCGGATGTTTTTGTCGCCGGTGGCTGGGCAACAGAAGTCGGGAATCTTTTTGCCGATGGCGATTTTGCTCATGCTGTCCCTCTGAAACCTATATCGGCACTACAGTGTACTTCTGTTGGTTTCCTCTGTCCTCTAGCCCTTGACCGGCTCGATGATGGCGTCAAGATTAAGTTGATCGCAGAAATCCATGAACTCATCGCGCAGCGTGGCGATGTGCAACTGCGCCGGGATGTCAACCAGGATATGCACCGAAAACATCGAGGTGCCGGTGTGGGCCGCGGCATAGTTGTTGGTCGTGAGGTCCTGGATATTGATATTCCGGCTGGAGAAGAAGCTCGCCAGATTATGCACAATGCCGGGGTTGTCCAGCGCGACCACATCCACCGCATAGGGCAGCAGATCGCGACGCGGCTCACGGTAGGCCGTGCGGCGACAGGTGATGGTCATTTCCATGCGTTCGGCCAGCGACGGCATCTGGTCTTCCAGCTTGGCGACGGCGTTCCAGTTGCCGGTCACCAGCAGGATGATGGCGAACTCGCCGCCGAGCACAGTCATGCGGCTGTCGGCGATGTTGCAGCCGTTTTCCAGCACGCAGCGCGATAGCTCGTTGACCAAGCCGGGTCGGTCCAGGCCGATGGCGGAGATGACGAGAAAGTTTTGTTTTGGAGTGTTCATGGCGACTCTGGGGAGCGCGTGATTGGGAGAATCCGTCCGGATTCCGGCGCGGTCCAGTGTATCACTTTTTTACGCCTATGCATGGTTGTCCCGGGGATTGTGGATCACTCCTGCGGAGTATCCAGATCGACGGCACGCAGGCGTTCGGCGGCGTCTTCGGGGCTGGTGGTGCTCACGAACAGTCCCGAGCCCAACTCAAAGCCGGTGGGTATGCTGGTGCGCGGGCAGATTTCCAAATGCCAGTGATAGCTGGCATCGCAATCGGCGAATTCTTCGCCGCGCGGTTTGGAGTGCAGGAAGAAATTGTACTGGGCACCGCCGATCACGGCATCCAGGCGCGCCATGGTGCGATGCAGTACCCGGGCAAAATCGGCGCGATCCTCTGCAGTGATGTTGAGAAAATCACTCTGGTGTACCAACGGCAGGATATGCACCTCCCATTCGTAGCGACTGGCAAAGGGCTTGATGGCGATAAAGCGTTCACCACGTTCGACCACATACTGACCGACACTGATGCGGCGGCGGACATGGCCGGAACTGCGGTCGTAAATGGTCGCCTCGAAGGTCAGCGCCTCGTCGATCAGCGAGCAGAAGATGCAGTGGTGTTGTTTCTGATAATAATTGCGGCTGTGGGTGACTTCGTTGTAAACATTTTCGGGTATCACCGGCATGGCGATGATCTGGCTGTGGGTATGCGCGATACTCGCGCCGGCGGCAGGACCGAAATTCTTGAACACCAGGACATAGCGGATGCGCGCATCGTTGGCGTACAGCTGCTGCATGCGTTCCTGGTAGGCGCCGAACAGCAGCACCAGATGCTCCTCGCTCATTTCATGCAGGGCGATGCCGTGCTGGCGGTGATCGATAATTACCTCGTGGCGACCATAGCCCTCGATGGCCTGCTGCAGACCGAAGACCAGATTACCGGTCTGGCGGTCGTCGCCGAGCACCGGATAGAGATTTTCGACAATCCGCGCCTGCCAGTTTTCCTCATCGGGATAACTGGCGATGGTCGGCGGCGTCATGTGTTCGTTGCCGGTACAGAACGGACAGGTATCAACATGCTTGCGGGTGTCGCGCGGGGCCGGGTCCTCGGCCTTGCGCGGGCGCATGGAGCGGGCGGTGGCAACCAGTACGGATTCGCTGGGAACAATGGGGTTAATACGGATTTCACGAATGGCTTTGGGTTCGGCGTCTGACATCTGAGCTGCATCTGGCGTATCGGAGCACCGAATGCTACTCAAATAAGATCCTAGGTGCTAGGTGCTAGGTGCTAGGGCCGAGGACCGAGAGATTACTATCATCCGGTACTTAGACTCTAGAACCTAGAACCTAGCCCCTGCTTTACTGTAATATGGCCGGGTTTTTACCGCCCCCGGAGAGGTTGCATGTTCCACGGCAGTATGGTCGCGCTGGTCACTCCGATGCGGGAAGACGGTGCGGTCGACGACACCAGTCTGGCTGCGTTGATCGAATTTCACATCGACCAGGGTACCGACGCGATTGTAGCGGTGGGCACCACCGGCGAGTCGGCGACGCTGGATGAGCACGAGCATTGTGATCTGATCCGCCGTGTGGTCGAGATGACCGCCGGCCGGATTCCGGTCATTGCCGGTACCGGCGCCAATTCCACTACCGAAGCCATCACGCTGACCCGATGTGCCCTCAAGGCCGGCGCCGACGCCTGTCTGCTGGTCACGCCCTATTACAACAAGCCGACCCAGGAAGGTTTGTATCTGCACCACAAGGCCATTGCCGAGGCCGTACCCATCCCGCAGATTCTGTACAATGTCCCCGGGCGAACCGCCGTTGATATGTTGCCGGATACCGTTGAACGCTTGTCGAAGGTATCGAACATCGTGGGTCTCAAGGAGGCCACCGGCAATCTGCAACGGGCACGCGAGATTCTGGATCGCTGCGGTGAGCGCCTGGATCTCTACAGCGGTGACGATGCCACCGGCTGTGAATTCATGCTGCTGGGCGGGAAGGGCGTGATTTCGGTAACCTCGAATGTCGCGCCTGCGGCAATGCATAATCTCTGTGTCGCGGCCATGGCCGGTGACCGGGCTCGTGCGGAAGCCATTGATGCGCCGCTGCGCGCGTTGCACCGCGATCTGTTCGTCGAGGCGAATCCGATCCCGGTCAAGTGGGCGCTGCATGAAATGGGACTGATACCGTTGGGTATTCGTTTGCCACTGACGCCTTTGTCGGCGCAATACCATGCTACGGTTCGGGAGGCGCTGCGTCAGGCAGGCGTCCTGTGAGCAGTTAAATGAACACACATCATGGATACACAATGAAAAGGTTTGCTTCACATATACAACTTCTGATTATCGTTACCGCCGCGCTCAGTGTGAGCGCCTGTGGTACCTGGGAAAAAGTGGTCGGCAAGAAAGCGGACTACAAGCAGAGCCGCTCCGAAGCGCCGCTGGAAATCCCGCCGGATCTGAGCAGTTCGACCATCGAAGATGGCTTGGCTGTGCCGGGCGGTACACCGGCGACGCTTTCCGAATACACCTCTGGGACTCAGAAGGCCGCGCCCGGTTCGACCGGTGTTCTTGTGCAACCGATGAACATGTCGATCGAGCGTTACGACGACAAACAGTGGTTGGTGGTACAGAGTTCAGCCGAGGTCGTGTGGCCAAAGGTGCGCGACTTCTGGTTGCAGAATGGTTTTCTGCTGACCATGGATGATCCCAAGGTCGGCATTCTGGAAACCGACTGGGCCGAGAATCGGGCGGACATCCCGCAGGACTTTATCCGTCGTACCATCGGTAAGGCGCTCGACTCGCTGTATTCCTCGGCGACGCGTGATCGTTTCCGTATGCGCTTGGAGCGTACCGGTGCGGATAGCACCGAAATCTTCATCACCCATCGTGGTATGGAAGAAGTGGTGCAAGGCACGCCCGAAAACGATACCGGTACGATCTGGAAACCGCGGCCGAATGATCCTGAGCTGGAAGCCGAAATGCTCAAACGCCTGATGGTGAGCCTTGGTGCCGAAGAGCAGCAGGCCGCGACACAATTGGCGAACCCGGAGGTGCGAAGCGCGCCGCGTACTCAGTTGGTGGTCAACGCCGCCGGCGATAGCTCGCTGTCTATTGACCTGGGCTATTCACGCGCCTGGCGCGAAGTGGGTCTCGCGCTCGACCGTGTCGGCTTCACCGTTGAGGATCGCGATCGCACCGCTGGCGTCTATTATGTGCGCTACAACGACCCGCTCAAGGAAGATGAGAAGAAAGGTTTCCTGTCCAAGATGGCGTTCTGGCGCGATGATGATCCCATGAGCGCGGAACAGTTCCGTATACTTCTCGCTGCGGAAGGTGATAAGACCAACGTGACCGTGCTGAATGCGGAGTCGCAACGGGATAGCTCGTCGACTGCGAAACGCATCCTCACGCTGGTGCAGGAGCAGATGCAATAACCACAGGCGCTAGGGTCTAGGTGGCTGGGTATCTTGATTCCCTACCTCGTCCCTAGCACCTGGTGCGATATGAACCGATGCTGAGATTTAGCTCCCTGGGTAGCGGCAGTCGCGGTAACGCCACGCTGGTGGAGGCGGGCCGGACCTGCGTGATGGTGGACTGCGGGTTCTCGGTCATCGAAACGCGACGCCGGCTGGCACGCCTGGGCAAGGAACCGGCCGATATCGCCGGCATCCTGGTTACCCACGAGCACAGTGATCACATCAGCGGCGTTGCCGCACTGGCGCGGCGCTTCGATATTCCGGTGTGGATGACGGCGGGTACCTCCGTGGTACATGCCGATACGGATATCCCCTGTCTTGACTGGTTCAACGGTCACGAAGAACTCAGCATCGGCGATTTGCACATCATTCCCTTCCCGGTGCCGCACGATGCGCGCGAGCCTTGCCAATTCGTGTTCAGTGACGGCGCGGTCCGGCTCGGTGTACTGACCGACACCGGCAGCATCACCGGGCACATCCGGCAGGTCCTGGATGGCTGTGATGCCCTGCTGCTGGAATGCAATCACGACACCGATATGCTGGCCGATGGGCCGTATCCGGCCATGCTCAAACGCCGGGTCGGGGGACACCTCGGGCATTTGAGTAATGCTCAGGCCGCGGAATTGCTGTCCAGCATCGACACCTCCGCCCTGCAACACGTGGCCATCGCCCATCTGAGTGACAAAAACAACCATCCTGACCTGGCGCGTGCCGCCCTGGCTCAGGCCCTGAACTGCGCGCCGGATTGGCTTGCGGTTGCCGACCAAGCCGCAGGCCTGGAGTGGCGACAAATTGACTGATTATCCTCTGGCGAAAAAGTCGGGAAAGTAGTCTGAATTTGCAAGCACTTGAAGGTCTGCTGACCAACGACCGGGCGTGTTTACTTAAGGAACCTCTGATTTATTGCTATACCGTCATTCCGGCGCAGGCCGGAATCCATGTGATTCAAAGCACTGGATTACTCGTTTCGCTCACCCTTCGGTCCATCCGGTTGGCGTTCAACGCGCTGCGCGCTTTTGTCCGGCGTGCGCCGGAATGACGAATTATTCAGAGTTTCCTTAACTAGGTAGACGTACACTTTTCAAGGCGCGTCTAAACCCTCTTTTTCGGAGCGGATAGAGCGGTTGAATTCGCTCAATCAGAAGCCCTCCCTGCCGACAACCTCATACGTAATTCCCTTCGGTACGCATGAGGCGGCCATGAATACATTATTTTCCCAGTTCAGTATCAGCCAGAAATTGTGGGGCGGCTTCGGCTTGCTCCTCGGTGTTTTGACTCTGGTGTCTTCCATTGCCTTTTTCAGTCTGGCGGGCGTGCAGAACGACATGGGTATGGTCATTGATGAACAGCCGACCATGGTCGCCTCGGTGGAACTGGCCGGTGGTCTCAATCAGGCGACCAGCTCGCTCGGGTTTTATTTGTTGAGCGGCGATGTAGTACATCGCGAACATTACCAAGCCGCAATCATGTTGGTTAACAGCATGGTCGATGCCCTGACCATCCTGTTGTCCGAGGATGAAGTGCAATCCACGCGCATTGCGAACATCGGCGCCGATATTCAAACCTTCAAGCAGCAGGGCGACGAAATGCTCAGCCTGGTTAGCGATCATGCCAAGAATATCCCCGGCATAGTCTACGCGTCAGAGAATATCAACCCGATAAGTCAGGAGATGCTGAACATCGTCACCCAGATGATCATCAGCGAGAGCGAAGAGCCGGCGACTAAAAAACGCAAGCAGCTGATATCGGATCTGCATGACTTGCGTTATTCCTGGGCCAACGTCATGAATGGTGTGCGTGCCTATCTGGCATTCCGGGCACAAAATGGCCTGGATGAGATCAGCCTCTATCTGGAAGACAGTGCAACAAAAATTGATCGCTTGAGCGCCTATGGCAGTGAGCTGACCTTCGATCAGGAAGATGGCCTCACCCAGTTTATTTCGCTACGCGAACAATTTATTCCGCACATCGAAGCGCTGAAGGAAATCGACAAGAGCGGTAAATGGCGTACCGATGCTTGGATGGTACGTCATGATGTCGGACCGCTGATGGAACGCATACAGGGCAATCTGGCTGAGCTGGTACAGGAACAACGCGGCCGGCTCGAGAGTACCAGTCAGGCGCTGATTGCCCGTATGGTCAGTGCCGAAACCTTCATCGGTGTATTGCTGACCTTCGGTCTGATAATCGGTGTCCTGGTGGCCTACGCGACCTGCACCCAGACCACTCGCGCGGCCGTCAGTATGCGTGATGTGCTCAAGGATATTTCGGAAGGCGAGGGTGACCTCACGCATCGAGTGCCGCAGACGTCAAATGACGAACTCGGGCAGGCGTCCGGGTATTTCAACGAAACCATTGCACGATTACAAAGTATGGTCAGCGATGTCGCGACAGTTGCTCGTCAAGTTGCTGACCGTGCCGATCAGGCCACCGGTCAGATCGACGTGGTCACACGCAACATCGGTAATGGCGCCGACCGGGCGCGGAGTACCGCGGCGGCCACGGAAGAAATGTCCGCGACCAGCGTCGAGATCGCCCGCAGCGCCAGCGTTGCCACCGACGAGGCCGGAAAGGCGCATAAGGATGCCGAGGCCGGTGCACGTTGCGTGAAAGGCATGTCGTCCAAGGCTCAGGAAATGAACAAGCAGATCGATCAGCTACAGGCCAGCGTCAATGACATCAAGGCCAAGGGCCATGGCATGTTGGATATGGTCAGCATCATCAACGAGATCGCCAGCCAGACCAATCTGCTGGCCCTGAATGCGGCCATCGAGGCGGCGCGTGCCGGTGAATCCGGACGCGGGTTCGCTGTGGTCGCCGACGAAGTGCGGCAACTCGCTATGAAGACCACCCAGTCAACTGCCAAAATCGCCGAACTTCTGAAAGACAATCAAAACTCCAGTGAAGGACTGTCAACGATCATGAGTAGCGTGGCACAGGCCACCGAATCCATGATGGGCACGGTGCATGAGACCTCGGACGCCATCAGCCGCGTCACCGGCAGCGTGCAATTGATGACCGACATGGTCGGCCAGATTGCCCATGCCGCCCGGGAGCAGTCCACCGCCACTGGCGAGATCGCCGGCAATGTCGAGG
Organism: Gammaproteobacteria bacterium; assembly: GCA_018819175.1. Lineage (GTDB taxonomy): Bacteria > Pseudomonadota > Gammaproteobacteria > Thiohalobacterales > Thiohalobacteraceae > JAHJQQ01. Next base: position 123,775 of record JAHJQQ010000012.1, read on the forward strand.
AAATCTCGCACATGGAGACGGAGAACGCCCAGCGCGTGACGGAGACCAGTGGCTATTTGCAGGAATTGGCCGACTTTTCCGCTCATCTGGAAGATCTGGTCAGCCGATTCAAGGTTTAAGTCAAAATCTAGGGTGGGTTCGCGTTGTTGCGCAACCCACTAAGCATCGCGAAGCGATACAGCTCTTTGTATAAAAAGTGTGCCTGATGGCACGGTTGGTGGGTTACGGCGCAAACATCGCGCCTAACTCACCCTACATCGAATTTCCCCCGGTTCCCGCCCTAGTCCCTACCTGACCCTTCCAGTATCATTGCCGTCTTTCCAGTAACGCCCAATCTGAGACGGATTCATGCTGCATATCCCCGGCGCGCCCGCCCTTTCCAGTTTCCGCACCGAAAAGCTTCTGGCCCGCGCCCGCGCGGTCGTCGCTGACATCGAAACGATCCACAGCGAGTACTGGCATTTCGTCGATCTGGAACAGCAGCTCGAATCCGCGGATCGGGCCACGCTCGAGAAACTGCTGGATGATGGCGCTGCCCGGGTGCCGGCATCGCCGACGGCGCAGCTGATCCTGGTGGTGCCGCGTCTGGGGACTATCTCGCCCTGGGCCAGCAAGGCCACGGATATCGCCCACAATTGCGGGCTGGAACGCATCCATCGCATCGAACGCGGCATTGCCTACCGCATCAGCCTGGCCGGTGGTCGCGCGCTGTCGGATCACGAACGCACCCTGCTGTTGCCATTGCTGCACGATCGCATGACCGAGACCGTGCTGGCGGCAGTCGAGGAGGCCGAGGCCCTGTTCCGCACAGCGGACCCGGCGCCGCTGACCAGCGTCGATATCCTCCTGGGCGGACGCGCCGCGCTGGTGGCGGCCAATGCCAGTCTGGGTCTGGCGCTGTCGGATGACGAAATAGATTACCTGGTCGAGAGCTACGCCGGTCTGAAACGTAATCCCACCGATGTCGAGCTGATGATGTTCGCGCAGGCCAACTCCGAACATTGCCGGCACAAGATTTTCAATGCCGATTGGATCATCGATGGCCAGCCACACAGCGAAACCCTGTTCGGCATGATTCGCGAGACCCATCGCGCCAGCCCTGAGGGTGTGTTGTCGGCCTATAAGGACAATGCTGCGGTAATGGCGGGTTTCAATGCGCAACGGTTTTTTCCGGATGCCGACGGTTGTTATGCCGCGCATGCGGAAGATGTGCATATCCTGATGAAGGTCGAGACGCATAATCACCCGACCGCCATCTCGCCCTTTGCCGGCGCGGCGACCGGCTCCGGCGGCGAAATCCGCGATGAAGGTGCGACCGGTCGCGGCAGTAAACCCAAGGCCGGATTGTCCGGCTTCTCGGTATCGAATCTGCGTATCCCCGGTTTCGAGCAGCCCTGGGAAACCGATTTCGGCAAACCCGCGCGCATCGTGTCCGCGCTCGACATCATGATCGAGGGTCCGTTGGGTGCGGCGGCGTTCAATAATGAATTTGGCCGGCCGAATCTGTGCGGCTATTTCCGCACCTTCGAGGAACGCGTGCCCGGTCCGACGGGCGACGAAATCCGCGGTTATCACAAACCCATCATGATCGCCGGTGGCTACGGCAACATCCGCGCCGAGCATGTCGAGAAGCACGATATCCCCGCCGGCGCGCAGCTGGTGGTATTGGGTGGCCCGTCCATGTTGATCGGCCTGGGCGGTGGCGCGGCATCGAGCATGTCCAGCGGTACCAGCGCCGAAGACCTCGACTTCGCTTCCGTGCAGCGCGGCAATCCGGAAATGCAGCGTCGCGCCCAAGAGGTGATCGATCGCTGCTGTGCCCTGGGCGAGGACAGCCCAATTGTGTCCATCCACGACGTTGGCGCCGGTGGTCTGTCGAACGCCTTGCCGGAACTGGTCCATGATTGGGATCGCGGCGCGCGCTTCGAACTGCGCGCGGTGCCGAGCGATGATCCCGGCATGTCGCCGATGCAGATCTGGAGCAATGAATCCCAGGAACGGTATGTGCTGGCGATTGCGGCTGATCGTGTCGAACAGTTCCAGGAAATCTGCGAGCGCGAACGCTGTCCGTTCGAGGTGGTCGGTGAGGCCATCGACGAGCAGACGTTGATTGTCGGCGATGCGCATTTCGACAATCTGCCCGTCGATCTGCCGATGGCATTATTGTTCGGCAAGCCACCGAAGATGCTGCGCGATGTGCATCATCGCACCTTCACCAAACCGGATTTCGACACGAGCGCAATCGATATCCGCGACGCTGCCTACCGCGTTTTGAATCTGCCGGCCGTGGCCGACAAAACCTTTCTGATCACCATCGGTGATCGCAGCGTCACCGGTACTGTGACGCGTGATCAGATGGTCGGTCCCTGGCAGGTGCCGGTCGCCGATGCCGCCGTTACCTGTACCGACTATCAGGGTCACACCGGCGAGGCGATGGCGATGGGTGAACGCACGCCGATCGCGCTGGTGGATGCCGCGGCGTCCGGGCGCATGGCGGTCGGTGAAGCGATCACCAATATAGCCTGTGTACGCATTGCGCGTATCGAGGACATTCGTCTCTCGGCAAACTGGATGGCGCCGGCCGGACATCCGGGCGAAGACGCCAACCTGTTCGACACCGTGCGTGCCGTCGGTAAGGAACTCTGCCCCGAACTCGGTATCGCGATTCCAGTGGGCAAGGATTCGCTGTCAATGAAGTCGGTGTGGAAAGAGCAGGGCGAAGCGCGCGAAGTCACCGCGCCGGTGTCGCTGATCGTGACCGCCTTCGCGCCGGTGCAGGATGTGCGCCACACACTGACGCCGCAATTGCGCAGCGACATGGGCGATACCGATCTCATTCTGATCGATCTGGGCAAGGGCCGTAATCGTATCGCCGGTTCCGCATTGGCGCAGGTCTATAAGCAGGTCGGACATCACGCACCGAATCTGGATGACCCGCACAGCCTGAAAGCCTTCTTTGCGGCGATCCAGGAATTGAGCGGCGAAGAGCTGCTGCTCGCCTACCATGACCGTTCCGATGGCGGCCTGTTCGCCACGCTTTGTGAAATGTCGTTCGCCGGCCATGTCGGTATCGATATCCAGCTTGATGAATTAGGTGACGATGCAGCGGCGGTGTTGTTTGCCGAAGAATTGGGCGCCGTCATCCAGGTGCAGCACTGCGACACCGACACCGTGCTGGATATGCTGCGCGAACATGGCTTCGCGCGTCACAGCCATGTCATCGGTACCCACGAAGAAGACGACCGTATCCGCATCAGTTGCAATGGCCGCTTGGTATTGGACGAATCGCGCGTCGATCTGCAGCGTGCCTGGAGCGAAACCAGTTTCCGCATGCAGGCCCTGCGCGATAACCCGGTCTGCGCACAGCAGGAGTTCGATGCACTGCTGGATCGACAGGATCCGGGTATTCAGGTCAAACTCAATTTCGAACCTGATGAAGATGTCGCCGCGCCTTTTATCCATAAGGGCAGCAGACCGCGCATGGCCATCCTGCGCGAGCAGGGCGTCAACGGCCAGATCGAAATGGCCGCGGCCTTTCATCAAAGCGGCTTTGAGAGTATCGACGTGCACATGAGCGATATCCTCAGTGGACGCGTCTCGCTCAGCAGCTTTAAAGGCCTTGTCGCCTGCGGTGGTTTCTCCTATGGCGACGTGCTCGGTGCCGGCCAGGGCTGGGCCAAGTCGATTCTGTTCAACACGCAGGCACGCGACGAATTCGCCGCCTTCTTCGCCCGCGAAGACAGTTTCGGTCTCGGCGTCTGCAACGGCTGCCAGATGATGTCGAGCCTGAAAGACCTGATCCCCGGCGCCGAACACTGGCCACGCTTCCGGCGCAATCTGTCCGAACAATTCGAGGCGCGTTTCTCTCTCGTCGAAATCCTGCCCTCGCCGTCATTGTTCTTCGCCGGCATGCACGGCTCACGCATGCCCATCGCCGTTGCGCACGGTGAAGGTCGCGCCGAATTTGCGTCAACGGACGCCGTGCAACAGATCCTGACCGAGCGCCTGGTCACTGCGCGTTATCTGGATCACTACGGTCGTGCCACCGAGGTATACCCGCTCAACCCGAACGGCTCACCCACCGGCATCACCGGCCTGACCACCACCGACGGTCGCTTCAGTATCATGATGCCGCACCCCGAACGCGTGTTCCGCACCGTTCAACATTCCTGGCATCCGGACAGTTGGGGCGATGACGGCCCCTGGCTGCGCATGTTCCGCAATGCGCGGGTGTGGGTGGGATAGGTTAAGGATTTTCCCACCGCTAAGACATCAACGGCGCACGAAGAATAATTTTTATCGAGAGTTTTCCTGTGAGTTCCCTCTCCCCGCGCGGGAGAGGGCCAGGGAGAGGGGTGCTAGATAGTGTCACTTTCTCTGCGCGGGTGTGGGTGGGATAGGTTAAGGATTGTTTCCACAGCTAAGACATCAACGGCGCACGAAGAATAATTTTTATCGGGAGTTTTCCTCTGAGTTCCCTCTCCCCACGCGGGAGAGGGTTAGGGAGAGGGTGCTAGATAGTGTCACATTCTCTGCGCGGGTGTGGGTGTGATAGGTTAAGGATTGTTTCCACCGCTAAGACATCAACGGCGCACGAAGAATAATTTTTATCGGGAGTTTTCCTGTGAGTTCCCTCTCCCCGCGTGGGAGAGGGCCAGGGAGAGGGCTGCGAGATAGTGTCACCCTCTCCATGGCTCATCCATCAACGGGAAGAACAAAGCCGATTCCGTAGCCACTATCCGCTTGAAACGATGGTTCATCGGATATACATGACCAAAACTCAAATTTGAAATTTTCCCCTCAATAAATATCGCTTGACCTCTCTATGCGAGGCGACATAGATTTCCATCGCAAGGGGGCGGACAAGCCCGATATAAAAAAATCAATAATGGGGGTCCGTGATGTCAATCGCATCATTATCCGTGCGGCTTGTTGCTTCCCGTTTTCTATCTATCCGTGGCACCAACGTATTTCTACTCTTTCTGCTCACACTCTGCGCATCATGGGTGCAAGCCGCCGGACATAACGGCACCGTCTTCAATGGCAGTAGCCGGCTTGGACGATATAGGAAAAATCCACGGAACGGTCGTTGGCCAGGATCAATTCGATTTCGGTGTGCGGTACGCCGAAGTATTCGATCAGATCCTTGACCGAGGTGCGTCGCGTGAGTTAGCGGGTAATGGTCGTCTTGCGCAACGCCGGCGGCAGGAAATCGTTCAGTTCTTCATGGAAGCGCAGCTGCACCCGTGACATCGGCCGGTCCATGCAAGATATTCAAGAGGTCTGTATGTTTTTGTAGCTGTCATCTCACCGGAAAATCAGGGGTGGCTCAGAGAGTAATTGTTACTAAGGAGCCACTGATTAATTCGTCATTGCGAGGAGCGGCGCGACGCGGCAATCTCTAAGGTGTTGATCTGGCGGTTGGGAGATTGCTTCGCTTCGCTCGCAATGACGACATTACGGTATTAATCAGATCTTCCCTAATACTTACAAAGAATTCCTCTCTGAGCCAGCCTTGATTGTTCGAGGGATGGGATTATCGATCTGATAGCAGGCTGGTCATTGTAAAAAAACACATTTTAGGGATAGACTGGGATCCTACAAAAAAAGAACGATTGGGGGGCAAATGAGACAAATAATTAAAAACACGTTGTTTTTTGTTCTGATATCGGCAGGAAGCGGTATTGCTATCGCCGAAACAGAGACCGTTTATGATCAACAAGGTCGGCCCATTAGCGAAGTTAAGGATGACGGAAGCGCTGCATCTTATTCATATGGTAAGAATGGCGTAAAAGCAAAGACTGTAGATAGTCAGGGACGGGTGCAGGAGTTTGACTTACCCGAAGATGCTGTTCAGCCGCCGCCAGGAGAGTGAGGGAAAGATTCTATTGTTGATATAAATGGGGAAATAAAAAAATGAATAATAATAATCTGGCAAAGACGAGTTTCCGTTCCAGAGTAATCCAATATACAAGAATCCTGTTCTTACTGTTTTCCGGGGCAATGAGCGGAATGGCGAGCGCGGATACCTTTATTTTCTTCGATAGTGATGCCGGTGATTATATAGGTAATGGTGTTACTCAGACTTTAACCGATAGTAGCGGCATATTTGCCGCTTCAAAGAATTATGACAATGGAGTCACCGTTAATTACAACGGGGGAAGCTATTGGACGCTTGATTTTGCAGCGGCAGGCAATCAGTTGTTGTCACCCGGAGCCTATGAAGGGGCAACCAGGTTTCCCTTTCAGTCGCCCTTGGCGGCTGGCCTTAGTGTTTATGGCGCGGGACGCGGCTGCAACACGCTTACGGGGCGTTTTTATGTTCATGAAGTAACGTACGAAGCTGATAATTCCATCAGTGCATTTGCAGCCGATTTCGAACAGCATTGTGAAGGTGGCGTGCCGGCGCTTTATGGTGTCGTGCGGGTCAATTCGAGTGTTCCTATCCCCGATTCAGATGGCGATGGTGTTATGGATATCGCCGACAATTGCCCCGCAATTGCAAACCCTGACCAGACAGATACAGATGGTGATGGTTTAGGCAATTCATGTGATCCGGTTCAAGGATCTACCTTCATTTTCTTTGATAGTGAGCCGGGTGACTATATCGGGGGCGGGCAACAGCGGACGTTTACTCTTGATGACGGCACTATCACGGCATCCAGATCATCAGGTGGCGTATCGATGCGATTTAATGGGGGATCAAATTGGTGGTACTTGGATTTCGTGCCGCCTGCAGGCCAAGAATTAAAAGTAGATTCCTATGAGGATGCAGCCCGTTACCCGTTCCAGTCACCAACCCAGCCGGGCCTCGACGTCAGCGGTAGTGGACGCGGATGCAATACACTAAGTGGTCGATTTGATGTGCTGGAGTTGCAACTCAACCCGGATGGCAGTGTTCGTAATTTCGCCGTGGATTTCGAGCAGCACTGTGAGGGCGGTGATCCGGCCTTGTTTGGCGTCGTTCGATTCAATTCGGAAACTGCGCTAAATAATTTTGATATGGATGGCGACGGTATTATCAATGTCGCTGACAACTGTCCGGAGGATCATAACCCGCTGCAGGCCAATGTCGATGGTGACGAATTTGGGGATGTCTGCGATCCATTCCCGTCTGACGAAAACAATCTGGGCGCCTGCCTGGGTGTCGTTGGTGATCAATCTTCGAGTATTGATCGGCTCACTGATGACCTGGGTCAATTGCAGAATCAGCTGGACATTCTGAATGACCGCTTAGCCGATTCGGATGGCGATGGTACGATCGATAGCTACGATACTTGTGGCGCAACGATTGCTGGAGAGTCTACAGATCACTCTGGATGTTCTGCCAGCCAGTACTGTGCAAGTATGGCAAATAGGCGGTTATGCGAAAATGCCGATTGGAACAACGACGAACCAGTGAATGCGCGTGATTGCCGGTGGACTGGACGTGCGAGTTGTATTCCGCGCTAGCAAAACAAGCAGGGCGCGCGAAGTGGCGGAAGCATTACTGAGAGTTTGTAGCGAGCGGTTCGATTACTCGGACCGCTCGAACTGCAGGCGATCGATTTACAGGAGTTTTGAGTCAGTGCAGGAGTTGTTGCACTACGTTCTAAGGGGCGGAATATTTTAAATTAACCGTCCAGTCTCCGAATTGTTCGCGGGCAAGCCTGCTCCTACGTTAAATGACATTCGCTCTTTACAGATCTTCTCTGATTCAACACACGCGGTTGCGATCTTCCCCTTCCAGATAAGCGCGAATATTTTCGGTGAGTCCATTCACCAGGCGTTGGCGAGCCTCGCGGCTGGCCCAGGCGATGTGCGGGGTGACGATCAGGTTGGGTAATTGTATTTCCAGCAGCGGGTTGCCGTGACGCGGTGGTTCTTCGATGAGCACGTCGATGCCGGCGCCGCCGAGTTGTTTATTTTGTAATGCCGAGACCAGCGCCGGTTCGTCCACGATGCCGCCGCGCGCGGTGTTGATCAGCAGTGCGGTGGGTTTCATCAATGCGAGTTCGCGGGTGCCGATCAGGTTGCGGGTTGTCTGGGTGAGTGGGCAGTGCAGGCTGAGGACATCCGCGTTGTGCAATACCTCGTCCAGCGGTGCGCGGTTGCTGCGGCTATCACCGCCGGGGCGCTGGGCAATGAGGACGCACATGCCGAAGGCCGTGCCGATGTTGGCCACGGCGCGCCCGAGTTCACCATAACCCACAATGCCGAGTGTCTTGCCACGCAATTCCTGGATCGGGATGTCGAGTACGCAGAAGCCGCGTTGGTTCGGCCAGCGTTCATGCGCGGCCCGGTGCTGTTCGCTGAGACGTCGTTGCAGGCTGAGGATCAGCGCGAACACGTGTTCGACAACGGAGGGCGTTGCGTAGCCGGTGACGTTGGTAACAGCGATGCCGCGCTCGGAGGCGGCGCTAAGGTCGATGTTATTGGTGCCGGTGGCGGCGACGCAGATCAGTTTGAGTTTGGGTGTTTGTGCCAGCAGCTCGGCATCAAGGACAAATTTATTGGTGATGACGACTTCGGCATCCTGCAACCGTTCCACGACGTTGGACGCTGAACTGTGATCATGCAAGTCCCAGTGAGGTAGGGTGGCGCGCAATGCGCTGAGATCCAGATCCTCGGGATGCAGCGTGGCCAGGTCCAGCACCACGCCGTGCGTCAGCGCTGCAGGCATGCTGTTAATCTCCGCCCAGCAGTGCACGCTTGAGCGACGTGTCGGCGGGTTTCTCGCCAAGCCAGATGCGCAGCAATGCCTTGGCGAAATCATCGCCACTGACTTTGCCTTTCAGGCTATCGTTGATCCAGACCTGGGTGCCGACACCGGGAACGATGTCGATGTCGACGCGGTCGCCTTTGTGCAGGGTGGGGAATAAGCCGTTGAAGTTCGCGATGCGCGGACGCAGCGTGCGCAGCAGTTCGGGCGACAGATTGTCTTCGAAACCTTTATTCCAGACCGGAATCAATTTCTCCGGACGGATTTCCGAGTAGACAAACTGCATGTTGAGGCGTTTGGCGCCCGGCATGCTGAGGACCTTTTCCGCATCCTGTGTCGCGCTCGGGAGATACAGGGCCCCGACATAGATGCTCATGAAGAACTTCCGGCGGACGCCGGCACCGTTGAGGGTAAGTGTTTTATCAACGCTGTGCAGTTTTACGGTCTCAGGGACCGTGATGCCGGCAATTTCGCGCGCCTGAACCGGTGTCAGCCCGGTGAGCAGCAGAACGGTCAACAAAGCTACGTATCGCATAGACTATCTACCCAGCTAATATCAGGCTATGAGTGTAACAGGTCGGCTGTCTGGCTCGAAGAGAGGTCGCAATGAGTGAACGGGATGCGCGTGCCGCCATCAACCGCGAGTATCGCCGTGATGAAGCTGCTTGTGTGACGCCGTTGTTGGCGCGGGCAAAGTTGGCTCCGACGGATGCCGCGCGGATACGCACACAGGCGCTTGCCCTGGCACGGGCGGTCCGGTCCGAAGAACAGTCATCCGGTGGCATCGAGGCGCTGCTGCGCGAATACGATCTTTCCAGCCAGGAAGGGGTGTTGCTGATGTGTCTGGCCGAGGCGCTGTTGCGGATACCCGATACCGCGACAGCGGAACGACTGATCAGCGACACGCTCGGTCGCGGCGACTGGGACCGGCATCTCGGTCAGAGTGAATCCTTGTTGGTGAATGCCTCGACCTGGGGCTTGCTGCTGGGCGGGCGTTGGCTCGGCACTGTGCCGGATAGGGCGACAGCGCCCGCGCTCTGGCAACGTATGACGGCACGTCTCGGTGGTGGTGTTGCGCGCCTGGCATTGAAACAAGCGATGCAGGTGCTGGCCGGCGTGTTCGTGCTGGGGGCGGATGTGCCGCAGGCCCTGGCACGGGCGCGACCCACTGCGACGACGCGTTATTCCTTCGACTGTCTGGGTGAGGCGGCACGTACCGCCGCCGATGCGCAGATATATCTGGAGGCCTATCACGAGGCGATTCGCTTGCTGGCCGCGCAGGGCGATAGCAAGTCGCCGCTGTCTGCGCCGGGAATCTCGGTCAAGTTGTCCGCCTTGCATCCACGTTATGAATATTCTCAAGCGTCGCGCGTGCAGGCGGAGTTGGCGCCGCGCCTTCTGGAACTGGTGCAGGCGGCACGCACGGCCGGTATCAATCTGACCCTGGATGCCGAAGAGGCCGATCGCCTGGATCTGATGCTGGACCTGTTTGCGCAGATCTATGCCCGCGAAGACCTCCGTGGCTGGGACGGTTTCGGGCTGGCCGTGCAGGCCTATCTGAAACGTGCGCCGGCGGTCATCGCCTGGTTGATCGCGTTAGCTAAGCAACACGGCCGGCGCATCCCGGTGCGTTTGGTGAAGGGCGCCTATTGGGATAGCGAGATCAAACGCGCCCAGGAACGCGGTCTGGACGGTTATCCGGTGTACACGCGCAAGGTGGCGACCGATGTGGCGTATCTTGCCTGCGCGCGTGATCTGCTGGCGGCGGAGGGCGCGGTCTATCCGCAATTCGCAACGCACAATGCCTACTGCCTGGCCTATCTGACACACTGCATCGGCGCGCGGCGCGATGTTGAATTTCAACGCCTGCACGGCATGGGCGAGGTGCTGTATGCGGCAGTGAATGAACAGCGCACCGAGCCGGTTGTGTGTCGGGTGTATGCACCAGTCGGTCGTTACGAACAACTCTTGCCCTATTTGGTGCGGCGTTTATTGGAGAACGGTGCCAACAGTTCGTTCGTGAATCAGCTGGCGCAGCCGGATATGCCGCTGGAGTTGCTGATTGACGATCCAGTGGAGAAGCTTTCCGCGGCCGATGTGGTGCCACACCCAACGATTCCTCTGCCGGTCGAGCTCTATGGCGCAGGTCGACGCAATTCGTTCGGTCTTGATCTGAGTGACCGTGCTGGCATGGCCGAGTTTCAGATGGAATTGAATCAGGCCGCCGCCACGCTGCATCGCGCGGGTCCTTTGGTGGACGGTGTGTTGCGCGCGGGCATCGAGCGCACTTGTTTCAATCCGGCCGATCCGGAGCAGCAAGTGGGTACGGTCATGGAGGCCGATGCCGAGACGGTTGCCGCGGCGTTGGAATCCGCACATGCACAGGCACCGTTATGGGATGCCGTACTCGCCGAGCAACGTGCAGCCATGCTCGAACGCGCGGCGGATTTGATTGAACAACGTTGCGCCGCGCTGGCCGCGCTGATCATTCGCGAGGGCGGACGCTGCATTCCTGATGCCTTGAGCGAGGTGCGCGAGGCAGTCGACTACTGTCGCTATTACGCCCAGCAGGCGCGTGCGGCGTTCACCGAACCACAACGCTTACCCGGTCCGACCGGCGAAGATAATTTCCTCAGTCTGCATGGTCGTGGCGTGTTTCTCTGCATCAGTCCCTGGAATTTTCCGCTGGCGATATTCACCGGTCAGATCGTCGCGGCGTTGGCGGCAGGCAACTGCGTGCTCGCCAAACCAGCACGCCAGACACCATTCATTGCTTATCAGGTTGTGCGGCTGCTGCACGAGGCCGGCATTCCCGCCGCCGCGTTGCAGTTCCTGCCCGGCAGCGGCGCGGCTATTGGTAAACAGCTGCTCGCGGATACGCGCATCGCGGGTGTGGCATTGACCGGGTCGACCGAGACCGCCTGGGAACTGCAACGGCAACTGGCGGAACGACGCGGTCCGATTGTGCCGCTGATCGCCGAGACCGGTGGCCAGAATGTGATGATCGTCGACAGTTCTGCGTTGCCGGAACAGGTCGTCACCGATGTGCTCAGTTCCGCCTTCAACAGCGCCGGACAGCGTTGTTCGGCGTTGCGGGTGTTGTTTGTGCAGGAGGAGCTTGCCGACGCTGTGTTGGACATGCTGGCCGGTGCGATGGATCAACTGGTGGTCGGTGATCCGCTGTTATTGACCACCGATATCGGTCCGGTGATCGACGCCGCGGCACGGACCGAACTCAGGACGCATGTCGAACGCATGCGCCGCGAAGCAAAACTGATCAAGACCATCGATCTGCCTTACGCGACCGAACCGGGAAATTTCTTTGCGCCGCACGTCTTCGAGATCGAGCGACTTGATCAGTTGGAACAGGAGGTGTTCGGCCCGGTGCTGCATGTCATCCGCTATCCCGCCGGCGCGTTGGATCAGGTGATCGATGCCATGAATGCGACCGGTTATGGACTGACGCTGGGTGTGCACAGCCGCATCGAATCCACCTGGGCGCGGGTGCGTGCGCGGGCACGGGTCGGCAACCTGTATATTAACCGCAACATGATCGGTGCGGTGGTCGGGGTGCAGCCCTTCGGCGGAGAGGGCCTGTCCGGTACCGGTCCCAAGGCCGGCGGTCCTTATTATCTGCCGCGCTTCGCTGTCGAACGGACGCTGAGCATCAATACGGCGGCGATTGGCGGCAATGCGGCGCTGCTGCGGGGTGATGGCTGATCGACCGCATCGGTCGTTGGCGCGATGCATGCGTTACCTGAACATTATGAGCACACAGATTGCCGGCGAGGATGGGTGCAATATTCCGGTTTGAACCGCCTTGACGCCAAGGTCTAGGTGGCTCGTGGATTCCGGCATTTGCCGGAATGACGGCGAGATCAGCTGAGCGACATACTTGAAGTATTGACACCGTCACCCTGGCGAATGCCGGGATCCCGCTATTCGGTTTTGCTCACCGCAGCGTAAAACAATCCCAATAACGTCTTCGCGTCACGGATCTCGCCACGTTCAGCCATATCCAGGGCCTCAGTGAACGGTTTCCAGTGCACCTCGATGCATTCGTGAGCCTGATGGTTGGTCGAAACCTGCTCCAGACCCTGGGCCAGATAAAGATGAATCACTTCGTCGCAGAAACCCGGGGTGGTCAAAACGCACGCCAGCTCCCGCCAGGTTTGTGCACGCAGACCGGCCTCTTCTTCGAGTTCGCGTTGTGCCGTGGTCAAGGCGGGTTCGTCGGGTTCGAGTTTTCCTGCAGGCAGTTCCCATAGCCAGCCGCCGCCGGCATGTCGATACTGGCGCAGCAGACAGACTTCATCCTGATCATTCAGGGCCACCACGGCCGCTCCGCCAGGATGACGCACCACCTCCAGCTCCAGGTTACGGCCATCCGGCAGTTGCACCGATTCCATGCCCAGATCCACGACACTGCCTTGATAGATTGAGTTGCGCATGTCATCTGCCTGTGTCTGGTTATCGCTGTAGGGTGCTGGTGAGCGTAGCGAACCGCACCGCACCGTTTGGTGCATCCTGTGGTCTTTCGGTGCGGTTCGCTACGCTCACCGGCACCCTACGACAACGCGGTGTAATTGCAAGAGCTGAGCGATTAAACTCTGTCTCAAATACCGCTTCAAGTTGAGTTCTAGCGAACATTACATGCTGCCATGTCATGGATATACTCGACTTGAGAACTTCGCCACCCTCTCCCCAGCCCTCTCCCCAGCCCTCTCCCGCCCCGGCGGGAGAGGGCTGGGGAGAGGGTGGTTTGTGTCATCCCGACGGGTAATAATCAATACTATGTTCTATACAACCGAACCAATACGTTTCGAATGCACTCAATGTGGCCGCTGCTGTTCAGGCGGCGGTGACTATCATGTCTTTTTGAGCGCCAAGGAGGCGGAGCGTATTCGCGAGCTGTTGCAACTGAGTGTTGATTGGTTCAAGCGCCGCTATCTGCAGAAATTGGACAGCGGCGAACTCACGGTGCGGCTGAACGCCGATGGCCGCTGCAGTTTCCTGGATGCGGCGGGACAATGCAGTGTCTATGCCGCGCGCCCGACCCAATGCCGGACCTATCCGTTCTGGCCGGAACTGCTGCGTAGCAAATCGGCCTGGCGGGCCGAGGCTGCGCGTTGCGAAGGCATTGAGCGGGGTGCGACCGTGCCCTTGGCGCAGGTGCGCGCGGCTCTGACGGCGCAGCGTGCCTATGAGGCGGGCATCGAATAACGACTTAGCCTTTGGTGCGGTTCGCTGCGGTCACCGAGACCCTGCGTTAGAGCCTGGTCGATCAAACAGCGGCAGGCTCGATGTCATAGCAGGCCAGGAGTTGACCGGCGTCATCCGGTGCATAGGCATCATAGAACAGCGTGTGCAGTTTCATGACCGGTGCGGGATCCAACTCCGCACCCCAGGCCAAGGTGTCGAAATCCTTTCCGCCCAGTATCCGGTGCGCCATGGTCAGGTACAGGCGCTGCAGGACACCCGCGCGCACCAGGGTATGAAACACCGACGGACCGGCGACTGCATAGATATGCCGATAGCCGAGTCCCTGCAGAACCGCGATGGCGCGCGCACCGTCGACCTTATTGTTGTCACCGGCTATGTGCACGGATATGCCGGCGGAGCGCAGCGCTTCAATGCGTTGTGGATCGGCCTGGGCGCCGGTCAGTACATGCAGTTGGCGTTCGCTATAAGCCTGTAGTGCCTCAACAGGAATATCCAGACTGGCACTGAAAATGGCCACATCGGGTTGGGCGCTGAATCCCTGATCGAGACGCCACTGCCGCAGGTCGGCAAAGGCGTCGCCGGGCCCCACGGGCAGATGGTCCTGGGCCTCGCCACCGGCGAATTGGCGGAAGTAGCGCGCGCTGGTGATCAATAAATCCGACTGTGCGGCCAGTTCCTGATAGAGCCGCCAGTCGCGTGCGCTGCCAATGGCCGGTGGCACGCCGCGGGTGTTCTGGTCAGTGCGTGGCAAGGCGATGCGACCGTCCAGACTGGTGACGAAATTGCTGTACACCAGCGGTTCCGCGGATTCAGAAATGCGGTGCAGCGGATGATCCAGATACAGCCGCGGCAGCGGCAGGCTGTCGGTGGGAGGCGGATAAAGCTGCAGTAGATCGCCTTGCATCGGGTGCACCTTGGCTGGATGGAGGCGTTAGTTTAACCGCATCTGTGGTCGAGGTCGCCGGGATCAGCAGACCAACGCCGGTCAATGCCAAGAGCGCGAAGGCGAAACGGCGCATGGGTGTCAGCGCGATTCGAGGTGCGAGCCGTGCACCCGCGTGCGCGGCCAGCAGCACCGGGAGGGTGCAATACAGGGCGACTTCGATCATCGGCCAGTGCAGTTCGCCACGCGCGACCTGCCAGCCGATGCGCACCAGCGTGGCGAGTACGAAAATGGTCAACAGCGTCGAGCGGATGCTGGCCAGGCTCCAGGGTTGTCGATAGAGATGAAACACCACTGGTGGCCCCGCCGTGCTGAATAATCCACCGAGCAGGCCACCGGCCACGCCACTCAAGAGTGTGCTGCTGCGTCCTGAGGGCTGCGCGTGCGGATGTGGCCGCAGCATCATGATTATTCCTGCGATCAGAATCACGACGCCCAGCAGTTGGCGCAGGCGTTCCGGCAGGTCGCTGTCGAGTCTTGCCAGCAGCGCCAAGCCCAGGCCAACGGCGGGGATCAGGCCGAGCACTGTCCAGCGGACGCTGCGCCATTCGATGGCGCGTGGATGCCGCGCCAGTACCCAGCCGCCATTGACCAAGGAGATCATGCTGATGACGGCGGCGGTGAAGGAGATCGGTGCCAGCTGCAACAGAGTGGCGCTGCCGAGTACGATCAGGCCCAGCGCAAAGCCGCTTAATGCCTGGACAAAACTGCCCAGGCCGGCAAGCAGAACGAAGGTGATCAGGTCCGGCAGTGGCATAGTCAGTGCAGCAGATATAAATGGCCGGCAAGTGTACGGAGTGCGAGCCAGGAAAGACAGCACGGCCGGCGGCTCTGAAATATTCGCGATGCAGTGCATCCAGGCGCGGCCTACAATATAAGCCATGAATGATGAACAAACCTCTATGCGGGAATTGCCGCGCAAGCTGGCCCATGTTCAGTCGCTGTGGCAGAAACTGCTGTATGTGAAGTGGGATCAGCCGGTACTCGCACTGACGCGGCGCCTCGTGCACGACATTCTGGCCACCGCCAAAGCACAAACGCAGTTGGATATCAGCCGCGTGGCAAAGGACCTGGATGAACAGCTGGCCTTATTCCAGGACCACCGCTCACCTCCAGCCGAGGCGGAGCGTGGGCGGGTCAACGGTGTGCTGCAGCATCTGGCAAAAACTATCCTGGCGTTGCAGGTGGAGGATCGGTATATACCGCCTGGCCCGGATGCACGGACAGCAGCTAAATCCAAAACGGATCCTTCCCCGGCGAATGCCGCCTGCCGCCTGTATCTATTGGAAGATGATGTCCATCATGCGGAAATGCTCTCGCTACGCTTCAGCCACCATGGCTATGACGTACATTGTTTCACGACTACCGTCGAACTCCAGCAGGCTGTGCGATGGCAGCTGCCGGATCTCTTGCTCATTGATGTGATGCTGGCGGAAGGTGCCTTGGCCGGTATCGACGCGGCTAAAAAGCTGCGTGAGGAATTCGCGGATGATTTGCCGGTCGTGTTTATGTCTGCGCGTGGTGACTTGGCCGCGCGCCTGGCTGCGGTGCGGGCCGGTGGTGTCGGCTATTTCCTCAAGCCCTTGGATTTCGATGAGCTGTTTCGGCGCGTTGATGACCTGCTGCAACGCAAGGCGACCACCTACAAAGTGATGGTCGTCGAAGATGAAGAGCAGCAGGCCAATACCTATTCTCTGATTTTGCAGCAATCGGGTCTGGTCACCCGGGTGTTGACGCAGCCCTTGCAGATCCTCAAGGAGCTGCATGAGTTTCAGCCGGACCTGATACTGATGGATCTGTATCTGCCGGAATGCACGGGCATCGAACTGATGCAGCTGATCCGCCAGGATTCAGCGCACTATGCGCTGCCAATTCTGATTATCTCCAGCGAGACGGACCCCGCCAAGCACAATGCAGCGCTGAGTCAGGGCGCCGATTTGTTTCTGCTCAAACCCATTCAACCGGAGCAACTGGTCGCCGCGGTATCCAGCCGTGTCGGACGGGCACGGGCACTGACCCGCCGGCTGCAATTTCTCAGTCAGCGGGATCCGCTTACGGGATTGCTGAATCAGCGCGCCTTGCTCGGTTATCTCGATCAGCACCTGGCAGAGCTGCACGGTGGGCAGTTGAATGCCGCACTGTTGTATTTTGAAGTTGATCAATACCGCGCGCTGCGTGACAGGTTGGGTTTATCGGTAGCGGATCTGTTACTGGCGGACCTGGCCGCGCGCGTCAAAGAACGTTTGTATCGTGCCAGCCGCTTGGCACATTTCTCCGATGGCAGCTTCTGTGCGTTGTTGTTGGACATGGACCCATTGCAGGCAAGGGATGCCGCCACAACACTTTGTGATCAGATCGCTGCCGGGGTGTTTTCCACTGAGCATGACTCGGTCCCCATGACCCTGAGTGTGGGGGTGTCGCCATTGAATGCGCGTTATACACAAGCGCAGGACTGGCTGAGTGCGGCGGCGCTGGCGTGTGATATCGCCCGCGACGCGGGCGGTAATAGGGTCGAAATGCATCGCGAGGCCGTTGATGATCTGGCCACTCGCGAGTTACATGCACGCTGTGTCGAAATGTTGAATGCGGCCCTGCTAAACGATGGTTTTTATTGTCTCTATCAACCGATCGCCAGCCTGCGTGGTAAACCTATCGAGCGTTATGATGTATTGCTGCGCGCCGCTGCGCCGGATGGCCGCGAGGTTCCGGCTGGACGCATCTTTCAGGTGGCGCGCGAAGCTGGCTTGATCATGGCAATTGACCGGTGGGTGTTAAGTCATGTTGTGGAGTCAATGCAGCATAAGGCCAGTCATGGCAATAAGACGGTATTCTTCCTGAAACTGTCTGCCGAGTCACTGAACGATTCGACGCTTGCCGTCTGGATTGAGGAAACCCTGGAGAAGGCGGGTGTGAATGGGCAGCAGTTGGTGTTCGAATTTCTGGAATCCGATGTGGCAACCTCGCTGCGCGCCGCGGGATCATTGTTCACGCACTTGCGCAATCTGGGGTGTGGGATTGCGCTGGAGCATTATGGCGCCAGTCTGAATTCGAGTCAGTTGTTGAAGCATGTCCCCGTCGATTACATCAAGCTCGACGCTTCTTTCGTGCGCGATCTGGTGCGCAATCAGGCAAATAGGGAGAGTGTCCGCAATATCCTTCAACGGGCGGAGTCGTCAGGCGCCATGGTGATTGCCGGCTTTGTTGAAGACGCGGCAAGCCTGCCGGTGCTTTGGCAGTGTGGTGTGCATTTCATTCAAGGCAATTTCCTGCAGGCACCGGATGAAGCATTGAGCTTTGATTTTCGGGGTGGGTTTAACGCGTAATCCGATTATCGCAAGTGCAAATTGATGAAGCGTCGCATCAACCCGCTATTGTAATGTTCCATCCGGCGCAGCATTTTCGGGAAATCCAGATCGTACTTTGCCATCAATTCGCGGGCTGGATCGCGTAGCGCTTTGAGTTCCTTGCGGCTGTGCGGTACACACAATCCGAGCGCGATCAGATTGGCGCGTTGTTCGACGGGCAACCGTAATACCTGACTGTCGAAACCCTGTTGCATGTCTGTCAGGATGGTTTTGTACCCTGAGCCTGGTGTGATCCACAGATTCATGGATAGAACGCCGGAATCAGTGAGTGCGCGGCGGCAATCCGTATGGAAACTGCTGGGGCAGACATTGGGATGTACACCGCTGCTATCGTAGGCATCCACCAAGATCAGATCGTAATGCCGGTCCGGTGCCTTGTGCAGGAACTTGGCCCCATCCTCTATGTGAATGCGCAGCAGATCCGTATCCGGCAGCTGAAAATAGCGACGGGCCATGTCGATAACACCGGCGCGGGTCTCAACACAATCGATCACGGTTTCCGGGAAGTGCGCCAGGAAATAGCGCGCCAGCGAGCCACCGCCAAGCCCGATCATCAAAACACGCCGCGGTCGCGGTTGAAACAGCAGCCCGGCCAGCATGCTGCGGGTGTATTCCAGGGCCAGCGTCGCCGGCGCATACAGCAGCATGCTGCTCTGCCGCGCCCGGGTACCGAAATATAGTGATCGCGTGCCGTCGTGATCGATGACCTCAATCAGGCCTTCGCTATCGCGTACTGCATAGATGAGGGTGCCGCGGTCGGTTTGCATGGCGGCATTGTAAAGGAATCTCTGATTAAGTCGCTGAAGCGGCAGCTGCTGTGTTGCAGCCGGGCTCAAAAATGCGGGGCCGGGAAGCGGCAGACGCCATGTAAACTCCGCTTTTTACTCGGTGCTTTCCGCACCCCGCCCTTCGGGCCGGCTAGCGCCGTTCTCTCCACTTCGTTCCGAGTCACCCGGCTGCGCCTTGCATCTGCTCGCTTGATCAACTTAATCAGAGGTTCCTAAACAGGCAGGCAAAAAAATGCCGGGTTGTCAGCCCGGCGATAAGGGAGGAGAAGATTTGAAACAGGGGTGTATGCCGTGCGCCTGTTTAGGCGGCGCTACGCTGTAACGCACCAGCGACCAGCTTGCCGTCTTTCGAGGTGACCGCCTGGGCCAGACTGATGCTGTCCAGGTAAGCATAGATCTGCTGGCTGAGTTGATCCCACAGCATAAGGCTTTCACCACGCTGTTCGGCCTGAGCGGCCTCGGTGCTTACCGGGTGTGCGACGGCTTCGAGGCTTTCATCAACGGCGCGGAGAATGTCCGCGACACTGATTTCGCTCGCCGGACGACGCAGGCAATAGCCGCCACCCGGACCACGCAGACCGGTTACTAATCCGTGTTTGCGTAATTGAGCAAACAATTGCTCCAGATAAGACACGGAAATGGATTGTTCAACAGAGATGTCAGCCAAGGTCACAGGTCCCTGCTTGTGGCGCAAAGCCAACTCCATCATCGCGGTGATCGCATAACGGCCTTTGGTTGATAGTTTCATGGCTAACCTCACATTGTCTTAAAGATAGTGGTCGAATCAGTATATATACCTGACTTGTATGGTCAGAAATTCTACCTATTCTTGACTAATTTGGTCAAGTTATAAGGCGGCTGGATTTGCACCTCTGAAGCCGGTTTGACGCCTGAAATAGGGATTAAGTTCCTCTGAAACAGAGGGATGAGGGTGACTCAGGGAAATTGTATATTTTTGTGTCCGGGATTTATCCCGGACACTGGAGGCGGCCTTGGAGGGGGATTTTTTGCGGGATTAGGGGCTAGCACGCATTTCTCACCGCACATCTATTGCGGCCGTCGATGCGCCTGTATCTGCCGTGCGCCCTGCATCTACAGCCTCCTCGACGCCCTCGCGACGATTCGCGGTGAGAAATGTGGGCTAGGCGACCATGCGGGCAAGCTCATCGAGCTCGTTGTTTTCAGCGCAGAGGGTATCGCTCAGAGCGATGATCTTGGCGGCATCCAGACCGAGCATCTGCAGACTGAAGACAGGCAGGTCCACATCGTGCGTCGTACCCAGCCCATGGCGCGCCAATAAACGGTTGGCGACCAGCACCAGCTGTGCGTATACCGCATGATCACCCCAGAAGTGCTCGTTGTGATGCTGGCGCGCTGCAGTGACTAATTCTTCGGGCAGGCCCCAGGCGGAAAGCAGCCAGGCGCCAATCTGATCATGGCCAACGCCGAGAACGTATTTCTCGACCGTTTCCAACGGCACATCCGGATTCGCCGCGATGTAATGGTTGAGCAGAAAGAATTCGGCCTGGAACGCATGGCCCAACAATACCATTCCCATGTTATGCAGCAGGCCGGCGAGGTAGGCCGTGCCGCGGCGCGGGCGACGTTCCGCGGGCATCAGGTTCGAGAGGCGCTCAACCAGGGCTGCACAGTAGACCGAGTGGCGCCAGAAGGCATCCAGTCCAAGCGGGCCATCGGCGGGTATGCGCAGCGACTTACCGACGGTAATGCCGAGTGCCAGATTCAGTACGAAATCGAAACCGAGCACGCGTGCGATGGCGCCCTTGAGATCTTTGATCTTGCCGGGATAGCCATACAAGGGTGAGTTTGCATAGCGCATGATACGGCCTGCCAACGGGGCATCCTTTTCGATCACGCGGCCCAGGTCTTCCGCATTCGCACGCGGATTACTGGCAAGATCAAGAATTTCCAATGCCGTGCTCGGCAATGCCGGCAGATCGTGGAATTCCTCAACCTGGCGCTTGATACGTGCCGGGGTAAATTGTTCGATGGTCTTGCCAATATTCGCAGCCGAAGAGTCATCCCGATGCAGGGCAGAGATAGGATGGGAGAAGCTCCTGCAATTCGGGTTGCCTTGCAGGCGCATGAATTCGTCGCGCGACATGCGCAGCAGCAACGAATGGGAGCCCGGTTCGATATGCAGGATGTCATGTTCCAGCAGCGCGGAATCCACAATCACATCCAGGCCATAGGCTGCGCCTAGAGGCGGGCAGCAGCGCATTTCACAATCGTCAAAGATGCCATGCAGCTGGTCAGCGGATACCGGTTCCAAGGTGCGGCTGAGCTGGGTGCAGAGGGCATCAAAATCCAGCAAATGGTTGCTCGGCAACACCGCCATCAGCGGACCTTGCGCATCGATCAGTACGATGGCGCGCGCCAGCTGGGCACCATCGATGCCGCAGACTTGTGCGGCCTGCGCCAGACTGTCGGTGGCTTTATGATGCAGAGCCTGTACAGCGGCGTTCTGGTTATCTAAAAACCGTTGTAGTGTGGTCGGTAGCATGTTCGTCCCTCCGGACAGGGAGCAGTTGGTGATTTTTTGTACTGAGCAAAGCAATATTCAGGCCCAAGTTCTGAAAATCTATTTACATCATGGGATTAACACGTATTCTATGGGCCTTGACGCGTATTGAATCAAACAGGCGACAAGATTACGTCACTAGTCGTATACTCGACCGCAGTCGCACTGAGTCGGACGGAATGCACCTAGCATGGAACACTGGCAGCTGCGTTACACGGCAACGATAACGAGAGAAGTGAGGAGAGACAGCGCATGGCACTAGACCAACCGGCGAAGACCGATCGTCGCGCCCGAGCCAAAGAACGTATGACAAGTCTGGTTGCATCGCGCAACGAAACTCTTGCTTTATATTCAAGCCTGGCCAGTAACCGCCCCTACAAGCCCGGTGAAGAGACCGAGGAAATGGTCCGGCGTTTTTGTCAGGCGCTGGTGGATTATGCAGCGACTGCGCACTTCCAGCTGTATCGCTATATTGTGGAAAACAAGGAACGACGTCAGGCCGTATTGAGTCTCGCCGAGCAGGTGTATCCGCAGATCGCAGCCAGCACGGATGCGATTCTGGATTTCAATGATCGTTACGATGTCGCGCCCTTCTCAACACGCATCCCGGATCTTGCCGACGATCTTTCGCAGCTGGGTGAGCTGTTGGCGGATCGTATTCAGCTGGAAGATCAGGTCATCGATGCGTTGGACGGCGAACGCTGAGTCTTGAGTCGCGCAAACTCTGCGCGACTCAAATAGCGCCAGGGCCGTGGTAACAGACCCGGCACGCGCGCGCAGTAATCCTTGTATGCCTGTCCGAATTCTTCCATCAGCTTGCGTTCTTCCAGCGCTGAGCCCAGCCACAGATAACCCGTGACAATCAGCGCAGCCACCAGCCGTGCGCTGTCCATATCCCGCGTCCACAGCCACAGCAGTCCCAGGAAATACCAGGGATGACGGACAAATCTATGCAGCGGAGATAGCCCGAACTGCGCAGGCGTTGCAGAGGACGCTGGTGAGATCCCAAGGAATGCCTGCATGTCATACGCGCGGCTGCTCCAGACGAAGCCGACCAGGACCAGCGCACTTATTCCATGCGCGAACCATGCCCAGGCACCTTGCCAGCGCCAGAGCCAATCCTCCGCAGCGAACTCGGTGGCGAGGAGCAGCGGAATCAGCAGTCCAAATGCCAGCAGGTTGTAACCCAGGCGATAGGATCTAGACTGAGCAGGCCAGCGCTTTGCTATCCAGGCCTTGAAACGCAGGGAGGCCAGCAGCGAGTGCAGGGCGCAGTAGCCGATCCAGGTGGCTGCCAGCATCAGAGTCGCTGTCGTTAACATTCCATTTATCCTATAAACCGCATCTGCCACGGAATCACACGGAAAAACACCGACAAGATCATAGGCTTCACGCTGGCAGCACCATCACCCACAAGGTGGTGAATAGTCGCTTCAGGAATGTACCGTGTTTCAGTGTCTTCCGTGTGTTTCCGTGGCTGAAATGATTTTTTTAAGTTTATCATTTGCTTACCAGATCTAGCCTGCCAGGTATTTTGCTATATAAGCATATTCTGATAGAATGCACGGCCTTTTGAACGGGTCCCGATCCGCGTTGCCCGGTCATCCACACACAGTTTACCAACCGAGGATTGAACGATGGATCACGGTACCACGCTAACCCAATTCATTATCGAAGAGCAGCGCCGCATCCCCGGTGCCACCGGTGATTTCACGTCCTTGCTCAACGACGTTTTGACCGCCTGCAAGAAGATCGCCTGCGCCGTGAACCGCGGCGGCCTGATCGGCATTCTCGGTTCCGCAGACACCGAGAACGTGCAGGGCGAGACCCAGAAGAAACTCGATATCATTTCCAATGATGTCATGGTCAACTCCCTGGAGTGGACCGGCCATTTGGCCGGCATGGCCTCTGAAGAGATGGACGATCCGCTGCCCATCCCGGCCATGTATCCGAAGGGAAAATATCTCATCCTGTTCGATCCACTCGACGGTTCGTCGAACATCGACGTGAATGTCTCGGTCGGCACGATTTTCTCCATCCTGCGCTGCCCGGAAGGCGTAAAAGAGCCCAAGGTCGAAGATTTCCTGCAGCCCGGCACCAAGCAGATCTGCGCCGGTTATGCGATCTACGGACCGACCACCATGCTGGTAATGACCTCCGGTCACGGTGTGAATGGTTTCACTCTGGATCGTTCCATTGGTGAATTCATCCTCACGCATTCCGACATGAAGATCCCGGCCGATACGTCCGAGTTCGCCATCAATATGTCCAACCAGCGTTTCTGGGACGCGCCCATCAAGCGTTATGTGGATGAATGCATTGCCGGCAAGGAAGGCGTGCGCAAGAAGGATTTCAATATGCGCTGGGTCGCCTCCATGGTCGCTGAAGTGCATCGCATTCTGACCCGCGGCGGCATTTTCATGTATCCGATGGACAGCAAACTCAAGGCCAAGGGCCAGACCGGAAAACTGCGGCTGATGTACGAAGCCAACCCGATGGGTTTCATTGTCGAGCAGGCCGGTGGTGCTTGCAGCACCGGTTCCGAACGGATCATGGACATCCAGCCGACCGATCTGCATCAGCGTGTGCCGGTGGTGCTGGGTTCCAAGAACGAAGTTGAGAAGGTCGTGCAATATCATCAGGAGGCCGGTAAGAAGGCGGTCGCTTGATTTACTGATCCATTCTATTGTCATCCCGAAACAGGCCGTGTCCACAAGACACGGCCTGTTTTATTTTGCATCACTGCTGTCCCATAAACTCCCTCTCCCTCCGGGAGAGGGCTGGGGAGAGGGGATCAAAAGGGCGTAACGTGCCGATGTCATTTATCCCCTCATCCTGTCCTTCTCCCGAAGGGAGAAGGGACGCTCCGTTAATCTGCGTCTTGTCTGGAAAGCGCTTCATCGTCTGCGGTACATCGTTACATAGGATTTAATGCGATTACAGGACAGGATTTATGGGGTAGCAATGATTTCACATCAAAGAAAGTATTGACCTTGATGGTCCTGGAGTGCTCAGCTGTAGCTAGATCCGCACTTGAGGTTCATGCATGGAACGTTTTGATCAAGCTTTATTAGCTACGTTGGCGGACACGGCGGCCAATTCGGTGCGCCGGCGCGCCAATCACAATATCCATCCCCGTCTGGATGACCCGGTGCAGCGGTTCTTCAACGCCATGCAGCCGGACACCTATGTACGCCCGCACCGGCACTGCACACCACCGCGCTGGGAATTATTTCTGGTGCTGCGTGGGCGTTTGGCGCTGCTGACGTTTGCTATGGACGGGCGGGTGATCAGGCGCGAGGAAATCTGCGCAGCCGGTCCGGTGTTTGGCGTCGAAGTGCCGGAAGCGACCTGGCATGCCTTGGTTGCCTTGGAACCATCCATTGTATTCGAGTTGAAAGAGGGGCCCTATCATGCACTGTCGGATAAGGATTTCGCGCAGTGGGCGCCAGCTGAAGGTGATTCCACCTGTGCTGCGTGGGTAAATTGGTATCGGCTTGCGCAGCCGGGCGATATGCCACCCGTGTCATGACTTCGTCAACGGGTCGTGGCCGGTAAATTGCAGGTAAATTGTATAAGCTGTATGCATAAGTTGTATGCATGATTCGCATCCCAGGGACCCATGGCCATGTCTGAATCGAACTCGGCTTCACCTGCTGATCAATTGCGCGCCGCGGAGAATCTGTTCATGGCCGGCCAGTTCAGCGCGGCAGGTGGACATTTCGCCGATCTCGCTGCGAGCACAAATGACGACTACCGGGTTATGCATCGCCTCGGTGAATTAGGCCTGCTGGAGAATCGCCTTGACGACGCCATCCACTGGTTAGGTCGAGCCGCAATGGTTGGTGGCGGTGCAGAGCCATTGTTGGCCGAGGCCTATTATCGCGCTCGGCGTTATCCCGAAGCGGCACAGTGTTATGCGCAACTTGGCCAGGCCGCGATGGCGCAACATCTGGCGACCTTCAAACAGCGTGAACCCTATCGGCTGCATGCCGGACCCTCGATCAGTATTCTTGAATTTCTGACCCGCGAACCTTTGCCACTGGTGCGCGTATTGGTGAATGGTATTGAAGAGGCCTTATTCGTTTTTGACACCGGGACCTGGGATACGGTGCTCGATGTTGCCCTGGCGCAGCGTATCGGACTGCCGCATGGTTGGCAGGGGCGCGTAAGCTGTGCCGATGGACGCGATGCTCGCGTTGAATACAGTCGTTTGAGTTGTCTGACCCTGGGTGAGATGGAGCTTGCGGATCTGCCGGTGCAGGTCATGGATCTCGGCAGCGCCATGGCCGGTTTCTTCGAACCCCATGGCGTGGACGGGGTGCTGGGTCTGGGTGTCTTGAGTCGGTTTGGTGTGGAGTTGGATATGCCGGCCGGGCAATTGCGTCTGTATCGTGATGCAGTGGAAGTGACGGCTTCAATACCCTGTTGGCTGGGCACCGGACGTCAGCTGCTGGCCTGGGGTGAAATCAATCAGCAGCCGAATCTGTGGTTTGTGGATACCGGGATGACGGGTTTTGATTGTTTGCTGCCAGGAACAACAGCAGCGGCAGCGCAGCTGACACGTGATAATCAGAATGCCATTGGTTATGGCGGTGGCGGCCAGATCGCGCTGGCAACGGCACGGGTCGATACATTACTGCTTGATGATCTGCACAAGACGCCTGCCCGTGCCGTCATCAGTCCAGCCTTCGCATTGGAGCGGCGCTACGGATTCCGAATTGGTGGCTTGCTGGCCATGGAATTCCTCAAGCAAGCAGTCTTGGCGCTCGACCTGTCAAACATGCGTATAGCGGTGCGGACCGTGAATCCGGTGTGATCACTTATTTCCTAGCCGCAAATGTAAATATTCCTTAACAATCCCCTGTCGCTATGCAGTGCTAAGGTTATATATCAGCTAACGATAGCTTATGACCTCTCGAGCCGAGTTTTCAGCACAGTGACATTAACCGCGACAACAGAACAGATCTTACCCGAACAGGTCAAGCTGCTTTATGAGCAGCTGGGATTGGGTGCTATCGCCAGTGTCATTAATGCAGCGATACTTTGTTTGTTGTTGTGGACAGTTCAACCTGTTGCCGTGCTGAGTGCGTGGTTTGCGTTGATTGTCGTTGTGAATCTTCCGCGTTACTGGCTGGTCAGCCGTTACCGACGTGTTTCTGATAACCGTCCGAATGTGGCGCTATGGGCGCGTCGCATCATTATCAGTAATCTGGCCAGCGGTATGGCCTGGGGCGCGGGTGCCTACATCCTGTTCCCGGAAACCAGTCTGCCGCATCAGGTATTCCTGGCATTTATTCTGGCGGGCATGACTGCCGGGGCAGTCCCTTTGTACTCGGCTATGCGCGGAGCTTACGTCGCTTACATGTTGCCGGCATTGTTACCGTTTGCGGCGCGTTTGGCCTCTGGTGGTTCGCACTTGCACATCTACATGGCCTTGCTGGTCATGTTCTTTACGCTGGTGCTGTTGATCAGTTCCAGACGCACGCATGCAACCATCATGGAAAGTCTGAAGTTACGTTACGCCAATACGAGTTTGCTCGAGACGTTGACCGCTACACAGCATGAGTTGGAATCAAATAACCGGAAACTGAAGGATAATGTTATTGAAATCGAGGCCGCCGAACAGGTGGCGCAGAGAAGCAATGCGCTCCTGAGTGCCATCAGTCGCGCGCAGATGCGGTTTATTCAGAAGCCGAATCTACAGGAGATGTTTGATGAACTGCTGGCAAGTCTTCTGGAGCTTACCGGCAGCGAATATGGTTTCATCGGACAGGTGTTGCGCCAGGCGGACGGTACACCTTATTTAAAAACCTATGCCTTGAGCAATATTGCCTGGAATGACGAGACGCGCGAATTTTATGCGCAACATGCGCCAGCAGGTCTCGAGTTCAAAAATCTGGATACCTTGTTCGGTGCGGTCATACTCAGCGGTGAGCCGGTCATCAGTAATGATCCCGCAAGCGATGCGCGTGCCGGTGGCTTGCCTGCCGGACACCCGCCACTCAACGCCTTTCTCGGGATACCTTTTTTCCGTGGGGGAGAAATGATCGGCATGGTCGGTATCTCGAATCGTCAAGTTGGATACGATATGGGTATCGTGG
Organism: Gammaproteobacteria bacterium; assembly: GCA_018819175.1. Classification (GTDB taxonomy): domain Bacteria; phylum Pseudomonadota; class Gammaproteobacteria; order Thiohalobacterales; family Thiohalobacteraceae; genus JAHJQQ01. Next base: position 151,441 of record JAHJQQ010000012.1, read on the forward strand.
AGGAACTGGCCCCGTTTCTGAATACGTGCGCGAGTATCATTCATGGTGAGCGCGTGAGCGCCAGTCAGCGTGCCGCCGAAGCCAGTCTATTGGAAACCGAGGCCGAACTGCGTGGCATCCATGCGCACATCGGTGAAGGTATCGCGACCTTTGATCAGAAAGGCTGTTTCATGACTGCGAATCCGGCGCTGGAACGGATGTTCGGTACGTCAATCGCTAGCCTCAAGGATCTGCCCTTCGCGCGTCTCCTGAAGTTGCAGGATAGGAAACGTTGGGCGGACTTGTTCAGTGGGTTTCTGCGCGATACGCAGCCGGTGGTTACAGTTGAATTTCAGGCACTGCGTGCGGACATGATCACGACGTTTCCGATCGAGATCAGTCTCAGCCAGATGCCGGTTGCCGCGGAAACTCGTGTGATTGCGGTGCTGCGCGACGTGACCGAGCGTAAAAAGGTTGAGCGATTGAAGAGTGAATTCATTGCCACGGTCAGTCATGAACTACGTACACCGCTCACCGCTATTCGCGGTGCTTTGGGATTGCTGGACGGTGGGATCGAGGGTGAACTGGCAGAACCCAGCAATGAATTGCTGAGGATTGCTCTCAATAACAGTAAACGCCTTGGGCGTCTGATCGACGATATTCTCGATATGGAAAAGTTCGGGTCGAGCGATGTCAAATTCAATTATGACCGGATCGATGTTGCTGAACTGATCACTGAATCGATACAGGCCAATAGAGGTTTTGCCGAGCAATATGCCGTTGTGCTTCAGATTGATGACATCGAACCAGGATTATCGGTATGGGTGGATGCCGAACGGCTTATTCAAGTGATGACTAACCTGTTATCCAATGCGGTGAAGTTCTCGTCAGCAGGTGGATTGGTGCAGGTGAAGGCAGGGTCACGAGGCGATTGTGCTTGGATAGACGTGCGTGATTCCGGTGTTGGCATTCCCGAGGACTTCCAGGCCAGCGTATTCGAGAAGTTCACTCAGGCCGATGCCTCTGACACGCGCGCGGCTGGTGGTACAGGTTTGGGTTTGTATATCAGCAAGATCATCGTCGAGCGTATGCAAGGTCGAATCGGATTCGCTTCTACGCCAGGTCAGGGGACGACCTTTCATGTCGAACTACCCAAACATCAACCCCAGCCAGCCTGAATATATAGCTTCTCTGTATGTGGCATACTCCGCATGAATTTATTGCGATGAGTGGTCCAGCATGTCGGAACCGGACGATAAGCCCGCAACATTAGCACTGCAGCGTTTGTTGGAAATCATGCGTCGCTTGCGTGATCCTGAGTCGGGTTGTCCCTGGGATATCGCGCAGAATTTCCGCAGCATCGCCCCCTTCACACTCGAAGAGGCCTATGAGGTTGTCGAGGCGATCGAGCGTGGTCGCCCGGCAGAACTGTGTGATGAACTCGGCGATTTGTTATTCCAGGTTGTTTTCCATGCGCGTATGGCCGAGGAGGCCGGCACGTTCGATTTTACCCAGGTCGCAACGGCGATCAGCAATAAACTGGAGCGGCGTCATCCGCATGTGTTCGGTGACGTGGAGATTGCCGATGCCGAGGCGCAAACCCTGGCCTGGGAGGCGCATAAACAGGCGGAGCGTCATCGCCAGGGGCAGCAAGGTGTACTGGCTGGCATCTCCCTGGTCTTACCCGCATTGACGCGCGCCGCGAAATTGCAGCGACGTGCAGCACGCATCGGCCTGGATTGGCCGACAGCTGAAGCTGTGCGGGACAAGCTTCAAGAAGAATTAGACGAACTGGATGCCGCGCGCGCGACCGGAACACGCGAGGAGTTGGCGGCAGAACTTGGCGATCTGTTGTTCACCTGCGTGAATCTGGCGCGGCATCTTGAGGTTGACCCCGAGGCGGCATTGCGAGCGGCGAATGCACGCTTTGAGGCGCGTGTGGGTTACGTCGAATCGGCGCTAGGGGATACGTCCAGCACCGACAGTGCGGAGTTGGATCGGCTCTGGGAGGCGGCTAAACGGTCAGGGTTGTAGGCGATCACTGGATTCTATAGAAGACGGTCTCCGGCAGGCCCCGGTAATGACACGGGCGAAAATTGTGCACTAGTTCACAGTTTGCCGGGCCGGAATCCGGATAGTAACAGGCGCTTGTTCATTTTCTCCGAAGGGAGTGCCTACCTCAGAACTCCCTCTTCAAGACCGGTGAACGCCCTACGTTCACCGGTATTTTTTTGCCCTTTCATAGGGCGACCTGCTCGCTTTATGCGGACGCCGGTGTGCCTGATCGCACCTGTTTAGTCCGATATTCGTTTTATTGCCCCCTATCCTTATGTATTATCTGGCTTCTTCCGAAAGCGCGGTATCTGTCTACTGTGCTCTGGTTTCGCATACTAATACGACATGATGAGGGGCGTTATGGAGTCATTACAGGCCGGTACCGACGTACTATTCATCCTCCTTGGCGCCATTATGGTGCTTGCCATGCATGCCGGTTTTGCCTTCCTCGAAGTGGGCACGGTACGGGAGAAAAATCAGGTCAACGCCCTGGTCAAGATCATTTGTGATTTTGCCGCCTCGACTATCGCCTACTTCTTTATTGGTTACGGCATTGCCTACGGCATGGGCTTTTTACAGGGGGCAGAGGCATTAACCGAGCGCAATGGCTACGAGCTTGTGAAGTTTTTCTTCCTGCTCACCTTTGCGGCGGCGATCCCGGCCATCATCTCGGGCGGTATCGCCGAGCGGGCACGGTTTTATCCGCAATTGATCGCGACCTTCATGGTCGTGGCGCTGATCTACCCAACCTTTGAAGGCATCGCCTGGAACGGTCGTTTTGGCGTTCAGGAATGGATCGAGGCGCAGTTTGGTTTCGGCTTCCATGATTTTGCCGGCTCTGTCGTGGTGCATGCCATGGGTGGCTGGTTGGCGTTGGTGGCCGTGCTGCTGCTGGGGCCACGCCATGGTCGTTATGGTAAAGACGGCACCGTGTTCGCTCATCCGCCATCAAGCATTCCCTTCCTCGCCTTGGGCGCTTGGATTCTCACCGTCGGTTGGTTCGGATTTAATGTCATGTCAGCTCAGACGGTGGAGGCTGTCAGTGGTCTGGTGGCGGTCAATTCCTTGATGGCCATGGTTGGCGGCATTCTCGCGGCCCTGGTCGCCGGCCGTAATGACCCGGGTTTCGTCCACAACGGTCCGCTGGCCGGGCTGGTCGCCGTCTGCGCAGGCTCGGATGTCATGCATCCCCTGGGTGCGCTGGCGACCGGCGTAGTTGCCGGTGGTTTGTTTGTATGGACCTTCACCCTGACCCAGAACCGTTGGAAGATCGATGACGTTCTGGGTGTCTGGCCCCTGCACGGTTTGTGCGGTGCCTGGGGCGGTATCGCGGCCGGCATCTTCGGTAGCACGGCCCTGGGGGGATTGGGCGGCGTGAGTCTGGGCGCGCAGCTGACCGGCACAGGCCTGGGTGTCGGCATTGCGTTGGCGGGTGGCTTCGTGGTCTACGGAGTGCTTAAGGCTCTGCTGGGACTGCGCCTGTCCCAGGAAGAGGAATATCAGGGTGCCGATCTCAGTATCCATCGCATCAAGGCCACACCGCAGTATGATCGTTGAGCTCAGTCGCGGTTACCACCAAGGGCGCTACGGCGCCCTTGGTCGTTTATCGACATTGTCAATAAATTTACTAAGACTTATTGAATTGAGGTCGCTAGAAACAGGGGGCCAGAGCCGAATTGAGTACGCAGGCTGGTGATTTTCAAGTTTTGCGATGAAATACACCTCTGACCGCCTGAATCATCATGCCAGAGGATCGTTCCGTGCAGTCATCCCAATCTACCGTCGATCTCCGCGCCCTGGCGCAACTCGTTCCGCTCAACAGCCTGTCCGCCGACAATTTCAAGGATCTGGTTCAACGCGTCCAGATAGAGCAGCTTAGCGCGGGACATTCGTTATTTCGCCGCGATGATCGCGACAGCTGGGCCTATTATCTGCTGGAAGGCGAATTGGAACTGCGTGATGCCAATAAGGTTGTCTCTGTGCTCCAGGGTGGGATGTCCGCCGCTCAGCATCCGATAGCCCCGCAGCAGCCGCGTCAATGGCAGGCCGTCGCGCGCACCGATATCAGCTTTGTGCGCATCGACACCACGCTGCTGGATATCCTGCTGACCTGGGATCAATCAGCAGGTTATGTCGTAGCCGATCTGGAATCCGAAGCGCCCGCCGAGGATGCGGATTGGATGACGCGCATGCTTGGATCGAAAGTTTTCTATCAAGTGCCGCCGGCCAATATTCAGGAAATCTTCAAGCGTATGGAAGCGGTTTCCATGTCTGCCGGCGAAGTGGTGATTCGTCAGGGGGAGGTGGGGGATTACTACTATGTCTTGCGTCAGGGTCGCGCCGAGGTTTTGCGCACCGCACCCAATGGTGCGACGGTACGCTTGGCACAACTCCAGCAAGGGGCGTGTTTTGGCGAAGAGGCGCTGATGGCTGACTGCGAGCGCAACGCGACGGTTACCATGACCAGCGACGGTGTGTTGATGCGTTTGTCCAAGGCGGATTTCGATGCCCTGCTGAAGGCACCACTGTTGCATGAAGTGGAATACCACGCGGCGGAAAGTCTGGTGGAGCAGGGCGCATGCTGGTTGGATGTGCGTCTGGAAAGTGAGCATTACAACGGTGCCATCCTGCACAGTTTGAACATCCCCCTCTACTTGCTGCGACTGCGGTTGCGCGAACTCGATCCCGAGACAACGTATATCCTTTATTGCGATACCGGTCGCCGCAGCGCGGCCGCGGCCTTTCTACTCAGCGAGGCTGGCTTTGACGTACGCGTGCTTTCCGGCGGCTATTTGCGCGCAGTACCGGAAGCTGTCGCTGCCTGATGTGGCCCGAAAGGGCACAGCTCTTGCAATCCATCTCGTGAAACCCTCCATAACGCCGTCTGATTGACGGCATGTGGAAGCGTTTCCAATTGATGAGATGAGACTGTGACGAAATGCCTAGATTCGGTATAGGGATTTTCCTGCTTGCAATGGTGTGCATCGCCACAGCCCAAGCTGATGCTATTGACGCCGCTATTCAGGCGCAACTCGACAGTGGTCAGCCTGAGGCCGCCTGGAACCTGGCGCAACAGCATCTCGCCGAGCATGCAGGTGAGCCTGATTTCGATTTCGCGGCCGGTTTGGCGGCGCTCGAAGCAGGCCAGCCCCAGCATGCGGTGATGGCCTTTGAGCGGGTGCTGATGGTTCAGCCGTCTCATCACCGTGCCCGCCTGGAATTGGCGCGCGCGTATTTCATGCTCGGTGATTTCACTTCCGCACGCCGCGAATTTCAGGCTGTCCAGACAGTTGGACCGCCACCGAATGTGTTGAGGCGTGTCGATAGTTTCCTTGCCGAAATCGATCTCCGTGAGGCGCAAGGTCGCACCAGTGTCACGGGTTATCTGGAACTGCGTCCTGGCTGGGACAGTAATGCAGCCAGTGCGACTGCCGACAGCACATTGGTAATACCCGCGCTGGGTACAGTCAGCCTGGGGGCATCCAGCCTTGAAACCAGTGATCGTTTTCTTGATAAGAATGCCGGCATCACCCTGGTGAGACCTCTCGATAAACGCCGTGCACTATTCGCGGACCTTGCCTATCGTGATCGTGGTTATGTTGATGAGCATGACTACAGTTCGCATAGCATCACGTTAAGCGGTGGTCTGGCCCTGGCGGACGGCCGCGATCGCTTGAAGCTGCCTGTGCAATATCAGTCTTTTTACCTTGCGGATGATGAATATCGTCGGCTGCTGACCTTGGGCGCCGAATGGAGTCGCGATCTCAATACGCATAATCAGTTGCAGGTCTTCGGCCAGATCGGGGCCTTGCGCTATCCCGAAGATGCAACTCAGGATGTGAATCTACTGTTGGCCGGTAGCGGTTGGAATCACCGCTATGCAACTATTCCCTTGCTCGCATCAATAGCCGGATTCCTGGGTGACGAATCAGCGCAGGAGACGGGTGGAGATCCGAACGGCCGCCTCTATTACGGCCTGCGTCTCGGTATGCAATGGAGCGGTATCCCGGAGCACACCCCCTATGCCAGCCTGGTCTGGCAGAAGTCTCGTTATGACGCCGATAGTCCGGTGTTTTTGCAGACACGTGATGATCGTTTTGCAGAACTACGGCTGGGCTGGAGCTGGCAACCGGAAGCAGATTGGACACTGACGGCAGAGGCCAGTGCCATCGATAATCAGTCCAATATCAATCTGTATGAATACACCCGCAATCAGTTCAGTGTTGGTATGCGTTACCAGTTTGACTAGTCGGAGATGCGGAATGATTTTGCACGCAATAATTCGCAACAGGTTATCTGTCCTCTGCATGGGCCTCGGCATGGGACTGTTGTTGCTGGCGCTGCGCGTAGGCGCAGCCGAGCCTGAGTCTGCCGGGCAGGTCATTATCGCCAGCGGTGATGTGTCTGCCCTGTCAGCCCAGGGTGAACAGCGGCGTTTACAACGTCGCTCGATGTTCTACGCCGGGGAAACGATCCGTACCGCGCCGTCCTCTGAAGTGCAGCTCCGTTTCACGGATGGTGCCTTGATGTCATTGCGCGAGGACAGCGAATTCAAAGTTGATGAATATCGCTTTCAGAATCAGGGTGGAGAAGGTGATCGCGCCATGTCCACGCTGATCAAAGGTGGCTTACGGACCATTACCGGAGTGATCGGTAAACAGGATGCCAGCGCCTATAGCATCACCACGCCGGTAGCGACCATCGGTGTGCGCGGAACCCATTTTGAAGCTGTATTGGAATCACCGGAGAGTCTGGTGTTGGCCGCCTGGCAGGGCGGTATTCAAGTGCGCAATGAGCGCGGTGATATTGATCTTGGTGCTGGTGGGGATTTCAATTTCGGGCGCGTTGAAGCAAGGAGTTTACCCAAGGGGTTGATGGAGCCGCCGAAAGTATTGCAGATCCCCGCGCCGGTAGGACAGCGTGGGCCGAGCCAGTCAGAATCCAATGCCGCTGTGGCTGAGCAGAATCCGGCACAGGGAACATCACCAGAGCAGCAGGCGGGTGCGTTCATGCCGGAGGCAACGGATAAATCGCCATTGGCTATGCAGAATGAGCCTCAATCTCCAAATCAGGAAAAGCCCATGCCGCCTGGTGCCGGCGTATTTCCGATCGGACCGCTCCCGCCGCTGATCAATGATGGCTGTAAAACCTGCACGCCTCCACAACAGATCCTGGTCACTAATCCGACTGAAGTGCTTCAGAATGCCGATCTGCGTTTCACTCCGGCAGAATGGGGAAGTATACAGACAACGCCCTTCCTGGGTCTTGTTGTGGAAGCCAACAACAAACCGGATTACAGTTTCAAAGGCGGGCGTGCGCTGGGGCATGGTAGCGCCTCGCCCTTGTTCACTGACAATGGCTATGGGCCCCATGAACCGCAGTATGCGACGGCACCTTATCAGGCCGTCATTCGGCGTGGCGGTGCCAGCACGGATGCCTTTGCCAATCAGGTAGTGGATGCAGGGCATACCTTCTACTGGGGTACTTGGAACGGCACTATCAATCCCGTTGAAGTTCAGACCAACGCGACCGATCCCGCGAAGAAGGCGTTGATTAATTCTCCTGTCCATTGGGCTACTCTGCTGCCGACGGATAAAGCCGTGATGGCCGCACGCACCGGCAGTATCAATTTGACCAGTGTCGTTGTCGCGCATGGCGGCGGTAGCGGTGGCGGTCCACTTACGCCGGGCAATCTGACCTTCAACGCCAATGTGAATTTTAATACCGGTGCGATCACGGCCGGTACGCTCGGCATCTATAACGGTCCGGAAAACTGGAATGTGAATTTTACCGGCCAGGTACGTGGCAATATCTTCGATGCGCAGGTAAATACAGCGACGAGTACCGTGATGGTCAGCCCCAACCCGACACAGTTCGTCGAGGGCGATATGGGCATGGCCTTTACCGGTAGCGCAGGTCAAGCGGTCGGTGGCGTGTTCAATTTCCAGGCTATTGGTGATCCGAACACGCATGTCGAAGGCGTGTTACTCGTTCAGTAATCACGTAGGGTGTGGTGAGCGCAGCGAATCGCACCGCACCGCACCGTCTGTCGGACGCGGCCTTCGGCCTGAATCCGACCTACGAGTCTGCAAACGTGTTCGTCATTCCGCTGAAGGTCGGCATGATGAAATCTGTAGGTCGGGTTCAGCAGCGTAGCCGCGCGCCCGACATCTTAACAGGCTGTTGAAAAACGCGCTGAGGGGCGCACCGCTACGTTGGAAGCGGCCTCAAAATGCTCATTTACTCCGTGTAAACTCCGCTTTTTCGCCCGTTCCCGCCTTGCACTGCATCCCCTGATCGCGTTTTTCAACAGCCTGTTGATTCATTTCTCGCGCCGCTCATAAACACCATCCCAATCTTCCGTTAACACACGCTCACGCAGGGAGCGGATGCGTTCCAGATAGAGTTGGTATAGATGTGTATGGGGGTTCGCTGATTGCAAGGCCAAGAACATCTTCTCGGCCTCTACCCAGTCGCGCGACCAGAACTTTTCCAGCGCTTGCGCATGCAGTTGCAGCTCATCACGCAATGCATCTGTTTGCTCATCAAATCGACACAGCGGTGCGAAGACTTCCACCGCCTCGTGTTTGCCCTTTACCCGTACCCGGTCCAGTTGTTTATACACAAAGTCCGGAGCCAGTTCTCGTGTGCGTGGTCCGACGACCAGATGTACATCATAGTATTTGGTCAGCCCTTCGAGACGCGAGGCCAGATTCACGGCATCACCGATGACGGTATAGGCACGGCGGTATTCCGATCCCATGTCGCCGACATTCATAATGCCGCTGTTAATCCCGATACCGATGTTGATATCCGGCAGGCCCTCCCGTTTGAATTCAGCCTGCAGCGTTTGCACTGCGCGCTGCATCTTCAAAGCGGCTGTGATGGCCAGCGCAGCATGGTTGTTATCCTGTACCGGTGCGCCCCAAAAAGCCATGATCATGTCGCCGACGTATTTGTCTATGGTGCCGCGCTGATCAAAAATGATGCGTGTCATGGGCGTGAAGAATCGGTTCAGCAAGGCCTTGAGCTCACTGGCGGAGAGGTTTTCCGACAGTGTTGTGAAGTTGCGGATATCGGCGAACAGGACCGTGAGCTCGCGACTCTCGCCGCTGAAATCGTAATGTTCGCCGCGGCGGCTCATTTCATCTACCAGTGCGGGTGGAACGTATTCGCCGAACATGCTTTTAAGTTGGCGGCGGCTGCGCGCCTCGAATAAAAATCCATACCCCAGATTGAGCACGGTAAGACTGAGGATCAGTAGCACAGGTGTGGTCAAGACCAGCATCAGATCGGCCTGCGACCACAGCCAGGTATTACCGGAAATTAAACCAGTCAATGACAGCGTTGCGACTGCCAGCATCCACATCTCGGATAGCAATGGCAGCAGTACGGCCAGCGCCACGCCGAGCACTAACATGATGAGAAAGCTCGCGCCAGGCGCCCAAGTGGGTTCATGCGGAAAACGTCCAGCCAGAATGCCTGCAAGCAGGCTGGCATGCACCTCAACACCGGGATAGACGCTCTGCACCGGTGTCGCCTTGAGATCGGCGAGTGCGAGAGCCGAGGTGCCGATGAGGACGATGCGATTGGCGGCATCGGTTTTTGTGAATTCACCCCGCAATACATTTGCGGCAGAGAGATTCGTGAAACTGCCGCTGGGCCCTATATAGGGTACGAGTACGCGGCCAGCGGCATCGGTAGGGATCAGGTGTCCTCCGCCAAGATCAATGCCTTCGATGGCTGTTGATTCGCCTAATGTGGTTGTCTGCAGGCGCGGTTGATTACTGAGCAAATACAAACGCGCTGCTTCCAGCGCCAAGGCGGGATAAAGGTCATCACCATGACGTAGCAACAACGGCGCACGGCGAATCACGCCATCACTGTCCGGGAGTGCGGTGAGAAAACCGGCAAAATTTGCGGCGCGCTGCAACTGTTCTCGATTTGCTGTGTAGGTGGGTAATGCAGTAACCAGCAGAGGTTGCGCAGCCGTATCGATCTGAAACAAAGGCGCCGGCAGTGTTCCGCTGGCGGGGCTGTCTTGATTATGCAGCACCAGGCCCAGCACCGAATCACCTGACGCAAGGCGTTCCGCCAAACGTGTGTCGCCATCGTTGGCCTGTGCTTCATGCTTGAGATAAGTCGTCAGCGCGGGGGTCGATAGTTCTTCAGGCAGACGGGCAAGCAGCTCACCCGCGACATTGGTTTCCGCCTCCGAGAGCACCATATCGAACGCGATTACTGCGGCGCCTGCCTGTTGTAACTGTGTAACCAGATCAGCCAGACGCGCACGCGGCCAGGGCCAGCGGCCTTCCTGCTGCAGGCTGCGTTCGTCGATATCGACAATCAGGATATCGTTCGACGGTCGCGGCTGCTCGGGCAAGCTGGCGTTAAGGCGTAAATCGTAGGCGAGATATTCGAGTCGATCACGCACTCCTGTGATGCGGTGGTTATCGGTATGTTGTATCCACAGAAAGAGCCCGACGAGCAACAGCCCGAGACTGATGGGAACCCGTTTCCTGTTCAAGCCTGAAACCATGTGGAGCAACGATCCTGTCGAAATGCGCTAGGGCGTTAGGGATTGTGCCTGAGCAATGGGTATCTGACAAAAACGTTTACGGCGTTGCACGGAGCAATAATTGGTTGGTCTGTCGGACGCGGCCTTCGGCCTGAATCCGACCTACATTCAATCCGCGTAGACAAGTAGGTCGGATTCAGCGGCGTAGCCGAGCGCCCGACATTGTCGAAGAACGATGCGGTCCAAATTAAACGAAGTGGGCGGTTGGAGAGGTTGCAAAAGGTAAGCGGTGATTCGGGACAACCGTTGAAACGAATTTGGTCGGGGTGAGAGGGTGACACGAGCGCCTTTAGCAAAGCATCGCTTTGCGCGCGCGGAACGCCCATCGGCTATGCCGATGGGCCGGCAATCCGAAAGCCCCGCGATTGCGGAGAGCGAAAATTGGATGACTTGCTGGAGGAAAGCGGTGCTGTCGGGATCGCCGCTTCAACAAATTGGTCGGGGTGAGAGGATTCGAACCTCCGGCCCCTGCCTCCCGAAGGCAGTGCTCTACCAGGCTGAGCTACACCCCGAATATTTAATAAGTCCTGCTGACTGAGAACTCCGCGAGCGCGTACAGGGCATCTTTATAGGGAGATGCGGGTAAAATCTGCAGCGCCTGCATAGCTTGATCGGCGGCCGATCGCGCGGATTGCGCAGTGTACGCGATGGCCCCTACCGATTCAATGGCGTGCTGGACGGCGGCGATGTCGTCGCGTCCCCCCTGTTCGATGGCTTTGCGCACGACGGCGGCCTGCTCGGGAGTGCCTTTGCGCAGGACATAAATGAGCGGCAGCGTGGGTTTGCCTTCGGCCAGATCGTCGCCGATGTTCTTGCCGGTTTCCGAGGCATCGGCACTGTAGTCGAGCACATCGTCGATGAGCTGGAAGGCGGTACCCAAGTGCATGCCATAGGCAGCGATGGCGTCTTCTATCGCAGTGCTCTGTCCGCCCAGCACCGCGCCGATGCGCGCTGCCGCCTCAAACAGCTTGGCGGTCTTGCAGCGGATGACTTCCATGTAATGGGCTTCGCTGGTATCCGGGTCATGGCAGTTGAGCAGCTGCATCACTTCGCCTTCGGCGATGGTGTTGGTGGTCTGCGCCATGATTTCCATAATGCGCATGCTGCCGACTTCCACCATCATTTCGAAGGCGCGTGAGTAGAGGAAATCGCCGACCAGCACGCTGGCCTCGTTGCCCCAGATGGCGTTGGCGGTCTCGCGACCGCGGCGCAACTCGGAGGCATCCACGACGTCATCATGGAGCAGGGTGGCGGTGTGGATGAATTCCACGATGGCCGCGAGGTTGAGGTGATGGCGGCCGCTGTAGCCGCAGGCGTGTGCCGCCAGCAGGACCAATAACGGGCGCAGGCGCTTGCCGCCGCTGTTGACAATGTACTGTCCCAACTGATTGACCAGCAGCACATCGGAACTCAGACGTTCCTGAATGAGGCGGTCGACATTCAGCATATCCCCGGTGGTCAGGTCGCGTACCTGATCCAAGGTCATGAAGTGATTGTCTTTTCGAAGTGGTTCGCGCATCAGCTGGGGGAATCCTGGCCGTCCGGGATAGGGCATCCGCCAGGCCACTCCAGGCGGGTCTCACCCTCACGGGTGACGGGGCGCCTAGTGTAACCTCAGGCCCGACCTCAAACCAAGCAAATCGAGTTTGACCTAAGCCAGCCCGGACTATAGAATTGGCGCCCTTTCAGTGCTGTGGCGCAGTTGCGCTTGGCAACAAGACGTGTTTTTCGGAGAACTTCGCGATGTATGCAGTGATCGTCACTGGTGGTAAGCAGTACCGGGTCACCCCGGGTGAAACCCTTAAGGTTGAGAAACTGGAAGTGGCCGAGGGTGAAACCGTGGAGTTCGACCGCGTGCTGATGGTTGCCGATGGCGATGCCGTCAAACTGGGCACCCCGTATCTGGCCGGTGGCAAGGTCAGCGCCACGGTCAAGGCGCATGGTCGTCACAAGAAGGTGTACATCGTCAAATTCCGTCGACGTAAGCATCACCTGAAGCGTCAGGGTCATCGTCAGCATTTCACGGAAGTGCAGATCAACGCCGTTTCCGCGTAAGCAATTCAGATAAAGGCAGGGTTCAGCAATGGCACATAAAAAGGCAGGCGGCAGTACACGCAACGGCCGCGACTCAGAATCAAAACGACTGGGCGTCAAGCGTTATGGCGGTGAGCAGGTTCTTTCCGGCAACATCATCGTGCGTCAGCGCGGCACCCATTTCCACCCCGGCCTGAATGTCGGCTGCGGTCGTGACCACACCCTGTTCGCCACCGCCGGCGGCAAGGTTCAGTTCGTGGTTCGTGGTCCTAAGAACCGCAAGTTTGTGGACGTGGTGGCAGCCGAGTAACACCGGCAGCGCAAGCATCCCTTGCAAGGCCCCGTCCGGTACGGGGCCTTTTTTATTACACATTAGGTGCTAGGTTCTAGGTGCTAGGGCCGAGTAAAGTTTTCTTTTTCACCTAGAACCTAGCACCTAGAACCTAGCACCTGAATTTATGAAATTCGTAGACGAAGCGACAATCCAGGTAACCGCCGGCGACGGCGGTAATGGCTGCGTGGGCTTTCGTCGGGAAAAATACATTCCCTTTGGCGGCCCCGATGGCGGCGACGGTGGGGATGGCGGCAGCGTGTTCATGGTCGCCGATGAGAGCATCAATACACTGGTTGATTTCCGCTTTGTGCGCCGTTATCCGGCGCAGCGTGGTGAGAACGGTCGCGGTGCCAACTGCACCGGTGCCAAAGGCGATGATCTGATCATTCGCGTGCCGGTGGGCACCATGATCTACGATAACGACACGGATGAATTGATCGCCGATCTGACCAGCCCCGGTCAGCAGGTGCGCGTGGCGCAGGGTGGCTGGCACGGCATCGGCAATGCCCGTTTCAAGAGTTCCACCAATCGCGCGCCGCGCCAGGCCACGCCGGGTACGGCGGGTGAGCAGCGCGAGCTGCGCCTGGAGTTGAAATTGCTGGCCGACGTCGGTCTGCTGGGCATGCCGAATGCCGGCAAGTCCACATTGATCCGCACCATCTCGGCGGCGCGTCCCAAGGTAGCCGATTATCCCTTCACCACGCTTTATCCCAATCTCGGTGTGGTGCGCGCCGCTGAGCATCGTTCCTTTGTCATGGCCGATATCCCCGGACTGATCGAAGGTGCGGCCGAGGGTGCCGGTCTGGGTATTCAGTTTCTCAAACATCTGATGCGCACGCGCCTGCTGCTGCATCTGGTCGATGTGTCGCCCTACGGTGGTAGCGGCGATCCCATTGATGATGCGCAGAAGATCATTGCCGAGTTGGGCAAATACAGCAGTGAGTTGGTCGAGAAAGAACGCTGGCTGGTGCTGAACAAGATTGACCAGCTGCCCGAAGAGGAGCGTGACGCACGCTGCCAGGACATCATCGATGGTCTGGGTTGGCAGGGTCCGGTGTTCCGCATCAGCGCGTTGAGCGCAGTGGGAACACAGGATCTGGTTTATCGCATTATGGAACACATCGAGGAACAGGCCGCGCAGCGGGCAGCGGATGCGGCCGAGGCTGCTGCGGAAGATGCTGCTACGGATGTTGCTACAGATACTGTGGCGGACAGGCCCGACATAGATTAACGTAGCGCGCCATGAGCACACGCGACAAACTCGGAAAGAGCCGACGTTGGGTCATCAAGATCGGCAGCGCCTTGCTGACCAACGATGGTCGTGGTTTGGATTTCACCGCCATCACTGCTTGGGTGGAGCAGATGGTCGGTCTCAAAGCCGATGGCCGCGAGATTGTGTTGGTGTCGTCCGGCGCGGTTGCCGAAGGCATGAGTCGTCTGGGTTGGAAGAAGCGTCCACATGCCTTGTATGAACTTCAAGCTGCCGCGGCTGTCGGTCAGATGGGTCTGGTGCAAGCCTACGAATCGCGTTTCATGCAGCATGGTCTGCATACCGCTCAAGTCCTGCTGACCCATGATGATCTTGCCGATCGCCGCCGTTATCTGAATGCCCGCAGTACCCTGCGTGCGCTGCTCAAATTGAACGTCATCCCGGTGGTCAACGAGAACGACACCGTCGCCACCGAAGAGATCAAGTTTGGTGACAACGACACCCTGGCGGCCCTGGTCGCCAATCTGGTCGAGGCGGATCTGCTGGTGATCCTGACCGATCAGAAGGGTGTCTACGATTGCGATCCGCGCCAGAACCCGAATGCCAATCTGCTCACCGAGGTCGAGGCCGACGATCCGGCACTGGAACGTATGGCGACCGGTGCCGGTGCGTTAGGGCGTGGTGGCATGATCACAAAAATTCGCGCGGCGCGCCGCGCGGCGCGTTCCGGCGCCAGCACCATTATTGTTTCCGGGCGCGAGCCGGATATCCTGCGCCGCGTCAGCGCGGGTGAAGTGGCGGGTACGCTGTTGAAGCCGCGCCAAGGGCCGATTGCCGCTCGCAAACAGTGGCTGGCCAGTCAGATGACCGTGCGTGGTCAGGTGCATCTGGATGCCGGTGCGGTTACGGTATTGCGCCAGTCCGGTCGCAGTCTCCTGCCGGTGGGTGTCACGGCTGTAGAAGGCGGTTTCAAGCGCGGCGAACTGGTGATCTGTCAGGCACCGGACGGTAGTGAAGTCGCGCGTGGGCTGGTTAATTACAGCGCAGATGAAGCGGCGCGCATCATTGGTCAGCCCAGTGATCGTATCGAAAGCATCCTAGGTTATGTCGACGAACCGGAACTGATCCATCGCGACAATCTTGTAGTGGTGTGATCCTGATATACCGCCGCTGTGGGGACAGATCTTCAGCTCTGTCCCCGTTGTGGTTCCACTCAACCAAGCGGAACCGCCAACAACCTACCGTCACGCTTCCTCAACGGCTTCGTTCATCCGCGTGGTCCGCACGGACGGGGACAGAGCTGAAGATCTGTCCCCACAGCGGTGGTGCGTTACGAATAAAAAAAGCCGGTCAGAGACCGGCTTTTTTGTTGGCGATGAACGCTCGGATCAACCGGCGGCCATGGCCTTCAGGCGGGTGTTCAGACGGCTCTTATGACGAGCGGCCTTGTTCTTGTGGATATGACCCTTGCGTGCCATGGCGTCGATGACCGGGACAGCGGCGGTGTAGGCGCTCTTGGCAGCGGCGGCATCGCCGGTGGCCAGGGCTTTGACCGTCTTCTTGATCTCGGTGCGCAGCTCGGAGCGCTGGCTCGCGTTCTGGGCGCGATGCTTCTCCGCCTGACGGGCGCGCTTCTTTGCTTGTGCAGTGTTGGCCAAGGTACGACTCCTTAATGCGTGGTACTGAAAGGAGGCGTACTATCCGGATTTTTGCGCCCGTTGTCAACGCCCAAACGTTTGGAATCAGGCCGATCCAGGCCTGCGCAGGCGCGGGGTATTTCAGTTAAAATCCACTGGATTTCAGGCGGCTATCGAATCACGCGGCATTACTTTCCATGTTCGGATGCATGTGGTCTGTTGGCTTAAACCTATAAACCGCATTTGCCACGGAATCACACGGAAAAACACGGACAAGATCATCAGCTTCACGCCGGCACCGCCATTCCCCGCATGGTGGTGAATAGTCGCTCGAGGAATGCATGTGTTTCAGTGTCTTCCGTGTGTTTCCGTGGCTGAAATGATTTTTTAGGTTAATAGAATTTAGATCCGCGCGAGCGGCGACGAGGGCAGTGCATGGCAGGGCAGGGTTTGATCAGGAATACGCTGGTGGTCAGCGCCATGACCCTGCTGTCGAGAATCCTGGGTTTCGCCCGCGATTTGATTCTGGCCCGTGTATTCGGTGCCGGCGGCGACATGGATGCCTTTTTCGTCGCCTTCAAGATCCCCAATTTTCTGCGACGCTTATTCGCCGAGGGGGCGTTCTCGCTGGCCTTCGTGCCGGTGCTGGGCGAATACCGCACCCAGCGCGAGCATGACGAGGTCCGCGAACTGGTCCGCCGAGTGGCCGGTACTCTGGCCGGCATTCTGGCCCTGGTCAGTCTGGTGGGGGTGTTCGCCAGTCCCCTGATTGTGTCCATCTTTGCGCCGGGGTTTATCGACGAACCGGCAAAGTTCGATCTGACCGCGCAAATGCTGCGGATCACCTTCTCGTACATCCTGTTCATCTCTCTGGTGGCCTTTGCCAGCGGCATTCTCAACACCTATGGGAAATTCGCCCTGCCGGCCTTCGCCCCGGTGCTGTTGAATATCGTGATGATCTCCGCGGCCTGGTGGGCGGCACCCATGTTCGAAGTGCCGGTCATGGCGCTGGCCTGGGCGGTGGCTGTCGCGGGTGTGGTGCAGTTGCTGATCATGTTCCCGGCCTTACGGCGCTTGAATCTGCTGGATTGGCCTCGCTGGGGCTGGCGCCATGAAGGCGTGCAGCGAATCCTCAAGCTCATGGGGCCGGCGATCCTGGGTTCCTCGGTGGCTCAGATCAATCTGCTGCTGGACACCATTATTGCTTCCTTCCTGGTCACCGGCAGTGTGAGCTGGCTGTATTACTCGGACCGTATGGTGGAATTCCCGCTAGGCGTTTTCGGTATCGCCCTCTCGACGGTGATCCTGCCCAGTTTGTCGCGCTCGCATGCCGAGGCTGACCCTGCGAGATTTCAGCGTCTCCTGGACCAATCACTGCGCTGGGTCGTGCTGCTGGGCGTGCCGGCGGCCCTGGGTCTATTGCTGTTGTCCGGGCCGATCATGGTGGCGCTGTTTCAGTACGACGAATTCGCCGCGCATGATGCGCGCATGGCCGCGCTCAGTCTGATGGCCCTGACGACGGGCCTGCCGGCGTTCATTCTGATCAAGGTGCTGGCGCCGGCCTTTTATGCCCGCCAGGACACCCGCACGCCGGTGCGAATTGCCATCATCGCCATGATCTCGAACATGGGGCTGAATCTGCTGTTTGTGCTGCCCATGCTGTATTTCCAGATCGAGGGTCCGCACGCGGGCTTGGCTCTGGCCACCAGCGCCTCCGCCTGGCTGAACGCCGGGCTGTTATACCGGCATCTGCGGGTGACCGGGGTCTACGCGCCGCAGTCCGGCTGGGGTCGCGTCTTGCTGCGGGTGTTGTTGGGAAGCCTGTTAATGACGGCGTTGCTCTGGTTTGGCGTCAAGGATTTCGCTATCTGGGTGGAACGCGACAGCACCGAACGCCTGTTGCGACTGGCTGTGTGGATCGGTATCGCCGGCGTGGCCTATCTCGGTACCCTGCAATTGCTGGGGCAGAATCTGCACGCCTTGTGGCAACGTCCGGACAAGGTCGATCCGGAACAATGACAAGCCCGGTCAGTGCTTTATAATCACGCCTTTGATGAATCCGTCCCCAGTGATGTTATCGGCATGCATTTGATCCGTGGTTTGCACAATCTGACACCCGCCATGCATGGCTGTGCCGCGACCATTGGAAACTTCGATGGGGTGCATCTCGGACATCAGGCCGTATTGGGACAACTCGCGGAACGTGCAGTCGATCTGGGACTGCCGACCACGGCGATTATTTTCGAGCCGCAACCGCAGGAATATTTCGCGCCGGATCAGGCGCCGCCACGACTGACAAGGTTCCGCGAGAAATGGATGGCGCTGCGGCGTTATTCGATCGACCGGGTCTTGTGTCTGCGCTTCGAGCGCGCACTGGCGGAACTCGAGGCCGATGAGTTTGTGAAACGCGTGCTAGTCGATGGGTTGGGCGTGCGCTATCTGGTGGTCGGCGATGATTTCCGCTTCGGCAAAGGCCGCGGTGGCGATTTCGATTATCTGGTCAAGGCCGGTCGGCGTGAAGGCTTTCAAGTGGTGCATATGCACAGCTTCGAACAGGACGGGTCTCGTGTGAGCAGCACGCGTATCCGCGAGGCGTTGCGCGCCGGTAATCTCAGCGCCGCCGAACAAATGCTCGGGCGCAACTACCGCATGCTGGGTCGCATCGCACACGGTGACAAGCGCGGCCGTACCATCGGCTTTCCGACCGCGAATCTGTTTTTGCATCGCCACAGTACGCCGGTTGAAGGCGTGTTTGCCGTGGAGATGTACGGCTTGGATAAAGAACCGCTACTGGGCGTGGCGAATGTCGGTACCCGCCCGACGGTGGACGGCACGCGCAGTCTGCTGGAGGTGCATCTGTTCGATTTTTCCGGTGATATTTACGGGCGCCATGTCGCGGTGGATTTTGTACATAAGATTCGTGACGAAAAGCGCTTTGATTCGTTTCCGGAACTCAAGGCGCAGATTGAACTGGATGCGCAGCGGGCGCGGGATTTCTTCGCGCAGCGTGCGAAATGAAATACTCTTTCAACACGAAGGCGCAGAAGGCGCACGAAGGAAAATCAAAGATATAATGGCCACGGAATCCACGAAAGAACACGAAAGGATTTTAAGGAACCTCTGATTTATTACTAAACCGTCATTCCGGCGCAGGCCGGAATCCATGTGATTCAAGGCACTGGATTCCGGCCTGCGCCGGAATGACGAATTACTCAGAGTTTCCTTAAATTGGATCATTTTTCGTGTTGTTTCGTGGGTTTCGTGGCTAACGATTTTTTCCTTAGCGCGCCTTCCGCGCCTTCGTGGTGAGGCTTTTGAATTCATAGACCAGGACACCAACGTGGCCGATTACAAAGACACACTGAACTTGCCGAACACGGATTTCCCCATGAAGGGCAATCTCGCGAACCGCGAACCCGAGATGCTCAAGCATTGGGATGAGATCGGTCTGTACAGCCTGATGCGCGAGATCGGCGCGGGACGTCCGCGTTTTGTACTGCACGATGGCCCGCCCTATGCCAATGGCGAGATTCATATTGGTCACGCGGTCAACAAGATCCTCAAAGACATTATCGTCAAGAGCAAAACCCTGTCGGGTTTCGATGCGCCCTATGTGCCGGGCTGGGATTGTCATGGTCTGCCCATCGAGCTGAATGTCGAAAAGAAGGTCGGCAAGGCTGGCCGCAAGATCGATCATGCCGGTTTCCGCACTGCCTGCCGTGAGTATGCGGCGTCGCAGGTGGCCAAGCAGAAGGAAGACTTCATCCGTCTCGGCGTGACCGGTGATTGGGAGCATCCCTATCTCACCATGGATTTCAAATTCGAGGCGGACATCATTCGCGCGCTCGGCAAGATCGCCGCCAACGGTCATCTGACCAAGGGTTTCAAACCGGTGCATTGGTGTACCGATTGCGGATCGGCCTTGGCCGAGGCCGAAGTCGAATACGAAGACAAAACCTCACCGGCGATCGATGTGCGCTTCGGCGTGCTCGATGAAGAGGCCCTGTTCGCACGCAGCACCTTACAAGGCGGTGGCGAAGGTAAAGGTCCGCTGTCGATTGTGATCTGGACCACCACACCCTGGACCTTGCCCGCCAACCGCGCGGTCGCGCTGCATCCCGAATTGGATTACGTCGTGGTGCAATGTGACAGCGCGCACGGCATTGAACGTCTGATCCTGGCCGAAGCGCTGCATGGCGCTGCACTGCTGCGCTATGGCATCGAAAAATACAGTGTCATTGCACGTTGCAAAGGTGCCGATCTGGAAGGTCTGAAACTCCAGCATCCTTTCTACAAGCGCGAAGTGCCGATCATTCTCGGCGATCACGTCACCACCGAAACCGGTACCGGCGCCGTGCATACCGCGCCTGGACACGGTCAGGACGATTACGTGGTTGGCCAGCGTTATGGTATCGAGGTCGACAATCCCGTCGGCGGTGATGGTGTGTTTCTACCCGATACGGAACTGTTCGCCGGCAAACACGTATTCACGGCCAATGATGATGTCGTTGAGACGCTCAAGACGCGCGGTGCGTTGGTGCATGAGGAAAAGATCCGTCACAGCTATCCGCACTGCTGGCGCCACAAGACGCCGATCATCTTCCGCGCCACGCCGCAATGGTTCATCGGCATGGAGCACAGTGGCCTGCGCGCTCAGGCGCTCAAGGAGATTCAATCTGTACAGTGGCTACCGAGCTGGGGCAAGGCGCGCATTGAAGGCATGGTCGAGAAACGTCCCGACTGGTGTGTGTCACGGCAACGCACCTGGGGCGTACCGATTGCACTGTTCGTGCATAAGCACAGCAGCAAGCTGCATCCGGATACGGCGCGTCTCGTTGAAGAGGTGGCGCTTTCGGTTGAACGCAAAGGTATCGATGCTTGGTTTGAGCTGGATGCGGCCGATATCCTGGGTGACGAGGCGGCAGACTATATCAAGGTCACAGATACCCTGGATGTCTGGTTCGATTCCGGTGTCACGCATCACGCCGTGCTGGAACAACGCAGTAACCTGGGTCTTCCCGCCGATCTGTATCTGGAGGGTTCCGATCAGCATCGCGGCTGGTTCCAGTCGTCATTGTTGAGTTCGGTGGCCATGCACGGCACGGCGCCGTACCGCAGTGTCTTGACTCATGGCTTCACCGTGGACGCCAAGGGCCAGAAGATGTCCAAGTCCAAGGGCAACGTGGTGGCGCCGCAGAAAGTCGTCAACAATCTCGGCGCGGACATCCTCCGCCTGTGGGTCGCGGCAACCGATTACCGCACCGAGATGACGGTGTCGGATGAAATTCTGAAGCGCACGTCCGATGCATATCGGCGTCTGCGCAACACCGCGCGCTTCCTGCTCGCCAACCTGAACGGTTTCGATCCCATGGAGCATGCGCTCGCGCCCGAGCAGATGCTGATGCTGGATCGCTGGGCGGTTGAACGTGCGCGTCTATTACAGTCCGATATCAAACGCGCCTATGACAATTATGAATTCCATCTGATCTACCAGCGTGTGCACAATTTCTGCGCCGTGGATCTGGGCAGTTTCTATCTGGATGTCATCAAGGATCGCCAATACACCTGCAAGGCCGACAGCGTCGCGCGGCGTTCGGCGCAGACGGCCATGTATCTGATCGTCGAAGCACTGGTGCGCTGGCTGGCGCCGATCCTGAGCTTCACGGCCGATGAGATCTGGAAAAGCATTCCTGGCGAGCGCGAGCAGTCGGTTTTCCTCGAAACCTGGTTCGAGTTGCCGGAAATGTTCCTGGCCAATGAATCCGAATCGAAACGCTATGGCATGGATTTCTGGAAACAGACCATGGCTGTGCGCGAACTGGTGTCCAAGGAATTGGAAAAGCTGCGCGTGGCCGGCGCCATCGGTTCATCCCTGGATGCCGAGGTGGATCTGTATTGCAGCACCGAACTCCATGATCTGCTCAAGCGTTTGGAGGATGAGCTGCGGTTTGCCTTCATCACCTCCTATGCGCGCGTGCACCCTTTGACGACACCGCCGGAAGGCGCGGTAAAGCTGGAACTGGCGAGTGGCGGAGAGTTGTGGGTAACCGCAGCGCCGTCGGCACATGCCAAGTGCGTGCGCTGTTGGCATCATCGCGAAGATGTTGGTCAGCACAGCGAGCATCCGGAGCTATGCGGACGTTGCGTGGATAATGTCGCGGGTGACGGAGAGCGGCGTCGTTATGCCTGAGCATGCGAAGTATTCGGCGTTGCGTTGGTTGTGGCTGGCGGTACTGATTGTCGTGCTGGATCAGGTGACCAAGATCTGGGCTGAGACGGTGCTCAGCGCTGGCGGGCCGATTGAAGTGCTGTCCTGGTTCAACTTCTCGCTGGCCTACAATCGCGGTGCCGCCTTTAGTTTTCTGGCGGCGGCCGGTGGTTGGCAGCGCTATTTTTTCCTGGGTATTGGTCTGATTGCGGTAGTGATTATTGTCGCCTGGTTACGGCGGCTGCAGGCGCATGAACAGATGACCGCGCTGGGGTTGGTGTCGATCCTCGGTGGCGCGGTCGGCAACCTGATCGACCGTGCCTTGTATGGTCATGTGATTGATTTTATCGACTGGCATTATGCCGGTTGGCATTGGCCGGCCTTTAATATCGCGGATTCCGCCATCCTGATTGGCGCCGTGCTGGTCGTGCTGAGCGGACTGCGTTCGCGCAAGCAGGAACAGGCCGCGTGATTCATCCGTCGCAGATACAACCCGGTAGTCGCGTGCTACTGCACCTGGCCATCAAACTGACCAATGGCACTGTCGCCGAGTCCACCTTCGATGCCGAGCCGTTTGAACTGATCATCGGTGATGGAACGTTGGTGCAGGGACTTGAAGTTGCGCTCTATGGTATGCGGTCTGGAGAAAAACAATCGCTGACGCTCGCGCCCGAACAGGCCTATGGCGTGCATGATCCTGCTGCCGTGGGCTGGTTGCCGCGCGACCAGTTCCCCGCTGACATGCAGCTGCAGCCCGGTTTGCTGGTCGGCTTCGTCGGCGCGGATGGCGAGGAGGTGGCGGCCCTGGTGATTGCGGTTGAGGACGAGCAGGTACAGATCGATTTCAATCACCCGCTGGCCGGCAAACCCATTATTTTCGAATCGGAAATCATTTCCGTGGAACCGCCAGCTGAAACGCCGGATGAATTTATGTAGGGTGTGGTGAGCGTAGCGAACCGCACCATTTTTATTACACACAGCATCGCTATCTTGCCAAACAAATATGAACCGCAAAGGCGCAAAGGCGCAAAGATAACGAGAGTAAAACCTTCTTTGGTTTTTCAGTGGGCCGTCATCCCGGCGTAGGCCGGGATCCAGTGGCAACGCTTACTTGGGTAACTCGATTCGAGCTTATGCCCAACCGGCGCTGGAATAACGGAATGTTATTGCCTTAATACATAAGCATTCTTTGCACCTCTGCGCCTTTGCGGTTCAATAAAGACCTTTTCAGCGCACGTGGTATCTAAACAGCGTAAATACCGCGAATTCACTAAGCCATACCTGCGGTTCACGGTAGCAAATGATTTGCGCTTATAATCGCCCCAGACAAATTTCTGACCGGAACCGTATTCATGCAGCTACTGCTCGCCAATCCCCGTGGTTTTTGTGCCGGCGTTGATCGTGCCATTGAGATCGTCGATCGCGCATTGGAATTGTTTGGTGCGCCCATCTATGTGCGTCACGAGGTTGTACATAACCGTTATGTGGTCGATGACCTGCGCAATCGCGGGGCGATCTTCATCGAAGACCTGAATGACGTTCCGGACGGCGCCACACTGATCTTCAGCGCGCACGGTGTTCCGCGTGCCGTGCAGGAGGCCGCCGCCGCGCGTGCCTTGCAGGTATTCGATGCCACCTGTCCGCTGGTGACCAAGGTGCATCTGGAGGTCAGTCGTCATGCACGCTCGGGGCGTGAATGCATACTCATCGGTCATGCCGGCCATCCCGAGGTCGAGGGCACGATGGGGCAATACGACGGTGCTCATGGCGGAGCGATGTATCTGGTTGAACATGTTGCCGGTGTGGATGGTCTGAATGTGCGTGATCCCGATCATCTCGCCTATGTCACCCAGACCACTTTGTCGGTTGACGACACCACACGCGTTGTCGAAGCTCTGCGCGCGCGTTTCCCGGCAATCCAGGGTCCGCGCAAGGATGATATCTGCTATGCCACTCAGAATCGCCAGGATGCCGTAAAGACGCTGGCCGAGAAATGCGATCTGATCCTGGTGGTGGGTTCGAAGAACAGTTCCAATTCAAATCGTCTGCGCGAACTGGCCGAGAACCAGGGTGTGGTTGCCTATCTTATCGATAGCGCGGACCAGATCAATGCGGAATGGTTGGAAGGAAAACAAGCTGTCGGCGTGACCGCCGGCGCCTCGGCCCCCGAGCTGCTGGTGCAGCAAGTGGTCGAGGCATTGAAGTTGCGTGGCGCGTCGCTCGCGGAAGAGCAGCGCGGGCGCGAGGAGACGATTACCTTTGCGTTGCCGCAGGCGTTGCGAGGCTAGTTACCTGGCCCAACAATCCGCATTAGTACCACCAGAAGCTGCTTTGGTTCCGATTTGATTGATCGACAAAGTCCCGCAGGGATCACTGGCTTGGCCATTCTTGGGTGTGGCAGTAATGGTGAATGTCTGATCAGTTACTATCGGGCTGGGTGCCAAATCATAGAATTTAGTGCCGGAATCTTTTGGGCTTTCCGTGTATAAAAGATCATGCCCGGCATATGTGCCGTTTTGCGTGTAATAACGTTCAGCCGCCTGCGCGACTTCCATCAGCGTTGCTTTGGCGTCTGCCCGGCGCGTTTTGCGCATCTGATCAGTATAGGAAGGGTAGGCAATCGCGGCCAGGATAGCGACGATGGCTACGACGATCATAATTTCAATCAAGGTAAAGCCGGCGCTGTGTTTTTTGTGCTGCATAAATTGCCTCACTTCATTAATTCCTATGATTCTGATCCAGTGCGTAATTAGATCAGTCTTCTTCCAGAGTGCTGAAATCGAATGCCCCGGGTAATACCCATACATCCAAAATATAGTAAGGGGCTCGTTCGCCATAGACATTGAAGCCAACCTTGGTGCCTGGTTTTAGGTCGCTTAAGGACGCAGGCTTTCCGCCCAATTTCTGAACGGGGGTATTATCGCTCAGCCGAAACGTCTGATCTGAAATCAGCAATGCCCCTTCAAAAATGGCACTATCCACAATACCGTAATTGGTGAAGGGCATGGTGCTGCTCGTTTCGGCGCAGATTGTCCCCGCGCCGGCAACGCTGAACGCCAGTACAGCCAGGATATTTTTGAGCCAATGTGTATTCATGGTCGCTTACCTTTATTCGGTTAGTGATACGGCTTAGAACTCAAGTGGGCTCCAGGAAGTTCGGGCCGGTGCATTACGGGCGAACGCCTCCACAGTATCTGCATTGATGCCACCCGAAGAGTCGGTTGTCACACGCTTGTCGGAAATGAATCTCGACTCGGTCGGAATGCCATCGGTCTGAATGCCTGCTACAAATTTATTCAGTGCTGTAAGGTCATTGTCATCTATGACGCCGTCACCATCGACATCCACCGCGCCGAAGGTTGGTGCGCCACCGTCCAGCTGGGTGGCCAGCATGAGCCAACCTGATCCACCATATCCGCAAATATTCGTGGACGGTATCATGCTGTTGAAGAACACGAGATCACCGATGGCAACCGAACTGGTGACGATGCGTTCTTTCGACGTCAGGAGGTCAATGAACCAGCCTCGTTTCGTTGAATAGCTTACGGTATTTTCAGAGAGCGTCCGTACGGTCTTTCCGTTAGACGTATCAGTGCTGAGTGTCTGTTCTTGCAGGCTGCTGCGAGTTACGTCGCCCGTGCCAGAATCCCAGATGCCATAGAACGTCTGCTGTAAGCTATCGTCATTGTCGTTGGTGGCGATATATTGCCCTGTGCCGAAGAACACCATGATATTGGGCGCTGTGCCTGCATCACGCTGAGTCTTGTGACGTGCCAAGGAAGGACGTGAGGTAATAGGCTGACGATTACCGATAGTGCAGGTCGCCGAGGTGCAGGCACGCGCCAGCGGTGAACCGCTGAATGCTACGTTCCAATTCGTCGTGTTGTTGCCGCTGAGACTGAAGGCCCAGAGATTGCCGTGCAAGTCACCCGCGTAGACACGATCGATGGTGCCGTCACCATTAAGATCAGCCAACGCTGGAGAGGATAACCCGTTGCAATCACTGCCGGCATTGCCGCAGCTGCTGCTTGTCATGCTGCCTGCGCCGGTGTTGATGATGATTGGCGATGCCAGGTTGGTGCCGTCAAGGTAGACAATAAAGAGTTTGGCTTTACCATCACCCAGTGGATCATTGTTATAGCCGTTGCCGAAAATAGCAGCCCACTTTCCATTGTTGAGCTTACCGATGCGGATGTCGCTGAAGGTGTAGCCTAGATCGGCGTGGGTGAATTCCCATAAAACCTTGCTCGCATTGAAGGCCGTGGGGTCAGTGACATCCAGTGCGAAAACACCCTTGCCGCCGCCGCGGAGTGCGCCGACCAATAAAGTCTTCCAGCCACTGAGATACACATCAGCAGCCGTGGCAGAAAGATCCACATACCATTTGTGGGCATAATTGGGATCGGTCAGATATTGCAGGCCGAGGCCGCTTGTGGCTGAAAATAACAGGCTTGGTACGTAGGCAAACAGTTCCTGGCCATTATTTTCGGCGTCGAATGCGTGCAGCATGCCGTCATTGGAACCGACATAGACTGCCTCGCGACGGTTCTTTGCCCCGGAATTTACGAAGGTCGAATAGGGCGCCGTTTCGATACTGTCTGGATAAGGCGTGTTTGGCGCGCCCACGAACAGCGGACTCGAATGGACGATGTCTCCCAGCAGGCTGCCACGATTACGGAACCCCTTGGCAGTGTAGGTGCTGGCACCTTCGGTATAGCTGCAGGTGGCCGTGCTGCTTTGTTCGCAACTGCGGTCGCCACGGATGAAGCCAAGACGGGCCTTACCTGTTGCATCGTTTGCCAGGGTGCCGTTCGGGTCGGTTTTGAGATCGTTTTTCTGGGCTGTGGTCAGGTTTGCCCAGGAGAAATCTACGCCAGCGGTACCGTTATAGGTGAAGATATTGCGGAGCGTATAGTCTCGTTCATCCAGGCCGCTGGAATCTGCGGTTGCACCGTTCGCTGCCGTCCAGGAAATACTGCCAATGGTCCCTGATGTACTAATGGGGATTGCATTGAGATCGCCGGTCCAGCGGGCGGAGTCAAACACGGCCTGGAAGATCATGGTATTGCTCTGCAGGCTGGTTGAATTGAACGATACCGCTGCGGCGGAACCGCTGCGGGCATCAATGTCCGCAATAGCATCGCCGAGTGAACTGATCAAATTATCCGGGTTGCCGGCGTTCAGGAACAGGCCGCGGCCGTTCCAGGCAGCATGGCGCATGTCATCAACGCGTTCCTCATCTTCGGTATCGATCGGATTTGGCCAGGCAAAGGCCGCTAAGGGATCGGTAGGATTTGCTGACAGCGTGCCATTCACACCAAAAGCAACCGTGAAGGTAACAAGGTGCTGAGCGTCATTCTGATCCGCGGCAGTCCGGCGAACCTCATTAGGCAGACTGGCGGACAGATCGCGCTCGTAATAATACATAGCCACGTCAGCCAAGGTGTCGCTGATGCCGTCGGCATAGGAGTCGCCATCCCAGGCGCTGTTGTCGTCGCCATCGGCATTATTGGCGACGATTTCCCCGCCAGTATCGCTGTTCCAGTAACCATCCGACATAAGAACGGTGAAATTCTGTTGGCAGGCGCCGCCCTGGGATTCGGGCAAAATCGGGCTGCTGGCCCACTCGGTGCCCCAGGCAGGCAAGCCACTTTCAAAATAAATACCGGTATTTTGCAGCGCGCGGCGCAACGGAGTGCCGTTATTGGAGTTAATACGGAAGAGATTTCTCAATAGTGTATTTTTGTTCGTCCGTGCTGTGGCATTCAGAGGTGCCGTGATGTCATCAACATCACGTACCGGTGTGCGGACATTGTTATTGTTCCATAAAGTCGCCAAGCCGATGCGGGCAGTCGATTTCGAAACGATCTCGGACAGGGCGCGTTTGGCGACATATTCACGCTTACGATAATAGCTGAACCAGTTCGCGAAGTTGGTCTGCTGCGTCGCGGACATAGCGGAAGTTGGCGTGTATTGGGTGGCATGGTTGTAACCTGCCAGACCTGGATCGGGACATTCGCCCTGTTCAAATACGCCATCGCCAT
Organism: Gammaproteobacteria bacterium; assembly: GCA_018819175.1. Classification (GTDB taxonomy): domain Bacteria; phylum Pseudomonadota; class Gammaproteobacteria; order Thiohalobacterales; family Thiohalobacteraceae; genus JAHJQQ01. Next base: position 179,520 of record JAHJQQ010000012.1, read on the forward strand.
CATCGGTCCAGGTCATATAACCTGGGAAGTCAGCGCCGTCCGATTGCGTCAGGTCGGTCGTGCCTGCGGCCGGATCGTAGGGGTTATTGCGAGCCGAGGTGATGATCTGATCCACGTAGGCGACGTTATTGATATCAACGCCCACCCAGGGGGTATAGGTCTTCGTCGGGTCAAAATAGAGCGTGTTGTATCCGGCGCAGGACTCCAGCATCTCGTCCCGGTCGGTGCGGGTTGGCGTGATATCAACATTGCCACTGTTCGGGAAGGAGTTTCCGGTGTAGATAGCATCGGCCCCTGCGGATTTGAGTATTTCCCAATCCATGCTGCCCGAATCATCGACTGTCATGAAAATATTCGACTGTACCGAAGTCGACAGGAACAGCGGGCTATTGGCCAATGTTCCGGGTTCTGCCAGCGATTGCCCGGAAATCAAACTGGCGATGGCTGCGGACAATAGCTTCAGCAGGATTCGGTTGTCAGCGTGGCGATGTTGTTGCGTTGCGTTCATGTTTTTTCTCCCCAGGACCGCTTTGTGTAACGACCTAGAAGTGGCAAAAAATCAGTTTAGGCGTCGCGCAAAATGGCTCCATGCCAGATAACGCGAGGTATTGTCCGTGCTCCATCCGGCAGCCGTGATGCGGAAGGCATAACGTGCCGGTGCTGTTGCGTTGTTGGGGTCCAGCGGTGCGCCGCCGGTCCCAAACTTTCCTAAATATTCGATGATGTAGCGTGGTTGTTGACCTGACAGCAGTGAGAGCGAGGGAGTCCCATTCGATGCCCAGGCGCCATTGTCGTAGAGATTAAAGGTGGGTGGGGCCAATGCTGCGCCTACACTGGTACGCTCCAGTGAAAAGAGGCCGCTCGTGCCGTTGAATTGCGCAAGGTCTGCCACGTCATCCACATTTGCAGCCAGCCAGGCCTCGGCATCGCGCAACGCGGTTTCGGCAGCCTGAAAGGCCTGTTGGCGTTGTTGATTATTGGCGGCCATCTTTTCTTCCATGGTTGTGGTACTCATGGCCGCGACGCCGAGAACCGTCATGATCAATAGGATCATGAGGCTGATCATTAAGACCGCGCCCTGTTGGTGTCTGATGGAAGGGGAATTAGTCATCATCATGCCAGTCCAGATTAGATCAGGTTAGATAACGTCGCCGCGGTTCCGCAGGCGCACGGTTGTTGTGAAATCTTTAGCGATGGTATTCCCGCTCGCGACGGGGTCGACCGTATTCAGGCGCAATGTGATACGGACACTGACCACGTCATTCCAGTCTGTGCCACCATTGGTGACATTGTTTGCAGTCACGTAGCGGTCGGCACCCAGCGTCGCGTCGTCATTCACGCCGTACAATACTTGAAAATCTTCAACGCCCTGGATGAGTTCGTTGTCAGCTGCGATGCTATTGGCAAACAGGGAATTACCAGGGCCATTGATACTTGCGCCGACCAGATAGGTCGTAGACGACGTTCTGAATGCGGTGGCTACCGAGGCGTTCTCGGTGTAGAAGCCGCCGTTGACCTTTGAATCAATGTTTGACTGGCCAGTGTTGGGTCCGCTGGATGCGACAACGCCGGCTATATGCTGGATGGCTCCGCCGCTGCTAGTGGGATTATTCGTGATCATAAACACGGCAGCACTGTCGCAGTCAGACACAGTCAGAATATCGAACTGCTCCAATTGGTCGTAATTTGTGTTTGTTGAATCAAGTTGGATGATATCTTCGCCAGGCACGATATCGTTCAGATTGGCCAGAATACGAATACCACCTGACGAGCCATAACGCAGTGTCAGAACATCCGTGTTGTTTACGCCGGTATTATCTTCCCCGAAAACCGCCGTCGCAAAATCGTAACGTGTGCCTTGGTCGGTCAGATTGTTTTTCAACGGGATGTCCGTGGAGTCGGTGCAACCCATATAGCCTGTTCTCGCGATGTCCTGGGTGATGCGATCCAGGGCATAACGGGCATTCTCCTGCAGACGCCCCATGCCATCCTGCATGGTGTAGGTCTGACGCGAGCCAAGAAATATCTGCAGAACCCCAGCCAGCAATAACAGGCTGATAGTGATCGCCACCATCAGCTCGACCAGCGTTAAACCCTGTTGCTGGCGGGTGATGCTCTGCGCGGAATTATTCATTGCAGTGTTCATCTGAGCCTCGATTTTCATGGCTGATAGATTACCCGTACGCAGGTCAGGTCAGTGATGGCATCGGGGTCACAGCCTAGGCCGGTAGCCCCGGTGCGGTTGTTGTCCCAGCGGACAGTGACTGTCACGAGGCCGGCATTGGTGGTCACGTCGCCCTGTCCAGCCGGCAGTGCGGCCAAGGCCCCTTGCCAAAGGAAGGTGTCATGTTGTGCCATTTGTTGGGGTGTGCAGCCGGTGTTGTTTTCACAACCGGCGGTATAGGCAGCGGTGTTGTTGTAATTGCCCGCATTGAAACCCGCCATATTGGCGCGGATGCGGTCGGCCATATCATTGGCCAATGTCGCACCCTGGGTACGTGCATAGGCGTCATTACTGTTACGCAAGCCCACACTTTGCAGGCCCGCCAGACCCAGTAGCCCGATGGACAGAACCACGACCGCGATCAAGACTTCCAGCATGGTGAAGCCGGCGACCGCGTGAGGTGAGGATTTCATTAATTTATGGGTTGATAGCATGGTTCAGCATCCCCCAAAGGCACGGTCGGTTTCGATTCGACCGGTGGCAGTTACACTGATTTCGCGGCCGGTTTCGTCCGGGCGATCATCGCAAACCTCTAATACGAGTTGATTGCTCACAGCACCAGTGGCGCTATAGCTGAATGAGTTGGCACCATCGCTGGTAAAGGTTAAACCCGTGCTATCCAACGAGTCATAGGTGCGCACCTCTTCTCCGGGATCGGGTGAATTATCGTTATTCAGATCGACATAGACCAGCCAGCCGAGTGCCCAATTACTGCCGCCGGTACAGCCCGGAGTGGCACTCATTGAGTCACTGCTGACACACATCGTTGCGTTACGGCCACGCTTGATGGCTTCACTACGGGCCAGATTGGCCGCGGCCACGAATTCGTTGGTGACAGTGGTAAGTCGGTTGTTTAACAGGAAGTCACGGAAGCTCGGTACTGCGATGGAGAGCAATATCGCCGCGATCACGAGCGTGATCATCAGTTCAACCAAGGTAAATCCGGTATGTTTTTTCATGATTCCCTTTCTACTCCCCGGCGCTAGATGCTGTCTGCCGGTTCCCGATGAGCTGCGCGGATCGGCCGATAAGCGGTGATCTGGCGGCTGCGATTGAAATTCTGCAGGGGGTTAGCGGCTGGGGGTGGGGGATCTGGAGTGGGTGTTTGGACGCACTGCTGTTTCGTCATTCTGGCAAAGTCGGAGTCCATGTCAGTTAAGGCCCTGGATTACTCGCTTCGCTCGCCCTACGGGCCGCCTGGTCGGCGTTCAACGCGCTCCGCGCTTTTGTCCGGCCTGCGCCGGAATGACGGGTAATAAATAGACCAAAGGCTTTCTAGGGCTGCAGCTGCTGGCGGGCGAAGCGGCCGGGCTCCAGGCCGGGAATCAACGTTTGGATTTCGATGGACTGCGCCGGCCAGCTGACCTGGATCGCCACCTGTTTGTAATCGGGGTCGGGGCTGTGTTCGATCTGCCACCTTATAGAGTAGCGGTGCAGCAGTCCTTGCCGGCTGAGTGAGCCGGACACCAGTTCATCCTGATAGGCGGGGTAGCGGGCGATGCCCTGGAATTCGGCGAGCTTGTCCAGGGCAAAGGCGGTGGCCTCGTCGCTGGCCTTGGCCTGGGCGCTGGCGGCCATCAGACTGGCCTGAAGCCGGGCGGCGCCGGTCAGGCCGACCAACACCAGCAGCAGGGCGACCAATGCCTCGATCAGGCTGAATCCGGATTGACGGTTAAGCATTTAGAAGTCCTTCCAGCTGCCGGCGAGTTGAATCACCTCCAGGGGCGGCGGTTCTATACGGTTGGGTCCACTGGGGTGTTGTCCGATATGCGCCAGCCGGCTGCTCGGGCCGAGGCTGTTGAACTGGCCGGTGACGGCCAGGCTGCCGTAAAGATGAAAATCTCCCCAGGCGGGTGCGCCGGTGCAGTCGGCTTCTATATAGATAAAGCCGACGATCACGGCACCCCCGGAAAATCCCGGGCAGCCAAGCTCTGCGGGAATGACCAATATAATGGGCCGTTGCGGGCTGCCGATGCTGTGCCGCCATTCCCCCGCACTCAGATCGTCCGCCGTCGCCCACCAATAATCGCGTTCATGAGGAAACGCCGCGACCTGCGCAGTGGCCATGGCCAGCAATTCATCACGCGGCACGCTGAACACATAATCCCAAAGGCCGGTGCTGGGAAAGATTTCGCCTTGCAGTTGTCCGCCATGCAGATTGGTACCGCCGCCAATCAGACAAGCCGCATCCCCCGACGCGCTGAGCGCTGGGCCAACATCTGGTAGGTCTGCCGAGGCGGGATAGAGATCACTGGTGGTGGAAAGATCCGCACAACCATCCACGATCAGGGGTGACGCGAATTCACCCGCAGCCGTCAGCACGCCGCTCGGCCGCACATACTGGCTGACGCGGGCCTCTATTTCCGGGGCACTCGAAGGCGAGGCAGTGGCACGTACCAGGATATAGCCCAGCCAGTTCGGCGCGCGTTCGAAGGTGAGATTGATGGCAAAGCTATCGCCGCTACTGCTGCTCATCGCGGGCGGGTTTGAGGTCGGCGTGGCGATTTCAAGTCCGCCGGGCAAGCTCAGCCAATCCGGATGATGCATTTTCAACCAGGCGCTACCGAAGTTGAGACCGGCATTGGCGGCCTGTTGTGCCTGATTCGCCAACAGACTGTTGCGCGCCATGCGTTGTTCGAGTGTCGCGGTGTGCGCCACGCTGATCGCCAAGGCAATGCTGGCGATAGTCAAGGCGAGGCAGGTCAGCAAGGTTGCCGCACCGCGTTGTGTTGTTATGCGCATATCAAGGAACCGTAATGAGTAGTTTGTCATTGGCAAAGGCCACGCTGTTGGTGAGTTGATGGGTTATCGTTGTGTCGCTGCGGCTGCGCGCGCGGAGTGCGATGCGGATACTGCGTCGCAGCATGCCGGGATCGCCGGCGCTGCAGGGCAGTTCAACATCCAATAGATTGATGCAGATTTCCTGGAGCGCGAATTGCAGGCCGGTGACTTCGGTGTCGGCATCGGTGATGGCCTGCCAGCTGCCGCCTGTGCAAGTGAACGGACTGCCGCCGTTGCGCATCTGAATCTGTCCGGCACGCAATCGAAAACCGAATTGTTCCAGATTACTGGTTGAGGTTGTCGGGCTCGCGATGCCACTGGGGCCAACACCGACACGTAGATCGCTGTTCAGGTCATAGCTATAGAGAACGCAGGAATTGTCGGGTTCGCCCGTGCTGTTGCCCAGTTGCACATCGTTGCTGTCCGTCTGGAAGGGGTTGTCTGTTGGTGTGACGCTGCCGGGTGTAAAGGCCCAGTAACCGGCGCGGCGCAGATCGTTGGTCAGCAGATCAAGCGTGCCGCGCAATTCCTGATTGAGTCGGCTTAGGCGTACGGTGTCTGATGTGGCACGTATATTCACAACATAAAGTTGTAACGCGCCGGCAATCACTAGCAGGCCTACAGTGCTGCCGACCATCAGCTCGGTTAATGAAAATCCGCATTGCCTTAACATGGTGAATAGCCCGCCGGGCTTGCGCCATCGGCTGGTGCGCAGATGCGCACGCGTCCCAGCGTACTGATGCGGATATCCAGCCGTTTGCCCCGGTTCGATTGCAATTCAACCGTCCCCGCGCGTGCGAGTCCGCGCAGCGGGTCGAACTCCGTGGTCTGGCCGCTGCTGAAACGCGCGCTGATCAGTGAGACATGTGTCTGTTCTTCGTTCGCACTGGTGTGCAATTGGCGATCATGGGAGAGATCCAGCAGACAGGCGCTGGAACTGCGCCAATCCTGGATCGTGCAATCGCAGGGTAACTGCTGACTGATGCCATAACACCAGTGCTCGCCGGGCGAGAAACTGACGCCGATGGGTACGGCCGCGTGGCGTCGGACGGCCTCGCTGCGGGCATAGCGCAAATCCGCGGCGACTTGTTGCGCGGCCGCGCGCAGATGTTGACTGTCGATGAGGTCGGTGAAAGCGGGCAACGCCCAGGTGAGCATGATCGCCGCGACGGCGATCGTCACCATGAGTTCAATGAGCGTAAACCCGGAGTGCGCACGATCATCCATGATCGAATCTCCAGTACCAGTCCTTGGTGTGGGTGATTATAGCCGCTGCGGCGGCTTATACTAGACCCCGAATGACGCTTGGTTAGTACAGAGTCGCCGTCATCCCGGCGCAGGCCGGACAAAAGCGCAGAGCGCGTTGAACGCCGAATAGGCGGCCCGTAGGGCGAGTGAAGCGAGTAATCCAGAATCCATATTCGCGCGGTACTCCTGGATTCCGGCCTACGCCGGAATGACGAAAATATTGAATTCGCTACATAGCTCAAGTGCCGTTCGCTCAAACATGCTTAGCCAAGGAGGGCTGACAATGAAACACAAGGAACGCGTGGCAGGTTTTGGTTTAATGGAATTGTTAATAGCGTTGGCGATTGTTGCGATTCTAGCGACACTGGCGCTGCCGAGTTATCGCACCCAGATGCAGCAGGGTCGGCGTTTGGATGCGATAAGCAGTTTGTTGAGTATCCGCGTGGCGCAGGAGAAATGGCGTGCCAGCCATACCAGCTACGCAAGTTTGGATGACCTTGGCTGGTCGAGTGGCACCTCGTTGGAGGGGCATTATCAACTGCGCCTCAGCGAACATTCGGCATCGGGTTTCATGCTGATTGCGCAGCCGGTAACCGGTGGGCCGCAACAGGACGACCGTTGCGGCAGCTTCGCACTGGACCAGCGCGGACCGGTGATGACAGGAACTTATGCGGGCGCCGATTGTTGGCGACGTTGACGGAGATATCGAGTGGTGGAGTGTCTGATTGTGGGTGCCGGGCTGATCGGCATGTTGACGGCGCGCGAGCTGCAGACCGCGGGCGTGCAAGTGACATTGATCGAACGCGGCAGCAGTGGCCGCGAAGCTACCTGGGCCGGTGGCGGTATCCTCTCGCCCCTGTATCCCTGGCGTTATCCCGATGCCGTGAATCAACTGGCGCGCTGGAGTCAACAGCGTTACCCGCAGCTGCTCGCGGAGTTGCACGAGCAAAGCGGACTCGACCCGGAACACGAACGTTCCGGCTTGCTGATTCTCGATGCGGGTGATCAGGCACCGGTAAATGCATGGGCACAGCGCTTTGGTGCCACGCTTCAACAGATCGATGCGCAACAACTTGCCGAGCTTGAGCCCGCACTCGGTGTGAGCAGTCCACAGAGTTGCTGGCTGCCGGAAGTAGGGCAGGTGCGTAACCCGCGCCTGGCCAAATCATTACGTGCGGCGCTGGAGCGCAGCGGTGTGCGCTTTATCGAACAACGCACCGTGACCGGTTTTCGCCAAACCGCCGGCCGCGTCACGGGTGTGGAAACAGACGCAGGCTTTCTGGCTGCGGAACAAGTTATCGTCGCCGGTGGTGCCTGGAGTGGTGACCTGTTACGGACAACCGGTATCGAGCTGCCGGTCGAGCCTGTGCGCGGGCAGATGATCCTATTTCGCGGCGCGCCGGGGCAAGTACGACACATTGTTCTCGATCAGGGGCGCTATGTCATACCGCGTCGCGATGGACGCATCCTGGTCGGCAGTACGATGGAACGCGTCGGCTTTGATAAATCCACCACCGAGAGCGCCGCGACGGATCTGCGCGCGGCGGCGCTCCGCTTGATCCCGACATTAGGCGACTGCGAGCTGGAACATCACTGGGCAGGCCTGCGGCCCGGGTCGCCGACCGGGGTCCCCTGCATTGCCCGCCACCCGGAACTGACCAACCTATATATAAATGCCGGTCACTACCGGAACGGTGTCGTCCTCGGCCCGGCCTCGGCGAGATTGCTGGCGGATCTGTTGCTGGAACGCCGTCCCGATATCGATCCCGCAGCATTTTTGCCCGACAGAATCAGTGCTTAGGCCAGGATAGACTTTGTCTAAACATCGGTCGTATACTTGGCGCATGCAAAAACGACCGGAAAGACAGCCGCTTAGCCAGCAACAGGTGATTGACCTGCTGGCCGGGCATGATATCCAGCCAACCCTGCAGCGGCTGGAAATTGCCCAGGCCCTGTTCGCCCGCGATCAGCACCTGTCGGCCGATGAGGTTCTCAAGCAGGTGAATCAGGAGTCGGCTCGGGTGTCCAAGGCCACGGTCTACAACACCCTGGGCCTGTTCGCCGCCAAAGGCCTCATCCGCGAAGTCATCGTCGACCCCAGCCGGGTGTTCTATGATCCGAATACCTGCGAGCATCACCATTTCTACAACATCGACACCGGCGAGCTGATGGATATAGACGCCGACCAGCTTGCGCTCATGAACCTCCCGCCCCCCCCGGAAGGCACCGTGGCCGACGGCGTCGACGTCATTATCCGTATCCGCAACCAGTCCCCAGCCTGATTACCCAATCATCGGGTTTTCGGTTGTCGCTGCCAGAGCCTTTCTTTTATACTCGCGCCCCTGTCAAGCCGTTGTAGCTCAGTTGGTAGAGCAACTGATTCGTAATCAGTAGGTCGGAGGTTCGACTCCTCTCAACGGCACCATATAAGTAGTATGTTAAGAGAACTCGCCTTGTGCGGGTTTTTTCATGTAGACCTAATGTCGATATTGAGTGTCGCATGCTGATCGTATGGGCTCATAAGGACATGCAACTGCGGTATATTCTCGTTCAGTGAAATCGACAACATGGAAATTATTTCGAAATGACAGCAACCGATACTGAGTGTTTATTTTGCGATACCTCAAAAGCCGTACTGCGCAACGAGCATGCCTTTGTGCGCTTCGATGATTATCCGGTCAATCCTGGGCATTGTCTGATTATTCCGTTCCGGCATTTCGCGAGTTTTTTCGATGCGACCGCGGAAGAGAAGATCGCGATTCTGTCACTCATTGATGAGGCGCGGGCGATAGTGGATGAGAAATTTCAACCCGGCGGTTATAACATTGGCGTGAACGTCGGTCCAATTGCCGGGCAGAGCGTTATGCATCTGCATATGCATTTGATACCGCGTTATGCGGGCGATGTGGAAAATCCGAAGGGCGGCGTGCGCGGTGTGATACCGAGTCGGCAAAAATATGACCTGAATAAATCTTAAGGTATTCCTTATTTATTCAATGGAGCCGTCATTGCGAGCGTAGCGTGGCAATCTTCCAAAGGTGCAGGTGCTGTTTAGAAGATTGCCGCGTCGCTCCGCTCCTCGCAATGACGGATTAATCAGAGGTTCCTTAAGGGATGTTGATTCGGTTTTGGGGTGATGTCAGATGCGGCCTTCGGCCTGAATCCGACCTACGTTTGACATGCATAGCACGCGTCCGACAGGTCCGTCGAGAAACGCTCACTCATCAGGAGTCCCTCAGTATCTATTATGGCGTGACCAGGGCGCGCTGGCCGATGCGCTGGACCGCTCGTTGAGCCTGTCGGTAAAGGTTTGCGCATAATCGCTGACTTGCTGATATGAGCCGCATCGGTTGCCCACAATCTCGCCATTTTTGCGTTTAACAATATAGCGGTACCAATTGTCGCCGGACATGCCAGCAAGCGGAGGTATTTTTTCGATACGATCCAGGCTGTATTCGAGATCCATCGTCACATCAGTCTTGTTCAGAGACATGGCCATGACTCCTTGGTTGAATTGCTATGACCTGCGTTGTATTGGTTATTCGGATGTTGATTAATATTGCATAACTGACTGCCCTGTCAGGATACTCCGTTTTCATTGAAATAGTGCTATTGCGCGGTTTCTAGGCTTTTCCCACGGGAAATATGCCGATACTTCAGGCAAGTATCGATTTGTGCAATAATACGCGCTGCATTTTCCAGGCTGACGGCGGAATTTATCGCCAGCCTGCTTCAATCATGACTATATCTATAAAACCTGCCATCCGCAGTGTGCGGAACTGGGGCGTCGCTGGTGCCGTGGTTGTTTGAACGGTTACTGGCGCTAAGTCTTCTTGTCTTTTCCGGGCTCGTTGCCGTCGGGGAAGCGCACGCACTCGCTTCGCCTACGCTGATTACGGACACTGAGATTGCGAGTGCGGGATACTTCCGCCTGTCATGGACGGTGCCTGATTCGCCATCGTCGGTTGAATTTGAACTGCAGCAATCGTCCGTAGCGGATTTCTCAAATCACAAAACTGTTTATACCGGCCCGGATCGCGCGACGACCTTTAGCGGTCTCGCGAACGGTGATTATTATTTTCGAATACGTTCCCAGATATCTGATCAGATATCTGGCCAAAAATCTGGCCAAACACCTGATCGGACAACTGATCAACCTTCTGCCTGGAGTGCGGTTACCAAGGTGCAGGTGCAACACCACTCACTCACGCGCGCTTGGTTGTTCTTTATCCTGGGCGCCGCTGTCTTCACGGCGACATTGGCGCTGGTACTGCGCGGTGCTACGGAGAATAAAAATAAATGAGCGTGGGATTGCGGGTTAACTTTGAACGCTTGCAGGCGGATATCGAGACGCTCGCCAAGATCGGTCGTCAAGAAGACCACGGTCTGTATCGCATGTCTTTTACCGAGGCGGATATGCAGGCACGCCGTTGGTTTGCTGAGCGCATTGAAGCAGCGGGCCTGGATCTGTATGTCGATGGTGCAGCCAATATGCATGCGCGTCTGGGCTGGGACGGTAAACGTCCGAGTGTCATGACTGGATCGCATCTGGATACCGTGCCCGGTGCGGGGCACCTCGATGGCGCGCTGGGCGTGCTGGTGGGTTTGGAATGCCTGCGCTGCCTGAAAGAAAGTGGCGTTGCACTGCAATATCCATTGGAAGCGGTGGCCTTCACAGATGAAGAAGGACGGTTCGGCGGCATGCTGGGCTCACAGGCCATCTGCGGCACGCTGACACCGGAGCGCATTCTTGCGGTGCGCGATCTCAAAGGCGTCTCGCTGACCGATGCCATGGCCGCGCAAGGCCTGAATGCCATGGATGCGCTGCGCGCGCAACGCAGTCCTGGATCTATCCACGCCTTTGTGGAGTTGCATATCGAGCAAGGCCCGGTGTTGGATCGCCAGGGTGTCAAGATTGGTGTGGTGGAAGGCATCGTCGGATTGTTCAAATGGAATGTGCGCCTGATCGGTTTGGCGAATCATGCCGGTACCACACCGATGACTATGCGCCGCGATGCCTTTCAAGGTCTGGCGGAATTGTCAGGCGAGATTCCGCGCATTCTGGAAGAGCACGGCGGTGCGCGCAGTGTCGCCACCATTGGCCGTGTTGAGCTGTTTCCCGGTGCGGCCAATGTGGTGCCGGGTAAAGCGGAATTCTCTTTGGAAGTGCGCGATACCGATCCGGCCATTTTGAGTCGTCTTGCCGAGGCGTTTCGGTGCGCCTTATCGGCGATCGCCCGGCGCCGCGATCTGATGTTCGAATTCGAAGTGCTGAGCGAACTGGCGCCAGTCAGTTGTGATCCGCTTGTCATGGAAGCCATTACCGCGGCGGCGGATGAACTGGGTGTGTCGCATATGCAAATGCCCAGCGGCGCGGCGCATGACACGCAGATGATCGCAAAGCTGACCCGCGCCAGCATGATCTTCGTACCGAGCAAGGAAGGCCGCAGTCATTCGCCGGCGGAATGGACGGCCTGGGAAGACATCGAGATCGGTGCTAACGTGGCGCTCAATACACTCTATTCATTAGCCCGCTGAAAAGTGTTGGAGTTCAATCATGAAACAGAATGACACATTACCGATTGGGCCGACCGGACATGACGACTACACCGATGTCGATCCGCTTAAAAACAGTTATCGCGAATCGATTGTCGAAGCGCCCGAGCTAAAATCCTCCATCGAGGAACATCACACGGCGTTACTCTGTATCGATCTTCAGTTTCTGGATGCCGCGCGCGGCTGTGGACTGTTTGCCGATGCCGAAAAATCCGGCGTGCCACCCGAGGCCACAGAGTATTACTTCGAACGACTGGAAACCCAGGTGCTGCCCAATGTGCGTAAATTACAGGACACCTTTCGCGCCAAGGGTCTCGAAGTGATTCACACCCGTATTCAATCGCTGACCCAGGATGGGCGTGATCGCGGTCCCGGGCATAAGCGACTTGGCCTGCATGCCGCGCCAGGTAGCAAGGATGCGGAATTCATACCGGAGATCGCGCCGGTCGGTGATGAGATTGTTATCAATAAGACCGCCAGCGGTGTGTTCAACGCGACCAATCTCGAGTATGTGTTACACAATATGGGTATCACGGGTCTGTTCGTGGTGGGTGTCTACAGTAATGAGTGTGTCTCGACCGCCATCCGTGATGCCTGTGATCTGGGTTTCTTTGTCACGTTGATTGAGGACGGCTGTGCCACGGTCACGCCGGAACTGCAGAACGCCACCATCACCACCATGAAAGACCGCTATGCGCGGGTATTGACCACGGAGCAGGCGGTCCGTGAGGTCAATCGACTGGTTGCCGTGTGAACAGTATGCAAAGCGCCATACTCGATCCCACCATCGGCTGGACGATACTCGCGGCATTCAGTCTGCTGTGGATCTGGCTGGGCTGGTTCTGGGGACGGCGTGCCGCGGCGCTGGATGATTTTATGCTGGCCGGCCGTCGTGTCGGTCTGGCATTGGGCACGGCGACCGCGATGGCTACCTGGGTGACCAGCAACACCACCATGGCCGCGCCGCAACTTGCCTATCAGATGGGCATCTGGGGCATGCTCGGTTATTCGCTGGGTTCTGTGGGACTCATTCTATTCGCGCCACTGGCGCGACGTATCCGTTTGCTTATGCCTGCGGGTTTTACCTGCGGCGATTTTGTCCGCCTGCGTTATGGCAACACCGCCTGGCGTATCTTCCTCGGTATTTCACTGTTCTATGGTATTGGCTGGCTGATCAGTCTGGGCATGGCCGGCGGTATTCTTATCAATGCGCTGACGGGTATTGAATACCGCGTGGGCATGACGGTGATTTTGACCATCTGCGTACTCTACACATTGCTCGGCGGGTTGCGCGCCGTGATCGGGACCGATTTCATTCAGACCCTGCTTATCCTGTTCGGGATACTGATATTGGCCTGGCTGGCGATTGACACGGTGGGCTTCGAGGCCATGCATGAAAGTGTTTCGGAACAACGCCCGGAACTTTTCAACTTGCTTATGCCGGCGGCGCTGATGTTCCTGTTCAATAATCTGTTGTTCGGTGTCGGTGAGATTTTCCATTCCAATGTGTGGTGGAGTCGTGCCTTCGCCTTCGATGAAGGCGTAGGCTTCAAGGCCTATATCACCGCCGGCATTTTCTGGATGCCGATTCCCGTCGTGGCGGGATTTATTGCGCTGGCGGCGCCGGCATTGGATTTGAATGTGCCGGCGGCGGATATGGTTGGTCCCTTGGTGGCAGCCAATCTGCTCGGTGTCGGTGGCGCGATATTGGTGTTCATTGTGGTGTTCTCGGCACTCGCATCGAGTCTGGATTCCCTGCTGGCCGCGACCGGTGATCTGGTGCTGCAGGATATCTATCGCGGTCATTTGCGTCCGCAGGCCAGCCGCGAAGAACTGCGTCGTGCCGCGCGCTGGGTGATCCTCGGTCTCGGTATTCTCGCTTGGCTACTATGCCTGCCGCGCTTGACCAGCCTTGCCGCACTGCTGCATTTCACCGGTGCATTCGTTGCCAGCACCATCTGGCCGATTGCCGCGGGTCTGTACTGGCGGCGTACCAATCCGACCGGTGCCTCGGCCGCGATGCTGCTCGGAACTGCCTGCGGGTTGGCGGCCTATTTTCTCATCGGTTTCTATGTTGCTGCATTGGTGTCGGCCTTCGTGTCCATGTGCATCCTGCTGTTATCCACCTGGCTGGCACCCCACGCGTTCGACTGGCAAAAATTGAATGAAGCGAGGATCAAATCATGAATATCTCGGTAGGGTTTCTGACCGGCATGGTGAGTATCGCATTGGCGGTGACAGTGGTGACGCCAATCATTTTATTAGTGTTGTGGTTGCGTGACTGGCATAACGGGAGATTATGGTGAAGACATTGCACCCCGCGTTGCGTGAGCCCATGCAACCGCGTAGCTGGTCGGTCGGGCTGGAACGTCCGCAGGCATTGCTGGAACACATCCCGGAAGATCCGCGGCCGCTGATGGATCTTGCCAACCGACCGATTGTGTCTGTGCGGCAATTCAATCAGGACATGGTCGCGCAACTTTGCCGCATGGCCGCCTGGTACGAAACGACACCTTCCATCCATCAGGCGCCGCTGGCCGGGAAGATATTGATCAGCGCCTTCTATGAACCCAGCACGCGGACGCGGCTGTCGTTCGAGAGCGCCTGGCATCGTCTGGGTGGAGACATCATGTCCATCACCGATGCGGCGACGACCGGTATTGCCAAGGGCGAGTCGCTGGCCGATGTCGCCGAGATGTTCAATAACTACGGCGATCTGGTGGTGTTGCGCGACACCCGCGAGAGCGCTGTCTATGAAATGCTGGATTCCCTGCGCATTCCCATTATCAACGCCGGTAACGGCATTGATGAACATCCGACCCAGGCCCTGGCCGATATGTACGCCCTGTTCAAATGGCGCCCCGAGTTGATGAACAAGAATGTTCCCGCCGACAAACGCATCAAGTTGGGCATCATTGGCATGCCGTCGCGCATGCGTACCGTACGCAGTCTGCTGCTGTTCGTAGCACTGTTCGCGCCGGGCTTTGAAGAGGTGGTCATTATCTGCGATACGGAAAATGAACCCTTCGATCCAGATCAACGTGAAGAACTCGCAGCAGCGGGATTGAATATCCGGGTTGCTCACCGGCTCAACGCCGAGTTGCCGCAACTGGATGTGGTCTATATCAACTCTATCGCCTGGGTGGGTGACAGTTTCGAACGCATTGGCGAGGAGCTGCGTTTATCGACAGCATCGCCGCTCAAACCGGGCGCCATTATTCTGCACCCGCTGGCGCGCGGCGAAGAGCTTTCAACCGATCTCGATGCCACCGATCACAATTGGTATTTCGCGCAGGCGCGCGGCGCCATATTCGTACGCATGGCGCTGATCACGGCCTTGGTGCATCGCATTCATCAGGTGATGGATGCGCCGCCGTGACGCATCAAGCAAATAGAACACGCAGGTACGCGAAAAGAAAATGCGCTGATATATAAAGACCTGTTCCCTCCCCCTTGACGGGGGAGGGCTAGGGAGAGGGTGATTCCCTGTCAGGCACCCCCTCACCCTGGCCCTCTCCCGCGAGGGGAGAGGGTAACCATGAATACCATGTAATC